>JAZLEI010000051.1:0-32829 GCA_045615205.1 Acetatifactor sp.
GGATACTATACGTCACTTATTAATGGTATTAAGTATTTTGATGCTGCAGGTAATAGGGTTTATGATACAGCATTTGAAACAAATTGTGCGAGTAGGATGACCGTATATGCCCAGTGGATTATCAACTCAAGTACTCTTACCATAGACGCAAATGGAGGCGTATTAGAAGGAGAAACATCCTATACTCGAAAGTATAATGAATCGGTAGCAATAAAGGATCCGATATACGAAGGAGAGGAAAAAACTTTTCTGGGATGGACCATATTGGATGCAAACGGAAATGCATCTGATAATGGAAAATTGGTCAAAGGCGCAGGGTACACAACATTTTTGTTTGGACCGGAAAGTTCCAATGTTACATTAAAAGCGATATGGTCGGCGCCAAATGGATCGACAATCGTTGTGGAAGCTTCTGTTGAACAGGAAATAACAGGTGAAAATCTGGATCGTGTATATTGCCATGAAGTGACGGATACAAACAAAGGTCTCACTGCGAAAGACCTGATAGCGGAGACGCGTGAACTGGTTTTGACAGTTGATCAAATTACAGTGGATAAAGAAGAGCCTGCTGCATTACCGGAGAGCGTGGCCTCTATAGAGAATATGCTGGAAGATAGTAGTTTTGAAGCTTTGAATTATTATGATATTACGGTTAAGAAGATAATTAATGGTACAACCACGAATCTGATAGAACTACCGGAAACGGTAAAGATAACCATACCTCTGACAGGAACCTTGGAGAATCGTAGTGGTTATTCTGTATATAGAGTACACGAAGGCGTGGCAGAAAGAATGTCTTCCTCAAGAAGCTCCACAGAGTACTATGAAGTAAACGGGAATACGATTACTATTTACACCAAGAAATTCTCAACCTATGCCATAACTGCATCCAGTAGTGTAATTGGTGAATATCAGGAAGAAGAATTGAACGATACAAATAATGCGGCTGCCACAGATGTGCAAGGAAAGTATGTTGATTCCACAAGTACCCGAGTTTACAAAGTAGATGTAGAATGGGGCGCCATGAAGTTTGTGTTTAACAAGCATCAGAAGTGGAATCCGGATACCCATTCCTATAACGATGAAATTAAGATTGTATTAGACGAATCTGCTTATGTAGATGGAAACAATGAAATCGTTATTACTAATCATTCCAATGCGGATGTTCGTGTAGGAATGTCTGTTGTAGAAAAGGATATGGATGGAGTGGAAATTTACTTGAAGCAGGAAAACAGTAACAGTTCTGAAGATGCAGTAGATATGTACTTGAATAAAGTGGCAGATGCAAGCGGAATGGCTACAGCAGAGCAGGTGAGAGCTTATGTACGATTGGATGAAGGCATGTTAAATGCGGCAGGTCTTTCTGAATTAACTGCAGACGGAAAAACAAATGTATTTCAGCAAATTGCTAGAGTGGTAATTACCATAGAAGCAGTGCAAGATAGCGAGACAACACCCATGTATTTGGGCAATTAACTCATACGAATGAAGGAGGGCGATTGATATGAGAAAAATGAATAGTAAGCGCAAGTATCATAGATTGCTTTCTGTATTCCTTGCGGTATGTCTAATCATTTCTATGAGTAATATGTATCCTATTTCTGCAAATGCAGCAACGGGAACGAAAGCAACAGATGCGGCAATTGATTTGGTCACAAAGTCAGCCGGCGCAGAGTTGGCTTCCGGTGTGTACTATCTGTCTGAGTCTAAAACCTTTGGCGCTACAAGCACAATGAATAATGGCTTGAAAATCAAAGCCGGAGCAACGGTATATATTTATATTCCCAAAGGAGTGACGTTAACAGCCATAGGTGGCGGTACGAATGCCATCAGACAAAGCGGAGGATATGCAGGTATTTTGTTACCATCAACATCTACCTTGATTATACTCGGTGAAGGTAAGGTAGTGGCAAATGGTGGTAGAGCCGGTAATGGTGCTGGCGGATATTCCGGTAATAATGGATTTATAACCTGGGATGGGGATGACCGTTATTACGGTGGTGGCGGCGGAGCCGGTGGTGCCGGTGGTGGCGGAGCCGGAGCCGGTATCGGTACGAATGGCGGAAGCGGTGGAAACGGTGGAAGCGCTACGGGTAACGGTGCGACAAAATATAATGGGGATGAGAATTATGACGGTACCAGCGGAAATTCCGGAAGTAAGGGCGGTACAGCGTTAGCAAGTGGTACTTTATATGTACAAACTACGATTTCCTTAGCTGCTACAGGTGGTCTGGCAGGTACAGCCGGCGGAAGTGGCGGTGCAAATGGAAGTAATGAATGGGAAGGCGCGAATGATGATGATAAATGGGACGGAAAACAATATCACACAGCCGGCGGTGGCGGCGGTGGCGGTGGCGGCGGAGCCGGTTATTCTGCGTATGGAATAGGTACCGGTGGTGCCGGTGGCGGCGGTGGCGGAAGCGGCGGCCGAGGCGGCATCGATTACACTAAGGACAATAATCATGATGGACCCAAAACGAATGCATCCTGTAGTGCTGCAGGCGGTAGTGGCGGATCCGGATATTATTCGGGGACAAACGGTTCCGGTACCAGAGACACGGGCACCTATGATGGTTCATGGTCGAAGGTAGGTGGTTCCGGCGGAAGCGGTGGCTCCGCAGGTTCAGGATCTACCTCCAAGTCAGCTTTAACCAGCGGATGGCCGAATAAAACTTTTACAGTTACGTTCAAAGGTGTAAGTGCAGAGACTGTACAAAATACTACATATACCTTTGGGGAAGCTACTCAAACGGTTATAGTGCCGGCATATAATGCTGCACTTGCTGATGGCTCTCGTTTTACCGGTTGGCGTATCAAGACATATGGTGCTTCTCCGGCAAAAGGCGTGCGGCTGACTGATACGGATACACGTGTATATCGGCCGGGAGATAGTATCGAAGTAGGTGCTTGGCTTTCCGGAAGTATTGTATTGGAACCGATTGTCAGTGAAATAGATTGTAAGGTTTATTTTGAGGATAATGGTGGAAGTGCCGGTCAGGGAGAAGCACTCTTAAAGTCCGATATGACGATTCAAGCTAATGTTGGGGTACCTACAAGAGTGGGATATGATTTCCTGGGATACTATACCGGTATGGTAAGCGGTACACAGTACTATGATGAAAGTGGTGTAAGGGTATATCACAATGCAATAGCAGATGGCATGTCAAAAGTGAATCTGTATGCGCAGTGGTCTATTCATTCCTGTGCACTTACAATTAACCCAAATGGTGGAACTTTGGAAGGTGAGACTTCATTTACGAAAAAGTATAATGAATCAATCAGGATAAAAGATCCGGTGGATACATCCGGTGAGGAAAAGACATTCCTTAGATGGGTACTTTTGGATTCCACTACAGGGGAAGCATCTGATAACGGAAAAATCACCACAGGAGCAGGCTATACAACCTTTACATTTGGTCCGGATACCGAAGCTGTTACATTGAAAGCCATATGGTCCGGAGTAAACGATGCCAGATTGGAAGTGAAGGAAGGCGTTAGTCAAAAGATTACAAGTGAAAATCTGGATAGAGTGTTTCTTCATGTAGTAAACGACGCTGAGAAGGGCTTAACAGCAGCGGAGTCGGTGGAGGACAAAAAGGAAGTTGTTTTGACAGTAGAAAAAATCACTACGGATATAGAGAATGATAGTGATATAGTGGAAGATATTGATTCGATTGAGACAATGCTCGAAGATAGTTCTTTTGAAACTTTGAATTACTATGATATTTCCGTTAACAAGATAATAAATGATGTGCCTCAGGGTAAGTTAAAGGAGTTGCCGGAACCGGTAAAGATACGGATTGCGTTAACAGGAGAGTTGGCGGGCAGATCGGGTTACTCTGTATACAGAGTACATGAAGATACAGCAGAGCAAATGTCATCTTCAAGAAGCTCGGAAGAATATTATGAGCTGGGCGATGGCTATATTACGATTTATACCAAGAAGTTTTCTACTTATGCAATTACTGCGTCCAGTAGTGTTATAGGTGAGTGGAAGGAAGAAGAATTAAATGATACGAATAATTCCGCTGCAACGGATGTACAAGGAAAATATATAGATGCTTCCAGTACAAAAGTGTATAAGGTGGATGTGGAATGGGGAGCCATGAAGTTTACGTTTAATAAACATCAGAAATGGAATCCGGATACCCATTCCTACAATGATGAAATCAATATTGTGCTGGATGAATCGGCTTATGTAGAAGGAAACAATACTATCGTCGTAACGAATCATTCCAATGCAGATGTACGTGTAGGTATGGATGTTGTAGAACAAAGTTTGGAGGGAATTGATATTTTCCTGAAGCAACAGAATAATGATGATTCGGATGCGGCAATAGATATGTATTTGAACCGGGTTTCAGATGCAAGCGGAAATGGTACAGTGTCTTCTGTGAATGCATTTGTCAGACTGGGTTCAGGAACTTTGAGTGAGGCTGATTATGAAGCTTTGACTGCAGATGGAAAAACCAATATCTTCCAGCAGATTGGTCGGGTTGTAATCACTATTGAAGCTGTAAATAACAGTGAAACCACACCACTTTATATCGAAAATGGCAATTCATAGTTTGTGATGAAACGCTATCATCACCAGCATCAATAGTAATTGGATTGACCTTAATTGGACTTTCTTCCGGTATGTTTTTATCCGAAAGATTAACAGGAACTTGAAATACCATACAAACATTCTCTTGGAGAGGCAAATATTAGCTGATGCTAAACAGACACCGTGGAATCGTTTTTTTACTCCTAAGTACTAATTGTGGGTTCGATTCCCGTAGGGAACATTGCATAAAAAAGGGGCTGTAAAAAAGTCCCATAATGAACAGCCATGATGGCACCGATTGGTGACTATCATGGCTGTTCTCATGTTTTTATTTCCTCTTCGAAATGACCTCCTCATGAAAAGAGGTAAGCTCCCTGTTTATTCTCACGGCCTCAGCGATTTTTCTTTATGGGACTTTTTTACAACCTCTTATTTTTTGAAAATTTTACAAATACCTGTTGACATTTATCTGTTCATGCTGTATATATAACATATAAACAGTTGACAAGAACAGTTTATACAGTAATAAGGATAGGTGAGAGCCATATGAAAATTTTGCAAAATTCAGACATCCCTATTTATCAGCAAATCGCCACACAGTTCAAGGAGGAAATTCTTTCCGGAAAGAGAAAGCAGGGTGAGTACCTGCCGTCCATCCGAGGACTGGCAAAGGATCTTCGCATCAGTGTGATTACTACCATGAAGGCCTACGAGGAGCTGGAGAGACAGGGATTGGTAACAGCTGTTCAGGGGAAAGGCTATTATGTAAATGCCCAGGACAGCGAGATGCTGCATGAGCAGCATTTGCGGAAAATGGAGGAGCATTTACTCAATGCTATTTCTGCCGCAAGAATCGCCGGCATCCCGGATTCGGAGATTGTCCAGGTGCTGGAGATGCTGTTATCCGACAGGGAAGGATAGCAGTGTTGTGTTGATGTAATGCATCATATCATAATAGGAGCAATTTCCTATTAGAAGTAAAAAGAATTCGCACCGGTTCGGGTGCAGAAGTGAGGGGCTTATGAACACAGAAGCAATGATTCAAATGAAAAATGTAACCAAGAGATTTAAGGGCTTTGAATTAAATATTCCGCAGTTGAATATTCCCAAGGGATTTGCTACGGCACTGATTGGTGAGAACGGTGCCGGTAAGAGTACCCTGATGAATATTCTGGCAGGAGTGCGTTTGGATTACAAGGGGGAGATTGTTTATTTTGATGGGAATATGAAGGATGAAGAGGTGAGGGAGAATATCGGCTATACCAGTCCTACCAGTTATTTCATGCCACATTGGACCATAAAGGCAGTGGGCGAGGTCAGTGAGCTTTTGTTTGACCACTTTCACAAGGATAGGTTCGTACAGCTTTGTGAGGATTTGAACATCAACAAAGAGGATAAGACCATTTCCAATCTGTCCGATGGTATGCGTATGAAGACTTCTCTGGCAGCAGTATTTGCCAGAGATACCAAGTGTCTGCTTTTGGATGAGCCGGCATCTCCGCTGGATCCCTTGATGAGAGATAAGCTTTGCAGTATGCTTCGTGAGTATCTGGAAGAAGGCAATGGAGAAAAGAGTGTATTCTTCTCCACCCATAATATCGCAGATATGGAAAATGTGACAGATTATTGTGTGATTATGGAACAGGGTAAGGTAGTAGAGCAGGGTTTTGTAGAGGATTTGAAGGAAAAGTACATTATGGTAAAAGGCGAGGCAGCAGATGAGGCCAAGGCAAAGGATATCCTGATTGGCTTCCGCAAGAATTCCTACGGTTATGAAGGCTTGTGTCTGGCAGAAAATTTAGATAAGCTGGCCGGTTTGGATATTGCGGTGGAAACACCTACCTTGTCACAGATTAGCGTGGCAGTGATGAAACAGTATTCCAGCCTGAAGGCATAGGAGGCTGCTATGAAGAAATATTGGAAGAGTTATGGAGTGTTTTTGTCCGGTACGCTGGTGAAGATATTATTGTTTGCAGCATATCCTTTAGCAGTGATTTTCATGGGGCTTCCGGCACATATAATCGGTACCATGGCCATGGGAAGTGCCATGCCGGGGCTGTTGTCGGCAGGTTCTATATTGGTTGGTGCAGAACTGATACTGGATATATTCGTATTTGGCGGTATTCTGAACAAGGAAACCAACAAGCTGGAGTATCTGAAAACTTCCCACAGAGGAATACCGGTTTTACGAAAAGCCTTGCAGGCAGATAAGGTTCGCAGAGTATTGATGATACATTTGATTTTGGCAGTTTTCTATCTGTTAGGTGCAGAGAATATGAGCTATCTTTCACTCATCAGCTTTACTTTTGCTACTGCAGCAGTAACTGAGCTGATATTAGTACTCAGCCGTCATATTACACAAATGAATTGGTTGATGTTAGTGATTATGCTGGCTTCTCTGGTGGAGATGGGTATAGGCGTTCTGGCACTGATTTTACCACCCGTATGTGTGATTTTATTCGTGGTTCTTTATGTAGGCATATTTCTTTTCAGCGAAAAAATCGTAATGAAGAGGATGGAGGAGAGTTACTATGATAGCAGAGCTTAAGCGGACATGGAAGCTGATGAGGTACTCTTATAATTATAAGATTACTATAGTATGTAGTATTGCAGTGTTGCTTATGGTTTTATTGATGAATGGGTTAGCACTTATTAGTGTGGCAATTGCTGTCAAAGGTTTTATGATGGCCGGTTTATTTTTCTTTCTGGCAGTAGCCATGGGGCTTCAGAACAAGGATAACCTGGTGTTTTCCTCTCTGGTGTTATCCTCCCGTAGAAGAAGATTTTTAGAAATCTGTTTTTCGGATATTTATTGTTTGATAAGCAGTATTCTTAGTTATGTTCTGGAATGCATATGTATTTTCTTTTTTGTAAAGGATGCTGCAATAGCAGAAGTTGGAATATCGGTTGCCACTTTATTCATCCTGATAGCTATGGGCATAGCAGTGTTTACGATTTTTTATGGTTTTTATAATAAGTTTTATTTTTTGGCATTCTTTTTGTGTTTTTTAATGTACTTTGTAATCGATATTTGCAGTGAATTGCCCTTTATCAATGAATTAGGGAGCATGGTCAATCACAGTAAGGGAATGGCGTTATTGTTGGGAATACTTATCATAACCGTTGCCTCCGGAATTGCCATGATACTACGCAGAGTATTTTACAAAAGAGTCGCGTCTAAGTATTCCGGCAGTGTCGGATTGCGAAAGGGAATGGCATAAGGAGAACATAAATAAACAATTAGAAAAAAGGCAGGGGGAGATAGTTTATGTGGAAAGAATGGAAAAAGGGTTTTCAATTAATGAAATATTCCTATAATTTCAAGATGAATATTGGGTTAGGGATTTTTTTCCTGGTAATAGGAATCGTTATGTCTCTATTAGGAGTAAACAGCTTTTTGTTTGGTGCAGTTTATTTTTATCTGGGAACGATTATGGTATTGCAGCTTAGTTATAGTTTATTGTTCTCTCAGATGGTGATAGCTTCGCCCAAGAGATGGTTCATAGATATTGATTTTGCAGATTTTTTCAGTATCGCCAGTGCAGTATGTAGTTATTTATTTTTCAGCGTATTTGTAGCAATAAGGACGTATCTTTCACCGGAGGAAAAAGGGGAATACTGCGGAATGTTGATAGTATTGGGTGTTTTGATGGTAGTCTGTATGATTTACTATAGTGTCTGCTATAAAACATTCGTAGTGGCAAGTGTTATTTTTGCTATTTGCTTTGCATTGTCTTATGCTATCGGCATGTCTTTTGCCAGAAGAGGAAGTACATTGTCATTGCCGGTGAGTATTATCATAGGTCTGGCGATTGTGTTCTGCGGAGGTTTGATTGCCAATCTGATACGAAAGTGCTACTATCGCAAGCCGATTTCCGCATTGGCCATGGGAGCGGTGCTGCGCAAGGCCATGAAGTAAAGTATGACATAAGTACAGTTGAATTTTCTACAGAGAAGTGATAGAGTGATAAAGTAAACTTTTACAAAAGATTTTCATATGGAGGGAAAAGAGAATGAATTTGAAATGGAAGAGACCGGATATGGTGCATGAGGCAGCCAAGACCGGCGGCAAGAATGTATTCGTGGAAATCCTCATGTTTTTGGGTGTGTATTTTGTATTACAGATTTTCATGATGGTACCGATTTTGGGTGTGGAAGTAGTGATGTTAGCGATGCATCCGGACTTTATGAAAGTATCTGCATCCGGAGATTTGACGGCAATGATTGCCATCGAGCAGGAGATTTTGAGCTCGGAAGGAATGATGGTAGTACAGCTCTTTGCCACAGCACTGATGATTGCGGTACCTATGCTGTTCTGTAAGCTGATACAGAAGAGAAAAATGCGTACTCTGGGCTTCAAAAAGGCCGGTATGTGGAAGGAATATGGTATGGGTCTGCTCATCGGCTTTGCCATGATGACCGTGATCGTTTTAGTAGGTGCCGTGACAGGTGCATTGAGTATCGAGTTTAACAGTGGTCTACTTTCGGCAGCAGGACTGGGTATGTTGTCTTTGTTATTTGTAGGCTTCCTGATTCAGGGTATGTCTGAGGAAGTATTTTGTCGAAGCTATTTCCTGGTATCCATTGCCAGAAAGAAGGGCAATGTGTGGCTGGGTATCATCGTAAATGCATTGGCCTTTGGTGCGTTGCATCTGGGCAACCCGGGTATCACCGCATTGTCCATGGTGAATTTGGTATTGTTTGGTATCTTCGCCAGCGTTTACTTCGTGAAGAGAGGCAGCATCTGGGGAATCGCAGCCATCCATTCTATCTGGAACTTTGCACAGGGTAATATTTACGGTATCCTGGTAAGTGGTATGAATTTCGGCACCACCGTATTCAAGTCTACTATTAATGAAGAGATGACCCTGATTAATGGCGGTTCCTTCGGTTTGGAGGGCGGTATCCTCACAACCATCGTATTGACAGTAGCTATCGTACTGGCTCTGATGAGCAAGCAGAAGGATTTCGTGGAGGTAGAAGTATCTCAGGAAACAGCTGCTTAAGATAGGAGATAGAGAAAAATAAGACTCTATTCACTTATTTGTACACATGGTAGGTACAAATGGTGGATAGGGTCTTTTAATTCTCTCTACGTTTGGAAATGTGTGGCGGGTGGATATTGTAAACGGAAGTTGTACCTATATTATCCGTTTATAAACCGATATGTGCTAAGAATTCTCCTATATTATACCCTAATTGATAAACTGCAAGTATTGCTAAGCTTACAACAAGAATTTTCCTGATTAAAACCTCATGTTTTGTTCCTGTGGTCAACCAATCCATAATGTTATTTTTCTTACTCATCTGAAATTCCTCCTAAATCAAATTTATACATAAAAAATAACACTATCATTCTCCAAATACCATAAAAGTAAGGTTGCACCTGTGTAAACTTGCAGTTGCAGTTACAAATTTAGATCACTTTGTATATATCCGATGAATTGTCCTATCGCATAACCAGTCCCATAAATAAAACTAACAATAATAGCAATAGAAACACATATTAATAAAATATATAATACCATTATGAGCTTTCGCTGCTTGTCTGACAAGTTTGAAACAAAGCTGTTCCAAACCATTAACATATTTTTTGCTTTATAGCTTACGGTTACATCTCCCTTATTTTCATCTGCTTCTATCCCCCGCATTAAGTAATCCAAAGAGACATCAAAATATTCGCTCATAAAAAGAAGTCTTGTCATTTCTGGGTATGCCTTATCGTTTTCCCATTTTGAAATCGATTGTCGTGACACATCTAATAATTCTGCCAGTTCTTCTTGTGAAATATTCTTATTCCTACGCAATTCATATAAACGCTCACCAAATGTCATTATCATCTCACCACCCGATACAAATTTCTACAGCTTTTTCTTTGCAATATTTTTATAAATATTTTTCTTAAAATCATTCTTTGAGTGAAAGAATTCACTTTCTGACTTTGTTAATACATTCTTCTGTGCAATCGCTTCTACTGTACAAATCAAATCGGCTGCTTGTGATAGTTTATACTGATTCGTCTCTATCTTTCTAAATTCCACATTAGAAAACATGGTGTTGAAGACAGACACAAGAATCTGCGCCAATTCAACCTGTCCATAGTCATAATATACAATAATTTTATCAAAGGCTGAAAAATATGTATACTTTGTCCGAAGCTGATTTGCAATCTCTTTTGTCAGTTTGTCCGTGTAAGCCAGCTTAGATTTTTCTGCACAATCTCCCTGATTAATCACAGGACAGATGTATTGAATATCCAGCAAACGAGTAAAATGATACAATGCATTAAACAACGCTTTTCTTTGTTCTCTCAAATCATTTTTATAAACACTTTCACGCCTAATAAGTGGACCTGTATGAATCGTATGCTCTGGATACCCCCAATTACTTATCTGTCTTTCTAATGCTTCAATATTCTTTGAAATATCTATTTCCTGATTATGTAAAACCATTGCAACATAGTAGTTCGGTGAAGAGGGATTGTATTGTCCAAAATCTCCCGATTCATCTATAAAAACACTAAGTAATTTCTCCTTCATGTAATCGCCCCTTTATGTAGAAAAAAGGCGGGGTAAATCCCCGCCAGCCGGTGGACCAGGACCTTGCGGTCAGCCCAAATATTAATGCACTTCGTGCAACAGATTCATATCTGTATAAACATTATATGTTGTTTTCTTCAAAATAGCAACTTATTTTTATTAATTTTGAATGTACAGATATTATTTGTCTTGCATCGAATTTTTACGATTTTCACGAATTACGATTCCCCACAAAAGAACCACACCTATTACTCCTAATCCTAACCCCAAACTGCCATTTCTCAGAAAACTGTCTTCCGGTAATTTAGGGAACACAATGTACCCAATCATAATACTCAACGCAAACATCAATGTACCTACGAAGGTAACTATGCATCTACGCTTCACTACTAATTTCTTTTCCGCTTCTGCATAATATGCCACTTTTCGCAAAGTCTCTTTTTCTTCTTTTTCCATAATCTCACTTTTCCTTTCACCATCAATGATTTCCTTGATGTCCACTTCATAGAAATCTGCCAGTTCCACCAGAATGCTCAATTCCGGCATGGTATTACCATTTTCCCAACGGGATACGCTTCGGGAAGAGACACCAAACTTTTCTGCCAGTTGTTCTTGTGTTAGTTCTTTCTCTTTGCGTAATTCTCTTAAAAAACCGCCAATTTTAATCTGGTCTATCATTTTGTTTTCTCCTTTCGCAATCTATTATCGCTGAAATGCCATTGGAAAACCACGTCACAAAGTGAGAAATGATGTGGTTTCCACCGGACAAGTATGTCTTGTAGTGTTGCCCTTGATATTGCAATGTTGCATAGCCCCCGGTTCGCTTATTTGTACGCTGTGTGCACCCAAAGGGCAATGAAGGAGTTATTTCGCGATTCGATAATACAAGTAAGCCGGATATTTAAACTTCTTCAACAAACTCAGTAAATAAGCATGCTCTGCATTCACCAGCTCCAGCATATGCGCATCAATAGGTCGTTTATTATACAGAACCTCCTCATATAGAGCCAAAAACTGTAGGGGTTTTTCTTCTTCCTCAGGTGCTTCCGTTTCATAATACATAACTGCCTGGGCACGTTCCTGTAGCTCCTCCAGTGTTTCGTAGGTATTACGTCGGTAGCCCAGCAGAGCCAGAAGCTGTAGGTTTTGTTGTATCTGTGAGAGGAATTTCTTTTCCAATCCCCATCGGCGATAGCGGTATGCAGAAATCATACGGTCTCCCATGAAAAGCAAAGCACCGATACCTATCAGCAAAAGGAGAATGTTTCCGAGGGTTCGGGGCAATTCTATAGAAACTACATTTTCTACGGGTTCCGGTGTGGGGGAGGGGAGTGGAGGTGCAGTGTTTTGGGGCAGTTCTTCCTCATCCTTTTCCCCCCAGCTACTCGTATCCTGTATCGTCGAAACAGGGATGGGTTCCCAAGGAGTGTAGCGCAGCTGCCCATAGCCCGGGGTAGGCTCAAAGGGTATCCAGCCTTTTTGGTCGATGTAGACTTCCGGCCAGGCATGTGCCATGTTGCCATAAACAGGGATTTCCTGCCTATTGGCGGTAGGAACGCAGAAGCCCTCCACATAGCGTGCCGGAATTCCTTCTGCGCGGGCAAGCAGTACGAAGGCAGTGGCAAAGTAGCTGCAAAAGCCCTGTTTGCTTTCCAGTAAAAAGTAGTCCAGAAAAGCCTCCGGTGATTGGATATCCTCCGGTAAGGCTCCCGGGGAATTGGTATAGGGAAAAGCACTTAAATAAGCTTCTATTGCTTTTAGCTTTTCGATGTCCGTCTTTGCATCCCGGGTAATATGGTCTAACAACTCCTGCACCGCTGGCGACAAAGGCAAAGGTGAATGGTAAAGTGCATAAATATCCTGACGATGCTTCTCTAAATCCTCCGGAGTGAGAGTATTTTCAAAAGCATGGATGTACCTTTTTCGAACATCCTTCCAGGTGTCCTGATTCGGTACCAGAGGCGTTTCCAAAAAGGTATAAAAGCTGTCATGGTCTATATTCAGTTGGAAAAAGTAATTCTCATAAGTGGTACCATAGCCCTGCAGATGCTCAAACAACAACTCTCCGTTGGCATCCTCATAATTCGTTTCCTGCATCAGTACCTTCCAGGTTTTTAAGGGCGAAAATACATAGCCGGTGCGAAAGTCCTCGAATTGAACCTGAAAGGTGGCTGGGCGAATATAATCCGCCTCATGCAGTTCATCAAAAAGGCGGACTGCATAGATGGTCTCCAAAGCATCCAGTTTGCGCTCATAAGGCATTTGGGTATTGGTTTGAGACCATTGATTGCCGGAAAAGCTGTCATAGACCTTGCCGGTCAGGTACAGATTGGTTTTCAGTCCATTAGGCTCCTTTATCCATAGGATTAACCGATTATTATCGGTTACCTCACCCAACAGTCGGCCATCCTCCCGAAAACCGCCGCCGGAGGAAAAGCCCTCTTTTCCTCCAAAGGGCAGATTTTGCAAAACCAGTAAATAGGTTTGATTAAAATGCTTGTACAGTTCCTTGGCAAACTGCCAGTTGTAAGGATGATCCGGTGCAGGAATGAGCCCCAGACATATTATATAAACGGTCAGAAAGGGCAAAAACCACAGCAGAAAGGGGCGGTCAGGCGAGCTGCGGTGCTTTTTCCAACGAAGTTGTATCAAAATCACCAGCGTAATCAACAGGTACCCGATACTACAGGTAACGGTCAGCCGGGGCAGGCTTCTTCGGGTGAACAAATCCATACCCATACACACGAGTAATCCCAGAGAAATCATCAGACGCAGGGGCAAAAAACGCTCTGCTACCAGTTGAAAACACAGGCTTATCAAGGTGAAGATACACACCAATAACAGGGAATACACAGAAGGTTCCGTATCAGGAGTTTCCGTCAGCCATTCAGAAAAACCTGTTGCCAGCTGCACGAAGGTATCTTTTGGTATTACGAAGAAACAAAGCAGCAGACAGAGGAAAACGGATAGTGCCGTAAGCAGCCTGTTACGTTTCTGCATGGAGCAGAGTACCATCAGAAGAAAACCGCCTGCTGCAAAAAGAAACAGGTAGCCGGAATGAAAGCCCAGACGGGTTTCGTTTTGGGAAAGTAATATCAAAAACAGCAGGAAACTGCTTGCAACGGAAGGGAAATGTTTTTCCAAAAGCTTACTCATAACAATACCTCTGTTTCTGCGAAAATAGGGAGAACGATGATTTGCTTTCGGGAGGTGTTTTCCCGTTGGTATTTGTCCGGACTTTCTTCAGTGAAAACATAGAAAATCACCTGTGTTCCCTGAAGTGCGATTTCTTCTGCCAACTGCAGCATGGAATCGTTCAGGGTATGGAAAATACCGATGAACAGCTTGGTATTCAGAAAATAACCGTTTCTGTGACATTCTTCCATAGCAAAAAAGCTATCTGTTTCCGGGAGGAAAGAGATGGCGGAGATTTGTGTATAAAAAGCCTCGAAGCTTTGTAAATTGGGGATTGTTTTTTGTTGTAGGGTTTGATCTTTATAATAAGTGGAAACCGTTATGTTTTTCTTGGCAAAGTACAGGCTCAGTGCCAGTAGTGCTTCTAACTGACGATTTTCCAGCGGCAGATAATCCTGTAATTTCTGGCTGTATCGCCTGTTATCCAAGAAAATAGATACATTCTGTTTGCCTTCGTCAATGTCCGGACGTACCTTCCAGTTCTGCTCTCTGGCGGAAAGCTTCCAGTGAATCTTTTTCAGACTGTCACTTGCCACATAGTCTCGTACGATAACATCCGGTTCTCTTTTTTCCAGAGAAGTGTTCTGGGGAAGAGAAGCGAACATCTGAGGCAAGTGACTGATATATTCCGGCTCCGGGACGCGGGGGTGAACAATGGCCTGAATGGTTTCGGCAACCTTATAACGAAGGTGAAAAAGGTGCAGGAAATCGGTCAGAATAACTTCCTGCACACCGATGTTATACTCCCCACGATACTTACAAATGATTTTAGTATCATAGCGAAACTCATCGCCGGGCAGCAATTCATATTCCTGATCCTGAGGCATACTTTCTATATAAGAAAAGTCAGAAAACATCTTGATTTTAATTCCCGCGAATCCAAACCAGCATTCATTTTTCAAGACAAAGAAGTAAGGCATGGGCTGCATACAAACCATGTCACGGGAGGCAGTTTCCTGATAGATTTTGAAGTGAAAGAATACAAAAATCAGGTAAAGGTAGGAGATGACCGGAAGCAGAGTCAGGGAAAAAAAGGCACCATAACTAACAGCTCCGCCATAGAAGCTGATGCCTACTAAAGATAATATCCAGAGTATGAACCATAGGATTTTGTTCCGAGTCATATAGGTTTCTCCTGTTTGGGAAGGGTAGTGTGGATTAGGTAGGTACCTTTGCCTTGAGGACCAGGCTGTGCAAAAGCTTGGCAGGGTCTTCCCTTTGAATCCTTGCCTGGGATGTTAGGGAAATACGATGCAACAGCACCGGCAAAGCAACCTTCTTTACATCATCCGGCTTCACAAAGCTGCGCTCCTGTAAGAAGGCCATACTTTGGGAAGCACGTACCAATGCCAGCATAGCTCTGGGGCTGGCACCCAGTTGAAAGAGAGGTTCCTTTCGGGTCAGATCCACAATATCTTCTATATAGGTCAAAATGGCTTCGGAAACAGTTACCTTAGCTACGGAGTCTTTGAGCTCCAAAAGCTGCTCCACAGTGCATACCGGTTCTACACTTTCCGGAGAAATACCTTCCAAATGTTGTAAAGCCATACGAATTTCCTGCTTTTTGTCAGGATAGCCGATGGAAAGACGCATCATGAAGCGGTCTAACTGTGCTTCCGGTAAGGGATAGGTACCTAAAAACTCTACCGGATTCTGGGTAGCGATGACCATGAAAGGCTTGGGAAGCTCATACACATGACCATCTACCGTTACCTGCCTTTCTGCCATGGCTTCCAACAGGCTGGACTGGGTCTTTGGAGAGGTTCGATTGATTTCGTCTGCCAAAAGGATATGATTTTGAATCACACCTTCCCGGTATTCAAATTCCTGAGTCTTTTGATTGTATATGGAAACGCCCAGTACATCTCCCGGAAGGGTATCCGGGGTAAACTGGATACGTCCGAAGCTACACTGCATGCTCTTTGCCAGAGTATTGGCCAGAGTGGTTTTGCCGATACCGGGAACATCCTCCAACAGAACATGCCCGCCTGCCAACAGGCAGATAAGCACCTTGTCCACCACATCCTCTTTTCCCACGAAAATCTGATTGATGGAAGAGCGTAATTTATTGATTAATTCATATTGTGCAGTATCCTTTTCCATGAAATATCCTCCCTACTATTCTACAGAAAGCAACCCCCAAAATAGCTTTTCTATTCGGAAAAGAATTTCCGAAGCTATTATACCAATTCTATCATGAATATTCCGACATTTCATTACTTTTTGTATTTTTTCGAACCATTTACTATTGGGAATAAAGCGAATAAGGAACGCAGGAAAGTTTTAGGGGGATTAATAAAATGATATTCATACCTCTATTCGATACATTCCATATTTGTACTCTCTAATAATGCATTTATTTCATCCAATGTAGGAGGATTTAACGGTAATGGAAATCTTGAAATCGCAATTGCAGAACAGGCACTTGCAAAACGAACCAGTTTATCATCCGGCATATTATTAAGCAATCCATAAACACAACCGGCTTTAAAGGTATCTCCTGCTCCCAAAGTACTTTTCACATCAACTGAAAAAGGCTTCATTTTTTTCGGTTTTTGCCCTTTTCTTCCATATATCATTTCTTTTTCGCCGGAAGTGATGATAACTAATCCGTCGGTATTATCAACCATCAACTGATATATGTCGTCCAGAGTGTATCCATTTTCATAATAATGGATTGTACATTCTTTTGATACTACATTTATGGCAGAATTTTTATGTAAAAATGTGTCGTGTCTACAATCTATTGTAACATAGGGTTTTTTATGTTTTATGCAGAGTTGGGCTACAGCCTGTGTCTCTTCCATAAAAAATGGGTCAATTGCAACAACCTTGCATTCCAAAATATCATTTTCCTTTGGCATACTCCAACGTTTTACCGCATTGGGTTTGTATAATGATTGAAACACCCCCATGGGAGACCTTACAAGTCCCGCTATTACTACATAATCCATAAGTCCTTCGTAAGAAGGATCAAAATAGAGCGAAGACAAATCTACCGTTTTATCTTTGTAAAAATCTTTCAAAAGTGAGGCAACTTCGGTTCCAATATGTGTTCCGTCGATTTTAACATTTACTCCAAAGGATGCTAGCACAGTGGCCGCCGTACCAGTTTCGCCACCCGGTAGAAAATACTTTTCTTTAATTTCGGAATACTCATCCGGTTTTAAAAAACCATCCTGAAGTAAAAAAGAATGTGTGCCTAAAATCTGCCCATGCATATATACATCATTTCTTGTCATAATATACTCCTCTTCATAATATAAATAATTGCGTGCTTTCATACTCACCGGAAGCCTAAAATTTATACTTCATTTAATCTTATCTAAACAGCACTTTTGCAACTTGTTCTAATGCTGTTTTGTCATATCATGCTCAACGCGAATATAATACTCATCTTCAATTTGCTCTATAAAAACCATATGGTTTTCATCTGTTTCTTCTGCCTGACATGGATTAAGCATTATTCCGTGACACTGAATAACAGCTTCTCCCATGCTATGAATGCTATTCCCACAAACCGGACACACATAAAATTTTGAACGCATCACATTGGCTGAAACGTTCCATTTTTCAGCAAGTTCAGTTTGTGTTAAATGATTTTTTCCCGCAGTTCTTTAATCACTGCTCCAACAATTCAATATATTCTACTCTGTCAAAAACCATAGGTTTAAAATATGCAGTTATTGCTACTACAATTTGATTTTTTCGATCAATATAAATAATATTACCACCATCACCAATAGCGGCAATTACCTCTCTTGTTTTGTGAGGAAGCCATCACAAAAATCCATAATCCTGATTTCCATATTTCTCATCGGTAGATATGTAGGATTTTGTCATCATTTCAATCCAATTCTCACTTACAATACGGGTATTGTTATATACCCCATTATTAAGCACCATCAAACCTATCTGTGCCATTTCATAAGCAGAAAGAGATAATCCCCAAAAGGATTTGAACACCAAGCGTGTGATATCTGAATTCATTAGTGATACCTTTGCGACCACCCAAAACATCCAATGTTGCCAGTGTCCAATCCTCCGATGTACAAACCTTGGTCAATTGCAATACCTACCAGCAATGATGTTACAGATTTTGTTACACTCATAACATTCATTGTATCGTCTTTTGTAAAACCATCTTTATACTCTTCCATTTCAAGTATGTTATCTTTATAAGCTACAATCTGTTTTATATTTATATCGTTTTTACTTGAATAAGTATCTAAAACTTGCTTCATCAAAACTTCCTCCTGTAAAGCAATAAAAATCATATTATTTGGACGTCCTATAATAAGCCTAAGTGAATTAAAAATTAATTTCAATAGTTTTTCAAAAAAAGATATCTAAGTTAATAGATATTTTTTCATAACAGAAACGTTAACATTTCCATTTCTTGTCATTATACATATTTATTTGGTATACAATAAGAAAAGCTTTTATAGTAGTAAATATAGCACAAAAGAATGGAACATAATGCAATGTTTGCGGTATTTCTGTGAGGATTTGTAGGGTAATCCCACACTTGATAGGTTGGCAGGTAAATGGTAAAATAAGAAAAATGTTGAAGCATAAAACAGGAGGAACTCATATATGAAAATCATAGATTTACAGGGAACCTGGGGATTGTATCTGGATGCGGAGAAAAAGTATACTACACCGCCGATGTCCAATGATACCATCGTTCTGCCGGACAGTACCGCACATGCACAGAAGGGTGCAGAGAATCGGAAGCCGACGCCGGACTATATGACAGACCGGTTTTATTTCGAGGGTTATGCGTGGTATTCCAGAAAGCTGGTGATAGAAGAAGCGTGGGTGGATAAGAAGCTGACACTGTTTCTGGAGCGTACCCGTATTTCTACTGTGTACATAGATGGTGTGGAAATTAATACAGAAAACAGTTTGTGCGGCTTCCACGAGCATGATTTGACCGGTAAGCTGGCAGCAGGCGAGCATGAGCTGACTATTCGTGTGAGCAATGTGGATTATCCTACAAAGGGTGGTCATATGACTTCGCCGGATACCCAGACCAACTGGAATGGTATTCTGGGACGTATGGAGCTGCAGGTGCGGGAGTGTGTTTATCCGGAGAATTTGCAGGTGGACGCTAGATGCCCGGAATGTGTGAAGGTGAGTGCGGATATTTGCGGCGTGGAGAAATCCGGCACAGGGAATGCCCAGGAAGCGGGCAACAATAACTGTAGTTGTGGTGAAGTTCGTAGTGCTTGTGCTTGCTCAGCAGAAAGCGGCATGGCCACAGTAGTTATTCGCAGAAGCACCGGAGAGTTGCTTCATGAGGGTATTTATCCCTATGAGAATCAGCGTCTGGAGGTAGAGCTTGCTCTTTCCGGAGAGGATTTGCTTTGGGACGAGTATCATACCAATTTGTTACAGGCTATAGTTTTGGTGGAGAAGGAAAGCATCACCACTATTTTTGGTATTCGTAAACTGTCCAATGACGGTCGTCGTTTGCTGGTAAATGATAAACAGGTATTTTGGAGAGGAAAACATGATGGTCTGGTATTCCCGCGTACCGGTTATGCCCCCATGACGGTAGAAGAGTGGAAGCAGGTATTTGCTACTGCAAAGGAGTATGGTATTAACCATTATCGCTTCCATACCTGCTGCCCGCCGGAGGCTGCTTTTGCGGCTGCAGACCAGATGGGTATTTATATGGAGCCGGAGCTTCCTTTCTGGGGCACTATCGCAGCACCGGGTGAGGAAGGCTATAACGAAACAGAACAGGTATATTTGGTAGAGGAGGGTTATCGTATTCTGAAGAACTTTGGTAATCATCCGTCCTTTGTGATGCTTTCCATGGGAAATGAGCTTTGGGGCAGTATGGAACGTATCAACAGCTTTTTGCATGCTTATAAGCAGGCAGACAGCAGACATTTCTATACACAGGGCTCCAATAATTTCCAGTTCTGCCCGGCAGTACTGCCCGATGAGGATGTATTCTGTGGTGTGCGTTTGGCAGGAGACCGTCTGTTCAGAGGTTCCTATGCTATGTGCGATGCACCCCAAGGACATATTCAGACAGATGCTCCAAATGCAGCACATCATTACGATGATATCATCTCTCCCATGCAGGTCAGCGAAGGGGAAGCAGGCGATGGTTATATAGAAATTCAATACGGTACAGGTGTTAAGAGGGTAAAGGCAGTCAGTGGGGAAGGTGCATTGATACCACAGGTGCCGGTGCTTTCCCATGAAATCGGACAGTACGATTTCTTCCCGGACTTTACGGAATTGGGTCGTTATGAGGGTTCCCAGCAGCCCCTTTATTTGGAGCTTTACAGAGAGCGTATGGAAAAGAGCGATACTTACAAGCAATGGAAGGATTTTTATGAAGCGACCGGTATCTTTGCCATTGATTGCTACCGCAGAGAAATCGAAGCTGCACTTCGCAGCAAGGAGCTGAGTGGCTTCCAGCTGTTGGATTTGCAGGATTTTCCGGGACAGTGTGTGGCACTGGTAGGCGTATTGAATGCTTGGTTGGAGTCTAAGGGACTGATAGAGGCAAAGGATTGGAGAGCTTTTTGTAGTGATACAGTTATTCTGGCAGAGTTGGAGAGCTTTATTGCAGAGGAAAAGCAGCACATTTCCATGCCGGTGAAGCTTTCCGTGTGCAACTGGGAAGCGTTTGCAGGAACTGTTTTGGAATATAAAATTACTTGTGGCGGACAGTGTCTGGTAGCAGGAACACTGCCGATTTCAAAGGGTAATGAGCGTTTGCAGGAGGTAGGCATAGTAGAGTTTGATATTCCTGCACTTGCCCGGACGCAGAAGGTGGAAATCCTTTTGCAGGTGGCAGGTACCGAATATCAGAACACCTATACCCTTTGGGCTTATCCGCAGGAAGAGGTAACGATTACAGAAGAAGCAATTTCCTATGGAGAAAAGCAAGTCTTTATCGCCCGGAGCGAAGGAGCGGCAGCAGCTTATCAGGCAGATGGTGCGGCTTTCCTGTACATTCCCGAACCAAAGGAGGGAGATGTGGAAGGTACTTATTGTACGGATTTCTGGAACTATCCTATGTTCCGTTCCATATCTGAGAGCATGAACCGCAAGGTGCCGGTGGGAACCTTAGGTTTGTATATTGAAAAAGACCATGACTTGTTAAAGAATTTTGCCTGTGAGAAATATTCTACCCCGCAGTGGTATCAGCTGGTAATGCATAGTCACTGTGCGGTACTGGATGGCAAGGAGGATGTGGAAATCATCGTACAGCCTATCGATAATGTAGAGCGTTGTCACAAGCTGGGTATGCTTTACTATCAGGGTGAGATGCTGGTATGTACTGCCCGTCTCTGGGAGATTGCAGAGCATCTGGAGGTAAAAGCTTTCGCTAAGGTGCTGGTAGAGGAGATTTGCAAATAGAGATAGAATAGTGAAAAATAGGGTGGAAGAAAGTGTAAAAATTGAGTATAATAGTAAGGTAAGGGATACGAAGAGGAGAAGGTCGAATCACCGAAGATAAAAAGTTTCGCAAGAAATGATTAAAGGAGAATTTATCGTGAAGAACATAGTCATTACTGTGGAAGTAAATAATTATTGGTTGGAGGAGCAGCAGAAGGAAGGAAAGCTTCCCTTTGAACAAATCAAAGAAGAACTGTTGAAGAGCTTTCAGAATCTCAAGATTCAGGTAAAGGGTAAGAAGCTGGAGGTTTCCAAGGTTCGTCAGCCACAAAATATGCAGGTGAGGGAATTTATAAAGGAATACTTTGCAGAGAATTACCAGATGTACATAAAGGAAGGCGACTTCCGTCTTACTGCCCGTATTTTTGAGGAACCGGACGAGGAAGAAGAGGAAACAGCACAGGAGGAGGAAAGAACCTCCGAAGGGGAACCCCCTGTAACAACCATTTCCGACAGTGAGGAAAGGGAACAGGCTTCTCAGGAGATAGCGCAATCTCAGGAGGCTTCCGAAACCGAAGCTTCGTGTGCAGCGGCTACAGAACAGCAGAAGGCAGAACAGCCTTCCGAAAAACAGGCAGAAAAACAAACAAGCCCGAAAAAAACACAAGGAGTACCCAATATTCAGCCTACGCAGGAAACTGCAGCTGAGCCGGAGGACGATAAATACATAGCAATCCCGGCACTGGAGGAGTTTTTGCAGGAGTTGGGAACCATGGCTCGCAATGCCAAAAAGTATAAGATTCCGGAAACCATATGGTCTACCAATGTTTTATTGTCCATTGATGACGGGTATGGTATTTCTTCTATCAATGACAGAATCGTAGATTTGTTAAAGAAGCAGGGATTTACTTTTAACAGTAAGACCCGTGAGGCAGCAGAGGAGTATGTCATTCCTCAGAACCCGGATGCAGCGGATCATTATTGGAAGGAGCTGTTGAAGAGGGTAAAGGAATTCTATACCGAAGAGAAGCAGAACGAAAAGCGCTACAGCAACGAGCCATTTATTATTTATATTGATATATCTGTTTATTTGAGCGATTTGAACAATAAGAAGCTGTATGATTATTTGTATCAGCTGTTAAAATCAAAGGGCAGCTTCATTTATGTGTTCCGTATTCCTTATGTGGAGCAGGTTGCTTTCCAGAACATGAAGAATATGTTGACAGACATGTTCCTGATTCGTCCTCTGGTGGTGCCGCCTTTCAGTTGTATGGAGATGGTGAAGTACCTGAAGCGCAAGTTGCGAAGCAAGGGTATGATACTGCAGGAGAATGTGGACGATTTGTTGGAGCAGTTGATTGCTACGGAGAAAAAGGATGGTCATTTCAAGGGCTTCAAGAGCGTGGAGCGATTGAGCTCAGATATTGTTTATAACAAGCTGTCTCATTTGCAGGAGGATCAGCAGCCGGTGCTTTCCAGAGAGGATTTGAAGGCGATTTACCAGTTCATTCAGGAGAGTGAGCCGAATCCGGAGGAAATCTTAGGTCAGCTGTGCGGTATGGAAAATGTGAAGCGTACCATCGATGAAATCGTGGCACAGATTCAATTGTACAAGGAAATGAAGCAGTCCGGCAAGAAGCTTTCCGCACCTACCATGCATATGCGTTTCGTAGGAAATCCCGGAACCGGTAAGACTACGGTAGCCCGTCTGGTAGCTCAGATTTTCAGGGAGAAGGGTATCCTGAATAAGGGGTATTTCTATGAAATCAAAGCGAGAGATTTGTGTGGTCGCTACGTGGGTGAAACAGCACCCAAGACCAGCGGTTATTGTAAGGATGCATTGGGCTCCGTACTCTTTATTGATGAAGCTTACACGCTATACAATGGACATAGTAATGTAGATTATGGCAGGGAAGCCATCGATACCCTGATAACGGAGATGGAGAATAACCGTGACAACCTGGTAGTTATCATGGCAGGTTATAAGGAGCAGATGGATACATTATTAGAGGCAAACGATGGTCTGGCCAGCAGAATGCCTTATGAAATAGAGTTCCGTAATTATAACAAAAAGGAGCTTGTGGATATATTCTATTCCATGCTGGGCAATGATTTTACTTACACCGACGGCTTTGATTCCGCAGTAAGAGAATTTATTGAGAGTATTCCCGACGAGATGCTGGAGGAGGATACCTTCAGTAATGCCCGCATGATACGAAATCTGTATGAGCGTATCTGGAGTAAGGCAGCTTATCGCAGAAGTATTTCCGGAGAGCAAGAGATGCTTCTCAAAGAGGAAGATGTACAAAGAGCTATATCTGATGCGGAGTTCCATCAGTTATTAGTAAATAAAAAAAGTAAAATTGGTTTTTAGGAGGAAAAGGTTATGGCAGAAAACAGTTTGAGAACATTATTGATTGAGAAGGTTGAGAACTACTTCAACGACAATGATTGGAACAATTATGAGTATGATGATCAGTATTCTATTTTCAGAGCCGGTATCAATTTGAGATGTAAGTTAAAATCCACCCGTATGATGATTGTATGTCTGGATGGTGGTTTGTTGTTCCACTTCCCGATTAGCATTGGTACAGATGATGAGAACGAAATTCAGGTAATGGAATTTGTAACCAGAGCAAACTGTGGTATTAACTTCGGTGGTTTCCAGATGAATGTGGATAACAACAGCATTGACTATACTATGTATATTCCTTGTGAAGAAATCCCCAACTATAACCTGATCGAAAGAGCAATCAGTACCGGTATTCACATGTTGAATGTGTATGGTGATGAAATGTTAGCAGTTATGTTTGGTATGAAGAGTGCAAAGGATGCTATTGAAGCTGCTGAGGCAAAGACACGTAATTAATATAGGAAGGTATGAAAACCTATGGGAAAAGTGGAAGATTTTGATGATGATAACCTCCCTGTCGTAAATCCGGAAATGATTTTTACAGATAGGGATAATCCTCGACGTGTGTTCTGGAATGCTTATGATGCATTGGGAAAAGGGGAATTTTATGTCATAAATTACCACGGTTTTGGCGGGATTGGAAAGTCCCGCCTATGTGCTTATTTGAATGAATGTTTGCAATCCGGCACTCATCCCGAAACGCAGCAAAAGATATCTTCGAAGTCTCTAATACTGAATTTTGAAGAACTGAAGAATAACTGTGAAAAGGTAAATGTACTGGAGAATCTGGCAAATAAGTTTGAAAATGAGTGTGGTTACCGATTCCCGCTTTTTAAGTATGCATTATATGTTTATTACATCACGGATGGTTGTTCTAAGGATAGCCCGGAAATCAAGAAGCTGCAGGACAATGCTATCGCAGGAACCGTCATGGATGCCTTTGAGCTGGTACCGGTTATCGGTAGTATTGGGAGCATAGTGCTGAAAGGAATCGATACCCTTGCCGCATCCATGAAGGAACAGGTATTAAAGAACAGCGAAGTGATTAAACGATTGGATCATATGTCCACAGAAGATATCAGTGAGGAACTGATTAAGCTGTTTGTAAAGGAGCTGCGGGAACAGACCCAGGCAGAGTCTGCCCCGGTGGTAGTCTTTTTGGATACTTATGAACAGCTGCAAAACTATGTATATCAGAAAACCTCTGCCAAGGTTTCCGAGGAGTGGTTGTGGACCAGAACCGGTGTCATCCGACGAGTTCCCAATGTGCTGTGGGTACTGGCAGGACAGAGACAGGTAGACTGGGGCAAATCCGACAGCTTCTGGAGAGATGAAGCAAATATTATTTATGAACAAATCAGTGAAATCAAGGAAGATGAACGTGTGAAGGACATGCTCATGAAAATCGGTATCAAGGAAGAGGAAATCGTAGACCTGATTGTAGATAAGACCAATGGTGTTCCGGTGCATCTGGCACTGTGTAAGGATACCTATTTCAACCTGAAGGCAGCAGGAATACAACCTACTCTTTCTGATTTTGACATGGATTATACCCAGCTGGCGAGACGTTTCATCGGTGGTTTGAAGTCTCAGCTGAAGGATATTGTGGATATTCTGGCCTGCTTGGAGACCTGGACGCAGGATGATATTGTGGAGATGGATTTCTCTGCGGATTCTTATGAGTATATTATGCAGCTGTCCTTTATTAAGAAGGATAAGGATCATTACAGCATGCACAAGTCCGTGCAGGAGATTGTTTATATGGATTGTTCTCCGTTAATCAGAGCCAAGGTTCTTTCGTACTTTACGAAGAAAATACAGGATCCTATGGTGAAGGCGGCAGAAAAGAAGGATTACATACTGAAGAAGTTAGGTCTTCAGGCACATATATTGAAGGATATGGAAGCTTCTGCTCAGAAGGAGGAAAAGGGTAAGGAATTGCTGGATGAAGCCATGCAGTATATTCAGGAGTATCTGTGGGATTACAATTTCTTCGAGAAGGCAAAGAATATGCTTTGGAACAATGGGCTGGAAGCCTATATGGACGAGGTCAGTAAGAAGAAGCTGGATATCTATATTGTGTACCATAGCGTGCTGAATGGTGAATTTGCTACGGTGAGACATTATATGGAATCCGGTGCGATTTATAAAAAAGCCGGTTTGGATCCTAAGACAACAGGTTTGCTTTACTTTGCACTGGGCTCTCTGGAGAATACAAAAGAGAACTATGCTATGGCAAAGCAGTACCTGGCAGAGGCCTATACCATGCTTTCTGCTATCGGGGAAAAAGAAATCCTGTTGGATGTCATAGAAAGGATTTCCTTGGTCTGCTATAATATGGCACGTTATATGGACATGGAATACTATTGTCGACAGGGCTTGGAGATGTTGGCACAGGAGCGAATGGATACTAGACGAATTCTGTTAGAAACAGGCTTCTATGTTGACCGGGCAAAGGCTGCCAGAATGCAGGATCATTACAATGAAGCATTACAGTGGCTGGCAAAGATTGAAGAAACCCTGAGTATCTATGAAAGCAAGGAAACGGTAGAGAACGATTCCATCATTCGCAGACATTTGATTGTTTTCGGAGAATATTTCTATATTTATGGTACCAGATCAAGAGATGACCTTCAAAAGAAATATGCGGCATTGATGTTGGAGTATGCGCAGAAGGCTTACGAATTGAGTCCTTCTGACAGGAATTATCGAAATCTGGGCATTTCCTATCGTGATGCAGCGAAAAAGGAAGAGAATTTGGAGCTGCGAGAGCAGTACTTTGACAAGTATATTCATATTCTGAATGCCCTGTATGAAGAAGCACCCAGCAGCGTCCGTTATGATGAAATTTGTGCCGGAAATCGTACGGCAATGACCTATTTCAGAGGAGAAAAGGCACAGAAATATATGGCAGTCTGTGAGGATATGCTGCAGAATCCCAAGGAGTATGCGGTTTCCTGGAAAGAAGCATATTTTTATCACCGTGCACTGTTATCCTACTATCGCAAAGAAAAGGATTGGAACAGTGCAGAGGAAAAAATATCTGATCTGGAGAAGCTGCTGGAAAGTCGTAAGGAGAAGCTGAGTACCGAGAAATATGAGGAATACTTGTGCTGGAATTATTGGCAAAAAGGACTTCTGTACGAACAGCAGGGTCAGCTTCGGGATTCCATTCGTATGTGGGAGAAGGAGCTGGGTCTGGAGAAAAAGAAGTATTTCAAGGATGTACAGAATCAGGATGGTAAGGATTATGCAATCGTATGTAAGCGACTGGCAGATGCTTATATGAAATGCGGGCTTACGGATAAGGCAATCTATTACTCTAGGGAGCGACTGGACATTTATAAAAAGATGTTGAAGGATTATCCGGAAAGCTATGTATTTAGTGTATATGGTGCCATGCTAACCCTATGCAAATGCTATAAGAAGTACAAGCGCCATGAGGAAATGGTAGCTCTATGTAGGGAAGTATCTCCTTATTTCTGGGAGGCTTATGAGAAGACCAAGGATGGAGAATGGCTGGATTGCCTTTCTACCACGGTGGATTACATGTGCGATGCCCTGATGTGGCAGGGTCAGAACGAGGAAGCTTTGGAGCACTATCAAGTATTCCTGGCAGAATGTGCGAAGGGTGGCTATACCATTGAGAGCAAGTCTACAATAGAAAGCTTGCAAAATATGATAGATTACCTGAAATGTAGAGTTGCTTGTCTTCTGTATGTGCAAAGGCAGGGGCTGGATACAGCCAGAAAGTATCTGTTGGATGCAACCTGTCCTTACAGAGAGTTTAAAAAGGCAGACCGTGAGCTGTTCATAGGCAAGGTAGAAAAGCGTATTCAGGCAGAAAATCTGAAACCTATTTACCTGACCAAAGAGCAGGGACAGGCATTCATTCAGGAAGAAGCAGTAGAAGAATAAAATATAGTCCCAATTCACTTTATGATACAAATAAGCGAATTGGGACTTTTGCTTTATTCTTCTGTGTAGTATGCTTTCACTCGGATGGATTGGTTGTAGTCACCAAAATCCTTGCCGAACAAGGTACAACCGCCGGCATTGGCGGTGTCTCTGGGAACCTCGAAGCGGAAGTTGATGTAACTGTTATAGTCAATTCCTAGATTCTGAATGGTCACCATGGAGATTTTGTGATTACCGTCGATGAAACAGCCTTCCTGATTGATGATTAAGGTTTTAAGCAAGCCGTATTGGTTCAGGCTCTCCGGCCACCATGGGGGGCAGAGATACCCCTTTCGGGCTCCATAGTCTCCCGGACTAATCCACATGCCCAGAGGAGTACCATTAATCGAAAAATAAATATCCGAAGGATAATCCTCGTTATACCCGGGGCATTCCGAGGAAATTTCAAAGGAAATCTGCAGCTCGGTCAGGCTCTGACCGGGCTGTAAGTGGTTGGGGAGATTGTACTCCACGAAACCGGTACTGAACCACAGGATATCTGCATCGAAACGTTCCGGAAAGGAAAATACCCGCACATCATCAAAAGCACCAATGATTTCCTTGGAGGTGGACAGACCGCAGGTAGGGGTGATATTACAGTTGGTATAATACCCGACCCGGATGTCATCCGTATAGCAGAGGCGTTGTTCCTTTTGGGGAGCCATGTCTATCATCAGTCGCTCATAGCGGGGACGCACCAGCTTCATGGTGCCTCTTTTGCCGGAGGTAGTACGAATCTTTACTAACCCGGCTTCTTCTAATTTATTCACATGCATGGAAATGGCACCATTGGTGAGACCAAGGGTGACTGCCAAATCATTCATGCTCAAATTGTCATTTTCATAAATCATTTCCATGATTTTCAAACGCATGGGCGTACTGAGTGCCTTAAAAACCTGTTCGGCCTCCTGCAAGGAGTTGAAATGTAACATAGTCAATTGCTCCTGAATTATTATTGTCAGCTTAGGTACTGATATCTACCTCATCCCAGTCGTCTTCCAGTATCAGCCAGTTCAATGCTTTGTGGCGTTCCATTACCACGCCGCCGTCCATTCCGGCAGGTGCAGGGAGACTGTGAATACGGGTGTCCACACAAGACCAGTCCATACGATAAATCATATCTGCTTCATCCAACAGTTCTGCATGGGTGCGAGGTTTCGCATTTTCTACCAGAGCATCAATGCTTCCGTTTTCACGCATAATTCTCACGATACCCGGCACATCACAGATACGATCCGGGAAGAACAGCTCCGGCTCATAACCCAATGCCCACAGCATCACCATCAAGGGCTCATACTGCCAAGCAAATTGAATCTGTTCCTGTTCGGTGGAATGGTCATTTTCCAAATAAGCCTTTTCCTTGGGAGAGAAATATTTGTCAGCCCGGAAATCTGCGATAATGGGTTTTACGAATTCTCTTGCCTTAGCGATAGACATTTTTTCTCCTAAAAGGCATTCACTGTATAAGGCTACAATCAATAAAGCTGCGGCACGACCGGCGATTTCTTCGGTGGTACGGAAATGTGCGGTTTCCTCGGTTTCTACCAGAGGCAGCCACTCTGTGACGAAGATATGGCGGGTACGGAGCTTTTCTAAGGTTCGGTCACGACGTTTCATTGCTTCTGCGGGAGCACCCTGCCAATATTCCGGTGCAGTAGGGGTTTCATAAGGCATGAACCAGTCCAGTTCGCTGGAACCGTCTTTCGCAAGCACAATATGTCCGTCAGGATCAAGGACAGTGGATGCTTCGTCTGCCAGAGCCAGACCATGGACCCGCTTACATACCTGAAAGATAAGTCCCCAAACCATGGATTCCGTAGTGGGATTTTTCGGTCCCGGATAGGTATATTTTAATACGATAAAACCTTTGGAGCGAAGCAGCTGGTGAATAGCATTGATTTTAATATCTACCAGCTTTGTTTCGATACTATGTACATAACCGGCGATACCATTGGCCTGCTTCTGAATGTATTCGGCACATTCCTTACCCAAGTCTGCACCAAAGGTAATGATTTCAATGTCTAAATCACCATTGTGAAGAGTGCCGGAATTCACACCGCCACCAGCCAGCTGTGTACCCACGATAGCATCAAAGGCTGCCAGCATGGCATCACTGCTATCCTCGTGACAAAGGATGAAAGCGTCCTTCTCTATCTTTTGATTCGGATTGCTTTTCAAGGATTTCAACTTATCAAGTAGTCCCATTTTCATATCCCTCCCGTGAATCTGCCCCCTTATTGGCAGGCAAAACTTGCCATGTCAGTAGAAAGGGGTATTTATTTTATTTTCTATAATATAATTATAGCGACTATTAAAGTAAAGTCAATAAAAACGGTTGACATTTGTATTTTTCCATAATAATATAAAGATAGTTCAAAAAATAATAAAATAGTTTAGTAAAAACTAAAATAATGGGGAGGTTTCTATGGCAAAGCTATATGTAAATCCCAAGCGTCAGCTGGGACACTTGAATCCGGAGCTTCAGGGACATTTTTCAGAGCATTTGGGCAGATGCATTTATGAGGGTTTATTCGTTGGAGAGAATTCCGACATTCCCAACACCAATGGTATGCGTAATGATGTGGTGGCAGCATTGAAAGAAATGCAGATTCCCGTACTTCGCTGGCCGGGTGGTTGTTTTGCGGACGAATATCATTGGAAGGATGGTATCGGTCCCAAGGAAACTCGTAAAAAGATGATTAATACACACTGGGGTGGTGTAGTAGAGGATAACAGCTTCGGTACTCATGAATTCATGGAGCTGTGTAAGCAGCTGGGCTGTAAGACTTACATAAATGGTAATGTTGGAAGCGGTACCGTACAGGAAATGAGTGAGTGGGTAGAGTACATGACCTTTGAAGGAGTATCTCCCATGGCGGATTTGCGTGCGAAGAACGGTCATCCGGAAAGCTGGAAGGTAGATTATTTCGGTGTAGGTAATGAAAACTGGGGCTGCGGTGGCAATATGAACCCGGAATATTATGGTAATCTGTATCGTCAGTATCAGACCTATATCCGTAATTACAAGGCGGATGCACCGATTTTCAAGATTTGCTGCGGACCCAATGCATCGGATTATTATTGGACCAGAGATGTGCTGGAGACCACTTATAAGCATGCTCCTTGGGCACATGGCTTTATGGATGGATTGTCCCTGCATTATTATACTGTTCCATATACTTGGGAGAAAAAGGGCAGTGCAACCGGCTTTGATGCAGATGCTTGGTATGCAACCATGAGCAAGACCTTATTCATGGAAGAATTAATCCGTAAGCATGGTGCGATTATGGATGAGTTCGACCCGGAGAAGAAGATCGGCATGGTCGTGGATGAGTGGGGAACCTGGTATGATGTGGAGCCGGGCACCAATCCGGGATTCTTGTACCAGCAGAATACCATGCGTGATGCGTTGGTGGCAGGTATCAACCTGAATATTTTCAACAAGCATTGTGACCGTGTGAAGATGGCGAATATCGCACAGCTGGTAAATGTACTGCAGTCTGTGATTTTGACGGAAGGGGAGCAGATGCTTTTGACCCCTACCTATCATGTATTCAATATGTACAAGTATCATCAGGATGCAGAGCTTCTGGACAGCTATATGGAAACCGAGGAAATCGGTATGGGCGAGTGGAAGGTACCGAACCTGACAGAGTCTGTATCTCTGGGCAAGGACGGCAAGATTCATGTGACCATGAACAATCTGTCCATTACGGAAAGCTATGAGATAGAAGCTGTCTTTACCGAGACTGCTCTGAAGGCAGTACAGGGAACCATCCTGACCAACAAGATGGATGCCTATAACACCTTTGAAAATCCGAATGTTGTACATCCGGAAAGCTTCGATCAGGTGGAAGTGAGCGGCAATACCCTGAAGTTCACCATTCCGGCATGTAGCGTGCTGCATTTGGCGATTGAAGTATAAGATTACATAAGTGAGCCCCCTCTGTGATGGAGTCTGTGAGAGGAACAGATTCCGGCAGAGGGGGTAATTTTTTCTTGCTTTTTTTCTGTGTTGTATTTATAATACAATCTATCAGTTCCTTTTTGGGGAGCTTTTTTCAAATGGTCTGTGTAACACAGACTTTACCGGCATATCGCCAGGATTTCACATTTATCAAATCAATTTCACAGGAGGGATTGCCTATGCGCAATAGGAAAAGTATTACGGAACTAAACTTAATTGAGGACTTTTTGTTTACAGAAGCCTCTAATGACAAGGAAACAGCAGAGCTTTTGATGCGGCTGATTATCGAGCGTGCCACTAATCTGAAGGTAGGGCGGCTGGTTATCGAACCCCAAAAGACCATTAACGGCGTAGATACAGACTGTCACGGTATCCGCTTGGACGTATCCGTACAGGAGGTGACGGAGGAGGATGGTCAGACCATCCAGCTGTTTGATATTGAACCCAATAATATCAAAAAGGTTCATTTACCCAAGCGGAGTCGCTTTTATCAAGCACTGGCAGATGTGAAGCTGTTGGAAACCGGAACCGACTATGACAAGCTTCCGGACATGTGGACCATCTGGATATTACCCTATGACCCATTCGGACTGAATTATATGTTATATTCCGTGAAAAATAGGGTGGAAGAAAGTGACGAGATTGAGTATAATGATGGTGTAAGGAAGCTGTTTCTGTACACCAAGGGTGAGAAGGGCGGAACCAAGGCCCTGCACGACTTGTTGGCCTATCTGCAAAACAGCAGGGAAGAGAACGCGGTGGACGAGGAATTGTTAAAGCTTCATTCAAAAGTGGAACGGTTGAAAAGCAGTAAGGAAGTCGGGGTGAAGTATATGCATATGGC
>JAZLEI010000052.1:0-2320 GCA_045615205.1 Acetatifactor sp.
CTTAGGCAATGAGGACTGCCAACGGCTTTTCACCGATGCCGTAGATATTCTCCGGCACAGCTATCCCTCGCTGACGGTTCGAGGGCTGGATGGTATCATTTGGAGAGCATACCAACGAGGCAAAAATCCATAAAATCCGGGCCAGGGGTACAAACCGCTGGCCCTCTTTTTACGCCTCTGCAACCATCAAAAACAAAGACACTTTGCTCCAAGCACACAACTTCTTATAGGATCAGTAACTCTGAAAATTACTCCAAACACACAACTTCTTAGAGAAACAGTAGGTCCCAAACAAGGTTCTGAGAAAAGTTAGCAACATCAAATTTTATTTAACCAGTTGGTGGTGGATGATTGAAAATTTGTTGTATCTGTGATATAATCAGTTCGCAAAACTTGAATAAGACGGTTTATTGATTGAAATATTATTTAACAAGTTATATAATACAAGTAATATAAGATAGTTCGCAATTGTTATATAAATTTGAAAGGGAGGAAGGCATGAAATCTAAATATGAGAAAAAATCATATATACAGGTAATATGTTTTGGTGCAATTATTGGTCTGATTACTGAGTTATTGAATTTTTATCCTAATGATGATTTGTGGGGTTGGAGTTCTATTGCAGGCTCTTTTGGATTTTGGATATTCTCAACAACGTTTGTGATTTACTTTAGTTCTTCTAATAAAAATGCAATGATAAATACCTTCTCATATTTATCGAGTATGTGTATCAGTTATTATTTGTTACAAAGTATCATTGATTTTTTTACCCCAAATGTAACAGTTGATAAGTTTCTCCAATGGAATCATCTATTCCACTGGATTGGTATAGCTGTTCTTTGCGGACTTGTAGCTTATGTCTTGTTCTATTGGAACAAAAAGACAGTTTGGGGTAGTGTGTTGTATGCACTTCCTGTTGCGGGTATGTTAGTTGATACGATTAACAACTGCATGAAGTTCTACTATTCGCATACAAATTTAGCAAACAGCATTTTGGGTATTATATTTCTTCTCATTATGTTCGTGGTGCTATTTAAGAAAGTAGATAAGAAAGGGATATTTGTGTTTGTCTTAATCGTTGTTGCGTTAATCGGCTTCATACTGTTCCCAACGACTTCTCAGAGTATTACAATGGAATCTACTATCACTTGCGAATTAGGCGGTGAAACTGAGGTGTTTTACATAAAAATGAGGGATGACGGTAAAATATTAGAAATTGAGGGTGATGAAACAGTTTATGAGGAAATAGATATTCATTCCTTAAAAACTATTCCAGAGGTAGTCCATGCATTGCAAGACTATTACGAGAGCAAAGGCGGAGCATGGAAGATGGAATAAATTCCAATATGTCGAATAGATTGAATGGCTAAAGTGCCGAACATTTACACTACAGATTGACTAAAGAATCCCCCTTGTGATATGATTATCCAAACATATCACGGGGGGATTTTTACATGAGAGCAGTTATCTATGCCCGTTACTCTTCCAGCAGCCAGAGAGAGGAATCCATTGAGGGTCAGGTCAAAGAGTGTGCAGCCTATGCAGAGCGCAACGGCTACACCGTCATTAAGACCTATGCAGACCGTGCTATCTCTGGTACCACGGACAACAGACCCCAGTTCCAGAAGATGATTGAAGACAGCAAGCGCAAGCCCTTTGACTTCATCATTGTCTGGAAGCTGGACCGCTTCGCCCGTAATCGCTACGATAGTGCGAAGTACAAGGCTCAGCTGAAGAAGCTGGGTATCAAGGTCATTTCTGCCACCGAAGCCATTTCCTCTGGTGCTGATGGTATTCTGTTGGAATCCCTCCTGGAGGGCATGGCTGAATGGTACTCCGAAGACCTCAAAGAAAAGGTCATTCGAGGTCTCTCTGTCAACGCAGAAAAGTGCAAGTGGAACGGTGGCACCCTCCCTCTGGGTTACATCGTGGACGATGAGCAGCACCTTCAGCCTAACCCCGATACTGCTCCCTATGTGCTGGAAACTTTCAAGATGTACGACCAGGGCAGAACTGTCACCGAAATTCGGGATTACCTCAACGGGAGAGGGGTCACCAATACCAAGGGAAAGCCCATAAACTATGGCACCATCCAACGTATGTTGTCCAATCGTCGGTATATCGGGGAATACTCTTTCCGTGAAATCGTTGTCCCCAATGGTATTCCTGCCCTCATTCCCCAAGACCTTTTTGACCGTGTCCAGGAACGGCTTGCCAAGAACCAAAAGGCCCCAGCCAGAGCCAAGGCCGATGAAGCCTATTTGCTCACTACCAAGCTGTTCTGTGGTCATTGTGGAACCGCCATGAACGGTGAAAGGGG
>JAZLEI010000053.1:0-3337 GCA_045615205.1 Acetatifactor sp.
CCTTATGAAAGAATACATATGCTGTCCTATTCAATAGGCATATCGCTATCCTGGGTGGTTGTATCTGCTTGCTTATTCAGTTTTCTCTTGAGCTTTCGCATTTCCCTATTACTGGTATATACACTCTTGAATGTATCATCGGGATGGAAGATAAATTCTTTAAGTTCCCGAACACGAAGAACATTTTGGTATTTTCCCCGACCAAAGATAAACGGGTTAACCCGGTACAGGGAACAAGAAATTCTGTATAGAATACCACCGTCTACAAGTTCTGTAATTATATTGTTAATGGAACTTTTACCAGTATAGTCCATAAGCATTGCGATTTCCTTTTTCAAATCTTCATTTAAGGTAACCGTTAGGCTATACCTTGAGCTAATGCTATCGGGGTCTTCCGCAAAATGAACAAATTGCAGAAGATAGGTTAAAAAGTGCCAGCAGTCAGAAGGTATATCACTAAGATAGTGTATGCTCTCAAAATAAATTTTTACATAATCTTCCTCTGCTCCAACCCTAACAGTTCTTTCCTTATAGCGAGTGTGGATTTCGCCCGTAGCGGGGTCCACTATCTGTGTAGTATTGCCATATGTTATTTTTTTATCTGTCTTTTTAGGCATTGAATGTCATTCCTTTCTGCACGAATTACTCATGCATAAGGATGCTATTGCTCTGGTGTGCCAACTATAAGTAAAAAATGCACTATAAACGAAAGTTATTCAATTAGTACACCATGCTCATTTTATCAAGAGTTGTTTATAATGCACAAAAATATTTCATTTTAGGGGTTGACACTTATGTTATTTTGTGGTATAGTACCAGTACAAACAAATCGTGGCAGCAAGAGGATTGTATTTATATGCACTCTTGCACCCTGCGGAGGCATCGACAGAGCATAGAAGGAGCTCTATAATATTTCCCCCAGGGTATCATGGCTTATAGCCAAATATTTAAGAAAAGGAGGGATGATGCCCACCAATCACGAGACCATATTTTTTGTATTGCTTCCAGTACAGTATTGCTGCCCCCTGCTGGGGACGGCATCGTTATCGGCTGTATTAGACATATAATAATTCATGGCAGAGATTGTAAGCACATCGCTCGCAATCTCTGCCATTTTCGTTTGTCGGTACCCGCAGTGCATGTATATAAAGAATGACAAAATATTGCTACTTCTTGCGGTCTTGTAGCACAAAGGAGAATGTTAAAATGAGAAAGATTATTAACCAAAAAATGTACAACACAGAAACTGCTACTATGGTAGCTTCCTGCACCAATGGATATGGATGTGGTGATTTCCACCATATCAAAGAACAGCTTTACCGCAAAAAGACAGGTGAATACTTCCTGTATGGGTACGGCGGAGCCATGACCATGTATGCCGAATGTCGTGGTGGTAATAGTTGGACGGGTGGAAGCATCATTTTTCCCTTAACTGAAGGCGAAGCACAGGAATGGGTTATGGAGCATTGTGATGCTGATACCTACATTGCAATTTTTGGCGAAGTGGAGGAATGACATATGGAACCTAAGGTATACACAGTTGCAGAAGTGCAGAAAATTCTGCATATCGGAAAAGATAAGGCTTATCGCCTGTTTAAGCAAAAGAGCTTTCCCAGCTTTCAGTTCGACGGCCGCTATTTGGTGCGGGTCTCGGACTTTGATAATTGGCTGGCCAAAATCCAAAAGATGCCTGAGCGAAACTATGTATTGAAGCTCACAAACTACTACTGTTAAGGGAGGATTTAGATGTTTGTAAAAATCCCGATAACTTACAAGACCCTGACAGAGAAGTTCAAAATCACTAAGAGAGGTGATGGCCGGTACTGTTGTCGTATTCCTATCAGCTATGAAACAACCGCTGATGGTAAAAAGACATACCAGTACAAGACCATCTATGGTGTTGACGAAAACGATGTTCGGATGAAGCAGGGCGAGTACATAGAGCAGCAAATTCAGGAAGCTGCCCGCATCCAGCATAACAAGGAAATGCTGGTAACCAAGATGGAAGAATGGCTGTATGTTCGCAAGTACAAAAAGGTCAAGCCAAATAGCTTTGACCGTCTTGAGAACACCCTGGACTTTCAAATTCGACCCGCACTTGAAGCATTGCAGCTTTCGGACATTAAGCTGAATGATGTGACTACAATCCACATTGAGCGGATTATGAACTACAACCTGAACAAAGGTTATTCCTATTCCACCCTGCTGAAGGTCAGACGGTTCCTGGTGTCCTTCTTTTCCTGTTATGAGGACGAGATTGCCAAAAATCCCATGAAGCAATACCAGTTCTACACTAAGGAAAGTGTCATGGAAACCCAGGCCAGTTTGCAAGGGCAGAAAGAAGCTGCCCTTGCAAAGATAGCACAGCGAAAAGCCGAAATCAAAGCCGAGGGCAGCAGCAAAATTTACATTACAGAGGACGAAGCTCATATCGCCCGAATGAAGCTGGAAAGTCAGGAAGATGAAAGCGACATCCATTACTTTATAGACGAGGAAATCCAAAAGATTAAGGCAGCTATCCAAAACGGTTATCGGCTCCCATTTAAGTCCCGTAGCGGTAATGATGTAATGAGTGCCCTCTACTTCCCCAAGCAGGGAGAGTTCTTCCTGTTTCTACTCTATACTGGCCTCCGATGCGGCGAAGCCACATCGTTGAGATATAGTGATGTAGACTTTGGAGCTTGTACGGTCAATGTGTGTAAAAATGCAGTAAATGTAAAGGCTCGTGATGCAAGCGGTAAGGCAACAGGAAAGCGGAACAGGAATGTTGCATCCGTGAAAACCGCAACTAGCAAGCAGCTTCTTTCGGTCAGTCCCTATGCGATTGAGATACTTCGGTCGCTCCATGCAGCAGAACCAGCAGGCTACGATGGCTATATCGTTCATAACGACAGCTTTAAGGCAATCAGTAGCAAAACCCTATGGCAACGGTTTGATAAGCTGCTGCGAGGTGCTGGAGTTGAACGGTGCGGTCTTCACTCCCTGCGGCATACCTGTGCTACCCTTTTGTACGAGCGAACTGGTGGCGATATTAAATTCGTTTCCAATCAGCTTAGACATAAAGATGCTGGCTTTACGGCTAGAACCTATGTGCATCAGTCCACTAAGCGAACTCAGGAAATCCTAAAAGACTTCCAAATCTAAGAGAAGCACCCCAAACGGGGTGCTTCTTCTGCATTTTATGACCAAAAATCTGACACAAATTTGACACAAAAAAGTGCTCATAACAAGGAAAAACAAGGACCAATAAGGAAAGGTCAGAAAACGGCAATAAACAAAAAGTTCCGAAACTTGCTGAAAACAGCGAAATTTCGGAACTTCTTGGCAGGGGCACTAG
>JAZLEI010000054.1:0-22013 GCA_045615205.1 Acetatifactor sp.
TGTGAAGCACGACAGACGCGAAGCGGCTGGATTTTGGAGGTGGCTACAAGGATAAATAAGACTTTGTGAAGGTGTTATTTCTGGAAAAGTATGAACTACCAATTGGTCAGAAAAGAAGACTAAAAAGTTGGTATGCGGCTGTTTAGAAATACCAACTGACCAAGGGAAAAAGCTGGAACAGTTGGTATGCGACTGTTTGGAAATACCAACTAGACGAGGAAAAAGCTGGAACAGTTGGTATGAGACTGTCAGGAAATACCAACTGACCAAGTGAAAAAGCTGGAGCAGTTGGTATGCGACTGTTTGGAAATACCAACTAGACGAGGAAAAAGTAAGAATAGTTGGTATCAGTTTGCTTAGATATCCCAACTAAACTGGAAAAATGCTAGAAAAATTGGGAGTTTGCGTTGTCTCAATTCAAAAGCCAACAGAGACGAGATTCACCACTTGTACAAATTATTTGATTGGGAGGTTTTAAATTGCTGACTGATACTCAAGCGGAACGATTTTTAAGAAAGTTCGGTGCAGAAAGCTATAAAGAACGAATCCGTATTGTGGAAAAATACAGAAAACAATGGGAGCTGTCTGAAATAGAATTTAAGTCAGAGTTTTCCACTAACAGCCTGATTTTCTATGCTGTTTCAAAACAATATGGTAAGGTTATTCTTAAAATTCTTCTTCCTAATAATTTTGACAAAGAAATACCAACACTAAAATTATTTCAAGGCGAGAATTTCTGTAAACTTTATGAGTATTCATTTGAAGATAGGGTATACATAATGGAACGAATTGTGCCTGCCGATACTTTATATGAAAGTGCTCCCCGAAATGAACGTATTAAAATTGTAGGAGAGATATTTAAAGAACTACATAAGACCGACTTGCCTGATAGTATGTTTCCTACTTATACCGAATGGTTTGAAGCTGGTAAGGAAGGTACAAAAAATCGTAAGGATTGTGAAGGGCTGTATCAGTATCTTGACAGTGCGGAACGAATGCTTGCAGATATATGCAAAAAGTATTCTCGCAATCTTCTGCTACACGGTGATTTACACCATGAGAATATACTTAAAAATGAAAAAGGTGGCTATACGGTTATTGATCCTAAAGGTGTAATAGGCGACCCTATATTTGATTTGTCGAGATTTATACTTGATGAGTTCAGAGATGATTTGACCTCGGAGCCAAAGGATGTAATAATCGATTTTGTACAAAAGCTTGGTGACAGTGTAGGTATTCCGTGTGAGATTTTATTGAGGTGTCTGTATATTGAAACTATCATTTGGCTGTTCAGAGAGGAACTCGCCGAAGGAGAAAGCCTCGAAGAGTGCGAGCAGCTTATTACTAATATGAAAGTTGCATATGGATTTGTAATGGACATTCAGAAAGATATAACAAAAATTTAGTTGCGAGCATAGTACTGAAAGAATGGAGACAACTTCCAATTTGTTGAGTAATTATTTTTTAGTTTGTAGAAGATTAATAAAAGTATCGTTCACTTATGTACAACAAGAGTGAGCGATACTTTTTTATAAGAAATTATGTTCCGGATTGTATATGATGTAAGCAAATAGCTAAGTACAAATAAGCAGCTTGGAATTTATACATTACGCTTCATCAAATTCTTCTTCATGGAAGGAGCGGCGCACGGTGATACCGTTCACCTCTACATCAGAACCCAGTGCAATGACCAGACATTCTCGACCGTCGATGGTCTTGGTCTCCACCAAGTCCATACGCTCCGGATTGACTTTGATGACCACATCCGGAGTTTTCACTTCAAAGGTACGGGTATTTACCACATTGTTTACCACCAGCTCGGTTTTTTCTCCCGCAGTAGCATCGTAGCAACGGTCGAAGAGTTCCATTTTTTCGTTGGAAACACCGCTGCTTGCAAAGACAGTTTTGACTTCCTCTTTGTCCAAAATCAGGGGAGCAGGGTCTTCCTTGTGTTCTTCTATCATTTCGTTTAATTTTTCATGAATATTAATAACAGCTTCAATGCTGCAGGTTTCCTGCAGAGTTTCCTCTACCAGTGTCTGGAAGGAAGCCTTCTGACCGCCGGCAGACATAGGTAACGGACAGTCCAGTATCAGGTTGACAAAGTCTTCCCGCAGTTCTTCGGAGTTTTTGGAGTAGTAAAGAGCACTATGTAAATCGGTTCCTCTGTCATTAAAGGCAGGGAAGAGGAAGCCGGTTTCCGGAGCGGCAACCACCCAGTCACGAATACGGTTCTGGAAGGTGTTTTCTGCTGCATTATAGCTTAATCCCGGTTTGGACAGATTTACGGGGCAGATGCTGACCATGATATATTCGTATACCTCATCGGAAGCATCCTCCATATCGATACCGTCAGAAGTCTTTCCGGGTACGTCGTAAACGTCATGAATAATCAGTATTAAATAGTTTCCTACATATTCATAGGCATTGATAATACGGTCATAGAAGTCCTCTAAAAGTGCGTCATCCTTTAATTTGCTGTCACGCAACTGCATTAAGAAGTCATGGGCAGTGCCTTCCCCTTCGGACTTCAGCGGGAATTCCAGATTCAGCAAATTCTTGCCCAAGCTGCCGGACAGTGTCTTCCTTAGAATTTCAAAATATTTAAACATTTCTTCCTCCGGAAGAGCCAGAAATGCCTGCTTTAATTCTGTTTTTTTGTTTTTTTCTCCATCTACATAGCAACCGCAAATACGGGTAATAGAGCAGTTGTTTTGTGTAAATAATTTCTTGATTTCAGAAATTTCCTGTTTAATCATAATGTGTTCCTCCCAACTTCATTGCTGTTTTGCCACATAGGAATATACAAAAAGATTCCGTATATCTGATGAAAAGCAAAACTGCAACATTAGTATAGCGTATTTGACAAGTTATTTGCAATCACATTTTGGTGGAAATTGTAGATAGAGGGGCACTCTTTGGAAAAGAATGGAAATAATTGTTGGGATTAAGGGGAGTTTGCGGTGTGATTGGCTTGAGTCGACAAAGAATTACATTTATAATACAAGCAAATAGGGTGCTGGAATGGAGGATAAACCCATGGAAAAATTAAATCTTGTTTCTACAAAGGACAACAAAGAGGTATACAGAATATTGAATGATTTGCTGAATCAGGATAAGGAATTCCAGATAATGATTACCGTGCCATCCATAGGAAAGAGCAAGCAAACACAGTCGTCGGAACCACCCCAGCCGGTGCAGCATGATTTGGAGCAGGACGTCACCGATATGATACATGATATCGGAGTTCCGGCACATATCAAGGGGTATCAGTATTTGCGGGAAGCGATTATGATGTCTGTAAAGGATCAGTCTATGATTAGCTCGATTACCAAGGTGCTTTACCCAACCATAGCCAAGCAGTTTCAGACCACGCCCAGCCGGGTGGAGAGAGCAATACGACATGCTATTGAGGTGGCCTGGTCCAGAGGCAAGATGGAAACTCTGGATACTTTGTTTGGATATACCATTAATACGGGAAAGGGAAAGCCGACCAATTCGGAGTTTATTGCACTGATTGCAGATAAAATACGACTGAAATATAGAGAAAACCAGGACTTAAGATAAGAAAAGAAGAAGCATTGTAAAAGAGGATAAGAATAGAAGGGAAAGCATAGGAGTATAGGAAACGAAATGACAGGACAGCGGTATCCGGGATAAGGATATCGCTGTTTTTTAAGGCTTCTTTAAGATTGTTTAAGCTTTGTTTAAACGGGTTTTAGGAGTTTTCCAAGTGTGCTATAGTGAAAATGGACAGGAAAGAAGACGGTAAATTCCCGGTGGGAAATGTGCCTCAGAAGGTGGCTTGAAAAGGATTGATATCCACAAAGGTATGTATGAAATGGAGGAAGTGCTTATGAGAAGTAGAAGTGGAAAGAAAATGGTGGCGGTAAAAGTTATTTTGATATTGGTAATATGTTCTCTGAGTGGTTGTGGAACATTTTTTCCAAAGGAGCCGGAGAGCACCGGGGCAGGAAGCGTGCCGGGGGCAGAGAAGAGGGAGCAAACACAGCTTTCCGTGGAGAGCTCAGCGAAAGGGGAAAAGTGTCAGATCACATTGGGGTGTATTGAAACGTTGGTTCCACAACTGTTGAGTGCTGCTATTGTGGATTTTAATAAGAGTAATTCGTATTATGAAGTAGTCATAAAAGGCTATGATTGGCAGGAGGGACAGCAGAGGCTGGAGATGGATTTGGCCACCGGAAGGGGACCGGATATTTTTGATTTAAGTATGGTTTATGTAGATGCCCTGGTAGAAAAGGGGATGATAGTGGATTTGAGCCCTTATTTGTCCGATGGACAGGGCTTAGAAAGGGCAGATTTGGTAGAGGCTGTTTTGGAGTGTAATACGAAGGAGGGAGTGTTGACCTGTATTCCACCTCGCTTCAGTTTGGATATTATGGTAGGAAAGAAATCTGTAATAGGAGAGCGTTCGGCGTGGTCTGTAGAGGAATTTTTGCAATGTGTCAGTGAGAATGAGGGTGTACAGGTGACGAGAGGAAATTATGGGATGCCAAGGAGTGATATACAAAACAGACATTCTATCGTACACACTGCTTTGTACCGGAATTTGGAGCATTTTGTGAACTATCAGACCGGGGAAGTAAGCTTTGCACAGGAGGAATTTAAAAAGTTGCTTACTTTGGCGAAGGATTTTGAAGTAGCTCCCTTTGATTATAATAAGAGCTCGGGATGGGAGCAGAGTCTGGTAGAGCAGGAGAAGCTACTGTTAGCCTATAACGGTATTAGTAGTATTCGTGATTATATGGCATCTGTGGCAATCTTAGGTGAGGAAGTGCGATTCATAGGCTATCCTGCTTATGATGGTAGTGAGTGTATGGGTATCAGAAATATTGCTTCTTATAGTGTGAATGCTGACAGTAGGGTAAAGGATGGAGCATGGGCATTTTTAGAGTATCTGATAACTTATCGGGTGGCCGGTTCGTGGATTGATGAGCATGGTTTTTACACCAGTAAAGTCATGCTGGAGGAGCAGTTTGCAGATGGCATGGAAAAGGAATATATACAGGATGCGAATGGCGAAAGGGTGGAAAAAGAAAAGTATATCATAAGTGGCGGAACGAAGGTTTATGCAGCAACACAGGAGGATATTCAGCAGTTACGGGAATGGATAGAGAGCCCTGTCTTTGTATATGGGTTAGGCAGTAACAGTGTTTATCAGATTGTGGATGAGGAGGTTTGGGGTTATCTGGAAGGCACGACGGATTTGGATGGAGCAATCGAATTGATAGAAAACAGGGTAAGGTTGTATCTGGAGGAACAAAAATAACTGAAAAATCTGAGGAAACCTCTTTCCTAACTTTGAAGGATGTTGTATAATAAACTTAACTATAAATTCAAAAGCGTTGGAGGGTTTCAGATGAAAAAGATACTTTTTGCAGCATCAGAAGGAGTTCCTTTTATTAAGACAGGAGGACTTGCAGATGTTGTAGGTTCTTTACCGAAATGTATTGATAAGCGTTATTTTGATGTAAGAGTGATTTTGCCCAAGTATGCCTGCATGAAGCAGGAAGTAAAGGACAAGATGCAGTATATTACCCATTTCTATATGGATTATAATTGGCAGGATGTATATGTAGGTGTGTTAGGCTGCGAAGTAGACGGTATCCAGTATTATTTTATTGATAATGAGTGCTATTTCAATGGCTTCAAGCCCTATGGTGACAATGCACTGTTTGAGATTGAAAAGTTTGCCTTCTTCTCTAAGGCAGTTCTGACAGCATTGCCGGCTATTGATTTCAGACCGGACATCATTCACTGTCATGACTGGCAGACAGGTCTTGTACCGGTTTATTTGAAGGAGCGTTTCATGAGTGGTGAGTTCTTCCAGGGAATGAAGACCATCATGACCATTCACAATCTGAAATTCCAGGGCAGATGGGGCATTGATGATGTGAGAAATATTACCGGTTTGCCTTGGCATTATTTCCAGTCAGACAAGCTGGAGGCTTATGGAGACGCCAATCTGTTAAAGGGTGGTATCGTTTTTGCAGATGCGATTACTACGGTAAGTGATACCTATGCAGAGGAGATTAAGACGGAGTTCTATGGTGAAGGTCTGCATGGTCTCATGTACGAGCGCATGAATGATTTGCGCGGTATCGTAAACGGTATTGACTACGAGGATTTCAATCCGGAGAATGATAAGTACATTCTGCAGAACTACAGTGTGGATAATTTCCGTAAGGAAAAGATTAAGAATAAGAGAGCACTTCAGGAGCAGTTGGGCTTGAAGGTAGATGATAAGAAGATGCTGATTGGTATCGTATCCCGTCTTACCGACCAGAAGGGCTTTGATTTGATTGCTTATGTGATGGATGAGCTGTGTCAGGACGATATTCAGTTGGTAGTATTGGGTACCGGAGAGGAGCAGTATGAAAGTATGTTCCGACATTTCGCTTGGAAGTATAGTGACAAGGTATCTGCGAATATATTTTATTCAGAGGAACTTTCACACAAGGTTTATGCATCCTGTGATGCCTTTCTGATGCCTTCACTGTTCGAGCCTTGCGGTTTGAGTCAGCTTATGTCACTTCGTTATGGTACCTTACCTATCGTTCGTGAAACCGGTGGTTTGAAGGATACCGTAGAACCTTATAACGAGTATGAAGGTACCGGTACCGGATTTAGCTTTATCAATTATAATGCACATGAGATGCTGGAAACTGTTCGTTACGCAGAGAAGGTTTACTACGGCAAGAAGCGTGAGTGGAACAAGATGGTAGAGCGTGCCATGAATGCTGATTTCTCTTGGGATGTATCAGCGAATAAGTATCAGGAGATGTATGACTGGCTTATCGGATAAGGAATAGGTATTTTATGAGCAGTAGCAGTAAAAAGCAAAGTAATTTTATCCTGCAGGCGGGCATTTTGGCCGCCGCAGGATTTATTAGTAGAATCATTGGTCTTTTGTATGTCAGCCCTGTGGCGGCTATCATTGGAACAGTGGGGCTGGGGTATTATTCCTCAGCCTATACTTATTATACCATTATTTTGTTGATATCTTCCTATAGCATTCCATCCGCTATTTCCAAGGTGATCGCGCAGAAGCTGTCTGTGCACGAGTATCGGAATGCACATAGGATATTTATATGTTCGTTGTATTATGTACTGGCGGTTGGTTTGATTGCCAGTCTGTTTTTGTATTTTGGAGCAGGATTATTCGTAGAGGCTTCGGCAATCCCTGTTTTGCGGGTATTTGCACCTACCATATTCCTTTATGGTATGCTGGGGGTATTAAGAGGATATTTCCAGGCACACAAAAGTATGGTGCAGACCTCTGTTTCTCAGATATTGGAGCAGATAGTCAATGCGATTGTCAGTATTCTGGCAGCTTATGGTTTCGTAAAGCTGGCACAGAAAACGATGGCAGAGAGTGGTGGTGCAGACCATACTGCTATGTATGGTGCCATGGGAAGTGCTATAGGTACAGGTGCTGGTGTATTGGCGGCATTGTTGTTTATGGCAGGTATTTATGCCTTGAACAGGGAGCTGATACAGAAGCGTATTCGCAGAGACAAAACGAAGCAGGTGGATTCTTATCGGGAAATCAGCGGTGTGATTGCCAGAGTGGTATTGCCCTTTATTCTGAGTACAGCAGCTTATAATCTGAGTGCATCATTAAATAATAAATTATACACCAGTATTATGATTGGGTATAAAAAGTGGGATGAAGTTTTAGTCTATAATGACTATGGTATTTTCAGTGGAGAAGCTACCAAAATATCCAATATTCCTATTGCTTTTGCTTCTGCTATGGCGGCGGCAATCATTCCTACCATTGCTCAGTTGGTGGCAAAGAAGGATTTAGAAGGGGCCAAGAGTAAAATCTATCAGGCCGTGAAAACCATTATGATTATATCCATTCCCTGTGCCGTGGGTCTGCTGGTACTGGCAAAGCCTGTATTGCAGCTACTGTTTCCCAAAGAGGCAAATTTAGACCTGGCGGCAGGTACATTGATGGCACTGGCAGTGTCTGTGGTATTCTATGCGTTATCTACTTTGAGCAGTTCTGTTTTGCAGGGAATTGGCAAGGTGAATGTTCCTATCATCAATGCAGTTATTGCGTTATTTATTCAGACAGCAGTATTGGTGCCGCTATTGTTGGTGACAGATTTGAATGTATATGCACTGGCTATTGCCAGTACCTTGTATTCCGGAACTATGTGTATCTTGAACCAGATATCCGTGCACAAGGCGTTGGGATACCGACAGGAGATATTTACTACCTTTGTGTTGCCTACACTGGCAGCCGGTTTTATGGGCGGTTGCACCTGGGTAGTATATGAATGTATTTATGTGTTATCGGAAATCAATATTCTGGCACTGATACCGGCAATCGGAGTGGCAGTTGCAGTATACTTTGCATTGTTGATACTTTTTAAGGGAGTCAATGAGGCAGAGTTAAAGGCGATGCCAAAGGGTTATATGCTGGTGCGGATTGCAAAAAAGTGCAGAATTATGAAATAACATAAGAGAAAATAAAAGGAGCAGGAGAGAAGAAACGTGGAAAAGTTACTCTTTTTAGCAGGCTTATCACCACTGGTGATTTTTTGCCTGATACTGATGCTTAAGAAAAAGAAATATTTGTATACCACACTGACCTTGGCGGCGACTGCCGGGATTGGTGCGGCTGCCTGTGTGTTGCCCATAAATGTAGAACCATCACAGCAGATTAGCAAGGAAAAGTTTCAATATTTAATTGAGCACAATCTGGATTCAGGTGATGTGGAGCAAGCTGCTCAATATATGGAACGAATGTATATGGAGTACGGGGATACGCAGGAACTTCTGACATCCCAGCTTCGTCTGGCAGTGGTGAAGGAGGATATGAATACTGCACTTCTGGCTGCAAAAGAAATCGGTTTGTATCCGAACAAGGAGAAAATGGAGCTGACAGAGGTTGAAGAGCAATACATTGCAGATGTCCTGGAAGGGAAAGTTATGCCGGCAGCTCAATGTGAGCTAAACAAAGCGATTTATGAGGCTCTTGCTCAAAATGTAGAGAAGCCGGAAGATTATGGCTGCGTTAAGGTGACGGAGGAAGATGTTAAGGCAGCCCAAACCTATGAAAAAGAATTATATAAGGAAATAAAGGATGTCATAGAAGAAAATCTGGAGATAGCAAAAGAGGACAAGCAGTTCCAAAAGTTTATCGAAGCACTGAAGGTATCGGACAAGATGGAAGAACTGATGACCGATGAAGTCTGGACCCGGAGTGAGGAGGACCGGAAAGAGGTTTGTAAGAAACTGAAGCGATATGTGGAAGATTTGACAGAGATATATAAGGAAGATAAAGAAGTCTTGGAACTGCCTGAGATTAAAGAAGCATACATTAATGGCTGTGTATGGACTGAAGAATATGACCCCTTGGTGGAATATGCAGATAAGTCTGCAGACAAGGATGCTTTGGCATCTGTGGCTTACTTGTATATGAATGATGTGTTAGACGATAGTTCGCTGGAACGTTTCGGCAGTGAAACCGATTGTGATGATGTTGTTGAGAAATGTGAAGAGATTTATGAGAAGTTAGAAGATGACAATTATTCCAATGCGGAAATGATGGTTTATGAGGATTATCTGGATGCAGTAGTATCCAGAAATGATGATAAAGTATTGGCAAACCTCGAAGAACGTATGGAAGATACCATGGAGGTGACTTTATCAGATGCAGGAGATTATATCCAAAATGCTGCTATCAACAGTGAACTGTCTGACCGTGGAAGAGTTTATGAAAACCTGAACAATGCTATCGAGATTCGAGAAGAATGCGAAGATGATACCTTGGGTGAGGTGCTTTGTAAGATAAATGATATTGCAGATAAAGCAACAGATAATCAGGAAATCATGCATTTTAATGATTACATGATAGAAGGTTACGAACGAAGTCTGCCAATAAAAATGGAGACTATAAATGTTCCGGAAGAATTTCTGAACATGGGAAATACCTATGTGAATGAAAAACGTTCTATGATTAATGTGGGAAACATTGTGTTGGATGGTTTCCCGGAGTTGAAGGCTTATGTTTCTACCTCCGGTATTGATTTGACCAAAACAGATTCCATAGAAATCAGTGACTGTGGTATTCCTATTGAAGATTTTCAGATTGAAAAGGTGGAATATGACGGAGCACAGGTGGTGCTGGTTTGTGACAATTCCGGTAGTATGTCAGGAGATATAGAGCTGTTAAAATCTGCAGTAGAGAAGTTTGTAAAAACCCGAAACAAAGGAGAAGAAATAGGTATTGTAACCTTTGATAGTGGTGTATTACAGAATACCGGACTGACAACCGATGAAGATGCTTTACTGAGTGCTGTGAGTGGTTTCGCAGCTATGGGCGGAACCAATATTGCTTCCGGTGTTAATGCAGCATTTGGGGAATATGCTGCCGGAGAAGATAGTCTGAATGTTATGATCGTGATGACGGACGGACAGGATAATTCCTATGCCTCTGCATCGGCTATGGAGCAATTGCGGGCACAGTGTTTAAATAGCAATATTGTATTGCATACCATTGGTTTGGGTGATGTCAGTGTGGATTATTTACAGAGGATTGCTGACAGCGGTATGGGAAGCTTTGTTTACAGTAGCAGCAGTGCCCAGTTAGAGGATTTATACTCCTTTGTACATAATCAGGTGGATAATAATTATCTGATAACCTTCACTGCAAAGGATGTGGATACGCAGGAAGGTAGAATTCTGACTATCCGTGATAAGGATGGGGATTACAGTGCCTTCAGAGAATACGGACTGAATGATGGTGAACTCAAAGAGGAAATGCCCCCTGCATTTGGTGAGATTTCCGAGGAAACCTGTGTAACCAAGCTGGGGATTTCTACTATTATTAAGAGTAAGGATACGGAAAAGACTTATGAATTTACCATTATGGGAAAAGGTCTGGATAAGGCAGAGGATATTTCCGTTTCTATAAAGGGCAGAAGGCAGTATGTTGGTCTGGAAACTACAGTAACCAGCCCTCAGAAGCTGACTGTGAAACTGCCAAAGGATGTAGAATATGATACTTATGAAGTACAGGTGAATATTGACAGTACTCCTTATACCTTAAAGAGCCTTTATGTAATGAAGGAAGGCACCATGCAGGAGGTTGTCTTTGGTGACTATATCTTCAAGGCTTATGCGATTACTGAAGGGGACGGTACTATTAACCTGCGGGGTAATGTAGTCATGAATGACTATTTGTGCTTCAATGGAGATATTGTGTTGTCAGGAAGTCTGGATGGAACCGTATTGGTATTGGAGGACGAAGATGGCTCGTATATTAGCGGAAAGGGTATTTTGCCGGGACTTTTGGCCCAGTTCTTTGATAATAAAATAGAGCTGCCGCGAATGGATGGTTTGTCACTTTATAAAGAGAGTGATAAATACGACAAATTCTATACTCGTGGAAAGAGCTATTATGGACCATTAAAGATCAATGATCCTTATATAGAAGTGGCACCGAATTATTTGAACTACACCTTTGTGGATTTCTCTTTTGATTTCCCGGTATTAAATAACCTTTTGGATACGGATGAGTTTGAAGATGCTTATGGTGATGCCTTTGAATCACCTTTTTCTGTTTCTGAGATGGAGAATAAGGTAGTTCTTGCAAAGGAAAAAATCGGTATTGTTTTAAAGGTTGGCGCAGATTTGGATTTTGAGAAGGAGTTAAAGCTTGGAAAGGCAGAGTTGGAATTAAGCTCCTTTGAGCTGGAGGTGGATACCTTTAATCACAATTATGGTCTGGGCTTAAGTGTAGAACTGGAGGATGTACCGATTTTGGGTAATGATGAATCTGAGTACGGTTTCTCCATTGGTATTAAATCAGGACGTTTTGATTCCTTTGATTTGGGGGCTGATTTTGATGTAGATGCGGTAACCTTACCTAACGGTATTACCATAGTAACTCTGTCCGATTTCCATGCAGGTGTGGAAGGTATGGCAGGCGAGTCACAGGATGCTAACTTTGGTACACGATTGTTGGGCTCTACCTTCTATGGACAGACAGATGTGAATTTCGTGAAGCTGAACCAGTTAATTCCCGGTTTGGATACTTTCCTGGGTGATATTTTGGATATTACCGTGCTGAAGTTGGATGACACTAAATTAGGCTTGACTATAGCGAATTTCAATATTTCCCTGGATACTACGGCAGTTCTTTTGGAGTGTGTGGAGTTGGGTAAACTGGAAGTGGATTTGGGCAATTACAGCTACGAGAATTATTTGCTGGGAATTGATAGTCAGAACGTGGCAGGTGTTCATTTAAAAACATCTATGGACCATACACTGGACTTCGGTAATAATTTTAACATTAATGTGAATGGTTCCACACAGGTGGATGTGAATAAGTTGTTTGCCGGAGCTATGATGAATGGTGATATAAACTATAACATTAAGATTTTCAAGCGTCATACGAAGGATTTGGAGGGTAACTGTTTGATTGGTGTTCACAATAGCGGAAAACAGTTTACCATATTGATTAAGGGAGACGACCACAAGAAGAACAAAGAGGTTGGTATCCGAGTAAGCTTTACAAAGGGCAATTTCCTGCCGGAGGTAAAGCTGTACTAACTCGAAAGCTGTGTATGAGTGCATGAAATCAAGAAAAGGAATATAGGGATTAGAAAGGAAAAAGTGGTGAAAAGATTAAGAAAAAGCTTTTTCATGATGTTGATAAGTATTTATTGTTTACTGTCTGCATCTTGTATTGCTTATGCGGAGGAAAAGGAAGTTTCACTCTTTACCCTCTGGCAGGCTCAGGATGTTACAGTAACCATTACCTATGAGGTGGATGATGTAGCGTTTATTTTGGTGTCGCCGTCCGGTCAGTTGATTACCAAAGATACCGATGAGGAAAATATCACCGTTTTTCACGGAAGTACCTCTACTTTGGTGTTTTTGGGACAGGCAGAACCGGGAGAGTGGAAGATACGATATGACAAAGGTTCCAATGAAAGCATCGGTGTCAGTGCGGATGTGCAGGATACCTCTTTCTTTATCACAGAGTATCAGGCAGGAGCTTTGACCGATGGAAAGATACCGGTGAATTTCGTAGTATCTGCGAATAGTGATATTATTTACGATTACCGGATAAGCCTCACTGCTGATACCCAAAGCTTAAATGGAAAGGAATTGGCGAGGGGACGAGGCAGAGTAGAAGAACCGGTCTCCTTGGAAGTAGGAATGTCAGATGCCAATACCTATGATGGGTATTATCTGCTGTTATATGTATCCTATGACTTGAATGGTTCGGAAATATTTGACTATTCCTATAGTGACAGCTTCGCATATACGAATCCGAACACACCTGCGGCCATGGAAAACGTGGATATTATCATTGATCAGGATAGCCATATGTTGGACGTGAATTGGAAGGAATATATTCCCGGAAGTGCCAATAGTGTTTATTTGTCAGCGTATATCGGAGAGGAATGTATTTCCGCCGGAGAGTATTTAAAGAGTAGCGGATACAGCACCAGAGTACCCTTTGAAGTAGGGGATAAGGTGCGTTTGGAAATCAGCTATAAAGAACGTGACGGTATGGTTTCCGAGATTTTGAAGAAGGAAGTGGATACTGCCACAGAGATACTGATATTGCCTGAAAGCGGAAAAGTAAACTCGGATATGTGGACCTTTGAATACAAGGGGGCAGACGATACGGAAGTGCTTTTCAAGGTCAATGATCAGGAATATACCATTATTTTAAACGGTGATGGCAGTAAATATATAACTTTGCCGGAAAGCAGAAATAATATTGCCATTCGTTATATTGATAAGAATGGTAATTTGCATGAACATTTCCGAGTAGCAAATATTTCCAATGAATTGCCGGTGATAGAGCTGCTTCGTCAGGTGGATGGTGTAACCACAGAAGAAAATGTGATTATGGTATCCGGCAGAACCAATACGGATACCCTTACCATTAACGGACAGAGTATAGAGGTGCAGAACGGGGAATTCGTACATTCCTGCAGTTTACAGGATGGTAAGAATGAAATCGTGCTGGAGGCTGTTTTAGGAGACAATGTAAGTCAGATACATGCAGTGGTAACTAAGACCGTGGCGAAGGAAGTGAACAACTGGATTTATTTGTTTGCAGGACTTGCAGTATCTCTGGTGGGAATATTGTTAACCGCTTGGTTTACCTGGAGAAGAAGTCGCAGAATAGCAAAGGGTGAAAAAATTCGGGAAACCAAGGGCGGACTGATTGTCAGCTGGATATTTGCAGTGTTACTCTGGGGAGCATGGATTGCACTGTTGTGGTTTGTAAATAGTGCAGGATATTTGGAACTGGCTTATGAATCACTGAAAAAGGCTAACAGCTTATTGACGTTGGAAAAGATAGTGATGTTTGTAGCTATCGGTTGGAGTGGTTTAACACTTTTGAGAACGCTGTTGTATGCTTTGGTTGGAGCCATACGCAAGAAGAGAACGGAGGGTGTGAATGAGGAAGTTAAGCGAAGCAGAAAGAAATTATTTAAAAAAGATACTGGAAGCCAAGACACAGAAAATCAATAAGATAATGACCTTCTTTAAGATTTTCGGTTTGTTGCAGATTGCAGCAGTGATATTATATATGATATTTGGAAATGCTCCTACGGGAGATATTCCTTTTATGATTGTGGGCTGTGTGATTTTGTTTTTGGTGTATTTTAAGCTCACGGGCTTTATTGCAAAGCAGAATCAGTGGAAAAAGTTGGAAGTACTGATTCAAAAGAATAAGGAATATGTTTTTGATTGTGAGTTGATTAGTACTTATGTGACCAGTCACGGTGACAAGCATAGTGCCAAGGAATACATGGCAAATGTAAGGGTAAACGGCAAGGAAATTCGTTGTAATACGGAGCCTGCTCTGTTGGATAAGGAGCCTGGAACAAAGGCAGTTCTTGTCTGTATGTATACCAATGTGGAAGTGGGCTTTAAGTATTTGATTGGTACAAGGGCTTAGAAGTAAATGGTATATGAAAAGCCACCTCGAAACAATCGCCGAGTGATATGCCTCTTTTTTATCGGTTGTGTCCGGTAAGGAGCGTATCAAGGGCTGAGATTTCGAGGTGGTTTTTTCTATTATAGTTGTTCTATTCCTGAAATATCTGTGTCAATCATCAGGGAATAATTGGTATAGTATACCACGAAGCCGGGCTTGGCACCGGCAGGCTTCTTTACATGCTTTTTCTGGATATAGTCAATTTCTACCTTATCCTGTTCACGACCTTTGGAATAGTAGGCTGCCAGACGACCGGCTTCTTCAAAGGTTCGGTCGGGAAGCTCGTCGGCACCTTCACATTTCACGATCACATGGGAGCCGGGCATATTCTTGGCATGAAACCACCAATCATTTCCGGTAGCAAATTTAAAGGTCAGTTCATCATTTTGATAATTGTTTTTCCCCACATACATATGGAAACCGTCACTGCTGATGTAGTGGAAGGGTTTGCTGGTGACCTTTTCCTTTTTAGAGCCACCCTTACGACGGATATAACCGCTTTCGGTCAGCTCCTCCTTAATCTGTACCAAATCCTCTTCCTGTAAGGCAATGTCCAAAGCCGTACTGATGGATTCCAAATGCTCGATTTCCTCTTTTACCTGAGCCGTCAGTTCTGTAAGTGCCTCGTAGGTTCGTTTTAATTTATTATATTTGTCAAAATATTTCTTAGCATTTTCCTGGGGCGTCAGTTCCGGGTCCAAGGGAATGGTAATCATTTCGTTGGTGTAGTAATTCAGTGCTTCCATAGATTTTGCCTTGGGTTCCACACCATATCCGTAGGTGTTCAGAAGTTCTCCGTAGATACGATAGGTATCACGCTTTTCAGTATCTTTTATCTGGCGAAGCTGTAGGTCATATTTCTTAATATTTCGCTCCAAAGCAGTCTGGACAATCTTTCGCAAATCCGCAGATTTCTGACGAATGCGGGTGAGCGTATTCTTTTCCGCATAATAATGTTCCAAAAGCAGAGACATGGATTCATAAGGGACAATATGGTCATTTCCCTGACTGTAAAGGGTCAAAGGAAAGGCGGCAAACTCTACCGGCTGCTTGCCCGTATAAGCAATATGCGGTGCGAAGCTACCTGCCTTGATTTGGGTCATGAGAGCAGCAAAGGTTTCATACAGTTTAGTAACCTCCTCCTTGGAGAGGGAAGCGGTAGAAACTTCTCCATCCACACCGGCACGATAACAGATTTCCTGTGCCAGAATAGGAGAAATACCGGTATAGCTGCCATAAATAGCCTTGAAAACAGCAGTGGGTTTGGTTAAAACCCGTGTTTTCCAAATCTCCAAATCAGTTTCCAGAGGATTCAGTTTATCTTGTGTATTTGCTACGAAATAGGGCTTGCCGGGCAATACCTCACGGACGCTGCTGACCAATCCGGATACATGCTTGATACTGTCGATAATTGTACCGTCCGCATGACAGAAAATAATATTGCTGTGCTTACCCATGATTTCTATGATAAGGGTCTTTTGGCATAAATCACCCATTTCATCCAAATGTTCTATGTCCATACGAACAATACGCTCCAGACCGGGCTGGGAAATAGAGACAATACGCCCGTTCTGCAAATGCTTGCGAAGCAGCATACAAAAGCCGGGAGCCGTCAACGGGCTGGGCTTGTTGGTTTCCGTGAAATAAATCAGCGGAAGAGAAGCACTGGCAGAAAGAAAGAGTCTTCTCTGACCGCAACTTCCCTTTATTGTCAAAAGCAGTTCATCTGCTTCCGGTTGTGCAATTTTATAGATTCTACACCCTATCAGGGTATCGTTCAATTCCTTTACCACATTGGCTATGGTTACGCCGTCAAATGCCATGGGAAACCTCCTAGAGATAATTAATGCATAAGTCATGCGGCTCGAATTTGCTGACAGGCAGTAAATCCTCGCTGACGCAGAGCGTCATATGTCAATCATAGGAAAAAAGCTGAACTGTAAGCAAGCTTGCGTCATCTTTTTTCTATGCTTGCCGCATGACTTGACTGTGAATTACATTATATCAGAAAACAAAACTTGACGCTACACAAAATGTATTTTATAATAAAATGAAGTATGCGACTGGCAGTTTGGGGAAAAGAAGTAGTCGCATCGGGAGAGGGTAAACAAATGATTAAAAGTATGACCGGTTTCGGCAGATGCGAAATCACAGAAAACAACCGTAAGTATACGGTAGAGATGAAGTCCGTAAATCACAGATATCTGGATGTAAATATCAAGATGCCTAAGAAGCTGAACTTTTTCGAGTCAGCCATTCGTGGAGAATTAAAAAATTATATTTCTCGCGGTAAGGTGGATGTGTTTATTACCTATGAAGATTTTACGGAGAATAACACCACTATCCGTTACAACAAGGAAATTGCTTCTGAGTATTTGAAGTACTTAAGAGAGATGGCAGAGGACTTCCAACTGGATGATGATGTGAGAGTATCCACACTTTCCAGATACCCGGAGGTATTTACCATGGAAGAACAGACCATGGATGAGGAGGAATTGTGGAAGGGCTTGCAGAAGGCTATTCAGGGTGCAGCAGAAGGTTTTGTACAGACACGTATCGTAGAAGGTGAAAATTTATGCAATGACCTGATTGCCAAGCTGGACAATATGCTTTCTTTGGTTGATTTTATATCAGAACGTTCACCGCAGATTATTAAGGAATATCATGATAAGCTGCTTTCCAAAATCCAGGATATGCTTGGAGATGTACAGGTAGATGAGAATCGTCTGTTGACAGAGGTTACAATCTTTGCGGACAAGGTTTGTGTGGATGAGGAAATCGTACGTCTGCGCAGCCATATTGAAACCACGAAGAAGACCCTGTTAGAGGGTGGAAGTATCGGTAGAAAGTTGGATTTCATCGCACAGGAAATGAACAGAGAGGCCAATACAACCTTGTCCAAATCCAATGATTTGGAGATTTCCAATTGTGCCATTGAGTTAAAGACCGAAATTGAGAAGGTACGTGAGCAAATTCAGAATATTGAATAGTACCGGTGGAGGAAAGTATGATGGATAAAGGAATATTAATCGTAATCTCCGGTTTTTCAGGTGCTGGCAAGGGTACCCTGATGAGGAAGGTAATGGAAAACTATGATAATTATGCATTGTCTATTTCTATGACCACCCGAGCACCCAGAGAAGGGGAACGACACGGAGTGGAATACTTCTTCACGACGAAGGAAGATTTTGAAAAAAAGATTGCAGAAAATCAATTAATTGAGTATGCTACTTATTGTGGCAATTATTACGGAACTCCTAGGGAATATGTAGAAGAACAGTTGGCAGCAGGCAAGGATGTGATTCTGGAAATAGAAATCCAGGGTGCCCTGCAGATTAAGAAGAAATTTCCTGAGTGTCTGTTATTGTTTGTCACACCGCCCAGTGCCAAAGAGCTGGAACGCAGACTGGTGGGCAGAGGTACGGAGACACCGCAGATAATTGCGCAAAGACTTGCCAGAGCAGCAGAAGAGTCCGAAGGCATCGAAGCCTATGACTATATTGTAGTAAATGACGATTTGGAAGCGTGTGTGAACCAGCTTCATAGCATGGTTATGAATGCTCATTATGCACCTAACCGTTGTGCAGAATTTATAAAAGAAATCAGAGAAGAACTGAAGCAGTTCTCGAAAGGAGCAAATTAATGTTACATCCATCTTATTCAGACTTAATGAAAGTAGTAAACAGTGAGGTAGAACCCGGAGAAGCACCTGTAGTAAACAGCCGTTATTCCATCGTTATGGCGACAGCAAAGAGAGCCAGACAGATTATCTCCGGTGACGAACCATTGGTTGCAGGTAACTGCGACAAGCCTCTTTCTTTGGCAGTAGAAGAATTGAATCAGGGAAAGATTAAGATTTTATCTGACGAAACAGAAGAATAGTCAGCAGATATGGTTGGGGAGAAATGTCAGTGTTGAGATTTCTCCCTTTCTTATGAATTAGATGCGAGAGGATTTTACATGAAGATTTTGTTTGTGTCCCTTGGCTGTGACAAGAATCTGGTAGATACGGAAATGATGCTGGGTGAATTGTTACAGAAGGGTTATGAATTTACGGATGACGAGACAGAAGCAGATATTGTGGTAGTAAATACCTGTTGTTTCATCGGAGATGCCAAGGAAGAAAGTATTAATACTTTATTAGAGATGGCAGAACTGAAAAATAACGGACAGATTAAGCTACTGGTAGCTGCAGGATGTCTGGCACAGCGTTATAAAGAAGAAATTCAGACGGAGATACCGGAGGTAGATGTTATCATCGGTACTACGGCTATTGACAGTATCGTAGAAGCGGTAGAGGAAGCCTTGGCAGGGCAAAGCAGAAATCATTATGCAGACCTGAATGCCAAGCCATTAACCGGTGTGAGCCGCGTGGTGACCACGGGAGGTCATTTTGCTTACTTGAAGATTGCAGAAGGCTGTAATAAGCATTGTACCTATTGCATTATTCCCAAGGTGCGAGGCGAATTTCGCAGTGTTCCCATGGAAAGTCTGGTGGCAGAGGCGAAGGAGCTGGCAGAAAAGGGCGTAAAGGAACTGATACTGGTAGCTCAGGAAACCACGCTTTATGGTATGGATTTGTATGGCAGGAAGGCTTTGCCGGAGCTGCTACATAAGCTGGCACAGGTGGCAGGGATTTTCTGGATACGAATCTTGTACTGTTATCCGGAGGAAATCACGGAGGAGCTGATACAGGCGATAAAAACAGAGCCGAAGGTGTGTCACTATTTGGATATACCGATTCAGCATGCTTCGGATGAGGTGTTGAAGCGCATGGGACGCAGAACCAATCAGGAGCAGCTTCGTGGTATGATAGAGCATCTGCGGGAGGAAATCCCGGATATATGTTTGCGAACTACCTTGATTACCGGTTTCCCGGGAGAAACACAGGAGGACCATGAGGAATTGATTGACTTCGTGGACGATATGGAGTTTGACCGATTGGGTGTGTTTACCTATTCTCAGGAGGAGGATACTGCAGCAGCTATCCTGCCGGAGCAGGTTGACGAAGAAGTAAAGCTTATCCGCCAGCAGGAGATTATGGAGCTGCAGCAATATATTGCTTTTGAAAAGGCAGAGGAAATGATTGGTCGTGTGCTGGTGGTAATGGTAGAGGGCAAAATTGCCGAGGACGATGTCTATGTAGCCAGAACCTATCGGGATGCCCCCAATGTAGATGGTTATTTGTTTATTAATACTACAGCCAACCTGATGACCGGAGATTTGGTGAAGGTATTGGTAACTGATTGCAATGAATATGATTTAATTGGTGAGTTATATCACGAGTGAGGATAACAGGAAAGCATTACTTCATGCTTTCCTGTGCCGGATTGTGGCAGCGTTGCACCACAATCTTGAAGAGTATGTTGTAACGCAGAAAAGAGGAAATTATGAATTTACCCAATAAACTAACAATATTTCGAGTGATTTTGATACTGCCCTTTGTACTGCTTTTGTTAGGCAATTACCATGGATGGGGCTGGTTTAGGGCTATCTTTGGCGGTGTTTTGGAGTACGTGGATTATATTGCTTTGGCAATATTTATCATTGCCAGCCTGACCGATTTGATTGACGGAAAGATTGCCCGTAAATACAATCTGGTAACCAATTTCGGCAAGTTTATGGATCCTTTGGCAGATAAGCTGTTGGTTTGTGCAGCGTTGATTGCCTTGGTAGAAATGGGCAGAATTCCTTCCTGGGTAGTTATCATTATCATTAGCAGAGAATTTATTATCAGCGGTTTCCGCTTGATTGCCTCCGATAATGGTGTGGTAATTGCAGCCAGCTATTGGGGCAAGTTTAAGACTACCTTCCAGATGATTATGGTATGTCTGATGATTGCGAATATTTCTGCATTGTCACTGGTGACCAAGATCGTAATGTGGGTTGCATTGGTTTTGACAGTAGTATCTCTGGTGGATTATCTTTGGAAGAACAAGGCTGTTATGAAGGAAACAAAGTAGCTTATGGAACAGGAAAAAGATACGAAACGATTGCCGGAGGAAGAGGTGGTAGCACTGTTGCTGGAGCGGGGATGGACCATTACCTTTGCAGAATCCTGTACCGGAGGGCTTTTGTCCGGTAGACTGGTAAATGTATCGGGAGCCTCTTCGGTATTGAAAATGAGTCTGGTGACCTATGCAGAGGAAGCCAAGCAGAAGCTCTTGGGAGTAAAAGCAGAAACCTTGGCAGTACATGGTGTGGTCAGTGCTCAGACCGCTTCTGAAATGGCACAAGGAGCTTTACAATATGCAGAAGCAGATGTGGCAGTGAGTGTCACCGGTATTGCCGGACCGGGAGGCGGTAGTGCAGAAAAGCCGGTAGGTCTGGTCTATATGGCATGCAATGTAAAGGGAAAGATTATTGTAGAAAGACATGTATTTTCCGGTGATAGAAAAGCAGTTCGGGAGAGCAGTGTGCAGGCGGCCCTGGAGCTGTCAAAAAGATGTATTAAGGAAATATAACTTGTTTTTTCTAAGAAAATATGTTATAAATATATTGTTAGAAGACGTTTCTTTCCGGCTTTTTTGGAGAACGAAGCCGGAAGGAACGTATAGTCTGATGTTCAAAAAATCTGAATTCGCTAGTGTGGAGCTTTCTTATTTTACTTTACACTTTCCGGGCATTTCGCCACTGAATTCAAAAAAAGAATAAAAGAAAGGAAGTGGTTGCCTTTGGGAGTGGTTTATGGGACAGTATCTCGGGTATAGTTGTGTTATCAAACAAAATACATTAAATAAGTATTGACAAAACCGAACAAATGTTTTATTCTATAAGAAATTAAGAACATTTGTTCCTTTGGAGAAGGAGATTGAATATGGAAAGAGATGAAAAGTTAAAAGCATTGGACGCGGCGATTAGCCAGATAGAAAAGCAGTATGGTAAGGGTGCTGTGATGAAATTGGGTGACCCCTCCGCACAGATGAATGTAGAAACCATTCCTACCGGCTCTTTGAGTTTGGATATTGCTTTGGGACTGGGTGGAATTCCCAAGGGAAGAATTATT
>JAZLEI010000055.1:0-21711 GCA_045615205.1 Acetatifactor sp.
TACCGCCGTACAGACCGGTGGTGCAGAGGAAGCACCTTCCGCAGGTGGAACCGATACCCCCGGAACTGACGAGCCGGGAACCGATACACCCGGAACGGACGAACCGGGAACAGATGAACCCGGAACAGGTGACACCACGACAGTAACCACCAAATACTATACCTTTAATGATGTAACCTACAACACAGGCTATGATAACGAATATACAGTTTCCGAAGCAGGTATGTTGAGCCTTGCATATAAGGAGAGCCAGTATGGATATCAGCCAATTGCGTTCTCAATTCCGACAGGAGTAGAAGCAGATACCATTACTAATATCACCTTCCATTTCAAGAATGGAGATGCAAGCAAGCTGGCAGTAAAGGTATATGCAGGAGAAATTCCGAGTAACTGGAGCGGTCATGCAGCAGTAAACTATGGCTCAGGAAAGATTGATATCACAGCAGAACAGGCTGTAGATGGAATTAGTTATTTTGCACTTGTACATAACAACGCAGATGGTGAGGCATTAGAAGGAATCGAAATCGATTACTTCACTATTACCGCCGTACAGACCGGTGGTGCAGAGGAAGCACCTTCCGCAGGTGGAACCGATACCCCCGGAACTGACGAGCCGGGGACCGATACCCCCGGAACTGACGAGCCGGGAACCGATACACCCGGAACGGACGAACCGGGAACAGATGAACCCGGAGCAGGTGACACCACGACAGTAACCACCAAGTACTACACCTTCAAGGATGTAACCAAGAGCAGTGGCTATGGTTTCGAGACTTTGGATGTGGATCCTACAACCGGAGCATTGACTATCGGAAGTACTGCAACGCAGTCTTACGCACAGGTAGGATATACCTTCCCAGCAGGCGTAGATACCACCACAATTGAAGATATTACATTCCACTTTGCAGAGGGTAACGGAGCAGGATTCGGTGTGAAGTTCTTTGCAGAAAGCCCGAATTCAAACTGGGATAACTATGAGCAGATTAAGTGGGGAGCAGATGGTACTATTACCATTACCGCAGAAGAAGCATTGAGCATGTTTGTATTTATGAACAAGGACAATGCAGTATTGGACGGTATCGTAATCGACTACTTCACCATTACCGCAGTACAGACCGGTGGTTCGGATAAGGCACCTTCCGCAGGCGGAACTGACAAACCCGGAACAGATGAACCTGGTACCGACGAACCCGGAACAGATGAGCCCGGAACCGATGAACCTATTACCGGAGATCCTACCACTAAGTATTACACCTTTAATGATGTAACCAGAACCAGTGGTTATGGTTATGTAGAGAATATTTCTGATGCAGGTGGTTTGAGTCTCAGCTTAACCGGACAGTATCAGGAGATTATGTACACCTTGCCGGAAGGCGTAGCAGCAAGTACTTTATCAGAGATGAAGTTCTACTTGTCTGCAGGAGATGTAGCAAATCTTGCAATCAAGGTTTATGCAGATGGTACACAGGCACAGGTAGAGTACGAAAAGGATACTATTACAGTAACAGCAGATTTGTCTAAGGCATCTAAGGTAACCTTTGGTTTGATGAACAAGGGTGAAGAAGCTGCAGATTTCGTAATTGATTACTTTACCATTACCGCAGTACAGACCGGCGGTTCTGACGAAGTACCTGAAGTAAGTGAACCTGTTGAAACTTATACAGCAGATTATACAGCTGAAGAATTGGGAGTTCGTACCTCCGGTGCAGACTCTTGTGAAAAGGTAAATGGCAATTATGTTGTTAAATTTACCGAATTGAATCAGGAAGTAGTATTTACACTCCCTGAAATCATCGATTTGGATAAGTGTATCAGCATCAAGTTTACCGTAGCATCACAGAATGGTCCTGTGAACTTCTTTGTGAATATGGATGGAACCAAGTTGAAGAGCTACTGGTACAATGTTGACAAGAATGAATATGTAGTTGCACCTGAAATCTCTAACAAGATTAATGCAATTGGTATTCAGAGCGGCGGTGAAACATTTACAGAAGGTGCATTTATCGAATTGGTAGGTGTTTCCTTCATAATGGAAGGCAAAGAGCCTTTGCCTACACCGGAAGATGGTGTTTATACTTATAGTTATTTTGAAGAAGCACAGATGTCCGACGGTGTTGCTATCGTAAATGATGAAACCGATGATTCCGCTACAATCACTTTCCCGACAAAGGGTGACAGTATTACATTAGCAATTCCTGCTTCTGTAGATGTGAACCATTTGGTATCCGTTAACTTCAAGATGGAAGTGAGTGCGACTACCAGAGTTCGTGGTGTATTGATGGCACGTATGGTTGCCGCTAACACCGCAGAACCGGATGTTTTGGTGGAAATCTTAGATGCAGATAAGCAGCCAATCGTTTCTACCTTGGAGGATAGTGTAGAGACGAAGTGTAATCCTGAAGTAGCATATATTCGTTTTACAGCTACAGCAGATAATACTGTTTTGGATTTAACCAGTATCGAATTTGTAATTGATGAAGAAGCTTTCGAATCTATCGTATTGAACGGTAGCTTTGCGAGAGAAGATGTAAGTATGTGGGGTGCAGCACTCTGGGGTAGTGTAGACGGAGTGGATACTACCATTACTGCAGAAGTAAGCGATACTCCTGTTTGGGGAGATAGCGTATATACTTATGGACATTTGTCTAAGCGTAGCAGCAGATATGTATGTTTCGCACAGGATATTACAGACCGAGTAACACCCGGTAAGTGGTATGATGTAGGATTTAGTGTGAGATTGTCCGCAGAGGATTATAAGGATGCAGGAGCAAGCATGAGAACTGTTACTTGTGCACCTTACTATCTGGATGGCAATGGTAACCCGAACTACAGCAGAACACCTTATGGTCAGTACAGTATTGTGGCAGAGCCCGGCGTATGGACCAGCGTAGTATGTAAGGTATATGTTCCTTTGGATACCACAGGATATATCCTGCGTATTATGGAGCAGGGTACCAAGTATGGTGGTGGTAACTGTCTCATGGGTAGCTACGATGTTTCTACCGTTGTAATGGCAGAATGTGATGCTCCTCCACAGCAGACTTATAGTAATGGCGGCGGTGGCGGAAGTGTAACCAACACAACTGTTACCAAGGAAGCTACATGGACAGGCGATTACAATATGGAAGATATGACAATCGACTGGGCATCAGCAACTGCTACTAAGAACGGTGCTACCGGACTGAACATTACTTTTGATAACAATTATGATGAAGTACGTTTGAAACTTCCCAGACCTCTGGATATGTCTACCGCAGCTTATGTAAAGGCTCTGGTTTCCAGCCAGAATGTACCTTTGGCAGTGAAGCTGTATTACAAGGGTAAGGAAGTAGATGTAGGATATTATAATAATATCAGCAACGAGTACACACTGGTACCGAAGTATACCGGTATGATTGATGCCATCGGTATTATGAGTTTGGCAACCCCGAACCCTGCTGATGCATATGTGAACTTTGAAAACATTATTTTCGGTTTGACAGAGGAACCTGCACCAATCGTTGTGAGCAATGACATTGTTCAGAATGGTAACTTTGCAAGTGATGATTTGTCAGATTGGATGGCATCTTTCTGGGGTGATGGTGTTACCATGACACAGCACACAGGTAAGACTGCAATTGCACCCGGTGTTTATAACTATGCATCTTATTCCAAGAGAACTTCTCCTTATCAGTGCTTTGCACAGGATATTACCGATAGGGTAGAAGCTGGTGAAACCTACACCTTTAGCTTCTGGGCGAAGTTATCTGAGGATTATAAGGGTGCACCCGAATCACAGAGAATTATTCAGTTTGCACCTTATACAACAGATTCCGACGGAGTTTCTGATTACAATCCGAAGCTGGAAGGTACCTACTTACAGATTTGTGAACCCGGCGTATGGACCTACTTTGAAGGTACCTATAAGGTAACTAACCCGAATGATGTAAGCAAGGTTGTGATCCGTATTTTGGAACAGGGTACCAACTATGGTCAGGGAGAATGTGTATTAGGTAGATATAGTGTTGCAGATGTAAAGATGGAGAAGTATGTTCCCGAACCACCTTCTATTGATGTGGAAGTTCCTGATTTGAAGGATGCCATGACAGAAGTATTCGGTGAGGACTTCATCGTCGGTACGGCAGCAACCATCGACGAGTTAGATGATATCGGTGTTGAGATGTTGATTAACAAGCACTTCAATGCAGTTACTCTTGGTAATGAGTTGAAGCCGGATGCATTGTTTAACTACAGCAATAGTCAGCATACTGCATTAAAGACCATTACCTTTAATGGTGTGGAGATGGAAGTACCTACCTTGTCCTTCTATCGTGCAGACCAGATGCTTGATACATTATTGAAGTGGAACAAGGCGCATCCTGAGAGTCCTCTGAAGGTAAGAGGACATGTACTGGTATGGCATTCACAGACTCCTGAATGGTTCTTCCGTGAAGGCTATGAAGTAAAGCAGAATGCAGACGGTACAGAAAACTATGTAACTCCTGAAGTAATGAACCTGCGTCTGGAATGGTATATCAAGACGGTATTGGAGCATTATGTAGGAGAGGATAGTCCTTACAAGGATCTGTTCTATGGTTGGGATGTTGTAAATGAGGCTGTAAGCAATAGTGGTGGATACAGAACCGATAAGGTTTCTGCAATCGAATCAGCCAGTGCAGATACTCACAGCAATAACTCCAGCTGGTGGGCAGTATACCAGAGCAATGAATTTATTATCAATGCATTTAAGTATGCAAATACATATGCACCTGCTGAATTGGAATTGTACTATAACGATTACAATGAATGTGATACCAAGAAGTCTCAGGGTATCGTACAGCTTCTGAAGGATGTAAAGGAAGCAGAAGGTACCAGAATCGACGGTATGGGTATGCAGGCACATTACAATATGTTTAGTCCCGGAATGAAGGCATTTGAAGCTGCTATCCGTGCTTATGCGGAAGTAGTAGACAGTGTACAGATTACTGAGTGGGATATCAAGGCAAGTGGTTCTATCGATACAGAATCGAACAAAAACAGAGAGTACAAGGAACAGGGTGCTCGTTACCGTGATTTCTATGAAGTACTAAAGGCTCTGAAGGAAGAGGGCATCAATATCAGTGGTGTTACCTTCTGGGGTACCGTTGACCATCATTCTTGGTTACAGGAATCCTCCACTGTAGGCGGTGGTGCAGATGGTGAGATGACTCAGTGTCCATTGCTATTTAGTGATGAGTATAAGGTGAAGCCTTCTTATTGGGCGTTTGTGGATTACAGTGTAATCGATCCTGATTATGTAGCTCCTACTCTTGTTGGTGCTAAGGATGAGGAAGAACAGAAGCCTGAGGAGGAAAAGCCTGCAACAGGTGAGGATAAGACCGAAGAGCAGCAGCCTTCCACAGAAGCAACTCCTGCTCCTGAAAAGGAAGAACAGCAGCCAAGCAGTGAAGCACCTGTAGCTTCTGACAAGGCAGAAGAAAAGGAAAGCAACAATGTTGTTCCGATTGCAGTTGGTGGCGGAGTAGCCGGTATGGGTATTATTGGTGCCATTGTGGCATTCCTGAAAAAACGTAAAAAGAATATTGCTGAATAAAAAGCAGTAAACGAAATAATAAGCAAGTGAAATTTCTCCCGGCTCTTCGGAACCGGGAGATTTTTTTAGAAAAATTTAAGAAAAATAGTGAATTTTTAGAAAAATGTGGTATACTAAAAAGGTAATTGATTCTCTAAACTACAGAGGAGGAAAAGTATATGTTAGAAAAAATTTTTAAACTTAAGGAGAACAATACTACAGCAAAAACAGAGATTATCGCAGGTTTGACTACTTTCATGACAATGGCTTATATTATTGCTCTGAACCCTAACCTGTTGACTAATTTTGGTGCTGATGGTACTCCGGCACTTTGGAACGGTATTTTCATGGCAACCTGTATTGCTTCGGCTGTTGGTATGTTTGCTATGGCTTTTATGGCGAACAAGCCTTTTGCCATGGCTCCGGGAATGGGGCTCAACAGTTTTTTTGCAGTGGTAACTGCAAATATTGTGAGCATCACCGGACTTAGCTATGTGGAATCCTTCCAGGCAGGACTTTGCATCATATTAATTGAAGGTATCGTTTTCATCATCCTTTCCGTGTTAAATATCCGTGAAAAGATAGTTGATGCGATTCCGTTAGGAGTTCGTTTGGGAATTGCACCTGCCATTGGTCTGATGCTCATGAATATCGGTCTTGGTTCCAATGTAGGTATTTATTCTGAAACAGGTGGTCCTTTCTATGTAATGCGTGATTTCTTCGGAGCATTGACACCGGGACTGGCTCAAACCAATATGGGTTCCGGTTATGGAACTATGGTTTTAACAGTAGTTACGATGTTTATTGGTTTGTTTGTCATCGTAGTGTTGGCACAGAAGGGGATTAAGGCATCCGTAATCATTGGTATGTTGGTTGCCAGTGTGATTTACTGGGCAGGACAGGCTATTTTCTTAGGTACCAATCCTTTTGCAGCTTTGGCAGACGCATCCTTTGTACCTCCCTTTAAAGACATGGCAGAAACGACTTTGTTTAAGTTCAATTTCGCAGGCCTGGTTGATTTGGGATGGTTTACTGCAATCACTTTGGTAGTAACTTTCTGTATCATTGATATGTTTGATACCATCGGTACCTTGGTTGGTACTGCCAGCCGTGCAGGCATGTTGGACAAGGAAGGAAAGATGCCGAAGATGAAAGAAGCTCTTTTGGCAGATGCTATTGGTACCGTAACCGGTTCCGCAACAGGTACCTCAACAGTAACCACTTTCGTAGAATCTGCATCCGGAGTAGAGGCTGGCGGACGTACCGGTCTGACTGCACTTACTACAGGTATTGTATTCCTGGCATGTATCTTCATCGCACCTATTGCAGCGATTATTCCTGCAGCGGCTACTTCAGCAGCTTTGATTTATGTTGGTGTGTTGATGGTGAGCGGATTGAAGAATATTAATTTTGATGACTTGGCACAGTCACTTCCGGTTGCGTTGATGCTGATTGCCATGCCGGTTTCCGGATCCATCGGACATGCAATTGGTTTAGGTCTGATTGCATATACCGTACTGAAGCTTTTCACCGGCAAGGGAAAGGATGTTTCCTTGCTTACTTATGTATTGTCAGCGATTTTCCTGGTGAAGTTCTTCTTGGCAGTGTAAGAGATAATAGAATAGTATCGCACCCCCGGTTTAAGTGCCGGGGGTGTTTGTTGTTCTTAGCATCCGCATGAGGAGGGCGAATTTTCTACACCCATATCAAACCCCGGATTAAATGCATAGAAGTTACGCTCGTTCAAGTGATCCTGTGTAATTCTCAGTGCTTCTCCGAAACGCTGGAAATGAACGATTTCACGGGCACGCAGGAACTTGATGGGTTCATATACATCCGGATAGTCCTTCACCAGTCGCAGAATATTATCATAGGTGGAGCGTGCCTTTTGCTCTGCCGCCATATCTTCATGTAAATCTGTGATAATGTCGCCCTTAGACTGGAACTGGTTGGCATTGAAGGGAACACCGCCAGCTGCCTGCGGCCAAAGCCCCAAGGTATGGTCCACGTAATATTTATCGAAGCCGCTGCGTTCGATTTCCTCCATGGAAAGGTCACAGGTCAGCTGATAAACGATGGCACCAATCATCTCTAAGTGGGCCAATTCTTCGGTTCCGATGTCCGTTAACAAACCGGCTACTTCTTTGTAAGGAGTAGCGAAACGTTGTGACAGATAACGCATGGAAGCAGCCAGTTCACCATCGGGACCTCCAAACTGAGAAATGATTACCTGTGCCAGTTTGGCATTGTTTTCTTTGATGTTTACAGGAAACTGCAATCGTTTTTCATAATTCCACATAGATTAACAACAACTCCTTTCCCAAGGAAGGGGAGCATCGCCCCATCTCCATTCTACATTTGATTCTGCATGGTCTTTGGTCAGAGGGAAGTACATCATGGAGAATTCCTTGACCATTTTGTTTTTGATTTTTGCATAGTGATTAAAGTAGTCCATGGCTTCTTTGGAGTCCGGATGGGTATCTAAAAAGAGCATCAGTTCTACCAATGTGAAATCTACAATGCCGATATCCTTTAACATACGCTGCTTATCATTATTTGCCATTGTGACATCTCCTTCCCATAAAAGGCTTATTCAGTTCAGGGAAAATCGTGCCTTCACAGTAGCCTTCTTCTAAGTTTTCATAAATCTGTGTGAAATGTTGCCAGGGTACATAGGACATGGCTATCGGGAAATGTTCGATTGTCTTTTCGTAGGAGTAGTTTTGCATAAGCATTCCTTTCATAAAAATCTCACCTTTTTAATAATATAGTATGATAAAGAAAGTGTTTTGTGAGTTGAAAAGGTCAAAATTTAGTGATATACTATTATGGTTAAAGTGGCTAAAGATGCCAATATTAGGAAATAGAAAATACCAAAGGATGTAGGAGAGGACAGATTATATGAGCAGCATGAGAGGTATTGATACACTCATTCGTCAGCGAAGAAGAATGGTTTTTCGTGAAGTGGCAAAGTTGGCTTACGAATCCACCAACTTAAAGGATGATATGGAAGCCTTGCCTTATAAATTAGTAGATTATGAAGAGTCTCAGTATTGGGAAAGCGTTTATCGTGACAGAGCAATTATCAGGGAACGTATCCGTTTGGCAATGGGTATGAGTCTGAGACCGGAAAACAGACATCGTCCAGGTCACCTGACTGAAGGAGTGGAAGAGAGTAATATTGATGAGAAATACTATGAACCTCCATTGATGCAGGTTATTCCTTCTGCATGTAATGCCTGTCCGGAAAATGAATACTTTGTAACCAATGCATGTATGGGATGTCTGGCACATCCTTGTCAGGAGGTTTGCCCCAAGGGAGCTATTAGCTTTGTAAACGGTAAGTCTGTGATAGATCAGGAAAAATGTATTAAATGCGGCAAATGTAAGGCGATTTGTCCTTATGATGCCATTACGCACAAGGAAAGACCTTGTAAGGCGGCTTGTGGTATCGGTGCGATTAAATCCGATGCACATGGACGAGCTGTTATTGACAATGATATGTGTGTATCCTGCGGACAATGTATGGTAAGCTGTCCATTCGGAGCCATAGCAGACAAGTCTCAGATTTTCCAACTGATAAAAGCCATGAAAACCGGCAAGAAGGTAATTGCTCAGGTAGCACCGGCTTTTGTAGGACAGTTTGGTCCCAAGGTTACCCCGGATGTTTTCAAGACTGCTTTGAATATGCTGGGATTTGCAGAGGTTTATGAAACTGCCATTGGTGCGGATTTGGGTTGTTTGGCAGAAGCAGAACATTATGTGAAAGAGGTGGCTACCGGCAAGCAGGCTTTTGCGTTGACTTCCTGTTGTCCGTCATGGTCTGTAATGGCGAAGAATTTGTTCCCGGAAACCATTGATAAAATCAGTAATGAGCTGACACCTATGGTGGCGACTGCACGCATTATCAAGAAGGAGCATCCGGATGCTTTGGTAGTATTTATCGGACCCTGTGCGTCCAAGAAACTGGAGGCTTCCAGAAGAACTATCCGTTCGGATGTGGATTTTGTGATTACCTTTGAAGAGCTGACCGGTATGTTTGAGGCCAGAGGCATTTTGTTGGAGGAAATTCAGGCGATGGATACCATGCAGGATGCTACTGCAGCAGGTCGTGGCTATGGTGTGGCAGGTGGTGTTGCCAGTGCCATTGAAGAATGTATTAATAAGTATTATCCGGGTACTGAGGTAAAAATCGAGCATGCGGAAAGTCTGGCAGAATGTAAAAAGATGCTTCTGCTTGCCAAGGCTGGCAAGAAAAACGGCTGTTTGATAGAGGGTATGGCGTGTCCGGGTGGTTGCATCGCAGGAGCCGGTACCAATATTGCATTACCACAGGCAGTGAAGGAAGTGAACAAGTTCAAGGAAGCAGCAGAGAAGAAACTGCCGGATATGGAATAGTAAGTCTGCTGTGTTGACAGGATGCTATGATTAAATAGAAGAAAAGAATAGAGAAAGAATAGATTTTGGAGGAAAAAGATATGAAGATTAGAACGAGATATGCACCCAGCCCTACCGGTAAGATGCATGTAGGAAATTTACGTTCCGCATTGTATGAGTTTTTGATTGCAAAGCATGATGGCGGTGACTTCATGCTTCGTATCGAGGATACAGACCAGGAGCGTTTCGTAGAAGGTGCTACGGAGATTATTTATCGTACTATGGAAAAGACAGGACTGATTCATGACGAAGGTCCGGACAAGGATGGCGGTTATGGTCCTTATGTGCAGAGTGAGCGTATGAAGACCGGTATTTACATGAAGTATGCTAAGGAACTCATCGAAAAAGGTGAGGCATATTACTGCTTCTGTGACAAGGAGAGACTGGCTTCCTTAAAGAGTGAAGTAGTAGAGGGTAAGGAAATTACCATCTATGACAAGCATTGCTTGGGTCTTTCCAAGGAAGAAATCGAAGCGAATTTGACAGAGGGTAAGCCTTTTGTTATTCGCCAGAACAATCCTACCGAAGGAACTACCACCTTCCACGACGAGTTGTACGGGGACATTACCGTACCAAACTCTGAGTTGGATGATATGATTTTGATTAAATCCGATGGATATCCTACTTACAACTTCGCAAATGTAGTGGATGACCATACCATGAACATTACCCACGTAGTAAGAGGAAATGAGTATCTTTCTTCTTCTCCCAAGTATGTGAGACTTTATGATGCATTTGGTTGGGAAGTGCCGGTATATGTACATTTGCCTTTGATTACCGATGAAAATCACAAGAAGCTTTCCAAGAGAAGCGGTCATTCTTCTTTCGAGGATTTGATTGAGCAGGGCTTTTTAACAGAAGCAATCGTAAACTATATCGCACTCCTTGGTTGGAGCCCGGAGGACAATAACGAAATCTTCTCTTTACAGGAATTGATTGAGAAGTTCGATTACAAGAGAATCAGCAAGTCTCCTGCAGTATTTGATATTGTGAAGCTGCGTTGGATGAATGGTGAATATCTGAAGGCTATGGAGGATGATAAGTTCTATGAGCTGGCAGATCCTTATCTAAAGGCTGCACTGACTAAGGACTTTGATTTGAAGAAGATTGCAGGTATGGTAAAGACCCGTATTGAGACTTTCCTTGATATTGCAGAGCAAGTAGATTTCTTTGAAACATTGCCTGAATATGACCCGGCTATGTATACTCACAAGAAGATGAAGACTAATACCCAGACTTCTCTGGAGGTATTAACAGAGGTATTGCCTTTGTTAGAGGCTCAGGAGGAGTATAGCAACGATGCTCTCTATCAGACATTGGTGAAGTATGTGGAAGAGAAGGGCTGCAAGAACGGTTATGTAATGTGGCCGATTCGTACCGCTGTTTCCGGCAAGCAGATGACTCCTGCCGGAGCTACGGAAATTATGGAAATCCTTGGAAAGGAAGAAGCCCTTGCCAGAATTCGTAAGGGTATCGAACTGTTAAAGAGTGCAGAATAGTACCCTTTTACAAGGCTTGAATGAGGCACAGAAAGTTGCTGTGTTACAAGGAGAGGGACCTGCCTTTGTAGCGGCAGGTCCCGGCTCCGGAAAAACTACAGTCATAGTACGCAGATTGTTGTATCTCATAGAGGAGCGGCAGATATCACCACAACAAATTTTAGTCATCACATTTACTAAAGAAGCAGCACTGACCATGCAGAAACGGTTTCAGGAACAGTCAAAAGCCTTCGGTATGGGTCGGACACAGTCGAAAGGGTTCGTAAGCTTTGGAACCTTTCATTCCTTTTTTTATCAGATTATCAAAAGTATCCATAAATATTCCGAATATCAATTAATTACCCAGCAGGAAAAATATCGAATTGTAAAGGGTGTTTTGCAGAAAGATACCAAAGAAGAAGTCACAGAAAATGATATGAAGCAGTTTTTAACGCAGGTGAGCTTTTACAAGAACACCGGGGAATTTTCGCTGGAAGACTCTGCGAATAACTCTTTTGAAAAGGCATCCGCAAGGAGTGTGGAGGAGGAACAAAAACATTTCTTATCTCTTATGGAACAATATGAAAATGAAAAAATTAATTATCGAAAGATAGATTTTGATGACATGTTGTATCTTTGCAAGAAAGAATTGGAAAGTGACAGCAAGTTGCGAAATACTTGGCAGAAACGTTTTTCATATATTTTAATTGATGAATATCAGGACATTAATCCTATACAACGGGAAGTCATACAGCTGTTGGTGGCGGCACCCTATAATCTGTTTGTGGTAGGAGATGATGATCAGGCCATTTATGGGTTCCGCGGTTCAGAGACAGATGTGTTTCAGAAATTCATAAAGGACTATCCAAATGCTGCCCAAATAACATTGGCAGAGAACTATCGATGCAATGAAAATATCGTGAAGGCTTCCAGATGCCTCATAGAGCATAATAAGCAACGAGTGATGAAGGAATTGGCATCCGTGAATAAAAGTACCTCTAAGGGGCAAATACGGGCTTACGGGGCTGTGTCTTCCAAAGAGTGCTATGAAAGGCTGGCACTTCGTATGAAGGAAATACCGGTTCACCGGTTGGATGAAGAAGCAGTTTTGTTTCGGTCTAATTCTGCCATGCAAATGTTTGCTACAATATTGTCGCGGTATCATATTCCTTTTGTATTACGGGAAAAGATGCGATGTATTTATGACCACTTTTTGATGAAGGATTTAGAGGATTACTTTCTGGCGGCATCCGGTTGCAGAGAGAGGGCGGTATTTTTGCGATTATTTCAGAGAATGCGAGTACCTTTGGGAAGGGAAGCTCTTCGGGAGCAGCAGGTGGATTTGTCACAGGTGAAGGAATTCTATTGTAGTGGGTTTTATGAAAATCGACAGGCGGTGCTTGCTATAGAAAGTCTGGAAAGACATTTGAAACGATTGGCAGATATGCGTCCCGGACTTGGAATTCGTTATATTCTGCATGCCATGGATTATCAGGGTTATTTATTGCGTAATGCTCAAAATGCCGGAGAACTGCCGCAGGAATGGGAGCAATTATTGGACTGGCTACGGGAGGATGCAGAATCCTATTTGGATTATTTTTCCTGGAAGTTACAGCAGGAGCTTTATGCAAAAGATATTGCGAGGGAACAGGAAATTCTTTTGAAAGAAAAGGAAGGTATCCGACTTTTAACCCTGCATGCAGCGAAGGGGTTGGAATTTCAAAAGGTGTATATTATGAATATGAATGAAGGAACGCTTCCTCAGATAAGTCGCGGAGAGGTGGTTACACAAAGGCGGTTGGAGGAAGAACGCAGACTTTTTTATGTGGGTTTGACAAGGGCAAAAGAGTTTGTAGAGCTTCATTATCTTACCGGCACCAAGGAAAGTCCCAGAATACCCAGTCGATTTCTGGAGGAATTGGGAGAAGACATGGCATGGAAAGAAACAGAGGTGATTTGAGCGATTAGAGGTGATAAGTAATCGCTTGAAGGAAAAAAAGGGAGGAATTAGCAGGAACGCTTGTAGGAAAGAGAGGGGCATGCTATAATTCTTATAAAAAAGGATAGGAAGAATTTTGAGAACAAAAGATATTGAAATGGATTACAGTATAAGCCATAGAAATTCAATCAATAAAGAGGAGAAGGAGAGCTGCATATGAATATAGGCGTAGATTATTATCCGGAGCATTGGGATAAGGCTCTATGGGCTGCGGATGCAGATTTGATGAAGGAAACCGGTGTGAATCTGGTGCGAATGGGGGAGTTTGCCTGGTGCAAATTTGAGCCGCAGGAGGATGTGTTTGAATTCGAATGGTTGGATGAGGCTATAGAACTGTTTGCAGAGAGAGGCATAGATGTTATTTTGTGTACGCCTACCAGTTGTCCGCCCCTCTGGCTGTATGAAAAGTATCCGGATGCAGTACAGACCGGCAAGGACGGCCACAAAATCGCTACAGGAATACGAGGCCACAGATGCTATAACAATCCGGATTTTCTGAGCTATGCAGACCGCATTGTTGAAAAAATGGTCAAGCGTTATGCAGACCATAAGGCAGTGGTTGCATGGCAGATTGATAATGAGCTGGAGGCCAATTTCTGCTTTTGTGAGAATTGTATCGGTGAGTATCGCGGCTGGTTAAAGGAAAAGTATGGTACCTTAGAGAATTTGAATAAAGCGTATGGTAACAATGTGTGGAGTGGGGAATATTCTTCCTGGGAGCAGATAAAGCCTCCTTTTGGCAGCTATCCGCATGCTTGGTTGAATCCATCTTTTGTCCTAGACTTTAACCGTTATGCATCAGATAGCGTAATAAAGTTTGCACTGAGACAGGCAAAGATTATCCGCAGATTTTGTCCGGATACCCAGATTACCACCAATACCTGGTTTTGTGAGAATATGCCGGACTTTCATAAGGAATTTGAGGACCTAGATTTTGTCTCTTATGATAATTATCCGACGACCAGGATACCGGACAATGGAGAAGAATGTTATACCCATGCTTTTCATTTAGACTTAATGCGTGGTGTGAAACAGCAGAATTTTTGGATTATGGAGCAGTTAAGCGGTGGAATGGGTTGTTGGTCACCTATGTCCAGAACCCCTTCTCCAGGTATGATAAAGGGATATGCTCTTCAGGCCTTTGCACATGGTGCGGATACGGTAGTGCAGTTCCGTTTTCGAACAGCAGTAACCGGAGCAGAAATGTTCTGGCATGGTTTGATAGACCATTCTAATGTACCGGGCAGACGCTTCAAGGAGTTTGGTGAGTTGTGTGAGACGGCAAAACAACTACAGGACTTACAGAATACGGAAGTGAAATCAGACATAGCCATCCTTTATTCTGCAGACAATGAATACGCATTTAAAATCCAGCCACAGACCCATGGCATGTATTATATGGAGCAGATTATGCTACTGCATGCGGCGTTTACCAAGTATGCTCTGAACGTGGATATTATCAATGAACAGGCAGATTTGGAAGGCTATCAGATCGTAGTGGCACCGCAGATGTATATTACCAAGCAGGAGGTCGTAGACAATCTGTACGATTTTGCACAGAAGGGTGGTACGGTAATTCTTACCAACCGAAGCGGGGTAAAGAATAATAACAATAATTGTATCATGGAGCAGCTTCCTACCGTTTATCGTAAGCTGACCGGTGCCTATGTGGAAGAGTATAATCCTATTGGTTACGATACTGTGACAATTCGTTATGCAGACGGCACTATCTGCAAAGGAAAGCAGTGGTGTGATGTTTTAGCGACAGAAGGGGCAGAAGTTCTGGCCACCTATGACAGTGAATTTTATAAGGGAAAGCCGGCCATTACCCGAAACAAGTATGGGAACGGTAGGGTATATTATATCGGTACTGTAGGGGAAAAGACCTTGTATTATAAACTTATAAAGGAGATTGTTATGGAAGCTGGGCTGTACTTTACAGAGGGATTGCCGGACAATGTGGAGCTTACCACCAGAACCGATGGACATAGAACGGCTTATTTTCTGTTCAACAATACGGATAAAGAGCAGCATTTTACTTTAGAACAGGAGGAAACTTGTTTGGCGCCTTTTGAGATGAAAATTACCGTAAAAGAAGAGCAGAAGTAAAATAACAGAAACAGGTTTTACGGAATTGATAAATAAAAGGGGCAGTCTTTGATATCATCTTATCAAAGACTGCCCTTTGTAGCGTGTAAAGGAACACACATTTCGAACGGAACTTATTCTTCGTCCTCTACGATTTCGTCGAATTCACAGCTATCCAGATACTCGTCAAAAGCCTCTGCAACGGCTTCATATTCGCTGTCGTCCTCAATATAGGTCAGTTCAGGTTCTTCATTGGGGTCATCCGGGTTTTCGCTGTAACCATAGAACCAAACTTCACCGTCGTCGTTGTTACCGTCTTCGTCTAAGGGAAGTAATACAATGTAGTCCTTTCCTTCTACTTCTAAAATAGTGATAACAGCACAAGTTACCACTTCGTCATTCTCCAGTGTAATATCCACTGTCATTTCTTCATCCATTTCGTGTTGCTTTGCCATGTTATTCCTCCATGCTTTTTGCGGTTAGATTGTTATGACAGACACAAATTTCTGTGTGGTCTGTTCTGTTAAACAGTATACCCCATCTGAAAATTTCTTGCAATAGATTTGCAGATAAAGTAAAATAGGATTATCAGGAGGTGGCATTATGTATCCCTATTCCCTTGGTGTGCAGAAAATGGAAGAGAATGCAAAGAAAGGTATCCGTGTGGCTTTTGCTTCTGCAGAAGCAGAGTGCGGTATCGTTTTTTATGATAGAAAAACCGGAGAAGAAGTAAGCAGACATGCTTTTGACAGAGAGAAAAGAGTGGGAAAGGTATATTTGGATACAATACCCCACATAGATAGGAAGAAGTACAGCTATCTTTTTTATGAAGGAGATAAGTTGGTTGTGGATAAGACCGCTGTCAGGTTTGACGGTAAGGATGAATTCGGGGTCCGAAAGAGTGTGGCAGATTATAAGGCTGTTATAGAAGATGAGGTGTACCATTGGGGAGAAGATTGCGTGCCCCAAATCCCCTATGAGGACTGTGTATGTTATTGTTTACATGTGCGAGGTTTTACGAAACATAAGACCTCCGGTGTCAAGGCAAAGGGTACCTTTGCAGGGATTGTAGAGAAGCTGCCTTATTTGAAGGAACTTGGTATTACTACTTTGGAACTACAGCCGGCTTATGAGTTTAATGAATTGACGGAGGAGACATTTGGTTGGGGAAAAACTCCCTTGATAGTGAAGCGACCGGTTTTGAATTACTGGGGCTATCAGGAAGGCTTTTATTATGCACCGAAACGAGCTTATGCAAAGAGTGAGAATGCCGGCAGGGAATTCAAGGATATGGTAAAGGCACTGCATGAAAATCGCATGGAAGTGGTGATGCAGTTTTATTTTCCGGAAACAGTATCGTCTACGGAAATCGTGAATATACTGCGTTTTTGGCATATGGAATACCATGTGGACGGTTTTCATGTGAAGGGGCAGCACTTGCCGCTAAAGGAGCTGGTGAAGGATCCCTATTTGGCAGAGTGTAAATTGTGGAACAGTGATTTGCCATTGTTGCAGTCCGTCGGTCAACATGCTGAAGTAGAGCAGTGCCATGTGGCACTTTATAAGGAGGATTATCGTAAGACCATACGACGGTTTTTAAAAGGCGATACAGGTATTCTGTATGATGTGATGTATTGTATGCGTCGTAAGCCTGCAAACAGCGGTTTCTTGAATTATATTAGTAATTATGACGGGTTTACCATGGCGGATATGGTGACTTATGAGAAAAAGCACAACGAAGCCAATGGAGAAGAAAATAGAGACGGTACAGATGTCAATTATAGCTGGAACTGGGGGAAAGAAGGTCCAACCCGTAAAAAGCAGGTACAGCAAATTCGACAGCAACAGGTGAAGAATGCATTTGCGTTATTAATGCTTTCACAGGGAACCCCTTTGTTTTTCATGGGGGATGAGATTGGCAATTCCCAAGGCGGTAATAATAATCCATACTGTCAGGATAATGATGTAACCTGGCTGAATTGGAGAGATTTGGCAAAGAACAAGGAATTACAGGATTGGGTCAAGGAAGTGATTGCTTTTCGGAAATCAAACAGGGTGTTTAGGCAGAAAAAGGAATGTAGATTGTCTGATTATCTGGAGGTGGGGGTCCCGGATTTATCCTATCATGGAACAGAGGCGTGGCTACAGAAGTGGGAGTATGGTGACCGACATGTGGGAATGATGCTATCCGGCGAATATGCAAGCGGCTGTGAAGGAAAGCTCTATTATCTGGCTATCAATATGTACTGGGAGGCACGGGAATTCGGCTTACCCAAGCTTTCGGAGGAGCAACAGTGGAAGGTAGCTCTGACTACTGTTGCAGAAGATGCGGATGAGCTCGCAGAAATTCGGGAAGGAATACTTGTTGTGCCGGCACGAAGTATTGTATTATTGTTAGGAGAATAGGTACCATTTTATTTCGAAGGCATATAATAGGAGTAAAAAGACCAAAAGGAACTATTGAAATGAGTAGTTGTTGGATTTTGCTTTTATTATTGTGTGGTTGCGGAAATAATTCTAAAGGAGGTTGCGGTTGTCAGAATTCCTGCATTCAGCCAAGAGGCTGGCAGGAGGATGACTGTGATTGCGGCAGAGTAGACAACAGTTGCAGAGGCAGAGAACGTAGCTGTGAATGTGAATGCGAGAGAAATACAGATACCAGATGGTCACCTTATTCCTCCAACAATAATCGAGAGAATGATACTTGTGAGGATCATGATCATGACAGACGTAATCGTCGTGGCAAAGATCATGACCATGATTGCGGTTGTAATGACTAAATGAAGAAGCCCTGCACAAACATGCAGGGCTTTCTGTATGTGCCGGTGGCACAGTTCTTTCATTTGATTTTTAGTTTGACTTTACTTCCTTCCAGAGATTTCCATACAATTCATCTGCTTCCTCGCCCAGGTAGTAGAAGGTTTCCAGATTGTTATAATTGGAAAGAGTGGGGAATGCAATTTCGGAATTGCGGATATCCTCGTCTTCAATTAATTCGCGTGCAGCATCATTCGGAGTAGAGTAGGTAATGTAGTCAAAGTTCATCAATGCGATGTCAGGACGACACATAAAATCAATAAACTTTTCTGCATTTTCCTTGTTTTCTGCATTCTTGGGAATAACCCATCCATCAATCCAAACATTGGTGCCTTCTTCAGGGATAACATATTCCAAATCAGGGTTTTCACGCTGAGTAAAAATAGCTTCACCGGAATAAATTACACCGATAGCAGCTTCGCCGGCAATCATCTTATCACGTACCTGATCAACTACATATGCCTGAACGATAGGCTTCTGTGCGATAAGAGCGTTCTTTGCCTGTTCCAGCTCATCGGGATTGGTGCTGTTCATGGAATAACCATCACGCTTCAGAGCCACCATGAAAGCATCACGTACAGAATCCTGCATGAGAATATTGTCTGCATACTTTTCATTCCAAAGGATATCCCAGCTGGTAACAGGGTCATCCACCATGGTCTTGTTGTAGAGAATACCAACAGTTCCCCAGCAGTAGGGTACGCAATACTTGTTGCCCGGATCAAAAGCAGCAGCCTGCTCATAGTACTGAGCACCGATATTTGCCTTGGCATTGGGCATATTTTCAAAGTTCAACTCTGCCAGCATATCATTTTCCATCATTTTGGTAATCATGTAATCAGAAGGGCAAATCAGGTCGTAGTTAGAAGAACCAGCAGCTACCTTAGGATACATTGTTTCGTTGGTTTCAAATTCTTCGTATTCAACCTTAATACCGGTTTCCTCTTCAAACATGTTTATGGTTTCCGGGTCGATATATTCGCCCCAGTTGTACACATAAACCACTCCGTTTTCTCCACCCTGGCTACCGCATCCGGTAAAGAGGGCAGTTGTAACAATTCCGCAAAGTAAAGCTCCGATCCATTTTGTTTTTTTCATCATATTTTCTCCTCGTTTTTTCATAATTTATTTCTTTTTATCTTTTGGTGTGTAATTCACCAAAAGCAAGAGCACCAGAACAGCAACAAAGATAATTGTTGACAGTGCGTACATTTCCGGTTTGATACCTTTCTTTACTTCCGTATAAATCTTGGTAGAAAGAGTGTCAATGCCGGGTCCCTTGGTAAAGTGAGTAATAACAAAATCATCCAGGGACATGGTAAAGGCCATCAAAAAGCCGGATAAAATACCCGGTAACAAATCCGGGAAGGTTACCTTGAAGAATGCCTGCCAGTGATTGCAACCTAAATCCAGAGCTGCTTCATAGGTACTGGGATTCAACTGCTTCATTCTGGGCAATACGCTCAGGATAACATAAGGTATGTTAAAGGTAATATGAGCCATGAGAATGGTCATAAAACCAAACTTAATATCCAAGCTGATGAACAAAAGCATCAGGGAAATACCGGTTACGATTTCTGCATTTAACATAGGAATATTGGCAATTCCCAGCATCAAGGTACGATTACGCTTGCGCATATAGTTAAAGGCAAGGCAGGTAACGGTGCCGATGATAGTAGCTATCAGAGCGGACAGGAAAGCAATGGTCAGTGTGTTCCACAAAGCCTCCATAATATCTTCGTTCTGAAAAAGCTGAATGTACCATTTCAAAGTAAAGCCGCCCCATTTGGAACGGGTTTTGCTGGCATTGAAGGACAAAACCATCAAAGTCAGAATGGGCGCATACAAAAATAAGAAGATGAGCCCTACATATATTTTTTGTGCAGTAGTCTTTATCATAGCGCCTGTGCCTCCCCATCTTTGTCGGTGACAGCACTGATTACCATGTTAAAGATGATGAATAACATCAATACAATGGATAAGCCGCTACCTAAATGCCAGTTACCGGTTTGTGTGAATTCCTGTTCAATAACATTACCGATAAGCAGGATTTTACTTCCGCCTAAAATCGTGGAAATAATAAAGGTGGTAAGAGCAGGTACGAATACCATGGTAATACCACTGATAATGCCGGGCACGCTCAAAGGAAGAATAACCTTAGCAAAAGTTTGCACGGAATTGGCTCCCAAATCACGAGCAGCATTGATAACATTGTGGTCGATTTTTACCAATACATTATAAATGGGTAGTACCATAAAGGGTAAAAAGTTGTAAACCATACCCAGAACGATGGCTGCCGGAGTATTGATAATATCCAGAGTGGGTAATCCGACCAGCTTCAAAAGAGTGTTAATCACACCGGTTTTTTCCAGCAAGGTCAACCACGCAAAGGTACGTAACAAAAAGTTCATCCACATAGGGAGGATGAAGATAAGTACCATAAAAGAGGTCTTTTTCCGTCCTAAATTACATAGTATCATGGCCAGCGGATATGCCAGCAATAAACAGATAATCGTACTCAGTACAGACAGCTTCACAGCTTCCCACAGAGCCTTGGAATGCTCGGGAGAGGAGATTGCCAGTACATTTTCTAAGGTAAAGGCACCGGTCTTATCTGTTAATCCATAGTAGAACACCATGAGCAAAGGCACAATGATGAACAAAATGGACCAGAACAGGAAGGGCGCCGATAGCAGCTTCTTATTCATTTACACCAACGGCCTCCTCGTCCTCTGACTCAGGTTTGTTCATAATCTGAATATTGAAAGGATCCACATAGATACCTACATCGGTACCTACGGGGAACATCTTGGTGGAGTGTACCAGCCATTCGAAACCATTGGCCATAACCTCCATTTCATAATGAACACCCTTGAAAATAACATGAGTTACTTTGCCCTGAATGGTTCCGTTCTGCGGTTCCACCAGTTCTACGTCTTCCGGACGAATGACTACGTCGACAGGCTTGTTGGTGCCGAAGCCTTCATCTACACAGGCGAACTTGGCACCTAAAATTTCTACTAATTTGTCCTGAATCATAGTAGCACCGATAATATTACTTTCACCGATAAAGTCTGCTACAAATGCGTTTTCAGGTTCGTTATAAATCATTTCAGGAGTACCAATCTGCTGAATATAGCCCTGATTCATAACTACGATTGTATCAGACATCGTAAGAGCTTCTTCCTGATCATGTGTTACATATACGAAAGTAATACCTAGTTCTTCTTTTAAACGAATCAATTCGTACTGCATGCTCTGACGCATCTTAAGGTCGAGTGCTCCAAGTGGTTCATCAAGGAGAAGGACCTTTGGTTCGTTTACAATCGCACGAGCAATAG
>JAZLEI010000056.1:0-46303 GCA_045615205.1 Acetatifactor sp.
CAGGTCGCTTAGATATACCAACTACACTGGGAAAGCATAGTAAAATGATAGTATTGAAGAAATCTATGCTTTTTTGAGGCTAGACAAGTTTGGAAAAACAGAAAAAGCATAGAAAATTGCATGTCTAGGAAATAATCTATGCTTTTCTAAAATTATGCAAGACAGGGAGAGGCAAAAGAGTGAAAAACATCCCTACAACTCCCAATTTATCAAACTCTTTATGTGTTAGACATTCTTTTCTGAAGAAGCAAAAGAAAAACAGGAGGAAATTTTATGAGAAAATATGTTATGTTTGCGTAGCGTGGCTATTGCAAAGTAAATAGACTGGAATAGCCATTGCGAATCCTAGCAGAATGTAGAATTAGGAGGCAAACATGGGCTATAGGAGAGCAGAAGAGATTCTGCCAAAGAATATTATAGAGCTGATACAGCAGTATGTGGATGGGGAAAGTATATATATTCCCCGAAAAGCAGAGTATCGTCAGGCATGGGGAAGCAGTACCAGTATTCGCAAGGAGCTGGACAGACGCAATCAGGAAATCATGCAGGAACATAATGACGGTATATCGGTTCAGAAGCTGGCACAAAAATATTACTTGTCAGAGAAAAGCATACAACGTATCTTGCGAGAACAGAAAAAGTAAAATAGGAGCTGCACTTAGATTGCCTCTCTGTTAAGTAGATGGAGGATATATCATAGAGTGTGGCTCATTTTCTTTTGAAAAAAAGTTTGGGTTAGTATTTTCTATGCAAAGCAGTTATAATAATGGACGAGGAGGAGATTAGCATGGATACTTTTTATGCATATCATGTAGTCACAGAACGACCTATGTATGTAGGACAACACATTTTCTTTGATGCAGAACATCCCAGTGGAGTGTACACCCGGGTAATGAGTAAGTTGGAAATTGTAAAAGATATTTATGAGAATCCCCGGAACTATGAGGACAAGGAGCTGGAATATCCTATAAAGGTGGCTTTGAGGGAGCTGGCGTTGGAGGAGGTCAGAAAAGAGGAGTTTCCCCAATATCCTTCTCGAATGGGTTGTCTTTATGTGTCAGAGCATTTGCAGGAAGCGATTCAATGGGCAGATTACTTTATCGGCTTAGGTCGCCCCACATTTGCTATTGTGAAGCTTTGTATAAGAGGAAGATATTTTATTGGAGATGCCTCCAAGTGTTTTGATGGCACAACGAACCGGGAGGAGAATTTGCGTATGGCCAGATGTTATTGGGAGAATAAACCCAATCCGGATGGTCAGCCCTCTATTAAGGAATATTTGGTGGACGGAGATATCGAAGTAGTGGAAATCATAAAAGAATACATATAATTCACAGAAAGTCGATAGGAAACTATTGACTTTTTGTGATATAGGGAATATAATCGCCTTATGAATTAGAAATCTAATTAGTAACCTAATTCATATAAGTGTGGAGGTTATTCCTATGCAGAATAGTTATCAGGTTCCGGAAGGTTTCGACCAAGTTCAATCGGGAGTTGCCTACAGTGCGGTGCAGGAAATTAAATATACTTCGACTACTACAGGCACCATTCGTAAGGCGAGCCTTATCCTGCCTCTGCATTATGATGAAACAAAGAAGTATCCGGTATTGTACTTGTTGCATGGTATTGGTGGAGACCATAAGGAATGGTTATGCGGAGAGCCTGCCACCATATTAGGGAACTTGCAGGCAGCAGGCGGAGCAAAGGACATGATCGTGGTGATACCCAATGTCCGTGCCAGAGCAGAGGATGCAGGAAATCCGGCAGATATTTTTACACTGAAGCATTACGAGGCATTCAACAATTTTATCAACGATTTGCGTGACGACTTGATGCCTTATATCAAGGCACACTATTCGGTTGCAGAAGGTAGAGAGAATACTGCGATTGCAGGGTTGTCCATGGGAGGTCGTACCTCTCTGTATATCGGTTTCAATATGCCGGAGACTTTTGGTTCTATCGGAGCCTTTTGTCCGGCACCGGGAGTGTTTGCATATACCAATTATGGTGTTTCCGAGAATGGTTTGTTTACCAAGGAAGCTTTCACCTTACCGAAGGAGCTAGAGACATTTGTGATGATAGTAGAAGGGGAAAGCGATGATATTGTGAAGCACTGGCCAAGGGAGTATCACGAGGCACTGGTGCACAATGATGTAGAGCATGTTTATTATGTGACCGAGGGAGGACATGATTTCGGCGTGTGGAAGCATGGATTGTATCATTTCCTCAAGAATATATTTTAGGAGCAGTGAATGATTCAAGAACGATTGCATGAATTGTTAATTCGGACTTCTTCCATGCATAGGAAGAAGAGCCGCCAGTATTTTCAGGAGCTGGAGCTTACGGATGGTCAGCCCAAGGTGTTGTCCGTATTGAGTAAGATGGAGGGCTGCGTTCAGAAGGAACTGGCAGAAGCCTGTCGGGTGGAGCCGGCTACCATGACCTCTTTGTTAAAGAATATGGAGCAAACAAACCTGATTGTCAAAGAGAAGAAGCAGATATCCGGAAAGAGGGCTTATGGTATTTATCTGACCGAGGAAGGAAAGGTTTTGGCTGATAAGGTGGAAGATATCGTAGTAAAGATGGAGCAGATCAGCTTCGCCGGATTTACTCCGGAAGAAAAAGAACAGTTTTTAGAGTTATTTACACGAATTTACCAAAATTTAGAATAATAATCTACCCCAATTTTTACAAAAAGAAAGGATGGTCTTTGGAAACAAGTCCATCCTTTCTTTTTGCGTTCTGCTATTTTACCTGATATAAGCGGGCATCCTGATATTCAAATATCATGGGGAACATGCTCATCAAAGCAAGCTCGTCGACTGCATAGTTACTGCGTTCCCAATTGGTGACTACAACATAGGAAACATGGTATTGTTGGAACAAATCTGCATTGCCGATGGGGTCTTCGTACATAAGCTTCAAATGTGCCTTTCGCTCTGTGGTATCAATGCCATGGAAATACAGGAAGGTGTCTGCACCACAGACCAGATTGCGACCGGTCAGGGAGGCGATTTCATTGTTGTGGCGGGTCTGGGTTAAAAAGACTGCATCCACAGGGGTATTTTCATCCACATACTCTGCCAGCTTCACATAAGCAGGACTATAAAGCTGATACTCGGACACTGCTTCCCGTCCCAGGGTCAGGAGTGCAGAAAGAACCGAGAAGAATAAAAAGCATCCCGCCAGCCATTTGGCACCGCCCAGCTCCTTTAGCTTGCGATACAGCTCCACACCATAGTCGGCAGCTACCAGACACAGAAGCAGGTAGGCGATATAGAGGAGCTTGTTATTATCATACACATTGGGCTGGAAAACAATCAATTCTATCACAAACCATATGACGAAGATAGGCAGGATAAGAGGAGCACTTCTTCGTCTCTTGGCACAAATTCCGGCAATTCCCAATAAAAGGGGAAGTCCCAAATTCTTCACATAGAACCAAGGGTAAAAATCGCCCTGATTGCCCCAGTTAAAATGCCCACGCACCATGCTTTCGTTGCCAACCACATGTCCGAAGGTCCAAAACAGAAGCTGGGGAAGTGCCAGTAACAGCACGCAGCCTAAGTAAATGCCCCAAGTCATTAATAGTTCCCGATATCCGTTGAGGCGAAGATAACGAGCTAACAAATAAATACCATAAAGGACGCAACTTGCGATACCAGCTATGCCGAAAAAGAGCAAATCATCTGCAACGATTTGACCTTTGTTTACCCGGTTTTGCAAGAAGCACATAATACCCACGAAAAGAAGCAATATCCATCCTACCGGGATGTTGTGTTTTTCCTTAGAAGTGACGGATTTGTAAAGGGATACCAATAACCATGCCGCACTGAGAAGTCCCATCCCCAGGAAGGAATGGGTGTGTATCATAGGCAATGCACTGACTAGAATTCCGGCAGGCAGGAAGTATTTTTTTCTGCTGCCAAAGATTGCCTGATAAAGTAACCAAATGGCAGGGATTAAAATTGCATAGCCAAAGAGAGTAGCTCTTTGGGGCAGAAACATATCTGCAATCAAATTCACCCAACGGATGTTATGGTCTACCAGATTGGTAGGGGTAGTATAAAAGCCTGTAAAAATACTTTCTATGGTAAATTCTCTGTTTCTGGACCAGTCAATAAAGTAAAAGAAGCCCAGACCACCATTAAAAATATAGAGAACATAAGTGAGCAAGGCCTTGGCACGAGAGCCGAACAAGGTCATGGCCAACAGATAGACACCACCGATAATCTGAGGAAGTGCCACCATCATAGGCAGTATATATGCATAACGCAGGGAGGCACCCATCAGGTAAATACTGGAGGAAATACTGTCAGACAAGAAAGGGTAGGAAAGCTTCGCTCCCGGGTACAGGGAATAGTCCGGCGGGAAAGTTCCCTGATTAGCGATACTGGTAATAAAGCCCAGATGCATATTCATATCACCGTAGCCACACTGCCCCGTGTATATACCACCATTTTCGTGAAGGGGAATGGTATGATGAAACAACAGATAAACCCAAAATACCATGGTACCTGCTAATAATAAAAAGAAAGCTCCATGATGGCGGATGCCTGCGGGACATGCTTTCACCAGCTGTTCGAGAGAGGCCCTGTCACGAAACGCCAGAATATATGCGGGCAAAGTCACTACCAGAGCCAGAATATGTGCCGGCATAGTAAAGTCAAACAAAAAGGCAAAGAGAACCGGTAGCCATTGCAGAAGGGCTGAGCCCAATACACTTCCCAGTAAAATCCTTGCAAGTGCATCTTCCTTTTTCAGTATTCTCGTCATAATAAATATTCCTACCAGTTGAAAATGGCAGAAGTATAGAGTACCCATTATATTTCCTAATGTACTTCCGAACATATTAACCTCCATGAAAAGCCTGTTTCGTGTGCCGTAAGGGCACAAAGCTTTATAGATGGAGTATACCATTATTAGAACGGTTTTTACAGTGAATTTCATAAAAAGATAAAAAATTAATGTTTTTCGTTAAAAAGTTGTTGACAAGAGTAAAAGGTGGTGCTATAGTACAATTAACGATAAACATTAAAAAATTAGTCTTTATCGTTCGCCAACTTGCAAGGGTGCTAAAGTAACAAATAAAAAAGATATCATATGAGTGGGAAAGAAAAGGAGAGAGATTATGAAAGAACAAGCAATTCAAAAAATTAACAAGATTGGTAAAGTGAGCAGTGTGATTGCCCTGATTGGAAAGATTTTAATTGGAATAGCGACAGTTGTGATGATTTTGGCAACTATTGTTTGCTTTGCAATGCCTAAGGAATTTCTGACAATGCAACTGGAGACAGTCTTTTCTGTAGATATGGATGTGGCAGCTTTGGGAGTTACCCTTACCGAGGCTGAAGTGGAGGAGATGAAAGTGGCTATGCTGGAGGAAGATGAGGAAGATGCATTTTGTGCGGAGAAGTCGGAGTTTTCTTCTACCGGAGCCAAACTGGTAGGGACACCTGAGGTTATGAGCCTGACCATGCATGAGTTGGCATCCTTATGGTTGTTTGCTGCCGGCGGTTTGTTAATGACCTTTGTTACCTTGTGCTTTGTGAGTGCGTTGTGTAAGGCTTTCCGTGACTGCCAGTCACCCTTTGAAGACAATGTGATTAAGAAAATGCAGAATTTGGGTTATTCCTTAATTCCTTGGGCGTTGGTTTCAACGGTTACCAATTCCATTTCAGATAGTTTGATGAACAACAAACTGAGCTTGAATTTTACTGTAGATTTGGGAGTTGTTTTAATCGTCTTGGTTGTGTTAGTATTGGTGTATATCTTTAAATATGGTGCGGTATTGCAGCAGGAATCTGACGAAACCTTGTAGTTTAAGTGATAGAGCTTGCTCGGGGAATCCGGCAAGTATGGAGGAAATATATGGGAAAAATAGTATTACGTTTGGATAGAGTCATGGCTGACCGCAAGATGAGCTTGAATGAGTTGTCGGAAAAGGTAGGAGTTTCCAATGTGAACCTGTCGAAGATGAAAACAGGAAAAATCAGTGCAATCCGTTTTTCTACCTTGGAAGCGATTTGTGAGGTGTTAAACTGTCAACCCGGAGATATACTGGAATATGACCCGGAGGCTACAGGGGAGTAAAGCTTACAGTCGGGAATATCATTTGTGGCAGACATTTTTGAAAATAGGAATATATGGAATAAGTATAAGAGTAGAAGCCATCGGCTGCGTGGATGCAGTCGGTGGCTTTTTGTGGTCGACATTTTAAGTGAGACCCCGAAAAACAATAAAAACATATCGAAACTCGATAAATTTATATTGACAAACGGTTATACAGGTAGTATTATCCAACTAAGAGTTATGATCACGCAGGGTGAATTTTGACACGTGTATGATATGATCAAGCAAAATATGAGGCGGGAAGCAAAGTCACCATATGGTGGCGGAAGGAGTAAATTATGGATCAGAAAAAAGAAACCTTAATCAAGTTGACCAAGTATTTTTTGGATTTTATGTTTTTCGGGGGAATAGTGGTGACGGCCACACTACCTTTTAGCCTGAAGATTATCGGCAGGTATCTGGAGCGGGTGGCTCAGAACTATGGAGAAGCACTGATTATTTATTTTGTATTAGGAATTGCGGCAGTGGTGATTATTCGGGAACTGCGCAAAATTTTCAAGACGGTAATCGACAGGAACTGCTTCGTGTATGCCAATGTGGAGAGCCTGAAGAAGATGGGAAAGTGGAGTTTCTTCATCGTACTGATGTCGGTGGTACGCAGCTTCGTGTATCTGACTATGGCTATAGCAGTAGTTATTTTGGTGTTTACCATTGCAGGACTGTTTAGCTTTGTACTGTCCTTTGTATTTGAGGAGGCTGTAGGCTATAAGGAAGAAAACGAATTGACCATATAGAAGAAGCGGCACAAATGTTGTAATAGGAAGTGAGGAAAAATATGTCGATTATCATAAATTTAGATGTAATGCTGGCAAAGCGTAAAAAGAGTATGACAGAGCTGGCAAAGGAAGTGGATATTACCATGGCGAATTTGTCTGTATTAAAAAATAATAAGGCAAAGGCGGTACGTTTTAGTACCTTGGATGCGATTTGCAAGGCATTGGACTGCCAACCGGGGGATATTTTGGAGTACGTAGAGGGAGAAGAAGGAGGTAGTGAAGATGAGTGAGAAGATAGAATGTGGTGTTTCTGATAATCAGACTGTTGGAACAGAAGCACTGACCGGAGCAACAGGGCAGGAAACCGGAGGAACAGAAGCAGTGACCGGAGGCATGTCGGGAACACCGGTCAGGAACACTGTAGGACAGACACAGCCTAAGCCACAAACCTTGTATGATACCGGTGTAAGGGAGAACTTTCATATTTATGGTGTGGCAACATTTCTGTATGCCTGTCTATACGTGTTTTGCATGTACAGGAATAATTCGGGAGTGACATACTCTTTTTTCGTGGCAGGAAGCCTTGTTTTTATTTGTTATTGCTTTTCAAAGCTTGGGATTACCTGGAAAAAAAGCAACGGCTTCTACATGATTAGCATGATGCTGCTTTCGGTGTCCACCTTTTGTACGGACGATGGCAGAATTATCTTTTTCAACAAGCTGGGGATTTTTCTGTTAACGTTGAGTATGTTGCTCTCTGCAATTTACGATACGAGGAAGTGGAATCTGGGCAAGTATTTAAGCTCCATTATTGCTGTCTGCATCATGGTCATAGGCGAAATCGGTACCCCCTTTTCGGATGCTTACTGGTATTGTAAGAACAAGCTGGACAAAAAGAATAGCAAATATCTCTATTTGGCGATTGGTCTGCTGATTACGGTTCCGCTGTTTGTAATAGTGTTTTTACTGTTAACCAGTGCCGATGCGGTGTTTCGCCATATGGCAGACAGCCTGTTAAAGGATATGGATTTCGGCGATATCATGTTAATCGTATGGATGTTTGCCTTTCTGTTTTTGGCAGCCTATGGTATCTTGGCGTTTCTCTGCCGAAAGACTATCAAGGAGGAGGTAGAGGATACCCGCAAGGGGGAACCACTCATTGCTATACCGGTAGCTACCATTCTTTCCCTTTTGTATCTGGTATTCAGTGGTGTGCAAATCCTATACCTGTTTCTGGGGAATATGCAGCTGCCGGATGGTTATACTTACGCGGAGTATGCCAGAGAAGGTTTCTTTCAGCTGTTGGCAGTGGGTATTTTGAACCTGATACTGGTATTGGTGGGGTTGTGTTATTTCCGCCCCAACAAGGTTTTGAAGGTGGTTCTGACGGTGATGTCAGCCTGTACCTTTATTATGCTGGCTTCCAGTGCTGTGCGAATGATTATTTATATTCAATATTATTATTTGACATTTCTGCGTATTCTGGTGCTGTGGAGTTTGGTGGCATTGTTCCTCATCTTCGCAGGTGTGATTGGGTACATTATAAAGGAGAATTTTCCGCTGTTTCGTTACAGTATGGTGGTGGTGACTTGTTTATACTTATGCCTGTCCTTTAGTCATCCGGACTATTGGATTGCCAAGGTAAATGTGGAAGGTATGCAGCAGGACAGAAGTGAGTTTTTCTTGGGAAAAGCGTATCATGATTATTCTTATTTAGCTACCCTCAATGCAGATGCGGCACCGGTGCTTCTGGAGCTTTGGGAGGAGCAGAATGTGGATTTGAATTACTATTATACTTTGCATTATTATACCTTTGAGCAGGATGCGGAGAGGGATGTAGTAAGCGGACCGTATGCCTATAGTTATGGTTATGACTGGTTGGAAACAATGCATTACCGGATAGGGGATATGTCTTGGCGAGAGTTTAACGTGTCCCGCTTTATGTTGGAAGCAAATGTGACGAGACGAGTGACGAAGGGGATGTAGCATATGAAGAATGGAAAGAAGATAATACTTGCCACTGCCGTGATTTTACCATTGGCTATTGTAGTCTTTTTGCTGTATGGTGTGAAGGCTTATCTGGATGAGGTGCCGGTGATTATGGTTAGGGAGCAACAGGTATTTTCGACAAATTCCGAAATAGGAGTGCAGGAACTGGCACAGATAGAGAAGGCACGATCCATTCGGCTGACAGCACAGTGGGCGGATGGAAGCATGGAGGAATTAGAGCCAGACAATACGAAGCAGGTACTTCGGGTAGGAAATAAGACCGGGGAGTGTCATGTGACCATATGTGCTACCGGGGAAAATGCGGAAATGCGGGATGCAGAAGTGACCATAAGGATTGAGTAATTCAGGTGATGGGGGAGGAGTTTTATGGAGACTACCGGTAAAAGAGTAATGGAAGCAGAAGAAGTAGAAAAGAGAGAGAATAACATACAAAAAGCCAACCGGACATTCCGCTTCTTCTCCATATTATGCGTGGGGACCATTGTTTTTTGCCTGCTGTTTCCACACGGCACCTTTATTTTCCTCACGGCAACTTTTCTGTTTTGTTGGCTGGTGGCCTTGTGTGCGAAGCTGGGGAAGGGAAAAGTGTATATTCCTTTCTTTGTATATCCGGTGGTGGTGGGTACGCTGTTTTGCATGGCATGGATGTTACTGATTATACCCATTATGGAAATGGCTTTCTGCAAGCACAGACCGTGGGAATATGCTCCGGAAATAATATATTATAAGGCGAAGGATGAGTCTTTGGATTATTTCCCGAAGAGGTTACCCAAAGGTGCTAAGAATGTAGAGTGGACTGTGGTGCCCGGGTTCTGGAAGGCAGGAGGATGTTTGGTACTGGCATTTGATACAGACGAAGCATATATAGAGCAGTATTTAGAGGAGAATCCTGCACGGAGCGTGGATATTTTTGCGGAGTTTGGCAAGAAATATTATGATGAGAACTATAGAAGCTTTTGCGAGGCAATGGAGATGGATGCTTTTGAGTGGTCATTAAATCCGCTTCTGCCACAGCAGGTGGAGCTGAGTTTGGAGGAAGTGGAAACTGCTGTGGATTATCAATTGGGGAGTAGGTATAGCAGTCATGGCTATATCGTGGTGGAAGGTAGTAATCGACTGATTATTTATAGAGATTATGAGCGATAGGCAATATGGTAAAATGAGCCTTGCAGAGCCCTGCGTGTACGCAGAGGGCTCCATAAGGCGAAAAACTCACGGAGATGTCAGTTGACGTGGTAAAATAGATTAGGTCATAGAAGAGCATATCCGCTTAGAGTATCTGTAATGGAAGTTCTGGGCGGATATATTTTTATGCTTGACCTTGCCCTAAGGGTAGGGTTTATACTGAACTTACGATTAATCGAAATGTATTAAATGAATGTAAAAATGCTCCCGGGACTTTATTTCAAGGAGGATACCATGAACAAAAATTATACCATCGGTCAGCTGGCAAAACTTGCCGGAATATCCACAAAAACCCTGCGTGTTTATGAACGGAAGGGCTTGCTTTTACCGGAACGTGATGTGGGAAATGGCTATCGCATATATGGCGAGGAGGCAGTAAAAACCATGGAAAAAATCCAGTTGATGAAATATCTGGATTTCTCGCTGGATCAGATAGCAGATTTCTTACAGTTGTACGAAAATGTCAGCCGGGAAAATATGTTACTGGAACAGAAACGCCTGTTAGAAAAGAAGAGGGAACAGTTAAATACTGTAATTGCACATGTGGACCGGGCGATAAAGGAGTGCGGAGATCCTGAACAGGATGGCGACGCTTTTTTAAAAGCACTGGGACGCATTGTCAGAAATCAACGTGCGGACGAATTGGTAGTACGCCTAAGACGACATGCGGATGAGCCTCGTGGGTGGTCGAGATTTATTTTTGATACAGCAAAGTTTGAGAATAACATGCGGGTGCTGGATGCCGGTGCGGGATATGGCAATTTGTGGAGATATAATCAAGAGCGTCTTCCGAAGCCACTGAAGGTAACCTGTGTAGATAAGCACAACACCCATATGGATACTTTCTGTTCGGATATTCGGGAAGGAACGTTAGCAGAAAACCTGGCAGGCAGTGAGTTTTCCTTTGTTTGGGATGATTTGGAAACCATGTCTCTGGACGGATCATATGAGCGCATTTTCTTTAACCATGTGGTAGCACATATCAGTGATCGAAATACCTTATATCTCAAATTTGCTTCTGCACTATCTGAAAAAGGTGTTTTCATATGTACCTGGGGAGGTTTACTTTTCTATGAAAAGCTGCAACCATTATTACATGCGTTCTTTGAAGAGGAAGAGTGTACAGAGCTGGATAAATTATACCGCAGGCACAGATTGTATGTGGAGGATTGGGAAAAAGAATTACAGGCAGTATTTCCTGTGGTAGAAAAGCATGCGTATGTAATAACACTTTATTTTAACTCGGCAGAGGAATTTATGGAATACATTCAACAGGTATGTCGTCCGGTGCGAGAAGTTTTGGAGATTCGGCGAAGAGAATTTCTGGAGTTTCTTACGCAGTTTGGTAACGAACAAGGTAAGTTTACTTTCGAGAGAGACACTTATCTGTATTGTTGCAGGAAGGAGGTGTAGGAGATGCCTTCCAGAATGATACACTATCTGATTGCAGAGAAGGTGGCAGAGCAGGTAAAAATTGAAAATAGGAATCGGTTTCGGCTGGGTTCTTTATGTCCGGATATGTCCTATCGTGGGGATGGGTCGAAACATCGTACCCATTTCTTTGAATTTCATGGGGATAAAAAAGGTGGAAACTGGCTGACCTTTGTATCAAGGTATGAGGAAGAGTTGAAACAGGACGAATTGTATTTAGGAGTTTTGTGTCATCTGATAACGGACATGGTTTGGTATCATGAGATAATGGAAACGCAGATACGTTCCAAAGTAAAGTCGACGGAAGAACGTCAAGTGATGTATCAAAAGGGGTATGCGGACTTTCATCGCCTAAACTATATATTGCGAAATGAATTTGGATTGCAATATAATATGGAGGAGGATAGGAACCTGAAATTGGAAGGTCTTCTCCCGGAGCTTTATGATGCTGTGATGCAGGGGTTATATCTGGACTTCTTTGATGAGCCGGTAGCTGAAAAAGCGGAACTGGAAATATATACATACGATATTAGCTTGAAATGTATCCGGCTGTGTATAAATGAGTGTGTTGGTGCCATAGAAGCATTTCGAAGAGGGGAAGAACTAATACATCCGGAGAAGTATTATGTTTCGATATACTAAATAAACGGAAGGTGTATAAATCCTTATAGAGCAATGCTATATAGGAAGTTCGAATTGTTGTAGGAAAGGTGAAGCTACATATGGAAAAGTTGCAAAAGGACATGGAGAAAGAGACGAATCGGGCAATTGGTAAGTGGATTATTAGAATTGCAGTGATTATCTTTGGCATAAATGTGATTTGTCGTATGGTGGATGCAGGAAGAAGCAGGGAATATGTGCAGGTGCAGGGGACTGTGACAAAGGTTGCCACAGAGAATGAGGGATTGGTTCGTGCCGGGAATCGTACGGTTCAATCTTATTCATATGGGGTATGGGTAGAATATCCTTTGCAAGGCATGGATTATCCACAGAAACTATATGAGAATCATCAGACTTCTCAGAATTATTCAAAGGGAGACGTGGTAACTGTTCTATACCATAAGCATGCCACTTATAAGGCATATATAGCAAAGAAAGATTGGATGACAGGAGCTTATCTCCCGGCGACTAAGTGGTATAATGTTCCTTTTGTAATCGCGATTGTCTTGTTTATTGTGGGTTTACTTTTGTATAGAAATTGTTTGGAGTGGAGAGATCTGGCAGAACTATTTCGTGCTATAAAGTGAATTGGCAGATTGCAAGCATTTTATCACTTGACAGTGTTAAAGCGTCATGATACAATAAAAAAGATTTTGTAAATAAACCATATTAAAAGACGAGGAGAATACTATGAAAAAAAAGAGATTAATTTGTCTTCTTTGTACACTTGTATTGATAGTTTCCATGTGTGCCTGCTCTGATACAAAGGAAACAGAAACACAAACATCGAATGCTGATGTGACAGAAGAATCTGTAGAGGAAAGTCAGGAAGAAGAGCAAGCCGCAAGTGAAGACACTGCAAATGAATACTTTACCCCCTCAGAAGAGATTAAAAATGCATCCATTTCATCCGGCAAGATTCAAGTTGGAAATATTGTAATGAAACAGGGAGGCTATATTACGGTGGGTGAGTTTATTACAACTTACGGCGAAAACCTGGATACCTCTTTCTATGAACAGCAGGTAAATGAATACAATACTTGGTGGGAACGTAATGCAGATGAAGACTTCGCTCATGTATTGCACTTACCCATAAAGGATACAGATATTACAATACAAGCTGCTTTTGTCAGCCCCAAAAGCATTACTCCTGATAAAACCACGATTTGGGATAGTGTGATTGTAGATTTTTCTGCATCCAGTGAAAGCGGCGAACCTTGCAGATGGTACCCGGGTGGTAAATCAGCCCAGGAGTTTAAGGCTTTGGACGAAGCACAGGCATGGTTCACGGAAAATGGTTTTACCGAAAATAAGGATTACGTTTATGAGAAGAATACTCCCATGTTCTTTGATCCTGCGAATCCCACAGCGTATTTAAATCAATTTGCAAACATAAACACCGGTGGTACTTTACGTTATATTGTTGCTGTTATTGAAGTCGATGAAGTTAATTTGTTTGGGGAGAAGCCGATGATGTCTTATTCTGTACTCGATGACGGCTCCGGCGTTTATCTTTCCTACGGAAACAGAATCTATTTGAGTAGCCAGCTTGATTGGAAATCATCACTTAGATAAAAGAAAATGGGGCAACAGCCCCATTTTTTGTTTCGTAGGTTTTTGTTTGGTCACTTAAATTTTACATCAAAAAGGAATGAGCTTTCTTATATTTGGGGCATTTTTTGAAAGTTGTTTATAATCAGCAAGGTTGATTTAGTGTTTTGTGGATAAAACTACGGAAACTCAAGTTTTCCTCAAATTGACAAATATATCCTAAAAGAGTAAAATAGTAAGAAATTGATAGTATAGAAAACGTTTTATGGAAGAACTAATATGCGACAGCAAAAGTGGAAACTTATCTTAGGATTGGTGGCAGCAGTTTCTCTTCTGACAGCATGTTGTGGACAGGAGAGTACTTCCGGTCAGGAAACCGGAAAGACCGAAAACAAAACGGAAGCCGGTACATCAGACAAGGACAATACAGGAAAGGGCGACAAGGAGGAAGGTACTTCTGTCAAGAAAGAAGCAACTTCCTTTGAAATAAAGGTAGCCGGCAAAACTTACAAGGTGCAGGATGATGTCAGAGAAATGGTTAAGGGGCTACAACAGGGTGGTATTGAAGTGACGTACCCATCCGGTTCGGTGCACAATCCTACCTATTGTCTCTATGATGAAAAGGGAAGATATACCAGAATCGAAACAAAGGAAAATAGTATCGCTCTGTTAGAAAATATTTCTCGAATGGGAAATAGAAATTTCTTTCAGGTAACCGGATTGATGAATGGAAATGTGCTTACTTATGAGATGCCGGATGGTATGACAGGCACATCTACGAAAGAGGATATAGCGAAGTTGAAAAACTGTATGATATCCGGTGCAGAAGGTGATAGGGGCTTCGTACTGATAGCGGATGGCGCTATTTTGAAATTGAAGGAATATCAGAATATTTTTGATATGTCTGACGAAGAATTTAAAGAGGTAAGAAAAGCACAGGGAAACAGAGGCTCTTTCCCCAATATGCCTATGTTGGAACAGGCAAAGCATCAGTATATAGTGTCAGATGTGTGGACACGCTTCCAGAATGGTGAATATGATAATGCAGGTTATGTTTTTTATCAGATGTCTACAGATGATAGTGGAAAAGAGTTTCTTCGCACATCCATTTCTCTCTATGGTCAGGTGGAGGATGCTGACTTGGAGGATAGGGTTCTGCGGATGAAGTATTGTGCCGAAGAGGATTTGGCAGATTACTGGGGAAATACAGGCTGGGATGTCTACAGAGAGCGTTATCCGGAGGATATTACCATAGAATCTGTTACCTTAGAGGGCGATGGAGAAGAACTGACACAGGAGTATGTACAGAGTGTGTTGGGAGAGAAAACAGGCTTTTATGAGGTGACTTTGGGCTCCGGCATAAAGACTATCGGCGAGAAGGCTTTTGCAGAGTGTGAGAAAATGACAGCCATTCAGATACCGGAGACTGTCACAAGTATCGGTCGTCGTGCTTTTTATAGATGTGGATGTCTGGAGGAAATCAATTGGCCGGACAGTAGCTTAGAGGTTTCCAATGGTGTGTTCTTTGACTGTAAGAGTTTGAAGAAGATTGATTTGCCGGAAGGCGTGGTAAACATTGATGCAGATGCTTTCTATGGATGTGCATTGGAAAACATCGATTTTCCGAAGAGTGTAACAAATATCGGCAGTAATGCATTCTATAAATGCAATCTGGAGACGGTGACCATTCCGGAGGGAATTACTACCATCTCAAATAGTGCTTTTTCTACTTGTACCAAGCTGAAAAAAGTAGTTTTTCCCGAGAGTATCACAACTATTGGTGCCAGTGCATTCCAGTATTGTACGGCTTTGACGGATTTTCAGCTGCCCTCAGGTCTGACAGATATCGGCGATACAGCCTTCCATGACTGTAAGAGTCTGGAAAATGTAGAAATACCGGCCGGCGTGGTGAATATCGGTTATTCTGCCTTTGGCGGAACTGCCTGGTTAGAGAAGGAGCAGATGTTAATATATAACAATGTAGTATTGGATGTGTCAGAAAATCTGCAGGGTGAGGTCACTGTTCCGGAAGGAGTGACACGTATCGGCGATGGTGCATTTAGTAATACATTAGTAACAAAGGTAATCCTTCCGAATACTGTAACTAGTATCGGATACAGGGGCTTTGCATATAGTACATTGGCAGAAATACAAATACCTGTTAGTGTTACAGAAATGGGTGAAGAAGCTTTTACAGCTACTTCCTTAACCAGTATTACCATACCGGGTAGCATCGCACTAGTTCCGAAGCAGGAATTTCATTATTGTGGTTCTCTTACCGATGTGGTATTTGAGGAGGGCGTTACTACAATAGAAGCCACAGCATTTGGAGAATGTAGACAGCTGAGCAATATTCAATTTTCAAGTACGGTTACTACCTTGGGATATGATGCTTTTATCTATTGTGAGAGCCTGAACAAGGTATATGTTCCCAGTACGGTGACGGATATTAGTATTGTTGCATTTCGATTCTGTGACAATATTGTGATTCAGTGCCATAGAGGTTCTGTAGCAGAAACGGTTGCTAAGGATGCCAGGGATAATTATGAATATGTAGATTAAGAATGAAGAGGGGCAGTCCGCCGTGGCGGGGCTGCCCCATTCGTTATAATGCTGTATTAGAACACTCTTGTGGTCCACTTGGTGCAATCCCACACATCTGTAGCCAGACCTTCATAAAACTCCGGCTCGTGGCATACCATGAGGATACTACCCTTGTAATCCTTCAGGGCACGTTTCAGTTCCTCTTTGGCATCTACGTCCAGATGGTTAGTAGGCTCGTCCAGAAGCAGGATATTGGTTTCCCGATTGATGAGCTTGCACAGACGTACCTTTGCCTGTTCGCCACCGCTTAAGACCTTCACCTTGCTTTCGATATGCTTGGTGGTGAGACCGCACTTGGCAAGGGCAGAACGTACTTCGTACTGGGTAAAGCCCGGAAATTCGTTCCAGATTTCCTCGATACAGGTGGTATTCACATCCTGGCTCATTTCCTGTTCGAAATAACCGATGTGCAGATAGTCGCCTTGTTCTACACTGCCGGACAGGGGGTTGATTAAACCTAAAATACTCTTTAACAGTGTGGTTTTACCGATACCATTTGCACCGGTGAGGACGATCTTTTGTCCGCGTTCCATAGATAAATTCAAGGGAGAGGATAGGGGCTCATTATATCCAATCACCAAATCCTTGGTCTGGAAAATATAACGTCCCGGGGTACGTGCTTCCTTGAAATAAAATTCCGGCTTGGGTTTTTCCGCAGCCAGCTCAATCATATCCATCTTATCCAGCTTCTTTTGGCGGGACATGGCCATGTTTCGGGTTGCCACGCGTGCTTTGTTGCGGGCTACGAAATCCTTTAAGTCAGCAATTTCCTTCTGCTGTTTATTATAAGCTGCTTCCAGCTGTGCCTTCTTCATGGCATACACTTCCTGGAACTTGTCATAGTCGCCTACATAGCGGGTCAGCAGCTGATTGTCCATATGATAAATTAAGTTGATAACACTATTCAGGAAAGGAATGTCATGGCTGATTAAGATGAAGGCATTTTCGTAGTCATTTAAGTATCTTTTCAGCCATTCAATATGTTCCACATCCAAATAGTTGGTAGGCTCGTCCAAAAGCAGGATGTCCGGCTTTTCCAGTAACAGCTTGCCCAGAAGTACCTTGGTACGCTGACCGCCGCTGAGCTCTGTCACATCTCTGTCCAGACCGATTTCTGCGAGTCCCAGTGCACGTCCTACTTCTTCTACTTTAGAGTCAATCATGTAGAAGTCATGCTGGGTCAGAAGCTCCTGAATGGTACCGAATTCTTCCATATATACTTCCAGTTCCTCAGGGGAAGCTTCCCCCATCTTATCACAGAGTTCGTTCATCTGAGCTTCCATTTCGAATAAAAAGTCAAAGGCAGAAGCCAGTACATCACGAATGGTCATGCCCTGCTGCAATACAGTATGCTGGTCCAAATAACCTACACGCACATTTTTGGCCCACTCAATCTTGCCTTCGTCCGGCATAAGCTTGCCGGTAATAATATTCATAAAGGTAGATTTACCCTCTCCGTTCGCACCGATTAAGCCGATGTGTTCACCCTTGAGCAAACGGAAGGATACATCATTAAAAATTGCACGGTCACCAAAGCCGTGAGTTAAGTGTTCTACATTTAAAATACTCATAATTTCCTCTTTCTTTTCCTTGGTTCCGATAGGGGAATTTGTGTTCCCGCCCGGTATATAAATCACTCTAAGGGCAAGTATAACGTATAGGGGGAGGTTTTGTCATCATAAATTATTAAGAAATTTTTATACACAGTACACATTTTTTATGCTACAATGCGATTAGAAACGAGAGGAGTGGATATACTTATCTATGAGCTGTCAGAAGAAGGAGGCAGCAAGAAGGAGGAAATTATGAAAAAATTAATAGCGTATTTGTGTGTAGGTGTTATGCTATTTGGCCTGACCGCATGTGGTAGCGGAAAGGATAATGATACACAGTCTCCGGAAGGTACAGGAGAGACCGTGCTGACACCGGATACTCAGGAGCCTACTGCAACAGAAGCTCCATTGGTGGAGATGTCTGCCGTACGTCAGGCGGTGGTAGATGTTTTTGGAGAGAATTATTGGCCCAATACGGAGATGCCTCCGGAGTTTCTGGAGGGATATGGATTGACCGCAGACATGTATGATAGCTTTTTCGGAGAGATGCCTATGATTAGTGCCAATGTGGACACTCTCATTGTACTCCATGCAAAAGAAGGGCAGCTGGATGCTGTGGAAGAGGTGGTAAAGAACTATCGGGAGGCATTGGTTAATGATACCGCGCAGTATCCCATGAACTTAGGGAAAATTCAAGCTTCTCGAATAGAGACCTTTGGAAATTACGTTTGCTTCGTACAGCTGGGAGCAGATGTTTTGAATGTATATGGCGAAGACGGTAATGAGGAAGCAGTGATTCAACATTGCCAGGAGCAGAATGAGCTGGCACTGGAAGCAATCAGTAAAGTGATTAACCGTTAAACGGAGTGACGAAGATGGTTTTTAGCAGTACATTATTTCTCTTTCGGTTTTTACCGATATTTCTCATATTGTACTTTATGTCTCCCGGGAGGATGAAGAATTTCATCCTCTTTTTAGGGAGCTTATTTTTTTATGCATGGGGAGAACCGGTGTATGTTTTGCTCATGCTTTTTTCCACTCTGAGTGATTATCTGCATGGACTGATGATAGGTGCATGCAGGCGACAGGGAAGTAAAAGATTTTTTCTGATTACTTCGGTACTGATTAATTTGGCAGTGTTGGGTTTCTTTAAGTATGCAGATTTCCTGATACATAGTATGAATGTAGCACTGGGTACGGATATTCCGCTATTGAATTTGCCACTGCCCATCGGTATTTCTTTTTATACCTTCCAAACCATGTCCTATACTATTGATTGCTATCGCGGACGGGTAAAGGTGCAGAAAAATCTGTTGGACTTTGCGGTATTTGTTACCATGTTTCCGCAGCTGATTGCAGGTCCCATTGTGCGTTACAATCAGGTGGAACAGCAGCTTCATGAGCGTAGGGCGGATATTTTGCAGATTAGCTATGGTTGTAAGCGTTTTATCCTTGGCTTGGCCAAGAAGGTTTTGCTGGCAAACAATCTGGGGCTACTTTGGACAGAGGTTTCTACCGGTGATTTGAGTGAGTTATGTGTGTTGACAGCCTGGATGGGTATTCTGGCATTTGCACTTCAGATTTATTTTGACTTTTCCGGCTACTCAGACATGGCAATCGGCTTAGGGGCTATGTTGGGATTCACTTTCCCGGAAAACTTTCAGTATCCTTATATTTCCGTCACAGTGACGGAATTTTGGCGCAGATGGCATATGACCCTGAGCAGTTGGTTTAAGGAATATGTGTACATTCCCCTTGGAGGCAATCGCAAAGGATTGCCCAGACAACTGTTAAATATATGTATTGTGTGGGCACTGACCGGTATCTGGCATGGTGCCGGCTGGAATTTCCTGTTCTGGGGGCTTTGGTTTGCAGTATGGTTGGTATTGGAGAAGCTGGGATTGAAGAAGTTGTTTGAATTTTTACCCAAGGAAATCGGCAGAACCTATACCATATTCTTAGTTTTGATAAGTTGGGTATTCTTTTCTATAGAGAGCATGGACGGTATCCGCCAATATCTGTTGGCTATGTTTGGCGGAAACGGAGCCGGCTTCTACAATCAGGAGGCATTGTTTTTAGGGCTGGAGTATGTGGTGCTGTTTCTGGTTGCTATTGTGGCTGCCACACCTCTTTATAAGAGTTTAGTAACCCGTATGCAGGCTTCCGTCAGCGGATGCGGAATTGCCATGTACAGAGTTTGGGAAAAACTGGTGCCGGCAGTGCTTTTGATAGCATCCCTGGCATATATCGTGGATGCTACCTACAATCCGTTTTTGTATTTTCGCTTCTAGAGCATCCTGCAGTAGGATATCCTATTCTCGATTGGTCTATGGGAAATAGAAAAGTACAAATAAGCAAATGGAGACAATAATAGATATTATACATTATAAGGAGAGGGGGCTTGGATGTGGATTTATATGGTGACAAAAGAAATGCATGGAAGACAGTAGTATTTTTCAGTGTGATTATGCTGGCTTTTCTGATAGGGGATTTGCTGCAGAAGGATGTATTCTTTTCCGAAAGTGAAAACAGAATTCTGGCATCGAAGCCGAAACTTAGTCGGGAAGCAGTGCTTTCCGGAGAATATATGGAAAAATATGAAGAATATACCAACGACCAGTTTGTCAGCAGGGATACTTGGATACAGCTGAAGACGCGTATGGATATTTTGTTGCGCAAGAAGGAAATCAATGGAGTGTATCTGGCGAAGGATGACTATTTGATAGAGCAGCATTTACCGGAGGATTATCCTCAGGAAACCATAGAAAAAAGATTGACAAAGCTGCAGGAGTTGGTAGTTGCCTATCCGCAAGCAAGGGTGATGCTGGTACCTACGGCAGACAATATATTATCGGATAAACTCCCTGCATTTGCACCTGTTTTCGACCAGAGGGTATTTTTACAGCAGGTAAAGGAACGTGTGGGAGAGGAGCGTGTCATTGACCTTTTTCCTACTTTGGAGGCACATGATAAGGAGGATATTTATTATCGCACGGATCATCATTGGACTACACTGGGAGCATATTATGGGTATGAGGAATTTGCCAAAGAGTATAAGCTGTTGCCTCGTTGGTACTTAAAAGGGGAGATGCAGGCAGTCACAAAAGAGTTTCAGGGTACCCTGCAGTCTAAGATAAATCTGCCTACCGAAGACGATACGATTTATATGTTCCCCCGCACCTTGGAAACGGAGTATCGTATCACCTATGATTTGACAGAAAGTGCAGAAGATTTTTACGAAGAGAGCTTTCTGGAGGGCAAGAATAAGTACGGCTACTTTCTGGATGATAATCATGCTTTCGTAGAAATAGAGAGAGATTCTTTTTCTGAGAAGACTCTGTTCATTATAAAGGATTCCTATGCCAATTCCATGATCCCCCTGTTGGCACATCATTATGAAAAGATTTATGTGTTGGATTTGCGGTATTTTAATGGAAAACTGTTGGATTTTATGCAGGAATATGATAAAAATGGAGATATGGATGTGCTGGTGATATACAATTGCATCCACTTCATCGAGGATTTTCAGTATTATTAGGTACCAATAAGCGAAAGAGTACTTAGCAGACACGAAGAAAGAAAAGAGGACAAGCTGGTGGCAAACTTAGGAATACCACAGAATACCATAGCGGTATTGCAGAAATATAATTTTAATTTTCAGAAGAAATTCGGTCAAAACTTTTTGATTGATACCCATGTGTTAGAGAAAATCATGGATTCGGCGGAAATTACCAAGGAGGATTGTGTGCTGGAGATAGGACCCGGTATCGGTACCATGACACAATATCTGGCGGAAAGAGCCGGCAAAGTAGTGGTGGTGGAAATCGACAAGAATTTGATCCCTATACTACAGGATACCTTGGCAGAGTATGATAATATTACCATTATTAATGATGATATTCTAAAGGTGGATATTAACAAAATCGTAGAGGAACTAAATGGCGGCAGACCCATTAAGGTGGTAGCAAATCTGCCTTATTATATTACTACCCCTATTATTATGGGACTGTTTGAAAGTCATGTACCTTTGCAAAGCATTACCATTATGGTACAGAAGGAAGTGGCAGACCGTATGCAGGTAGGACCCGGTACCAAGGATTATGGTGCTTTGTCCCTGGCGGTGCAGTATTATGCAAAGCCCCAGATTGTGGCAAATGTTCCCCCCAACTGTTTTATCCCTCGTCCCAATGTGGGAAGTGCAGTGATACGTCTGACACGCTATGAACAGCCACCGGTAGAAGTGGCAGATGAAAAGAAGATGTTCGCACTTATACGAGCCTCCTTTAATCAGCGCAGAAAGACCTTGGTAAATGGTCTCACTAATGCTGCGGAACTACATATTTCTAAGGAAGAGATATTGGCGGCTCTTGAGCAAATGGGACTGTCCGCAACCATTCGCGGAGAGGCATTGACACTGGAGCAGTTTGCACAGCTGAGTAATTTGTTATGATAAACTGAAAGAAACAGAAGAAGCATCAATATCATAAATAATTGAAAGGGAAGCCATTTGCGACAAAGCGTTGCAGGTGGCTTTTTCGATATATTGTTTGCGAATTAGGGGGGTTCATACAATATCTTGTATTTTTTTATAAAAAATTAAGGTTTTATTTTTGACAAGCCATGACCATTATGTTAGACTGAATAAGTAATGTGGGAGAATAGTTTATAATAACTCGAAATTTGTTCTAACATGCAGATGACTGCTCAAGATAGAGTTGCTATAACCAGACACGAGGTTTGAGATAAGGGAGCGAAATACCTTGGATAAGTATGAATACAAAGTAAGATCAGAAGAGATTAAGGAATTAATAGCACGTAGAGAGTACGTGCAGGCGGCAGAGATTGCGGATACCATTGACTGGCGTCGTGTGAAGAGTGTGAAGATGCTTTGTACAGTCAGTGATTTGTACAAGATTAATCGTAGATATGAAGACAGCCGTGATATGTTGCTTTTGGCATATGACCGTCATCCCAGCGGAAGGACGATTGTATATGCTTTGTGCGAATTGGCGGTGAAGATGGGTGAGTTGCCTCAGGCAGTGGAATATTGCAAGGAGTTTGTGCAGATTGCTCCTAAGGATCCGGGACGTTATATTTTGCAGTACAAGATTTATGAGGCGCAGGAAGTCAGCCTGGAGGAACGTATTGCAGTTCTGGAGGAGTATAAAAAGCGTGATTATCGGGAAAAGTGGGCATATGAATTGGCCTACTTATATCATAGAGTGGGTTTGGCCAGCAAATGTGTGGATGAATGTGACGAAATGATTGTGTGGTTTGGTGACGGCAGATACGTTATTAAGGCCATGGAGCTGAAAATGTTGCATCAGCCATTAACAGAGGAGCAGCAGAGAAAGTACGACAATCGGTTTGCGCCACAGGTGGAGCCTGTAGAGGAAGTACCGGCAGAAGAGACACCGGCAACGGAAGCAGAGAAGGAGCAGGAAACGGCGGCAGAAACCATGGTTTGGTCTGCACAGGAACTGCAGGGTGTATCTGCAACGGAGGCTACCGATGCTGCTACCAGACGTATGCCGGTAGAGGAGATTGATATACAGGTAAAGACCATGGACCCGGGACAGTGCAATACCATCAATTTACAGGAGGAAGTGGCAGCCGGCTTGCGTGAACTTTGGGAAGGTAAGTCAGAAGAAGCAGAGACAGTACAGGAACCGGAAGAGGAAACGAAGGTGATTCCGATTGTAACCCGAAAGGAGTTGCAGGAGGAAGCTGTTTCAGAGGCAGTCGCAGAAGAGGCTGTAGAGACCGACACTGTAGAGAGTAGTATGAGTGTCGAAGAGACTGTGCAAGAGACAGAGGCTGAGATAGCAGAAGTATCAGGATCCGTTTCTCAGCAGGCAACTTCCGTGTTAGAGGCAGTGCAGGAAGGTGTGACGGAAGCGGTAGAGGCTGTACAACTGACTATGGAAGAAGTTATGAGCTCAGAAGCAGAGACTACTACTGCAACTCAGGTAATGGAGCAGTTACGTCAGGAGAGGACAGCAGAGCCTCCTAAGGAAATGGCCAAGGTTCTTTCCATGGAAAGTGATGGTCAGATTAGTTTCGTAATGCCGGAGCGGGAGGCTGTAGAAAAGCAGATTACCGGTCAGATTAGTATAGAAGACATTATGGCTGAGTGGGAACGTATGAAGAAGGAGCTGGAGGAAAAGGGTAAGGAAAAGGTTCGCCAGCATGTGAAGGAAAACACCGGTCAGATGTTTACAGAGTTTGAAGCTTCCGTAAGAGACGGACTGCTGGAACAGTTGGAAAACGGAGAAGACATCGAGAAGATTATGGCAGCTGCAGAAGGAAGAACCCTGCCGGAGGAAGAGGACATTCCCGTACCCCCCAGTTTGCAGGAGGAAGATTTGACAGAGGAAGCCGACGCTCAGACAGATGCGGAAGAGCAGGAAGTTGAGGAAAGCAATCAGTGGCAGGAAGAAGCTGATTGGCAGGGACTGACCGGCGAGGAAACTGTAGAAGCAAAGTCGCCGGAAACAGAGGTTACGGAGGAGGAAACACCTGCCGAAGAGGAAGTGATTTCTCCGGAGGATGAAGTGGAAGAACTGGTGGAAATAGAGCCGGTTCCGGAGATAGATGAGATTACAGAAGATAATGTAGATGCTGCCTATGAAGCGGCACTGTTCAATGCTATCGGTGCTGCACCGGTGCAGGAAGAAGTGTTGGAAGAAGAGCCGGAAGTGGAAGCGGACGCTACAGATACCGCTTCCGAGAAAGTAGCAAATACTGATTCCGAAGAACCTGCAGAGACCCTCGAAGAAGCGACAGTAGAAGAGCCCGAAACAATCTCAAAGGGTATTGAGGAAATATCCGAGCAGGCAGAAGAGGAAATTGATGAAGAGCAGATGGTGGATATAGAGGCTGAACCGGAGGAAGAAGGTAGTCCGGTACGAAGCCTAAGCAAGGAAGAGAAGGAATTGTTCGGACCGTATATTCAGGGACGTTCCTCTAAGGAGCAGTTGCTACGGGCACTGGATAATGTGTCTATGGCAGCTTATACCGGAAATATTATTATTACCGGTTCCGAGGGACTGGATACCTTAGGATTGGCTAAAAGTATTATCCGAGACGTACAGCTTATGGACAGCAATTTTTCCGGAAAGACCGCAAAGATTTCCGGTACCGCATTGAATAAGCGTGATGTGAACAAGGTCATGGAAGGCTTGGTGAACGGCGCCCTGATTATTCAGAAGGCTACAGATATGGATGCAAAGACCGTAGAGGCTCTATATCGTGCTTTGCAACAGGAAAATACCGGTATGGTGGTAGTTCTGGAAGGTACTAGAAAAGCCATGAATGCCTTTTTGGAAGAAAATACACAGTTGCAGTCCTGCTTTACCGCCAGAATCGATATGGAAGCACTGAGTGAAGCAGCCTTGGTAGCATTTTGTAAGAAGTATGCCCGAGAGATGGAATGCTCCATTGATGAACTGGGAGTGTTGGAATTGCATCGTATTATTACCGAACGTCAGACCAATGACCATGCGGTAACCCTGATGGAAGTAAAGGAAATCATGGATGAGGCTATCGAAAGTGCTAACCGAAAGACCATCGGACATTTTATGGATATTGTGACCGGAAAGCGTTATGACGAAGAAGACATGATTATTATTCGGGAAAAAGACTTTTGGTAAAATGGTTAAGGAAAAGTGAAAAGTAGTCGAAAAAATAGATGAGTATCTTGGTACTCATCTATTTTTATGGATGTTTGGAGGATTTGCATGAAAATCACTTTTGACAGTATAAATCAAATGAATCAGAACAGCGAAAAGGTAACCCGAAGCGTACAAACCGCAAAGGTTTCCAAAACCTATGCCTATAACGTGGCCTTTGATGGGAAGCAGCGGGCAGGGGTAATGGCAGAGCCCGGCAATAAGGGGAAGAACGCAATCCCCCAGGCAGTGGATTCTGCAGATGCTCAGGTACAGAATATGCGTGACCAGCTGACGGTTCTGTCCCACACTATGTCGGACGAGGATTTTGCTAAGATGCAGGAGGAGGGATATGACCCTTCTGAAATGGAGCCGGGAGAAGCAGTTACTATATTGGATAAGATAAAAGCGGAGCTGATGAAGGCGGGAGTACATATTACAGGATACACGGATGATATGGATATGGCTACCTTGACAGCCACACTGGGAAGTGAGGCATTGGCAACATCCCTGGCGGAAAGTTTTGCCCAGAGAGATATCCCTTTGGAGCAACAGAATGTTGAGCAGGTGGCATGGGCGTTGGATATTGCAGCTCAGTTAGGTGAGCCTACGGATAGTAGTTATTACTACATGGCTGCCAATGAAATGTCTGCTACACTGAAGGATTTTTATCTGGCGGCTGCCAGTGGTTCTAAGCTGGAGTTTCAGCAGGAAGCGGAATATTTTGGAGAAGCAGTGAAAGGCTACGTGACCAAGAATGTGAGCCAGAGCCCTACTGGAGAGCAGAACTTTTCTCTGGAGCAGGAAATCTCTAAGCTTTTAGAACGTTTGGGACTATCAGGAACAGAAGAGGAAAAAGCCGCAGCTGTCTGGCTGGTGGAAAAGGGACTTCCTATAGATGCACAGGCAATTCAACGCAATAAGGATATTTTCTCCGTACAGTTTCCTTTACAGCCGAAGCAAGTGATAGAGACTGCCGCTGCCGCCCTGGCAGATGGTATTCCGGTTGGAGAGAAGAATTTGGCAGAATCTACGACCACACTGGAAAAGGCAGTTGCTATTTACGAAATGTATCAGGGCGATAGTGCCCTGACTAAGGTACAGGACAGAATTCAATTAGAAGAAATTCGCCTTCGCATGACAGTAGAAACCAATGTGAAGCTGTTGGAGAGCGGTTTTTCCATAGATACGGTTCCCATAGAAGAAACCATCGAAGCATTGAAGAAAGCAGAGCAGGAGTTGGCGAAGCAATACTTCCCGCAGGAAGCAGAGCCGACCGTGAAGTATGGTCAGTACAAGGAAACTACAAGACTTTTACAGGAGCTGCCACAGTTACCAGTTGCTACCATAGGTTCCTTTGCAGAGCGTTTGCAGAGCGGTACTTTAGTAGAGTTTCATGCAAAAGGAACACAGCTTGCCAATGCTTATAAATTGGCCGGAGAACGCTACGAAACTATTTGGACGGCACCCAGAGCAGATATGGGTGATAGCATCAAAAAGGCTTTTGCTAATGTGGATGTGCTTTTGCAGGATATGAATTACGAAGCTACCGAAGAAAACCGTAAGGCAGTTCGTATTTTAGGCTATAACCATATGGAAATTAATGAAAGCAATGTGGAACGTGTTAAGGTCGCACAGAATCAGGTAGAGCAGGTGATACGACAGATGACTCCTGCAGCTACTTTGAAAATGATTCGGGATGGTGTGAATCCTTTGGAAGCCACCCTGCCTCAGTTGCAACAGTATTTCGAAGAACTGCCGGAGGAATATGGTCAGAGTGCAGAGAAGTACAGCAAATTCCTGTACCGGCTGGAAAAATCCGGAGAGATTACGGAGCAGGAGCGAGAGGCATTTATCGGTTGTTATCGTTTGCTAACTCAAATTGAAAAGTCCGATGGAGCAGTAGTAGGTACACTGGTAAATGTAGGTGGCGAGCTGAACTTCCGGAATCTGTTATCTGCAGTCAGAACCGGCAAATGGAAATCCATGGATGTACGTGTGAACGATGCCTTAGGAGCCTTAAGCGAAGAGGCGGTAATGAAGCTGTCTATTTCCGAACAGATACAGGCAGGTTTTTCCAAGGAAGAAGCAGCGTTGCAGCGTAGACAGATGCAAGAGGCGGCCAATGCTTCCCAGGAGTGCTTCCAAATGCTGGAGCGAGGTGCTGTGGAACCGACCACACAAAATCTGCTGGCAGCCAAGGTGTTGGAGCAGGAGTTTGAAACTGTACTTGCCAAGCAGCTGGAAAAATCCGCTAAGAAACAGGACCGTCTGGAAGGCTGGAAGAAGCTGGACAATAAGGATGCTTTTGCAGAAGAGTACGCGGAGAATGTGCAGGAGAGTTTGGAGCAGGTAGAGGAAGAAACGCTTCAGACTGCACAGACGCAGGTGGATGTGCGCAGCCTTCGACTGATGCACAAGCAATTGACCATTATGCAGAGCTTATCCGCAGAGGAGGAATACTACATCCCTATGGAAATCGGCGGAGAACTGACCGGTGTACATTTGCAGTTTACCCACAGTGAGGAAGCGCGGGCTACGGTACGCATCCAGTTGGAAAGCGGCAGACTGGGACAGATAAGCGGTGCTTTGCAGGTGACCGAAAAGGGTGTGGAAGGTTATTTTGTAGGAAATCAGGAAGAAACGGTTATGAATTTGAAGTATTCTTCCGATATAGTAAACAACAGCCTCAGAGAAGAATGGAAGTCTTGCGAGGTAGAATTCGTATATAGTGAAACAAATCATATCCCTATGGATTGGACACGGAGGTCCACCGGAGCACAGGTAGGTACAGATCGTTTGTATGGTTTGGCGAAGAATTTTTTACAGGTGCTTAAGGCTGTGGGTGATGGTATAGAAAAGAGGTAAGAAATGAAGATTAATTACAACGTGTCCGCAATGCTTACAAACAATGCTTTGGCTAACAACGATAGCTTTTTTGCACAATCTCTGGAGAGATTGTCCTCCGGTTTGAAGATTAACCATGCCAAGGATAATCCGGCCGGTCTGGCTATTGCAAAGAGAATGAATTCTCAGATTAAAGGTACCGGTATTGCCAACCAGAATGCCAGTGACGGTGTTTCTATTATTGAAACCGCAGACGGAGCTCTGACAGAAGTAACAGAGATGATTCAGCGTATGAATGAGCTGTGCGTGAAGGCATGTAATGGTACTATGTCCGATAATGACAGAAAGATAATTCAGGATGAAGTCAGCCAGCTGAAGGATGAAATCCAGCGTATTTCAGAGACTACAGAGTTCAATGGTCAGGCTCTTTTGGATGGTGAATTCGATGTGAAAGGTTATACCAATGAAGAGACCATTACCGTGAATACCTTCAGCAAGGAGACCGCACCGAAGGTATATACCATTGACAGTATCGTGATTTCCGAAAAAAAGGATGAAGCAGGCAATATGCAGAAGTATGTAGATGCGATTTCTCTGGGAGAAAACTTCCCTCCTGTGATGGAAGCACCGGAGGTAGATGACAGCTTCTTAACCTTAAAGGGTGAGGGTGGTTTTGAAATCAAGCTGGATTTGAAAGAGGCTGCAGCCGGAACCTATAATGATTTGAAGGTTGATATTACCGAAATAGGTCCTATGAGACTGCAGATTGGTGCAAACGAAGGACAGATTTTATCCGTAAATATTCCGGAGGTTTCTCTGAGAAACTTAGGCATTGATGATCTTGATGTCAGCACAGAGGCAGGTGCAAGGGATGGATTAAGTCGTATGTCAGATGCATTGTCCTACATTTCCGGTGTGAGAGGTACCTTGGGTGCTTATCAGAATCGTTTGGAATCTACGGTAGAAAGCCTGGATATTACGGAAGAAAACATGACTGCTGCTTACTCCAGAATCATGGATGTGGATATGGCAGAGGAAATGACCAATTATACCACTTATCAAGTATTGACACAGGCCGGTACTTCCATGTTGGCCCAGGCTAATGAGAGACCTTCTATGGTACTTCAGTTGTTACAGTAATGGAGGATAGTACATGACCAAGGAAGTAAAACAGAAGTTTACCCTTCGTATCACTGAGGCAAATGCGACGGAACTGGTTGTGATTTTGTATGAGATGGCAATGAGTTTTTTGCAGGATGCCAAGGAAGCGGCACAGAAGCAGGACTGGACAGAGTTTGGCGGAGCCATTCGTAAGACACGTGGGTGTATCAATGAATTGCTCCAATCTCTTCATATGGAATACGAACCGGCCAAGAACCTGTACAAGCTTTATATGTTCTGCATCCGTAGATTGGCTTATGCACAGGTGCGTAAGGATGCAAAGGTGCTGGATGAAATTGAACCGGTACTGAGCAAGCTTCAGGATGCTTATGCGAAGATTGCACCGAACAACTCATCCGCACCCATTATGAGCAACACACAAACTGTGTATAGTGGTCTTACCTATGGAAAGGGAGCGGCATTAGCTGAAGACGTGACCAGTCAGAGTGTCAACCGTGGTATGCTCGTATGATGTCGGTGCAGCGGCAGTATTAAGCTGCAGTGCATAAAGCTCGCTTAAGTGCTTATAACGTTTGAGCAAGGCATTAATTTCATAAATATAACAGTCAATCATATCCGGATTTACTGCGTTATCAAAACCCGCATAGGCAATGTCAAGTGCCTGGCGGGTTTTTTCTAAATCTTCCCGCAGGGAGGGTGTGGCAAAATCATCTTCAAGAGTCTCCGGTGTTTCATAAGTCTTCTTAAAAAATATTTTCATGTTTCTCCATTCTGTCCACTGGACTTGATAAGGGTTTGTTGTTACAAGTATAGACACAAAAATTGTAAAATATACCATTTTGTTACTTTTGCCTATAGACATTTATGAAATAACGTGTTAGAATGCATTTCAACAGAAGAAAATCTATCTTCTTACTAACAATCTTTTATCTAAATTATGTCTGTGAATCACGAGATATCCACAGTATATAGTTTTTCATAATCATAAGGAGGGCGAGCTTGGAGCAGAAGTTATTGGTTTTGTGCGACCCGGAGGAGGATTATGCACAACACATGGCAGACTTTTTGCGAAAGAAAAAGGAAGCTTCCTGGGAGATATTGGTTTATACCAAACCACAGGAGCTAGTGAAAATGGCACAAAAGACAAAGATTGAAATTCTATTGATTTCTGAAGCTGCCTATGGTGAGTTTGTGGCAGACTTGCAGGTGAAGCTGCCGGTTTTGTTAAATGAAAGCGGTATGCTGCAGGAAAAGCAATTGGTGAATATTGACAAATATCAGGCGGCGGAAAAGGTCAGGCAGGAACTGCTGACACATTATATGGAGCTGGAAAACGACTTTTTTCCTAGGGTGGGATGTAGGGCGGAAACCAAACTGATTGGTTTGTTCTCTCCGGTGAGGCGTTGCCTCCAGACTACCTTCGGGTTGACCTACGGACAGTTGCTGGCAGAAAAACATCGCACCTTATATTTGAGCTTTGAACCCTATGTGGGATGGGAGGCATGGGGAGAGGGCAAGAAACAGGATATTTCTTCTCTGCTGTATTATCAACAGGAGGAAAGCTTTCCTCTTCATATGCAGACGGTGGTTCGGCGGATGGGGAATCTGGAATATGTGACGTCCATGGTAAATGGTGAAAATCTTCTTTATATTACAGTAGGGGAGTGGCAGCGACTGCTGCGAGCCATTGTGGAAAGTGGTGTGTATGAGTATGTACTGTTGGATTTGTCCGAGTGTATGCAAGGATTGTTCGAAATACTGCGTATGTGTAGTAGAGTGTACACCATCGTCAGGGAGGATGCAAAGGCACGGAGCAAGCTGGAGCAGTATGAGCAGCTCTTGGCTCTGCAAAAGTACGAGGATGTGCGTAGCAAAACCTCCAAATGCCGGCTACCTACCTTTCACAAGCTGCCGGAGGAGGTAGAACAGTACACCAAGGGAGAACTGGCAGAGTATATCAAAGGGATGCTTAGACAGGAGGGATAGGAACGTGGAGTATTTGGGATGGAAGCAGAGATTACGGGAATTGGTTCTGGAGAATCTGGATTATAGCAGAGAATGCAGTGACAGTGAGGTACTGGAAAGAATCGATGAGGTAATCTTGCAACAGGAAGGGTTGAAGCTATTGCCGGTGGCAGTGAGAAGGCAGTTACGAACGGATTTGTTTGCCTCTCTGCGGCGACTGGATATACTGCAGAATTTAATCGAGGACCCCGGTATTACCGAGATTATGATAAATGGTCCTAATCATGTATTTATCGAGAGAAACGGGTATTTAAGGGAGCTGGAAACAGGCTTTGAATCTTCCGAAAAGCTTATGGACGTTATTCAACAGATTGTAGCAGGTTGCAACCGTGTGGTAAATGAAGCCTCTCCCATTGTAGATGCACGATTAAATAATGGTGCCCGTGTGAATGTGGTTATGAACCCCATAGCCCTAAATGGTCCCATTGTTACCATCAGACGATTTCCGGACAAACCGATTGGCATGGAGGAACTTGTTGGAAATCATTCTATTTCGCCACAGGTGGCGGATTTCTTAAAAATGCTGGTTACAGCAAAGTACAATATCTTTATCAGCGGTGGTACCGGAAGCGGAAAAACCACCTTCTTGAATGTATTATCAGGATTTATACCCAAGGATGAAAGAATCATAACCATTGAGGACAGCGCAGAATTGCAGTTACAGGGGTTGCAGAATTTGGTACGTTTGGAGACCCGTAATAGCAATGTAGGAGGCTGTCAGGAAATTACGATTCGAGATTTAATCAAAGCCAGTTTACGCATGCGGCCGGACAGAATCATTGTGGGAGAGGTGCGAGGAGCAGAAGCGGTGGATATGATGCAGTGTTTGAATACGGGGCACGAGGGGTCTATGTCTACCGGACATGCCAATAGTGCTCGGGATATGTTGTCCCGTCTGGAAAATATGATACTTATGGGCATGGACATTCCTTTGGAAGCCATACGCAGGCAGATTGCTTCGGGGGTGGATATTATCGTGCATTTGGGGCGACTGCGTGACAAAAGTCGTAAGCTGTTGGAAATCGTAGAGGTTACCGGATGCAGGGATGGGGAAATAGAGCTACATACACTTTATCAGTTTACGGAGACCGGGGAGGATGTGGAAGGAAGGGTGGAAGGTATATTTGAAAAGACAGGAAACTTGGTACAGGATAGAAAGCTTCGGGCAGCAGGTCTGGTTGTTTAGCAGAGACCTGACCAAAACAGACATAGCATTTGGAATAGGGGTGGCGGTATTTTTTTCTTTTTTCTTTTACCGAAGTGCATGGGCCGGAGCACCCATGTTGCCAGTGGGAGGGTTATTTGTATTTTGGAGACAGAAAAAAAGAAAGAAGAAACAGGAGAGGGAGCTGCTTTTGCAGTTCAAGGAATGTGTGCTCTCTGTGGAAAGCTCTTTGAAAGCAGGCTATGCAGTGGAGAATGCCTTTGTGGAAAGTATGGCAGATATGGAGGCGATGTTTGGCAGGGATTGTCAAATGTATGGGGAACTGGAAAAGCTTCGACGAGGATTGCAAAATAATGAAACATTGGAAAATCTGCTGCAGAATATGGCTGGGGCAAGCGGTCTGGAGGAAATTCGTGAGTTTGCAGAGGTGTTTCGCATAGCCAAGCGAAACAGTGGAAACATTCCGCAAACTATCGAATTATACAGCCGAATGATTACGGAGAAGCTGGATTTGGAGGCAGAGCTGGAAATACTTCTGGCAGCGAAACTACTGGAGCAAAGGGTGATGAATGTGATGCCCTTTTTCCTGGTGCTCTATCTGGAATACAGCAATCCGGGGTATTTCGATGGAATGTATCACAATGGCTTCGGAGTAGTGATTATGACAGGATGTCTGGTGCTCTATTTGTGTGCTTATGTTCTGTCGGAAAAAATTTTTAGGAAGGCATATGGATAGGAGACAGGTATGGTTTTAGGAATCGGTTTACTCATATGGGTGGGATTGTTTTTTCTGGCTTTTTTGGCGAGAAGGGAGCCGGGGGATTTGCTACAAAGAATGAGCAGCTATGCCTATAAGCTTTGTCGGATGTATGGGCTACCCTTTGCAGAGCGACCACAGGTGGGAACGGATTTGGAACGTTTGCATCCGGGACTGAGCAGTCGGGAATTGTTGGTGGACTATTATGTGGAGAAGCTGCGCTTGGTGATATTGGTACTGGCGGTAGGAAGTTTACTGTCAGGGCTGTTTTCCCTGAAGCAGAGAATGGATGCGGATTTGGGAACAAATGGTGTGCTGGAGCGTGGAGCTGTAGGGGAGGAGGAGCAGGAGGTGCTGCTGATAGCAAAGGTGGCAGAGGAAACGGAGGAGCTTTGGGTGAATGTGGTGGCGAGACAATTGGAGCCACAGGAGCTGGAGAGGCTGTTTGCAGAATGTGGCGACCTGCTGGAAAAGGATGTCTTAAGTCAGAGGGGAAGTCTGGAGCAGGTAACCGGTTCCCTGGTGCTTCCGGAAGTAGTAGAGGGATATCCCTTTGAAATCACCTGGAAAAGCAGTGACCCTACTGTTTTGGAGGCGGACGGAAGCTGGAAAGCAGATGGCAGGGGGGTAAATCAAGTGGTTTGTCTGACGGCTACACTAAATTATGGGGAAGAAACTTATAAGAAGGAAATATTGGTTTCCTGTGTTTCTGTATTGCAGGAGAATACTCTGGGGCGTCGATTGCAGGAGGCTGTTTGGCAAAGGGAGGAAGAAAGCCGCTATGAAGAGGTGATGTATCTTCCTCAGGAACTGGAAGGAGAAAGCATACATTGGAAGCTGGCAGCGGAGGACAATTCCCCTTTGTTTTTACTGCTGACACTGGTGGCTGCAGTGGGAGTATTTTTCCTAAAGGACAAGGATTTGCATGAGCAGACCCTGCTTCGCAAACGGAGTATGAAAATAGCCTATCCGGTAATTTTGAATAAGTTTGTTCTCTATATGGAAGCTGGAATGACTGTGAGGGGGAGCTTTACGAAGATTGCCGGAGATTATGCCGCAAATAAGCAGGTTTATCAGGAGGCGGTAGCTTATGAGGAAATGCTTTATTCCTGCAACGAACTCAGTGCAGGGGTATCGGAGGGAGCTGTTTATGAGCATTTCGGCAGGCGGAGCGGTATGCAGGAATACGCTCGATTCGCCGCCATGCTGGGACAAAACCTAAAAAAGGGGAACGGAGCATTGCTGGTACGTTTGCGGGAAGAAAGTGACAAGGCAATGCAGGAGAACCTACAATTTCGAAAGAAGCTGGGAGAGGAAGCGGAGACCAAGCTGTTGGTACCTATGATTATGATGATGGGCATGGTTATGTTGTTGGTGATGATACCGGCTTTTACGGCTTTTTAGGGATTTGAATGTATCCGGCGAATGCCGATAGTCGGCGTCTAAGATATCGCTTTGCAGAAGAAATAATGTCTGTAGGTGAGAAGAGAAAGAGAAAAGTAAAGGAATAAATAATTGATTGAGAAAGTGAGGAAAAAGGTATGAAAAGAAACAAAAAATGGATGGATTGGTTGGACGAAAAGGTGATTGCAGCAAAGAGCTTTTTGGTGCAGAAGAATGAGGGAATGGGAACGGTTGAAATCATTCTGATTATCGTGGTGCTCATAGGTCTGGTCGTATTGTTCAAGGAGCAAATTACGGATTTGGTAAAGGATATTTTCAATAAGATTACCAAACAGGCCAATAAGGTTTAGATAGAGAAAGAATGATGTATGGGAAGAAGGTTTATAGAGGGTATCTGACCATTTATATGTCCCTTACCCTGACCATCATGCTGTCACTTTGTTTGACACTTATTGAGGGCACCCGGCGAAATACCATACGCTTGGAGACAGAATGCGTGATGGATATTGCTATGAACAGTGTGTTGGCAGAATATCACAGGGAGCTCTTTTCCCAGTATAACCTCTTTTACATAGACAGCTCCTATGGCTCTGCTTATCCTTCCTATTATAATACGGAAGCCAGGTTACGGTATTATCTGGAACAGAATCTGAATGTACAGGAGGCGTCCTATATGGATTTTTTGTACAAGGATTTGCTGGGGTTGAAAGCAGATACAGTTTATTTGAAGACTGTGGCACTGGCTACGGATGGAGAGGGAGTGCTTTTTCAGAAACGGGCAGCAGAAGCGGTGAAGGATGATTTGGGTCTGAACATGGCAGAGGATGTGCTGGAGTGGGTACACACCATAGAAAATGAGGGGCTTTTGGAACGGAACATGGCTGCGGAGAAGCAGAAGGCAGACCTGGCGTTGCAGGCATACCACGGAACCCAAAAGCAACTGGAAGAGGAAATGTGGATTACGGTAGAAATTGCTGATCCTACACAGCACTTGGACAATATGCGGGCACAGGGAGTATTGAAGTGGGTAGTGGATGCCAAAACCAACCTGTCCGGACAGAAGGTGGATTTGAATCAATACATTTCTGCCCGCAAAAGGAGAGGGGAAATCAATCATGGAAATTATGTGGTGATGGAAGAGTTGTCTGCCTTGGAGAAAGTATGGTTTCAGGAATATTTACTTCGCTACTGTGGGCACTACGGACAGGAAAAAGAGGGGAGTTTATTGAAGTATCAGGCAGAGTATCTGCTTGCAGGGAAAAATACGGACACGGAAAACCTGCGGCAGGTGGCCGGTACCATTTGTGGGATACGAGAGGTGGCAAATGTGTTGTATCTGACCCGGGATAAGGGGAAGTCTGCTTTGATAGAGGTGGTGGCGAACCTATTAGCGGCAGCGGTGTTTTGTCCGGAAATTGCTCCCTTATTCGAAACCATATTGGTAATCGGCTGGGCTTATGCGGAAAGTCTGCATGATACGAAGCTGTTGCTGGAGGGCAGTAAGGTGCCTTTGATGAAGGATGATAGGAGCTGGCATTATGATTTGGACAGCATTCTAAAATCATTTGTTATTTCTGGAAGCAGAGAGCAGGGAAGGGGAATGTCCTATCGGGACTACCTGCATGTATTACTTTATCTGGAGGATGCAGGAGGGACTACCTTTCGCTTTATGGATTTGATGGAAATGGATATTCGTCTGACCGAAGGAAATGAGAGTTTTCGGATGGATGCCTGTATAGAGCGAATCGAGGCTGAAGCAGTCATAAGGTCGGATTATGGTTACGATTTATGGATAAACAGAGAAAAGTGCTATGAATAGCAGAGGGGAGGTAGGTAGAGATGTCTTCTTCATGGATGGATGAAAACAGAACAGTCGCGCAAGCGAAAAATAAAAAAGGAACGCCTTCTCCGACGTTACAAGTGGTGTTGTTCCACCACATCTCCCGTGTATTTCATATATATCAGAAGTTCATGAAGAAGATTTCTCTGCTTATCTCCCTTTGGGGAAGACGAAAACTTTCCGGAAGTATGACCGTAGAGGCAACAGTGCTGCTTCCGCTCCTATTGTTTTTCTTTTTGCATATGATGGGCTTCTTGGAAATGTTGCGGTTACATGGGAAGTTGGAATTTGCTCTGTGGGAATGCGGAAATCAGCTGAGTGTGTATATGGCGCTGGAACCGGAGATGGCAGCACAGCTGCCGGATGTGGCACTGTCTTATGGATATGTAGGAAACAGTGTAAAGAGTTTGCTGGGGAAAGAGTATTTGGATGAATCTCCACTGGTACGGGGAAGTAGCGGACTGAACTATCTGGCCTGTGAATATACACAGGAGTGTCTGGATATTGGGGTGAGTTATCAGGTGAAACCGCCTATTACTCTCTTTCCTTTTCCATACATGCGAATGGTGAATCGCTATTATGGGCATGCCTGGACAGGGTATGACTTGCAGAAGGAGCTTTCGTATGTATATGTAACGGTTTATGGAGAGGTTTGGCACAGCAGAGCAGATTGTACGCATATTTTTCTGACCATACAGGAGGTGGAAAAGGAGCAGGTAGGGAAGCTTCGAAATCTGCATGGTGCAAAATATTATGTCTGTGAGCGTTGCGAAAAGGAAGAGGAGGGAGAAACTGTATTTATTACAGAACAGGGGAACCATTTTCACAAGGATGGAGATTGCCCGGCTCTAACCCGCTATATTCGCGCGATACTCTGGCAGGAGGATATTCCGTACAGACCATGCAGCAGATGTGTGGGTGAAAAGGGGAAATAAGGTGGATAAAAAGCATATGACGAAAGTATATGGTGGATAAGTGGAGGAGAAAAGAGATGTGGGTTGTATGGATTTTGACAGGAGTTACTTTGGTAATCGGCAGTATATATGATATGAAGAGTCTGGCACTGCCCCTGTGGCTGTTTATAGCCAGTGGTGTGTGCAGTCTGGTAAGTGTAGGCTATCAGTGGACAAAGGGAATCTTTGTCTGGGAGGAGCTGCCGGTGGCTTTGTTGCCGGGTGGAATATGCCTGCTGTTAGGCTTTGTTACGAGGGAGCAGATTGGTTATGGTGACGGCTTGTTACTTTTAAATCTGGGAGTGGGTCTGGGGGCTAGTGCTATCTGGGAACTTTGGATGATGGGTCTGCTGGCATCCTTTGTTGCCAGTGTGGTTCTTTTGTGCAGTCGTAGGGCAAAGAAATCTTTTCGAATTCCCTTTTTGCCGTTTTTATGCCTGGGCTATGTATGGGTGGTCATAGGGGGGATGCGGCTGTGAAGGTATGGGAGCGAAGAATATCTGCGTATATGACGGTGGAAGCTTCACTCATTATGCCCATGGTGCTGTTTTTTTATTTATATTTAATCGCGCTGTTCCTGTTTATGTATGACCGCTGTTTGTTGGAGCAGGACATGGCCGTGTTATCCATAAAGCTGTCAGGAAATCACAAGGAGGAGACGCAGATACTCTGTCAGGATTGTTTGGCAGACTGGGAAAGGGAAGTTTATTTGTGGGTGAAACCGCAGGAGCCTGAGCTGAAAGAAAGTGGTTGGAAGCTGACTATTACAGGGAAAGCGGAGGATAGGCTGTGGGGAAAATTGAAAGCACAATACGAAATAAGGAAGCTTTCGCCTGTGGAGTGGTTGAGAGCAAGGCAGAGATTTGGAGAGGAAGAAGATTCGTGAGAGGAGAGACAAAATGATTTCGACAGAATATATCAGGAATTGTAATTGTAATTATGAAAGGCTGGCACTGGAGAAAAAGCCGGAGGAGAAGCGTTATCAATATTGTATCCTTGGCAGGGGAGGTATACGTTATTTGTTGCCTTGCAGTCTGCGTTATCTGAATAATGAAGCGTATTTGTACTATGATATTACATCTACGCAGAATTTGAAGCAGCTATTCGCAGAGAAAAAAATCACCCGGGAATGGATGAAGGATTTCTTATGGGGAATGAAGCAGATGCGACGGGAGCTGGACCGCTTCCTGCTGGAGGAGCAGAACATCATCTGGACGCCGGAGCATATTTATCAGGATTTGGAAAAGAATGATTTTTCTTTTTTGTTTGTGCCATATTATGAGGGAAAAAGTGGTCTGGTAGAGCTGATGGATTTTCTGGTGGAGCGGATTGACTATGCCGACGAGACCTTGGTGGAGTTTTTGTATAATGCCTATGAGCAGGTGCGTGCCATCGGTATAGAATATGTAGATGGGCAAATGTATGAGGAACTAATGAAGCTGGAGGAACAGGAAGCGGAAAAGAAGCATAGTCCGGCTACCGGCATATCTGCTTCAGTAGAAGAGGCACCGACAGCAGTTCTCAGAGAAGAGCCAAGAGCCCATACAGAGAAGGAGTCGGATAAACGAGGAGTAAGGTTCTTCTGGGAAGGGCGTAAAAAGAAGCATGCACAAAAGGTAGAATATCGGGAGAGTTTACGACAACGGATGAACGAGGGACCGCTTTATGCAGTTTGTGAAAAGAAGCCCTATGGAGAAGAGGAAGCGGTGGAAGAAGTCATTTCGGAGGAAGAATTTGGAAAAACTATATATATAGAAGGAACAACCACACCGCAGAGGCCGGCAATCTATCGTTTGGACGGAGAATTGGTGGCAGAGATCGAGAAGTTTCCATTTGTGATAGGTAAGAGAAAAGAGAATGCAGATTTGGTCTTGAATGATTATTCTGCCAGCCGGGTACATGCGAGAATTGTAATGGAGGAGGGAATTTGTTACATAGAAGACTTGAACTCCACCAACGGAACCTTCAAAAACGGCTTGCGCATGCAACCCTATGAAAAGCGGAAGCTGGAGAGCGGAGATGAGCTAAAATTTGCTAAAACAGAGTATATTTATCGGTAAGAAAACTTGGGAAAGTAGCTAATAATGGACAGGATTGGTTTTTTGTGTTATTCTACTATAATAAATTACTATACTTACTAGGTATAGTTTGAGGAGGAAAAATTGTGATGAAAATCAAGTGGAAAGCAGATAGTGTCCTGTTTGGAGGTGGAATAGGAGCTTTGGTTTTCTGTCAATCTTACGTGTGGATGTTAAATAGGTACATAAATCCTATTTGGTATATTTTGTGTTTCGCTTTATTGGCTTTTATGTATGTGCAGATGTGGAAGGTACCCCCCAAAAGCAGAGATATTATGATGGGAGGTGCGTTTTCCATGATAGTCAGTATGGTTTTTGTGGTTGGAAAGAAGATAAGTTTTAACAATGACGTGTTTGGTTCATATACAGTTAATTTTATTTATCCTTTGACTATGAAGGATTGGGTCGGAGTATTGTGTTGGATGCCACTGGTCTTTGTTGTTGTATATGGATTGTGTTGTATTGCTAAAAAATATTCATGTTCTGTGCAGGAGCAACAGTTAAGTAAAAAGGAAAGCGTGTTTATTTGGTTATTGCTTAGTGGATTTATAATGATTTGTTGGTTGCCGTATTTGTTTGCTTATTATCCTGGTGTGGTAGTTGGTGATTCTATAGCATCTATAAATCAGGCCCTGAATAAGACACCCTACACTAATCATTATCCTGTGATGTATACTTTGTTTATAAAGCTTTTTTTGGAAATAGGAGGATTGACGGGTTCTTACAATCGAGGTGTTTTCTTATACAGTTGTGTTCAATATACTTTGATGGCTGCGTCGGCAGGATATTGTGTGCATTGGATGTTGCGCAAGAAAATACCATGGATATTGGCTATGATGGCTGAGTTGTATTTTGCATTTACCAGAATATTTGCAGTTTATGCGATTAGTATGTGGAAGGATCCGTTATTTTCAGCAGCATTATTGTTATTTTGTTTGCTTCTTTTGGATATTGGAATTAGTAGGGGAAGAAATCTGAAAGAAACAAAAGTAATTGCTACTTTTATTTCTCTAGGTTGTATGATTGTTTTTTTGAGAAATAATGGTATTTATTTAGTGGTGGGTATTTCTGTTATTTTAGCAATAGTATACCGTAAACAATTTATGAAACTGGGAACTAGAGTCCTGACAATGATATTGATGTGTATGTTAATTCAGGGACCGATATATGATGCTATGGGAGTTGGAAAGGATACAGTTGCAGAATCTTTGGGGGTTCCTATTCAACAATTAGCTAGTGTAATTGTAAAAGACAGGGAGTTGACGGAGGAACAAAGACAGGTATTGTTTCAAGTGTTACCTGAGGCACAATGGAAGGCATTTTATACACCTGCTATCGTGGACAGTCTGAAGTTTCATGGAGAGTTTAATCAACAATATTTAGAAGAAAATGTGGGAGAGTTCCTTAAGGTTTGGTTGCAACTTTTATTCCCCAATTTGGATGTTTATGTTGAGGCATATTTGATGGATACAATAGGTTTTTGGCAGATTGGTCTGAAAAATTCTGCTGGTTTTTATTATTTTTATGTCGATGAAAATAATGACTTTAATATTCAACGTGTAGATATGGCAGAAAGATTACTAGGAGTACCTTTAGAAGATGAGCTAATGTGGTGGGTAACATATATGAGTACTGGTGCATTGGTGTGGTTAGTATTGCTGGGCGGTTTGCTGACCTGGATGCAAGAGAAATATGCATTATTACTGGGTTTCTTCCCACCGGTATTACTATGGTTGACAATTATGGTGGCGACTCCTATTGCATTTAGTTTGAGATACATTTATTTATTGGCTTATGGCTTGCCGCTTTTTTTGCTATTACCATTTCTTCGGGTGGAGACAGAAGCGGAAGAAATTATAACAAAGGAGATAAAAGAGAATGAGTAAAATAGCTGTACTAATTCCATGTTATAATGAGAGTGTGACAATTGAAAAGGTGATAACAGATTTTCATAAGGTGCTTCCGGAAGCCACCATTTATGTATACGATAATAATTCTACGGATCAAACAGATGAGATTGCGCGAAAAGCGGGAGCAGTTGTACGTTATGAATATCAGCAGGGAAAGGGAAATGTAATTCGTACTATGTTCCGTGAGGTACAGGCAGATTGCTATATTATGACTGATGGGGATGATACGTATCCTGCTGAATATGCAAAAGAGATGGTGGATTTGATTTTGAATAAAAATGTAGATATGGTAATTGGTGACCGCTTATCATCTACTTATTTTGAAGAGAATAAGAGACCATTTCACAATGTCGGAAATACTTTGGTTCGTAAGCTGGTGAATTACTTCTTTAAGGGGAATGTAACAGATATTATGACTGGATACCGTGCATTTAGTCCACTATTTGTAAAGTCATTCCCAGTATTATCAAAAGGATTTGAGATTGAAACAGAAATGACAATTCATGCTTTAGATAAAAATTTGCATCTTCATTCCATTCCGGTTAACTATAGAGACCGTCCGGAGGGTAGTGAATCTAAATTGAATACCTATGCAGATGGTTTCAAAGTAATCACTACGATTTTTCGACTGTTAAAGGATTATCGACCACTACGATTTTTTGGCATTTGTGCAATTGTGTTATTGTTGATGGCCTTATTTTTATTTGTTACTGTTTTTGTAGAATACGTGAATACTGGCTTGGTAGAGAGATTTCCTACTTTAATTGTATCTGCGACCTTAGGTTTGGCAGCGTTACAGTCATTGGTATGTGGATTGGTATTAGATACTGTTGTAAAGAAAGACAGACAGCGATTTGAACATCATTTGTGTTTGCTTCAGATGATAGATGAAATGAAGAAATAAGGGATGCCCTTCATACATATCACAGGAGAAACGCTAAATGAGGATAACGAATTTTGTCGGTATTGTGTTGCTGATAAAGCAGACTACGGTATCGGACTGAACGGTTATGTTACATACCAGACAGATTAGTGGAGAGCAGTTAGGATATGGCATATAATGTGGTATTTTTGCAGGATACCAGGACTATTCTGTGTGGTTATTTTAATGAACAGTATGCCGATGAATTTTGAAACTAATTCAGAATTTTAGAAGTTATAATATGCAATGTACTGTTGAGGAATAGAATGTGGTACTTTGTATTATTAATGTATCAGAGCTAATTCATAGTGAAGAATGGAAGCCACTGACTATCTATTTTACGGCAGAAAATGTTTTGGTATTGGCTAGATATGCTAAAAAGAGAGGTGTTTAAATGAACGTAAATATTTACTATGGTGGAAGAGGCCTTATCGGAGACCCGACCCTGTATGTGATTGATAAGATGCAGGAAGTGTTGGAGGAATTGCATGTAAATGTAACCCGCTATAATTTGTATGAGAATAAAAATTCCATTGTGACTTTGCCACAGACACTGAAGGATGCAGAAGGTATTATTCTGGCATCCACTGTGGAATGGTATGGTATCGGAGGATATATGCAGCAGTTTTTAGACGCCTGCTGGCTATATGGAGACAAGGAAATCATTTCTAAAATCTATATGTGTCCGATTGTTATGTCAACCACTTATGGTGAAAGAGAAGGAAAACTGACCCTTGCGACTGCATGGGAGATTCTGGGTGGACGCCCTTGCAGTGGTATTTGTGGCTATATCGCAGATACCCTGATGTTGGAAATGAACGAAGATTATACTACTATTATTGAGAAGAAGGCAGAGAACCTGTATCGAACCATTAAGCAAAAGGTGTCCAGCTTCCCGGCAAGTAATCAGGCAGTGAAGCAAATTATTTCCACGACACCGAATACGGATTTGACACCCCAGGAAACGGAACAGCTATCAGAATATGCTTCTGACGATGGGTATGTACAGAGACAGAAGGAGGACATTCAGGAATTAGCGAACCTGTTTAGGGATATGATGAGTGAAAACCCGGAGGAAAGCAAGGAGCATTATATAGCTGCATTGCAAAAAGTATTCCAGCCGGATAGAGAGCTGAAAGCTACTTATTTATTGAAGTTGGAGAATAAGAAATTGGCGCTACTTATCAAGGTGGATGGTAGCAGATTGAATATGAGCTACAAGAATGTAACTGAGGCGGATGTAGAAATGTCTTTGGATACGAATGTTTTCGAAGAAATTCTGGCAGGAAGAATGACCTTTCAGAGAGCTTTTATGTCGGGCGTGATGAAGATGAAGGGCAATTTCAAAGCATTGCGTAGTTTGGATCAGATTTTTGTATTTGGAGAAAATTGAGAGGATGGTTAATAATTATGAAGAAGGACGATTGTATTTTTTGCAAATTAGCGAATGGTATTATTCCGACAAATAGTATTTATGAGGACGAGGATTTTAACGTAATTTTGGATATGGCACCGGCGGCAAAGGGGCATGCATTGATTTTACCAAAGGAGCACGCGGATAATTTATATGAACTGCAGGAGGAGACCGCTGCAAAGGTGCTGGTTTTAGCCAAGAAGCTGGCAAAATCCATGACAGAGAAATTAAGCTGTGATGGTTTTAATGTAGTGCAGAATAATGGTACCGTAGCAGGTCAGACTGTTTTTCACTTTCATATGCATTTGATTCCCAGATATGAAAACGACGGTCAGAACATTAACTGGATTCCCCAGGAGGTTTCCGCGGAAGAGTTAAAAACGACCAAAGAATTGCTGGCAGAATAAGAGGAATAGGAAGTTATGCGAACCATACATGTGTATACAATTATAGAAACCATCAAGGAAATGTGCATAGAAGCCAATCATTTTCTGTCAGAGGATATGAAGGAAGCCTTGGATAGGGCTACAGTACAAGAGGAGGCTCCCTTAGGGAAGCAGATTTTGAACCAGTTGCAGGATAATCTGCAGATAGCCGGAGAGGATATGATACCTATCTGTCAGGATACCGGTATGGCAGTGATTTTCATGGAAATCGGGCAGGAAGTACATTTCGAGGGTGGTAATTTGGAAGATGCCATTAACGAAGGTGTGCGTAGAGGTTATGTGGATGGATATCTGCGCAAATCCGTAGTAAAGGATCCTCTGATACGTGAGAATACAAAAGACAATACTCCCGCAGTGATTCATTATGAAATGAAACCGGGAAATCAGGTCAAGATTACGATGGCACCAAAGGGCTTTGGTAGTGAAAATATGAGCCGGGTGTTTATGCTCAAGCCGGCAGATGGTATAGAAGGTGTGAAGGAAGCTGTGCTGACTGCAGTGCGGGATGCAGGTCCCAATGCCTGTCCGCCTATGGTGGTGGGTGTGGGTATCGGTGGTACCTTTGAGAAATGCGCATTGATGGCGAAGCAGGCATTAACCAGACCGGTGAATGAACGCTCTACCATTCCTTATGTAAAGGAAATGGAGGAGGAATTGTTAGAGAGAATCAATGCCTCCGGTATCGGACCGGGTGGTTTGGGTGGAAGGATTACAGCACTGGCGGTAAATATTAATACTTATCCTACCCATATTGCGGGACTACCCGTAGCAATTAATATTTGTTGTCATGTGAACAGACATGCAGTAAGAGTGATTTAGAAGGCGGTGCAGTAAATGAATAAATACATAAAGGTACCCTTGTCAGCAGAAGATGCAACGCAATTAAGGGCAGGGGATTATGTTTATATAAGCGGTACGATTTATACCGCTCGTGATGCAGCTCATAAGAGAATGTATGAAGCATTGGAAAAGGAGCAGTCTCTTCCTGTGGAGATGGCCGGTAATGTCATTTATTACATGGGACCATCACCGGCCAGAGAGGGCAGACCCATCGGCTCGGCAGGTCCTACTACCTCCAGCCGAATGGATAAATACGCTCCTTCGTTGTTGGACTTGGGATTAAAAGGCATGATTGGGAAAGGAAAGCGTTCACAGTCCGTGAAAGATGCGATTGTGAGAAGCGGAGCAGTATATCTGGCAGCAGTGGGTGGTGCAGGAGCTTTGTTATCCCGCTCCATCGTTTCTTCCGAAGTGGTTGCTTATGATGATTTGGGAACGGAGGCGATTCGTAAGCTGGAAGTAAAAGATTTTCCGGCGATTGTGGTAATCGATAGTTTGGGAAATGATTTGTATGAAACTGCAATTTTGGAGTATAATACGGAAGGAAGATAATTTTTTAAAAATGTTCAAAAAAGGAATTGACAAACCCATCTTCCTTATGTATAATAACATTTGCGTCATGTGATGGCGTAAACTGAATATTGGTAAGGACGTAGTTCAGATTATGGAGAAATACTCAAGAGGCTGAAGAGGCGCCCCTGCTAAGGGTGTAGGTCGTTTGCGCGGCGCGAGGGTTCAAATCCCTCTTTCTCCGTTTAGTATACCAATATGGTGAAGGTGAGAAATGCTTGGTTTCAAGCATTTCTTATTTTTTGAAAATTAGGTATTGACTTTTCATCTCATTTTGGGTACACTAGTCAAGCACGACACACGAAAACGATGGTTTTCGTCGGTGCAAAAGATTATTTAAAAATTTAAAAAAAGAGTGTTGACAAAGCGAAATGGCTGTGATATTATGATTAAGCTGTCGCTGAGACAACAACGACAACGAAGGTTTGAAAGAACCTAATGAAATATGCCTTGCATATTTCGGGCGACTTCTTTGAAGTTGCAAAGAACCTTGAC
>JAZLEI010000057.1:0-13335 GCA_045615205.1 Acetatifactor sp.
AATATTTTTCTTCGAACTTACGCTCATAACATTTAAATAACCCTTGGATCATTCTATCATTTGGGCGTTCAAAAACCTTATCAATTTGAAATGGTTCAAACGTATTTGAACAAATCTTAGACAGATTTTCTGTTCCTATAGAAAGATGATTATTAGGTATAGTTGCTAAGACACTGACTATGTTAAAATCCATAATTTTCCCTAGAAAATCTAATGATTCTGGAATTAGAGAACTGATATCATCCATTAAGAAAATAACTTTATTTATTTTACCCTTTTTTACAAGTTGCTTTAACATGTGGATTATGGCTTTTTCAATTTTATAATCTGATAAATGTTCAATGTCTGTATCTAATGTACTTTTTATTGCATTTGTCAGACCTGATATCAATTCTCCGATATTAATGAAAGGAATAATATCTATAGAAGAAGTTAATGAATTTATAATCTTTTTAATTACAAGTCCTTCGTTTTGTGTATAAGTGCTTATTTTCTGTTTATCCGAACTAGAAATTATCTGTGTTGCAATTTGAACGGATATATTTTGTTTTTTAGCACAATCAATATAAAAGCATAGTTCATTCTTTGTATTTAAATCCAAAGTCAATTTTTTTAAATAGTGTGTTAATCCACTATCATTAAAATAGTAATAAATAATAAAATTTTTGTCTAATAATGCTTCTTTGGCAAAATTGAGTTCTTCTTCCCGACATACAAATTTAAATTCTGACATCACGTTTTTACCTATCAATCTAATATTCTAGAATAATTTCTTATTATCCAGTGTATTTAATAATCATTACTGACGGATAACTAAAAATTATCCATTAGCCTGTAAATCATATAAGCAATCGATAATCTCGTATTATCCATCCCAACCATCCCCCACGTTTCTACACATTCATATTACCACAACCGCAACTATTTTACAATCTCAATTTCTTACACATTTTCCGCGTTTTCTCAACATTTCCTTTATATTTCGCAAATATCTTTTACTCCCCATCCTCCCTACTCCCCACCACCATCTTATTCCTGGGATGTCTGGTCCGTAGTATCTCCCGCTCCTTCTCCGTGGCCACATAGGTATATATCTGCGTGGTTGTAATAGAGGCATGTCCCAGCATCTTCTGGATATAGCGGATATTCACATCCTCCTCCATGAGGAAGGTAGCAAAGGAGTGTCGAAACATGTGCGGTGTAATATTCATGTCTGCCTGAATAGCCTCTGCATATTTGTGCAGCATACGTCTGGCGGACTGCTCGGACATGGGCTGCCCATAGCGATTTACAAAGAAGTAACCATGCCTTTTTATATCCTCGAAGAAGCTCTCCCGATAGGCATTTAATTTTTCCAATACTTCACTGTTACCAATCTGCAAATATCTTTCCTTACCGCCCTTTCCTTGTATGCAAAGTACTCCGGTTCTTCCATCAAAAAAGCGGTTCTGCAAATGACATAACTCTGAAATTCGTAGCCCGGTAGAAAATAGCATCTCAATCACTGCTATATCCCTTAGTATCAATTTCCGCTGCCACTCTGTATACTCCTTGGATGCTTCTTCCTGATACAAATGAGCCAGCAGCTGCTCTATGATGCTTCTGGGCACGATTTTGGGCAACACTACATCCTCCTTGAATTTTGTCTTAATTTTATGAAAAGGATTTAATTCTATGATTTCCTCATCTTCTAAATAGCGAAACAATGCTTTCACACTTGCAATCTTTCTTTTCACCGTTTTCTGTTTATACATGTCATGGATGTATAATAAATAGGCGTTAATCTCTTCCTTTCCCATTGCACCCTTATACCTGTCCATAAAGGCAATAAACTGCTCCAAATCCATTCGATAGGCCTTAATGGTTTTTGTATCCAACTCCTTTTGAAATTCACAATAGCTTAGATACTTATTCATTTCCTCTCTTAATATCACTTTGATACCCTCCATCCTTTGTTTAATAATTCAGTCTCATCATAGTATCAAATGTGACATTTTCGCAACCGCTCTAACAAAATAGGGATAGGAAAACTCCATCTAAGGTTATTTTCCTATCCCTTTCAATCTACTTCCTATGAAATTTTTATCCCCTTTGTTCCTCTTTTCGGTCTCTTCTCCTCTTCCAGAAAAAGAATAATAAGAAAACAGAAAGAATTCCGGCAATAATAGAGCCATAGAATAATAGCTTGTTGTTATAATAGCGTACCCATAAATTTGTGGTTACATAGAAGTCATTTATTTCTTCTACCAGCTGATTGCCTGCCTTATCCGTTAATGTTATAGTAAGGGTATGAGCTATGGTTTCCGTTCCCATAATGTCAAACACATAATCCTCAAAGCGATTGCTCATCTGCTGTATCTGTTCCTCATCCCAGGTAGCAAGCTCTGCTCCATCCAGCTCTACCTTTATGTGTGCCAATTTCATGTTATCAGTTGCCTGCATCATTACATTCAGCTTATCCAAGGGATATGTGGCTCCGCTTTCCAGATTGGTAACCACCAGATTAGGTGCTGTCTTGTCAATTGCAAAGGAAATTTCCATATCCTTTACATCTAATGTATTTTCTGCCACATTACCTGCCTTATCCTCCGAATAGATGGAAATACGATAGACACCATCCTCTACGAAGCTGTCTGCAAAAATAGTGTATGCATATCTATACCACTCACCCTCTTCTCCGGACCTGCTGATGGAATAGTGCTTGCCCTCCTCCAGAACAATTGTCTTATCATTCTTAAACAGGGTAATCTTAATATTAGTGATTTCATTCGGATTAACTTCGTATATGGTCACATCCTCCGGTGTCTGCACGAAGCTGTTATTTAATTGTCTTGTTTCCTCACTAAGTCCATATGCAGAACCATTTCTGTTTACTGAGAAATTCAAGGTATCAATCAAAGCTTCTCCAGCATCCTCCAACAGCATGGTATCCTTTTTGTTTCCTGCCAAGTCTGACACTTCACAGCTGAAGCAGTAAATTCCATCCCTCTCAATATTCTCCACAATATAGGTACAGTTCTTTCCTTCTTGAATGACTTTTACCTTGCCAAGCTGTGTCATATCCAGCTGTTGTATCGTACCATCCTGCTGTCTCACCTCTGCTGTCAGACTTTGTAAAAAGCTCTCCACATCCAAATTTACATCTTCCGCAGTCACCACCAAACCAATTTTTTCCTGGTTATTTGCAGAATAGTTCCTGATACCACTTAATCGAAGTGTAGGAGCGGTAGTATCAATAGTCAACTGTTCGGACTGATACTCTGTCATTCTATTTTCAGAAGCATCCACATATGTAACCTTTACCAGATAGTCTCCTTCCTCCTGCAAGGTAAAACTTCCGATATGTTTATCTACCGTAGCGTCCTCCCAGCTTGCTTCTATGGGTGTCCATGCACCTCCATCCTTAGAAATGCTTACCTCCACAGCTTCCGGATGAAAGTTTGCCTCCACAATGGTAATGGTTGCATTGATATCACCATCATAATACCGAGTGCCCTCTGCTTCCTTCACGCATCTGCTATATTCTACCTTTGCAGTAGGTGCAATGGTATCAATGATTAATCTTTTTGCCTCCCTTTTATCTTCCCTTAATAGAGAACGATTGTATGCGGCAAACTCCAGATTACCATTTATCTGATTGGTTTCATTTACTACTTCCGCTGGAATAACAAAGGTTGCTGTAGCTGTTTTTCTGCCATTGGAGAAGGTAATATCCTTTTCCTCAATCAGACCTTCTATATCCGCTACATTCACATCAGACTCTCCTGCTGCCTTACTGTAATGATAATCAAAGCCAAATACTCCACTGACATCATCCTCCGCTGTAATCGTTATCGTAATGGGTGAATTATAATAGCCATAAGTACCTGTTTCTGACACCTTCTCATTAATAGGTGCATCATATTGAATCGTTACATTTGTTGGGGCTGTCTTATCCACCGTGAAAACATCCTGCACATAATCTGCTGCAGTATGTAAAGCCAAATCCGTATAGCCAATGTCAAATGTGTAATTTGCATCCTTAGAATACTCAATTGTAGCTATGTACTTGTCTCCATCCTTGACCCAGCTGTCACTATTTCTCAAGTACGTTGCATAGTCAGTCACCGAAATATCATTGCCATTCACATCCTTGGCTGTTACAATCGCCTTTACATCCGAAGCTCTGAAATTACGCTCAGCAATTGTAATCGTAGCAGTCTGTTGTGTATCATAGTACCGAATACCCAAAGCCTGTAGTCTGATATTTCCCGGTCCATAGCTTACCTGAAGCTGCGGTGCTGTGGTGTCAATAGTTATCTGCTCCGAAACACAGCTCCGCATCTGATTTTGAGAGCGGTCTCTATAATCCATAGTAACCGTATAATCACCATCTGTTGCCAGTGTCAGACTGCCTGTCCATACATCTCCGCTTTGTGTCCAATTCTGAACTGCCCACTCATTACCATTTACCTTTACACTGACATCCGTTTGATAGAAATTAGCTTCCTCCACCTGTAATGTAACTGTCATAGGTTCATCATAATAGAGAATCAATCCGGCATTTTCAGAAGTATAATCATAGCCCTCCACTGTATTATAAGTACTTTTGGAAACAACATGCTTCGCCGGGCTATATGTAATGGAGCGATTAGGCAAAATACTGTCCACAACAACGACTGTATTCGTATCTGTCAGCATAGCACTGGTATTTCCGGCCATATCCGTTACACGAAAAGAAATACTTCCCCGATACTGAGCCCCACTCAGTTCAAAGGTTGCTGTCGCGGTACGTTCTTCATTACTATAGGTTATCCGATCACTTGGAACAGTAAGTGTTACTGTTTTTCCCGGTGCATTAATAGAGCTTGCACCATTCTGCATCACATAAGTACATTCAAAGGAAGCTATTGGCGAAATAATATCCTCTGCTGTAACTGTAACTGCCACAGACGAATTATAATATTTATAATCTACATTGCCATAAGTAGCTTCCATAAGGGGCTTACTATATGCAAACCGGAAAGAACTCGTAGAAGGTGCTGTCTTGTCCAAAATGAAGGTATCCTCAGCCTCTCCGTTTCTCTCTGTTATGTCTGTACAGAAAACCCTTATTTCATAATGTGCATCTACATCGCAAAGAATGGTAGCTTCCCATGTATTAGGAGCACTTCCCTGCTTCCATGCACTTTGCTTTCCCTTTAAATCAAAGGCGATTTCCTTCCCTTCAATATCCTTTGTTACCACTTCAGTCCAAATATGCTCAGGTGCCACATTTCTATCTGTAATCGTAATGATTGCCGTCCGATTATTCTTATAATAGATTACACCATCGACATCCCCCTCAGCATATGCAATCTGTACAACCGGAGCAGTTCTATCCAGTGTTATCACATTACTTACCTGTGTTTCCATTGGATTTCCTGCCATATCCGTATAATCCATTCTTACCAGATAGTCTCCATCCTCCGGTAGGTTAGTATCTACACCAAGCTTCACTTCGAACACATGCTGATTCAAACTGCGTTCTTCCAAATAGGTAACTGAATAATCCGAATCCGATACTACAGTACCATCCGTCTTGTTCAAAAGTACCTTCACCTTATCAGGATTAAAATTCAATTCCTTAATAGCAAACCGATATGTCATCTGCTTATCATAAACAAATCTGCTCTCTCCATCAGCATTTGCAATATCGCTTCCCTTATCCTTTGAATCAACGCATCCTGTACATGCAAGAGTATTGTTATAGGCCTCCTGATATCCTAACTGCTGTATCTTAGGTAGGGTTTTATCAATTACAAAGTGCTCTTCCTCTGATGTACCTGTCCAATTTGCCAAATCCTGATAAGTAACAAAAAGCTTATATGTCCCTTCGGTGTCTAAGAGAAGCGTAGCTGTATTTTCATCCCCCACTCTGAACCAATTCCTTGGATTGTTCAAATCCGCCTGTAGCTTCGCCGCATCCACTTCACCGGAAGCTTTTGTCACAACCATATCCAGCTTTACATCTGCGGCACGGAAGTTCTCTTCCTTGATACAAATAGTAACCTTCTGGTCACTGTTGTAATATACCATCTTGTTTTCTTCTCTTCCACCATCGGTGCCATCCGCATTTTTAAAGTCCACATCAATCTTCGGTGCCGTTTTATCTATAATAATATACTCCGAAAGATAATCTATCGGCTCATTTTGAGCACGATCCTGATACTTTAAGGACAACCGATGTGTTCCCGTTTCGTCATTACGGATAATATATTCAGCAATCCACTTTCCTGCATCTTCTCCACTTCCCGGTTCCCAGTCCAAGTTTTCCGATGCTTCTTTATAACTGTCTCTGAACACCACATCAGAAGGGTCAAAGTTGTCTTCTTTTATTTTGAAGGTTACAGTCATGCCTGTGTTATAATATAAATTAACTGCGGCACCATTCTTCTCCTGATAATTTTTAAGCTCGGTCAAATCACCTGCAGTTGTTGCCAGTAACCATTCACTAAATTCCATCTCCAATTTAGGAGAGATACTATCTAAAATGATTGTCTTATTATCAGTACAACTTGCTGTAATACCTGCCTTATTTATCGCATCAAAAGAAACCTTTCCTTTATACTGCGGTGCAATCGTAAACGAATACGAATATGTAGAAGTTTTTTTGTCAAACTTCAGCTTATCCGCTGTCACCGTTGTTCTGCTTCCCCCCAAATAATAAGTAAATTCTTTCATCTCAGAGGCATCTTCTTTGGCAGATATAATCACCTCTATGGGTGCAGAATAATAATCTGTATTGGAAGAATCGGAAGACTTCTCGTCCCCCCTATACTCAATCTTCAAACCATCCGGTGCAGTTCTGTCAATATTTATAGTACCTGTAGAAAGCTCCTTTGTAATTCCTCCAAGCTTTCCAGCTTCATTCACCTCTCGCAAATGGAAGGTTACACTACCTGAAACCGCTCCATCATATATCAAATATTCCTTCCAATTTTCTGTACCTAATGCATTCGTAGAACTGATTTTGTAGCCATCCGGTGCATAAACATATACATCATGATTAAACCAGTCTGCCTGATTCAGTATATTACCTTTTCCATCCTTTAAAAGATAGAATTTATCAGGTTCCTCTGCATAAATCACTTTCATTTGATATTTTTGAGATGCACTATTATATCGTTCTCCTGCTGCAATACTTGCACCTACCTCAATCGTCCCTAATCCACCATCCTTAAAGGTAAGTACACCCTGCTTGGATACTTCTGCAATATTTTCACCAGCCAACACCTTATAGTCAATAATTGCATCTTTCTCGTACCCCAAACCATCCCATGCAGACATATTTTCAACTCCGGTTGCCTTGTTACTGTATGTATCTGCTGTACCATAAATAAAGTTTGTAGGGGGCTCTGTTTCAAATGCAATGCTTTGCTCTGCTCTCTCTATGGAAAACGTAATTTCCTCCGAAGTAACCGCGTTATAATAATCATCTCCAGCCTTAGTAGCTTGTAACGTCACCACACCAGCCTTATTGATTATCAACTTATTATCCTGTAATGCTGCAATTTCTTTATTTTGTCCATCTAATTCCTGCCCTACTATCTGATACGAAAGTGCTCCACTACCGGAACCACCCTCCGTTCCCAATAGTATCTCCTTTCCACGTGCATCATTATAAACAATACTCTCCATCGGTGTTGTCAGAATAAGCGGTTCTTGTTCTGCTTTATTCACAACTAATGTAAGTTTTGTAGTTTTTCCCCAGAAATTAGGTCCATCCTTTTGTGTTGCCTCAATTACCACTTTACCGGGTTTATTTATCGTTAGTTGCTGTGCTTCTTTTGTTGCCTCATTTCCAGGATTATAAACAACCATATCCGGAACACTTTGCGAGGTTATTCTGTAAGAAACTCCTGCTTCACTCTGTGTACTCTTAGCAATAAATTCATACGTATTTTCCTGTTTCGGAACAAATGTAATCTCATCTACTTCGATTTTTTCATCGTCCTTTATAAAAGAAAAAGCATTTTCATTCTGAAAGCCCCACTCTACTGTTAGTGTAAAAAGTGCCTCTCTTGCAGCATAGTGATTTTTACTATCCTGTTCTTTTGTCGCTTTCACTTTAACAGTTCCTGCTCTAGTTATATGAAGATTTCGATTATATTCATCCAAAGAGACTCCACTGTCCGCATCAACTAGAGAATAACTAACCTTTCCATCACCTTTATTCTCTTCTAAATCCGGCAATGTGTATTGCAAATACCACATAAAATTTTTAGTATCCGTCTCTGATTCAAACCCAAACCCCTCCAAAGGATTTGTCACAATCCTAACCGTTGTTTCCGCAACAGCCTCCTGATAAATATCCGTTTCTGCCTTCTTTGCCTGCACTGTCACTTCACAAGGGAGCGTACACGCACTAAAATCAATCACATTATTCTCAATGCTTGCTCCATGAGTTTCACCAACCAGCTCATATGTAATAGCACCATCTCCCGAACCACCAACAGGCGCCGGTATGGTATACTTTCCCTCCTCCGGATAAAATTCTTCATACAAGCTCTCATTAAACAGAAAACTCTCTTGAGCCAAATGATTAATTGTTAAAATATAACTGCTTGTTGTTCTTCCATATTCTACCCATTGATCACCTGTGCTTACTGTAAATGATCCCTGTGTAGCTATAATCATTACTTCGCCGGCTTTTTTAATCAAATAATCTCCATATGCAGGATTTATCACCTCAGCGACATCCGAATTCGAACTGGAATACACTATCGAAGCATTTCCTGAAACACTGGCCAAACTTCGCTGAATGTTCTTAGCTGTATATATATATCCGTGGGCATAATCAATCGTATCCGTTACATTACCACCGGATACCGTATTCCCTGATACCGTATCTATGAAATAGAATTCTTCATCTGTTGCAAAATTCTCCTCCGCATTTACCACCAACTGCAGCATCGGGACATTATTCACAATCAACAACCATATCATGGCTGATGCAATAGCTCTTCTCGTCTTTTGTACTATCCCTAACATACTTTTCTCCTCTGTTACCCACTAATCTATTGTTTCTGAGCTTTCATAAAGCATCAAATCAATATCAACCTGAAATACCGGCTGTTCATTTATGGTCAATACCGTAGTTTCCGGTGCCAAATTACCGGAAAGCACGGTGGTTTCCTTTGAAGCACCGGGGGCTAGCTGCACCGTTTCATTGCTAGCTTTTACCGGAAGCGGTGACGTTTTTTCAAAGCGTTTCGGCAACTTCTTGGTGCTCTTACCATGCCGAAGTGAGCCAGTTAATCTATTCAAGCTTGTGGAACCAGCCACCTTTTCTGTCAAACGCCCTCTCATCAGCTTAGAATAACTCAAATGAGACCGACTATTCTCCGTCTTGCTCTTCTCCTTGATATCTTCTATCGCTCTACGAGCAGTAATACCGCTCAAATCTCCTATAATACCCGGTATATTAAACACAAAGAACAAAAAAACCGCAACCGCAAAAAGGATTCCACTCGCCACAAAGAAAATCATAGCTACTGTTTGCAATGTTTCAACTGACATCCTATGACTCCCCCTTTGTTGTTCCATATGCAATGGTAATTGCATTTAACGTATCCTCTAACAGCCCCATGGTAACCGCCTTTTTCTCATCAGTAATGTCCGTAGTAGTCTCGATGCCTTCCACATAAAGCTTCACCTTGTTATACAAGGAAAGCATTTCCTCTTCCACTACTCCATCACTCTTAAACTTAGTAGCATACTGCTGCATAGAAGCTCTTACCAGCTCCAACAGCTCCAGCTTCACGATTTCACTTTCTGCCTCGTCTGCACACACCCAGTCAACCAAATTCACCATCCTTTGGAAAAATGGCAAATATAAGCCCTTGTCACTAGCTTCTACCGTATTAATGGAAATATCACGATAGAACTCCCCGATGCTGGAATATACCTGCGCCATCCCCAGATTCGGATACTCCTCCGGTGCATTGTGTATAACATCCTGAAACCACTCAATAGAGCTCTTCATACGTGTTATCTGGCTCATGCTTTCTTCCCCATAAGCATAGTAATACCAATAAAGCTTTGCCGTTTCAAAGCAGGTATCCACATAACTCTCCAGGTTACTTTCTAGCGCCGCCTGATTATTCTTGATTACCTTTATGAGCCTTGCTTCCTCAGTGGTATCAAAAACACCATCCTCTTTGAAAAGCTTAATCATTTCAATATAAGCATCTTTTTCTCCGGCCTTATTGGGAACTGCTATGGCCTCTTCATACAACCGGAGTTTTTCCTCATAATCCAAGGTTTTTGCTGCCTGCGACATAATCGCCAGATAATTATCCGTCGCCTGCTGTTGTGCAGCATAATTAATCAGCAAGCCCACGATTCCGCATAATATGGACATACATAAGGTCACAACGAATCCACCAAACCTCTTTCGCTGCTTCTTTTGATAAATATCATCAATCTCTTCATAATGCTCCAAATCATACATCAATTCCGCACAGGATTGATATCTATCCTCCGGATTTCTCTGTACACACTTCAGAATAATATTCTCCAAGCCACTGGACAAAGCCGGATTCACCTCTCGAATAGGCTTCACCTCATATGGCGGTTCCGAAGGATTGTGCCCGGTTACCAGATGATATAGTGTAGTCCCCAGACAATAAATGTCCGTTCTCTCATCCGTTTGTCCCATTCCACCGAACTGCTCCGGTGCTGCATAACCAATGGTTCCCAGGCAAGTGGTATCTGCCAGATTCTTTTCCTTGTACTCACGGGCTGTTCCAAAATCAATCAGCGTTATGGTACCATCCGGCTTTAACATGATATTCGCCGGCTTCATATCTCGATAAATAATCGCCGGCGTCCTTGAATGCAAATATCCCAACACATCACACAGCTGCTTCGCCCACTCAATCACATACTCCTGTGGCAGTGGACCATACTCCTGCAAGGTAGTGGAAAGTGCATTTCCTTCAATATAATCCATTACAATCAAAAAGGAATTTTTATTCTCTATCACATCCACAATACTGGGCAGATACGGATGCTTCAGCTTCTTCAGCATGTCCGTTTCCACAATCAATCCCTGACGCACTGCTTCGAAATCCAAGACTCCATCCTTTCGTACTTCCTTTATCGCCCATGTCTTGTTTGCTTTTTCATTAATGGCCATGTATACAACACTCATTCCACCATGACCAATCTCACTAAGTATCTTATACTTGCCGTCAACAAGTGAACCTATCTCCAGCATTTTATCCTCCGCTAGCACGTTTTAATCGTAACAACTGATATATTATCCCGCTCTCGCCTCTCCTTGTTCAATGCTATTAAGGCGAGCTCCTTCTCCTTCATACGTTCCACTGTTATCATATTGTCCGGTTTAAAATGTGCATATATTTCATCCGGTGTGATTAGATGGCGAAATCCATCACTACAAAGCATATACACTGCATTCAGCTTCGCTTCACCAAAGAAAAAGTCCGGATACACCTTGTCTGACACACCGATACACTGCAACAATATATTTCTTCTGGGGTCAATCTCCGCTTGCTTGGGCGTTATCTTACCCAATTCCAGTTCCCGCTCCACAACCGTCTGATCCTTCGTCAAAACCTTCACTTCTTTCTCGATTTCATACACACGGCTGTCACCAATATTTACGATGAAATACCTATCCTGAAACAAAAGAATACCGGCGATGGTAGTACCCAACGTTACTCTGTGACGGATGCCATAGGTTCTGATCTTTTCATTGTACTGCCCGATTAGCTCCGTCCACTCATACTGTATGTCCTCAGCAGTTATTCCCTTCACTATCAGACCCGGTAATCGTTCCACCGCCCATTTCCCAAAAGCTTTTACCAGTGTTGCACTTGCGATTTCACCCTTTTCCAAGCCTCCGACACCATCGCATAATACTGCCAATACACACTTCTTTCCTTCCACGGTTATGCCCTTCACACCGACGCTGTCCTGATTCGTCTTCTTCGTATTTCCTATATCTGTACTGGCAGAAACAATATAATCCACAATATATACTCTCTTTCCTAACTTACTTCTTCTGCAAATTCCCGGCCTCTATGACAAAGCGTCCTCACCAGCTCCACCACAACCGCCTTCGAACCTCCGGAATGCCCCTGCATTTCCAAAAGGCTTCCTGCGTCTTGTATACTACAACCATTATTCAATGGCTCAATCAACTCCAGACAATTCTCTAATATCCCTTCATATAGACCTCGTAATTGTATGGGTACACAGCCATCCCACTCATCCCAATACTTCTCCTCCAGAACCTGATGCCCTCTTTCCTGCCAATACTCCTCCAGCTCCGGAAGATGTGCTTCATACTCTTCCTTTTTCCGTTCTTCCCTCATAATCCACTCTGTCTTTTCCTTGTCATATTCGGCTTTGCTCTTGCCCAATACGGCCAGGTATACATTGTCTAAGGTCACCTTGTCCGAATACAACATATGCCCGTTAAAACATCCACAAACCAACTCACCCTGCCTATTATGCTTCAAAAGCTCAGCCACCACAGTCTCAATGCTCTCACCTGCTGCAAATTCAATCTTCCTATAATCCGTTCCCATTCCTTTTCCCTTTGGCGAATATATAATCATTATTTATTATGTTTTTCTATTTTTGTTTATCGCTTTATCAAATATTCTTTATTTGATTGTTATGTTGTGCATTTTGATTAAATATTGAATGTAAGTAGTTTACAATTAATTATGCCACGATATTGGAATATTGGCAACTGATTTTTGGAAAATTGGGGGAAGATTTTGGGAAATTTTATATAAGAATAGCAACATGATATATTATATCTGACATGCATGATCTTTTTTGTTTTTATAAATAAATGAATTTCCATATTATTTATCAAGCAAGCAAACATAATATGTTGGCAATAAACTCTATACACCGCAAGCACAAAATTAAATTTGTTCCCATTTCAAAGAACTTGTAATTAAATGTAGTAGAAAAACAGCAAAATATGTGGTATAATGTAAATGAAAATATCTGTGGAGAATAGTGTAAAATGACATATAATAATAACGAACTCATTTTTGAGAGTGATGAAAAATAGAATACAATGAAAAACAAAAAATATGGTGGTGTACTACATTGTTATGTACACTATTTCCATTTTTTGCACAATGTGTTTCATTATTATTTAATCACAAATTCGACATGGTTAGTATGATAAATAATGGAGACCTTATTATACTTACGTATTCAATTACGGTACCCACATTAATAGAATTAATTCAAACAAAAATACATAAACAATCAAAACAAGTAATATATGTATGTGTTTGGTTTTTTATTTTATTATCAGAT
>JAZLEI010000058.1:0-33584 GCA_045615205.1 Acetatifactor sp.
TTCTACAATACGCCCATAATTAGAAAATGAAATCGCCATAACTACCAACGCAGGAAACAAAATACTACTAATAACGAGTATCAGTAATTTATTCTGTAAAGCTTTCATCACATGCACTCCTCAATTTATATAAATATCCATCTTTATTTTACCTCCCTCGACAGGACAAAATGTAGGACAAACAAAGCCTGTTTGAGAAAATTATGTTTTTTCTCAAACAGGCCTTTTTTACTTCATAATCTCTCTTTCCCAATATAATTTTGCCAGTGTTACTTCTGCCCAACTGTATTGCTTCATATATTCTCCCTGAAACCGATTCAACTCATCAGGTGTAGCATTTTCTTTTTCATACTCATAATAGTCACAGAAAAAAGCATCCACATCCACAGCATAACTGTTTAATCCACGTTTCAATATTTTTTCTGCTCCGACACGTTCCAAAACATCCACTAATTCTTTCACTATTTTCGACAGGTAATCCTGTGTGGCTCTGGAGTAATCTTCCCGTTCCAATAATACTGTTGCAAGTTCTTTCCTGGTTGCATTTTTTCCTTTCTTATCCACCAGATAAGCAAGCATTTCTTTCGACTTTGCTCTGCCAAAAGAAACTTCTTCTCCGTTTACTATCAGTTCAAAATCCCCAAAGGTATTCACAAAAATCCCCGTATCCTTCCATTTCACCGGATGACGCAGGTTCTCCATTTCATTTATAATTTTGTCGACTGTTACCGGTTTGTATACATAACCACTTGCGTGAAGTGCAAATGCTTCATTTGCATACTGTGAATATCCTGTCACAAATACGATATTTACCTTCGGATATATTTCTTTTAATTTTCGCGCTAATACAATACCACTCATTTCACGCATCTGTATATCCAAAAAAGCAATCTCACAGTTTGTCTCTTTCATAAGTTCCAGTGCTTCCAACGGATTGCGAAAGCCATGTACCGTAGCAAGGGGAACCGCTTCGCTAATAGCTCCCATTAATACATTCAATGCACTTTGTTCATCATCTGTTGCTATGATATGCATGTTTCATCTCTCCTTTTGGGGATAAAGATACAAGCCTTTGTCCCGATTCCTATTTTACTTTCCATTTCCAATCTGGCATTTATCATCATGTCTAATCGTTTCTTGATGTTTTCAATCCCAACATGTGTACCACCATCATCTGCATATTCGCCCTCTGTAAAGCCAACACCATCATCTGTTACGCAAATGATATACTCATTTTCCGTTTCGGTTGTATGGATAGTGACCGTTCCTCCACCTATCTTCTGACCAACGCCGTGCTTTACCGCATTTTCTACCAGCGGCTGAACAGACAATGCCGGAAGCATGAAATCCCGTGCCCGAATATCATACACCACTTCCAATTCATCTTCAAATCGAAGCTTTTCCAATCGCAAATACTTTTCGATGTGTTCCAGTTCTGTTCCAAATGATATCAAATTCTCTGTCTTTAAAGAAGATAAATTTCCTCGTAAATAATCCGCAAAATCTGCAATGGCGGCTTTTGCCTGCTTAGGATTTCTATCACACAAATCCATTACACTGGTCAACGAATTATATAAAAAGTGCGGTTGAATCTGACTTAGCATTACCGTAATACGACTATTCTCCAGTTCTGCCTTCATTTTCTTGTTTTTTATGGATGCCTGATGATCCATAACTACCTGTTTTACTCCTTGAAGCAGAATAACAAGCAGCATCACCACAAAGGATACTTTGAAACAAATACCGGAATAAAACATATGATAACCTACTCCTATAAAATCAAGTAAGATAGCAGTATGAATGAATACATATGTAATCAGTTCCGTTTTCTTGTTCTTCTCTTTTTTTAATTCCAAAAGGCATAACATTATTAGTATCAGGCTGACAACACACTGTGTACATTCCCAAACCATTTTAGTATCATACAACAATGCTTTCCCACTGATGGCAACCGCTATCACAAACAGGTTTATAATACCTGATACTCCCATCACCATCTCTGCTGTTTTTTTATATTTCTCTGTTATAATGTCACATATATTGAGCCCCAGGAAATAAACCCCAAGCATCAGACACAACTGTGCGCCATACGTTCTTATGACTAGCAGTTCATCCGTAAAATATACCATCATCATGTCAAGCACTGTATATCCGCCCATGACCAATGTCATGATTCCTATTTTGAACAAATGATTTGCCATTCTGCTTTTTAAAACAACCGCACAAAGAGAGGCGCCAAGCAGCATTACCCCCACAATCAAAAGTACTGTTCCCATTATCTCAAACGGATTGATATATGGTTTTAAATAAGTCTCTAATACGGTTTTATCTAAAGGTGCAAGAAGGCAAGTCGATAAAAGTTCTTTATATGCCTCTTTATTTCCGTATTTATGACAATTCATAAAATGAAACTCTACCTCATTCTCTGCAGTAATTGTGGGACAAAGTATCTGTTCCCATCGTTTTCCACACATGGAAGGCATTAAGTCTATTCCGTAGTTCCTAATCTCTGTTAGAGCATCCATATACACTTGCTCCCCATTCACATACATACTTACCCCGATATGATTACAATAGAAATTTAATATTGCTCCTTCTGATATATCTACATCAAAATGCCCTCTTACTGTAACCTCTCCATCCAGTGCAGACATATTGCTATCTTCACTGTATGTATACCAGTTATCTCCATCGTAACTGTATTCTCCTGTAAATGTAAGCCCCATCGGAACAGGCATACTTGCCTGATTATCATTTCTCACTACTAAAACAAGACAGATAACTGCTAACAGGATAGGCATTATAATTGCTGCTTTTTTTATGTATTTATTATTCAAGCGGTATCCTTCCTTTTCTTATGATTTCATATTTAGCATAATATTCAATATTATACTACATGTTTTTCTTTTTTTCTATCATCCAAAAGGCTTTTCCAGCAACAATAGTGAACAGGAATGGTCCTGATTTTTAACATTTCTGATACCAGTGTTGATTATTTTTCAAAAAAATGAGGCTGTCTCTCTAACTGAGCAAATCAGTTATTGAGACAGCCCCCATCTTTTTCTTTTATAACTTGGACAAATCATCCTGACACGCCAACTTCACACCATTCTTACTCAGTGCCTGAATAGCCTTTTCATTGTCCTTTACACGGAAAATCATATATGCCACCTCTTTCTGTCTGGTGGTAAACGCATACATATATTCCATGTTAATACCAGCTTCTCCCAAATAATGAATTACCTTTGCCAGTCCGCCGGGTTCATCGGGAATCGCTACTGCCAACACCTTGGTTGCAGAACAGACATAGCCTGCATCCTTAATCACCTGCATTGCAGCGTATACATCATCTACAATGATTCTCACAATACCAAAATCTGCTGCCTCCGCCAGCGAAAGTGCACGCATATCAATCTTGTTCTCGGACAATATATCCGTGAATTTTGCCATAGCACTGGGCTTATTTTCCAAAAATACAGAAATCTGCTTTACGGTCATAGAATACCCCTCCTTTTCTTAATACAGCTTACGCTTGTCAATAATACGAACTGCCTTACCCTCACTTCTGGTAATCGTCTTCGGTGCTACCAAAGTAACCTTTGCATAAATGCCCAGCATACCCTTTAACGCATTTACCAACGCTTTTTCCCTTGCAGAAACTTCACTCAGACTGTCAGAGAACATTTCCGGTGTCATCTCTACCTGTACCTCAATGGTATCACCATGATTTACACGGTCTACAATAATCTGGTAATTTGCTGCATAACCGTTGTTCAAGAGTACGGTTTCAATCTGTGAAGGGAATACATTCACACCCTTGATAATCAACATATCATCACTACGCCCCATAGGCTTGCTCATTCTAACATGAGTTCTGCCACAAGAGCACTTTTCTCTATTCAATACACAAATGTCACGGGTACGATAACGAAGAAGCGGGAATGCTTCCTTGGTAATACAAGTAAATACTAACTCACCCTTTTCACCATCCGGAAGTACTTCTCCTGTATTCGGGTCGATGATTTCCGGAATAAAATGGTCTTCATTGATATGCATACCACCCTGTGCACTACACTCAAAGGATACACCGGGACCGGAAATCTCTGTTAATCCATAAATATCATAAGCTTTGAGACCAAGCTTTTCTTCAATATCACGACGCATTTCCTGTGTCCATGCCTCTGCACCGAAAATACCTGCTTTCAGCTTTATCTGTTCCTGTAACCCTCTCTCAATAATGCTTTCTGACAAATATGCCGCATAAGAAGGGGTACAACAAATAATGGTGGAACCAAGGTCCGTCATAAACTGTATCTGACGGTCTGTATTACCGGAAGACATCGGAAGTGTCAGGCAGCCTGCCTTATGGGAACCTCCATGTAATCCTGCACCACCGGTGAAAAGACCGTATCCGTAAGCCACATGTACCACATCCTCATTGGTACCGCCTGCTGCCACAATAGCACGCGCACAGCAGTCCTCCCAAAGGTCCACGTCATGTTGGGTATAATAAGCTACCACACGTCTACCTGTGGTACCGCTGGTAGAATGAATACGTACGCACTCACTCATGGGCACCCCTACCAATCCATTAGGATATGCTTCTCGCAAATCATCCTTTGTCAAAAAGGGAAGCTTATGTAAATCGTCAACAGACTGAATATCTTCAGGGGTAATTCCCTTTTCTTCCATTTTCTTACGATAATAAGATACATTATCGTACACATGCTTTACTTGCTTTACTAATCTTTCATTTTGCCATTCAAGAATCTGCTCTCTGGAGGCACATTCTATCTCCGGCTGATAATAATTCTCCATGTCTAATACCATCCTTTCGTGCAATTATGGGACTTTTCCCCTATGCTTACTTACACTATATCACTTTAATGCAGAAAAGTAAATATGTTTATTAAAAATACAAAAATTCACAAAAATGGGAGCAGCTTACGCCACTCCCTTTTTAATTAATATGTTCTATATGGTATATTATTATCAATTGCATAGGTCTCTGCGGCAGAATCACTGGGTACGATAAGAGTCAGCTTCTCACAGCCTGCAAATGCATAATTCCCAATTTCCGTTACACTTTGAGGAATTATGATTTCTGTAATGGTATCGCAATTGTTCAAAGCTGATGCGGGGATTTTTGTGATTCCTGTCTCAAAGCTTACCTTCTCCACATTGGCAAATTGGAATACATATGTGCTATCCAATTCAAAGCTCTCACTAATTTCCACTTCCCCTATGGTCACCTCGCTAAAGACATCGCCTCCCATGGTTCGGCCTTTGGTTGTAAACTTTTCCAATACCAAATTTTTACAACCTCCAAATGCTCCTTGTCCAATCCTTATTACACTTGCAGGTATCTCCACTTCAGTTAGTTTCTCACAGCCTGCAAATGCATAATACCCAATTTCCGTTACTCCATCCGGTATTACCACACTTACCAAATCTTTATAATTATTAAATGCCGAATCACCGATTCCGGTTATCCCCTCTTCAATAACCACCTGAAAGCTACCATCTATCTCATACCCTTCCAGTTTTTTCTGTACTACCTCTTTTGTCAGCTCACCATCTCCCGAAAAAACAATGGTAACACCGGCAATACTTTCACCTGTCGGCTTTGCTGTTCCCTGTGCATCTTCGCCAGATGTTCCATCACTGCCTTCCGTTCCTGTAGTATCATCGTTTATTATCAATTCACTCTCTATGTAATCCGCCGGACTTATCTCATCCAGAAAGCTGCCCTGCACCACTTTGTCCGGTTCTGCCGCCTGTGTCAGCATTGCCACAGTTGCTACCGATGCTACCGCATACGCCATCTTCTGTACCAGCTTTGCATGACGCTTTTGCTTCTTTTTCTTCTCCTCAACAGCGGTGCTTGCTGTCAGCAGAACCACCTTCGGGGAAATATTATCTGAATATTCGTTTCCGCTATCCCAATACTCATCCGAAGCTGCAAAATACTCATAAGCAACATAATCCATATGTTCCTTCGGTTGCTGCAAATCTGAAGATTCTGCATACTCCGTGTAGCTGTTATTATATTCCTTCATCATAACTATCACCACATCTTATTTGCTATGTACATCTACCTGAGGATAAGGAATCTCGATTTTTGCTTTATCAAAAGCAATCTTTAACTCCTTATTCAAAATTCGTCTGCCCGAAAAAATATTTTCTTCATTTACATCTGCAATAAATCGTAGCACTACACTGGAGTCTGCCAGTGCTTCTACACCGGAACACTCCACTCTTCCAACAAATACATCCTTATGCTTTTCTTTAATATCGCTTAATATCTTAATTAATTTCTTATCCAACTCTTCCAAATCTGTTTCATAAGACACGCCTACATCACACACTGCAACAGATCGCTGATTGGAACGATTAATAATATTTTTCAATTCAGAATTGTTGATAATCTTTATATTTGCACCACTGTCCTCTAAACTCAGGGTTCTGATACCGATCTCCTTTACCTTTCCTCTAAAACCATCAATTTCTACAATATCTCCAACATTGTACTGATTCTCAAAAAGTATAAACACACCTGTTACCAAATCAGCCACCAGACTTTCTGCACCGAAGCCGAGAATCAATGCCACAATTCCTACACTGGCAAAGATTGTACTTACATTCACTCCAATAATCGTTAATACCCAGCAAAATGCTACAAGTACTGCTACATACTTAATCAAACTGGAGATTACTGTTGCAAGAGTTCCGGTACGCCCCTTCATGTTACGAAAAATACCCAATACGATTAACAAAATATTACTTACCAGTACTACCAATACAATAGCCATCATGGCATTCATCACCATATCAACACTCAAGGTCACATCCTTCTCAACGTCCTCTACTGCTGCAAACAATTCTGTGTTCTTAGAAAGTAATATAATTACTATCAAAAGCACTACAGATACTACTACACTAATAACATTCTTTATAATCCCCTTTTTCATTTGTCAAACTCCTTCTGCTTATGTATTTTATAAATTTACATCTTTTCAATTTTTACATAGCACTTATGAAATACCAATAAATTACTTCTTTCCCAGAACAACAAGGTACAACCTATGCTACTCCCTGTTGTTTAGTTTGCTCTATATTAATACATCAAACTTATATAATACCCCCGGGGAAACTGTAATATTCAAGTTTTCCACGGGGGTACATAATGTTATGTTATGCTATTCTATGCATACTCTACTATTAAGGATTTATGCGATAGAACATATATCCCTCATCCAGCTCGGTAGGAGCATAATAAATTTCTTCGTCAATGGATGTGCTATCACTTGTATAATATTCTGTGACTGGGAAAACTCCAAAAATCAAACCATCATAACCGGCAGGTACTTCTATCTCATTGACAACAGTCACTGTTACACGACATCTTTCTTCTTCCTCTGACTCATAATACTCCCATTCACCCTCCTCCCAAGAGGCAGTCTTTGAATAAGATATATTATATTCCTTATCCTTAAAAGTAATGGGTGTTACAGAAGAAAAACCATCATTTCCTGATATATCTCTTGCCTTCAGCATAACACCGGTATGCTTATCATATAAGCCACTATTAAAAGTCTTAGCACTAACATATCCGTAATAACTCAAACAATCAAATACAAGCTCTGTTGATGCTTCATAGGAAAATACTATTTTTTCATAACCATTACCAATATTTGTTCTGCTGAGTTCTTTGATTTTCGTATCCCAATCACACACGCGATAACTATATTCATCATAGTATTCCATGTTTTTTTCATGAATAATCCCCTTAGCCACAAAGTCCGTCACCTGTTCCTGCACCGGTATTCCATATTCCTCAAAATAGGCTACTCCCAAACCATATCCTCTTAAGATATTTGAAAATTCAGGCGAACGCGAGAAGCCTTCCAGCACATCCATACGGCTCATTCCGCTTGTTAACTGACCAACCCAGTATGCCTTACCCTCTGCATCCATGTCCCTTCCCATAAAGGTAGTGCAAAGAATTTCTACATATTCGTCATCCGGCACATTACGATTGATGAACTCTTCTGAATCAAAAAAACACTTTGCTGCTGTTTCTGCACTCATAATATTGGAAGTAATTTGAACAACCCAATGTTGCGCACCACTCTCGTCTGCTGTACGACACAAAACATTGGTATACAGTCTGTCCACGAAGCCACGTACCCCCGGCTTAATCACACGACCTTCTTCATCCATACTTCCCGGCAAAATACCATAGCTTACACAGATGTTCTGAAATTCAGGCGAATTTACAAATCCGGCCAATACTGCCCCTTTTGTCTTTCCCTGTCCCATAAGACCTGTCCAGTATGCTCTTCCTTGTTCATCTGCCTCACGATCCATAAAAGTACGATAAAGGATATTGACATACTCTTCATTACTTACTTCTTTTTCTAAAAACTCATCACTCATTACGAAACCATCAGCAATACCTGCACCATCAATATTATGCTCCAGTAACTGCTCAGTCCAGTAATCCAATCCGCCTGCTTCTGCATCTCTTCCAAGAACCACAGTATACATACGCTCCACAAACGCTCTTACCTGTTCTTCAGCATCAGCTTCTTCGTATACTGTTACCTGCTCTGTTTGTACTGTCTGTGCAGCCTCTTGATAAGATGTTTCGCAATATCCGGCAGCTACAGGCATAACCGGTAAGTTAAATGCCAACAAACCCAACATTGACCATAATAATACTTTTTTCATAGTCATTCCTCCATGTTATTTATACTATACATTCTACCCCCCCCCGATATACTTGTCAATAGGTTTTTGACTAAAAACTACGCACCCTAAAATAAACCAAACATCTTAAGTGCCCAATACACCACCCCCAGCACCCAGCTGGCAAAAATACCATACAAAATCACCGGCCCCGCAATGGTGAAAATCTTACAACCGATACCAAAGACCTGCCCCTCTGCCTTATACTCAATGGCGGGCGCAGCCACCGAATTGGCGAAACCGGTAATCGGCACCAAAGCTCCGGCACCTCCCCATTTTACGATTCTCGGATAAATATTAAAACCGGTTAACACGACAGAACAAAGTACCAATAACAGAGAACACCAGCTACCGGCAGTTTCCGCATCCAGTTCAAAATAATTGGTTCCCAACTGCAAAATCGCTTCACCAATTACACAGATGATCCCTCCCACTAAAAAGGCCTTCCACATTTGCAGTCCCAGATTGTGTGTGGGGGTAACTGACTTCACATACTTGGCATATTCCTGTTCCAATTGTTCCTTACTTTTTTCCATGATATATTTCTCCTTTCTGACCTATACCTCCAAGTTTTTAAGAAAGAAAAACAGGGAACCGCATAGTTTCCCCAATGCAATACTTAATACCATACATCCCAAACCGTGACGAAAGGAAATACGGCGGGTAAAAATAGGGATACTATCTAGCATCTCTGCAATTGCCAGTGCCAAACAACCGGTGAACATTCCGGCAAAAACACCACACACAATTAACAAAGTATATCCCATCCATAACCAAGCTACCTCCGGCAACCAATTTTTCACCATCTCTCCCAGCTTCAGTAAATCCGAAGAAACACTGTAAATACCTCCAAATATAGTTCCTCCGATAACCATATCCTCGTACAACCAGATTTCCTTGGCGGAATGAGTGCTTCCTACAAACCTTGGTATTAATGATACTGCACTAAATACAGTGAATACTCCTGCTGCCGTCAAAAGCCCAAAGGTGAAGCCTCCGAAAGCCAATATAATCAGCTTAAACATCCTCTTCCATTCCTTCCCTGTCTGCAGTCTCAATCAATGCCTGATTCACATCTCGTTCGTAATTTTTCATAGAAACTTCGATAGGCGTGGGGTCTTTCGTGATACGTCTGCCACCGATGTGATTAAAGAAAAGAATAATTCCTGCTGCCAAGCCCACCGAATAGGATATTTCCAACACATTCACTTCCTTCGGCTCCTGTCCCATTACCACACGATACACCTGTTCAAACACATCACTTACTCCCACATCATTGTTGTAGGCAATAATGGTAAATGCTGTACCAAAGAAGCTGACCAGACATACCAATGCCACCTTCCACCACTGTTGCCAGCCTTTGTAGGTATCTGCCTGCACCTTTTCAATCAATACATCTGTTTCTCCTACCGACTGTACCAACACCTGCGGACATTCCCTGCAAATCAATTGAATGATTTTGATGACACTGATAACCACTCTGGTGTTTTCCTTTTTGAAATGATGCACCTTGATTGCCTTGCATTTTGCACAAACTGCGGCATCCTCACACTCCAAAGAAGCAATGTCCTTCAAATACACATCCTCCTTCTGCGTTTCGATATCCTTGCCACATTTTAAATAAAGTACCACTTCCCTCACACCATCCATGTCCTTCCATTTTGCTTGATACTATTATTTACAAACCGTTCTAAAATATACAAAAAACAGCACTCAGATTTCTCTCAATGCTGTTTTTCAGTATTATTGTTATTTCATAAATTATTAATCCCACAAATGGAAAGAAATATTCAAATCTACATTGGTATTAATACCATTCACCTTTCCCTTGTCTGAATACTGCCATACCCCAAACTCATAGGGATAGTAAATATCTTTATTATAATAAGCAAACCACTTTTCATAATCCTCCAGCTGTGTCATGTCCAGCATGAGGGTTCCCATCTCCATATTGTGATACAACATGGACTTATATCCTGCTGCCTCAATAGCCTCCAGAAATGCAATGGTATTAGCAGTACGCTGTTCCTTGCTGATTTTATTCATGCGTGCTTCACTGTCAGATACCTTTTCCACATCCAGAACTACCGGACAGGTTATTTTGTAAGGGGCAATCTTGTCCAAAACAAACTTTGCTTCCTCCTGTGCCTCTTCTACGGTAATAGCCTGTGAAAAGAAGTATACTCCTACCTTGATACCATTGGTAGATGCGCCTACAATATTGGCTGCAAACTGAGGATCTTCCACAATAGCCCCGGTACCATAGCCTCTGTTTCCTACACGAATAAAGGCAAACTCAATACCATCTGCTGCTACCTGTGCCCAGTCGATTTCTCCCTGATGCTTGGAAACATCGATACCCTTATGAGAAACCACGGTTCCGTTTTCCACATACTCTACAAAACCATTGTCCAAAATATTCAGGTTCTCTTCCTTCAAAGAATGTAGTTTCAAATTTCTGTTAATCGGAATAAAATGATACTGTCCGCTACTTGCCACAATCAAATCATCCTTGTACAAAGGACGAAGTGCTCCTACTACAGTGGAACTGTTATTCATACTTTCTGCCAGCTTGTCCAGTACCTGCTCCTGAGCTTCTGCCTTTGCCGCTGCAATCTTTTGATCCAGCTCCTCTTGGGTGTAAGTCACAACAGCAGGCTCCTGTCCCTCCGCAGTCTCCCCATTCTGCAGAATATCATTCTCCATATTCACTACATCGGATAGATTCTCCTGCATCTTTTTGTCTACCCAGATATACAAGCCTACACTGGCTGCCATCACCACAATAAACAATAACATACATCCGATGAAACTCAGAATGGAAATCAGCTTCCTTTTTCTTTTGAGCTTTTGGTCTCTTAACCTTCCGGCTCTGTCATATTCTGTTATATTTTCATTTACTTCACTCATTTGTATCCCATACCTTTCTTCGAAACACAATCATTTTCTCTCAATGTATAATATAATCGAAAAAATAGCTCTTGTGAAGTACTAAGTTTTTTCTTTATAAAATCTTAACAAACCTTCCCCTCTGCACTCTTACGCATATTTAACAATATCTTTTTTTCCAGACGGCTCACCTGTACCTGACTGATACCCATATACTTTGCCACCTCTACCTGCGTTTTTTCTTGAAAGTATCGCATCTGTATCAAAGTATTCTCTGTTTCACTAAGCTGTGACATCAATTGCTGCAGCAACATTCTGTTCAAGAGTGCTTCCTTTTCCTCGTCCTCTTTCCCCAATACATCCACCAACGACACTTCGCTGCCATCATTCTGATATACAGAAGCATCTATCGATTCTACCCTACTGTCCGCCTCCGTTGCCAGCACGATTTCTTCCGCACTGAAACCGGTCTCCCGTACTATCTCTTCTATATGAGGTTCTCTCCCCAGTTCTCCCTGAAGCTTTTGTCTGGCTATGTTTATCTTCAGAGCCTGTTCCTTTATTCCCCGGGATACCTTCACCAATCCGTCATCTCTCAAAAAGCGTTTGATTTCCCCTGTAATCAACGGTACCGCATAGGTAGAAAACTTCACCTCATAAGATAAATCAAAATGATCTATGGCCTTCATCAAACCAATAGACCCTATCTGAAATAAATCCTCCGGCTCTACTCCTCTCCCCACAAAACGGTGAACGATAGCATGTACCAGCCCCAAATTTTTCTCTATCAGTACCTCTCTGGCTTCCTTATCTCCCTGTTGTGACCTTGCGATTAGTTCGGAGACCTCTTTCATTCCTTCACCACCTAACAGGCTTCTATCCAGGCACCGGCACCTATTTTCTTTTGCATTTTTACCACGGTTCCCTTATCCGGCTCACTATATACTTCCAATTCATCCATGAAAGCCTCCATAAAGGCAAATCCCATGCCGGAACGATTGTACTCCGGCTTGGTAGTATAAAGGGGCTCCATAGCCTTTTCTACATCCTCTATGCCCTTCCCCTTATCCTGCACTTCTATGTAAAAGGTATTATCCCTGATTTCACAATGCATATAGACCTTTCCCGGATGCACTGTCACAAAAGCCGGAACCTTGTCTCCATATTTTCCGTACCCGCATAAATTATCATAGCCATGAATAATCGCATTGGTCACTGCTTCCGACACAGCTGTTTTGATATCTGCCAACTCTTCCATGGTTGGATTTAAGGTCGAAACAAAGGCTGCAACAGCCAGTCTGGCAAATCCCTCATTTATGGAAATAGCGTCAAATTCTACTTTCATTTCATTATTCATTACATATTCTCCTCTTCCCGCTCGTTATTCTACAATCTCTACTAAATTATGAATTCCTGCCATCAGCAACAGCCTCTTAATATGCTTGTCCGGATGTAGCACAAAAACCTTTCCCCCAAAGCAGGAAATCTTTTTATGTCTGCCCAGTATCAGTCCAATCCCGGACGAATCCATAAACTTCGTCGTGGCAAAATCAAATACCACATGATCCACATTCTGTTTTACAATATACCAGTCTGCCTTCTCACAAATATATCCTGTCCGATAGTGGTCTATCTCCTCCGGCAATCTTACCATCAGGCAATTATCTACAATTTGAAATTCCTCCATATCCTCTTCCTCCTTTTTCACATACAAAAAGACATGCAGTTTCCTACATGTCTTTTTCTTTCGTACTTTATGTTTCCTCTTTAGTTTCCGGTAAGTCTCTTTATGTATTTCTTGGCATTGGCTGCCCTTTCGCTGTCCGGTACCAATTCAATGACCTTGTTATATGCTGCAACAGCCTCATCATTTCGATCCAAATAACGACAGGACTGTGCAAAATAATACTGCGCATCCGCATGCATTTCATCATACTTAATGGCTCTGCCCAATTCTGTAGCAGCCAACTCATAATTTTCCTCTTTGTATGCCTGATATCCCTGGTCAAAACTCAATACCGTCACTTGTGGTGCCAATGCAGCATAAAGTGCATTGTACAAATTCTGGAAGGAATTGGTGGTTTCTTCCATAACCACGCTTTCCATTACCTTCTCCAATTCCTCTGCTGCTTTTATCAGGTTCTCACCACTCAAATATAAAGTGGTAGCCTGTACCAAAGATTCCATGTTTTTCAGTGTGCCGTCTGTGCCGGCATACTTCACCATTTCTTCCTGCAGTGCAGCCACTTCCGCCTCTGCATCCTTCAACTGGTTTTCCAAACCGGTGATTGTGGTATTCTTAGCATCTATCTGATTACCGATTTCCGTAATCTTTGCCTGTGCTTCATTCTGTACATTGGTACGTACTGCCGGTACCACTAAAAAGTACATGGCGGCCGCACCAATCAAAAGTCCGATACCAATGTTCAATAGGGTACCCACACTGCCCCTCTTAGGCTCTGCCACACCCATAGGTTGAATGATAATCTCATTATCACTCTGGTATCTCACAGAATCCTCTTTTTTCTTAATGGGCTTGGTACCATCCTCCGGATTCAACATACTATCCACTTCCTTCATATAAGTCAGTGTCATAGTATTATTTCTATCCATGTTAATACACTTGGTCAATTCCCTTTTCGCCTTTTCCCACTGCTCCGCATCCATATACAAAAGTGCCAACAGCTGATGCGCACGGATAAATTTGGAATTCATGGATAATACTTTCTTTAACTGGATAATCGCCAAATCCTTGCTGCCCTGCTGACAGTAAGTCAATGCCTGATTGTACTTTTTCACGGTTTGTCCCATTGCTTCAAAACGGGAAGCACTGGACTGCAGGCGATTGATATAGTCATCTGCAATATTTTTTTCGGGCTTTAAATTCTTGCTGATAATCCACTCACAAAGAGCTGCTACCACTTCACCCATTTCAAAATATACAAGACCCAAAAGGTTTCTTGCATCTACATTGTTTTTATTAAACTTCAAGCTCTGCCGCAAGCTCGTTACTGCACCTGTCAAGTCTCTGATTTTCGCCTTGGCAAGTCCATCATTGTAATACAAATTGGCCAAATACATGATTTTCTTATATCTGCCTACATCCACGCCGCAGGACGTACAAAAATCATGGTCATTCAAACGGCAGCCACAATTATAACAAAACATAATATCCTCCTCGTCCACTGTGTCTACCGACTAATTCTCTTCTCCACTCTCACGTTCTTCTTTTTCTTCCTTTACCAGCTTTACCAGTAAATCTGCCAAATCTGTCATATCCTGATTATAAATAGTATCTGTAATGTCCTCTACCTCCGGACTGGGATGGAACTTCTTTAATTCTTCTTCAAAGTTAATCATCGTTTAAGTACTCCTTTATTTCCCCTACCAAATATAGGGAACCCACTATATATATACGTTCATCTCGTTGCTTTTCGTTTCTTATCCTGTCAAAGGCCTCTCTTACTGTATTGTAAGTCCGTACCTCCTCACAAAAGCACTTTGGTAAATTCTGATACATTTCTTCTAATGACGTAGCACGATAGCTTCCCATATGTGCCAGCCATATCTGCTGAAACAAACCGGATGCTGCAATCTGACTCAGCATAGACTGATAATCCTTATCGGATACTACACTGAATAGCAGCTTCCTGCGTCCGTCATAGCCGTCCTTTTGTACTGTTTCCAAAAATGCTCTGATACCATCTGCATTGTGTGCACCATCCACAAAAATCTCCGGTGCCACCTCTTCCATTCTGCCTGCCCAGAAGCATTGCTCCACACCCTTCGCGAAAATCTGAGGGGTGAGACTTCTCTCCTCATCCAATACCTCTATAGCCCGCAGTGCCAGGGCACAATTCTCTACCTGATACGCAGCAATAGTATTCAAATGCATCTCAATACTATAATCATAACGAGAAACATAAGAAAAATCAATGCTTTTATTCTTAAATTTTAAGAATGTATAGTCCTTTTTCGACACCGGATAACAGGGTGCTGACATTTTCTTACCCTTTTCGTAAAAAACTTCTGTAGCCTCTTCTACCACATCTGAAAAAACTACCGGAGTATTCACATTCATAATCCCTGCCTTCTCCCCGGCAATCTCAGCAATGGTATGCCCCAAGTACTCTACATGTTCCAAACTGATGCGGGTAATGACAGCCAACCTTTTGTTCTCTACCGCATTGGTGGCATCCAATCTGCCTCCCAGTCCGGTTTCCAAAATACAATAGTCCGGTGTTTCCTCCTTAAAAATCAGCATAGCCATAAAAAACAGGTACTCAAAAAAGGTAGGGTGATAGCCCTTCCCTGTCTCTAATTCTTCCCAATCCAAATTATCATATACAGTCAAAAAAGCCTGTAAAAAAGCTTCCTTGCTTATCATCTCTCCATCTATCACAAATCGCTCCCTCACATCCACCAAATGGGGCGAAGTAAACACTGCCACACGTTTCCCCGCAGTCTCTAAAATACTGCGCATATACGCACAAACAGAACCCTTGCCATTGGTTCCTGCCACATGGATAATCTGCAGTGACCTGTCCGGGTTCCCTAATCTATCTAAAAATGCCTTGGTGTCGGCCATTGTATTCTTGGTTGTAAATTTCGGCACATTGAACACATAGTCCACGGCCTGTTCATATGTGTGAATTGCTTTTCGTTCCACGATAGTTCCTTCCTACTTACGAATTCGACACAATATCTATCACCCACACACCGATGAAAAAACATTTTCCTCAAATTGTATGCTAACTGTCGGACACTAATGTCCGCCTTTGGCACACAATTTTCGTCAACTGATTTTTTCAACGTTGCATTTAGTGATAGATATTGTGTCAAATTCTTAATCCTTGTTAATTCCCTGTTAACTAATCACAACATTTCTTTAACTACTAAAAAATATCCCCTCATACATCTACCACTCATTCGTCCAAGCACACCATAGTAAGTTTGCTCAATTTTATAAGCACCACCTACATCCCGGGTACTATGATAGCTTAACAAACTTCATTAAAAATGCTTTCTTCGTCCTGACTCGTTACAGCAAGTTACCAGGCTCCGGGAGCATATATGTCATAAAATACACCGTAGGAAAATACAGCTGTCGAAATAATGTATGGCAAGGGCGGACAGCCTTGTCCGCCAATTGACATACATTACGAAGCAGATGTTTTTCCTCCGGTGTGTGCATGACATATATGCTTTCGGAGCCGTCCGTCCTTACTGTAACTGTGCCAGACGTTCCTTCACCTGTTCCATCATCTGGGTGTATTTAGCAAGCTTTGCCTTCTCTTCTTCAATCTTGGCTGCGGGAGCCTTAGATACGAACTTTTCGTTGGAAAGCATACCGTTTACACGGGCAAGCTCACCCTCTAAACGCTTCTCTTCCTTCTTCAGACGCTCAATTTCCTGTGCAATGTCAACTAATTCTGCAAAAGGAATATATACAGTCGCACCTGCAATCACTACGGAAACTGCATCTTGTGCGATACCGGTCTTGTCTGCCTGAACCAGTACCTCATTTGCATAAGCCAATGATGCAAAGAACAGCTTACCTTCGGTAAATGTGTTGCGGATATCTTCACTTTCACTTACTACGATACACATTGCCTTACGGCTGGGTGCTACATTCATTTCGGTACGGATGTTACGGATACCGCGAACTGCTTCCTTAATGGTCTCGATGTCCTTTTCTTCCTTCGCGAAGCATCTGTCTGCACTGAACTCAGGCCACTTGCTAATCATAATGGACTCTTCTTCGTTCTGTAAGGTACAGAAGATTTCCTCCGTAATGAATGGCATATAAGGATGAAGCAGCTTCAAAGCATCGATGAGTACATTCTTTAAGGTCCAAAGCGCTGCGTTCTGGCTAACCGCATCATCAGAATTGTACAGACGAGGCTTTACCATTTCAATGTACCAGTCACAGAACTCATCCCAAATAAAGTCATAAACCTTCTGCACTGCAATACCCAGCTCGAAGCTTTCCATATTATCTGTCACATCCTTAACCAAGGTATTTAACTTAGAAAGGATCCACTTATCTACAGGTGCCAGCTCATTTGCCGCAGGTGTGGTTACATTCTTGCCTTCCATATTCATCATAATGAATCGGGAAGCATTCCAAACCTTATTTGCAAAGTTACGGCTGTTTTCTACTCTTTCATAGTAGAAACGCATATCATTACCCGGCGCATTACCGGTAATCAAGGTCAGACGAAGCGCATCTGCACCATACTGCTCAATAATCTCCAGAGGGTCAATACCGTTACCCAGCGACTTGGACATCTTACGTCCCTGACTGTCACGAACCAGACCGTGGAACAGTACCGTATGGAAAGGCTTCTTGCCCATCTGCTCAAAGCCTGAGAAAATCATACGGATTACCCAGAAGAAGATAATATCATAACCGGTAACCAGTACATCGGTAGGATAGAAATAATCCAAATCTTCTGTCTTGTCCGGCCAACCTAAAGTCTCAAAAGGCCAAAGTGCGGAAGAGAACCAGGTATCTAAAGTGTCAGGGTCCTGTGTCAGCTTGGTGCTGTTACACTTGGGACATGCACAAGGTGCTTCCTTGGCAACGGTTACCTCCCCACAATCTGCACAGTAGTAAGCAGGGATTCTGTGTCCCCACCAGAGCTGACGGCTGATACACCAGTCACGGATATTGTCCGTCCAGTTGTAGTAGGTCTTTTCCATTCTTTCGGGAATCAGCTTGATATCGCCGGTCTTAACAGCTTCTACAGCAGGCTTAATCAGCTCATCCATCTTTACGAACCACTGCTCTTTTACCATAGGCTCAATGGTAGTCTTACATCTGTCATGAGTACCTACATTGTGTGCGTGGTCTTCAATCTTAACCAGCAGTCCCATGGCATCCAGCTCTTCAACGATAGCCTTACGTGCCTCGTAACGAGCCATACCCTCGAACTTGCCACCATTCTTGTTGATGGTCGCATCATCATTCATGACATTGATAATCGGCAAATCATGTCGCTTGCCAACCTCGAAGTCATTCGGGTCATGTGCCGGAGTAATCTTCACAACACCGGTACCGAATTCCATATCTACATAAGTATCTGTTACAATGGGAATCACTCTGTTCATAAGAGGTAGCATCACCTTCTTGCCGATTAAATGCTGATATCTCTCATCATCGGGATGGATTGCCACAGCAGTATCACCCAGCATAGTCTCAGGTCTGGTGGTAGCGAAGGTCAAAAATTCTGTGTCACTGGGAGTACCGTCATCGTTCATGATAGGATACTTAATGTGCCAGAAATGGCCTGCCTGCTCCTCATAAACTACCTCTGCATCAGAGATAGAAGTATTACAAACCGGACACCAGTTGATAATACGGGCTCCCTTGTAAATATAGCCTTTCTCATGCATCTTTACAAATACTTCGGTAACAGCTCTGTTGCAGCCATCATCCATGGTGAAACGCTCTCTGTCCCAGTCACAGGAAGAACCCAGCTTCTTTAACTGAGAAATAATACGTCCGCCGTATTCCTTCTTCCACTCCCATGCTCTCTCCAAGAACTTCTCACGTCCAAGCTCCCACTTGTCAATGCCTTCCTCTTTCAACTTCTCAATAATCTTTACCTCAGTTGCAATACTTGCATGGTCTGTACCCGGCTGCCAAAGTGCATTGTAGCCCTGCATTCTCTTGAAACGAATGAGGATGTCCTGCATGGTATTGTCCAAAGCATGTCCCATGTGTAACTGACCGGTAATGTTTGGAGGGGGAATTACGATAGTAAATGGTTTTTTGGTTCTGTCAACCTCGGCATGGAAATACTTTTTCTCCAGCCACTTTGCATACAATCTGTCTTCTATGCCCTGTGGGTCATAGGTTTTTGCTAATTCTTTGCTCATAGTCTTTCTCCTTTCTCAAAAAAGGAAGCCCTTTGCCGACTTTCAACAGCAAAGGGCGTCAATAACGCGGTACCACCTTTGTTCACAGCTTACGCTGCCTTTGTGACTTCTGCGAAGTCACTGTAACTTCTGCAAAACTATTATATCTTCTGCAAAATCACTGTAACTTCCATCAAAGTCCTATCCTGTAACGGGGATAAATCGGGAGCTCCTACTGTTAGTTCAAAACTCCTGCTCAGAAGCTACCTTCCGCATCCCTTCCTTAAAGCCACCTCGCAGCACTATCCGGGGCTCTCTCTGATAAGGGGTAATCCGTACTCCTCTTCCTCATCGCAATAACTATATATTTAAGAATATAACCATGGGTTGGAGATTTGTCAAGAGATTTGTTAAAAAATACTTCACCCCATACCCTTAAAATACTTTACTATTACTTTTTTTAATCCCCCGCAATCTCAAAAATATACTTGGTATCAAAATCATTCCATTGCAAATCAGCCAGGAACTTAATGACCAAGGATGATAATAGTACAGCTGTAACCCGCTTTCTGCATATACAAATAGATTTAATAAAGCAATGATTAAAAATGACAGAAGTATACCCAGCATCATACCTATAGCACTCATCAATACCAATTCCTTCATTACTTTCCAACAAATCTTTTTTTGTGGGATCCCAATACTTGCATAAATCTGAAACTCTGATTTTCGCTTATCATAAATTCCCACCAGCACTGCATTTATGGTGATAAAGAACACACAGGTGACTACTACAATGATACCCAAAAAAATAATACTGTTAATTGCAAAATTTTCCTTTGCCCTCTCATAACGTTCCTCATAGGTTTGAATTTGTACACCATCGTATTTTGCCTTCAACTCTATCAGACGCTTCCCAAAGCTTTCCTTATCCCCCTTTTCACTCCAAGTCAGGTGATAAAACTGATTTTCTGCGGAATCTTCTGCCACCAGAAATGCTCCGAAGGAATCCCCCTTCATGAATTGCACGGTGTAGGGACGTTCTCCGTAATAAAACGTAGCTTCTTCCCTGTTTTCCGTGAACAAATCACCTTCCTTTAGTCCCAGATATTTGGCACTGCGCTCAGTCACAAACAGGGTATTATCCTTAACTAAATTCGTATCCTCCACCCAACCGGTTCTTTTATTTAGCCACAGAAAATCCTCTACTGTGTAACTGAATGCATTATCTCCGTTTGTAAAGGTAAGCACTGTAGGAAACTGAAAATTATTTGCCCCCACCGGAAATAGCCGTAAGGTTTTATCCTGTTCTACTTCCTTAAAAAACTCTTCTTTTACGCTTTCTTCAACTCCGGTCACCAGGTTTACATAAGCAAATTCCTTATTTCTGCTCAATACCTTTAAAAACTCCACCTCAATATTAGACAAATAGCTTCCCCCCACATACAGAAGTCCGGTCAATGCCACCATAACCAATACTGTCAAAACTCTGGAAAGGTTATGACGAATAAAATACAAGGCCTGAAAGGGCTTCATCGTACCGCCTCCTTTGTAGAAATCTCACCATCCCATATTTCAATGACACGGTCCGCCCCCTCTAAAATAGAGTGGTCATGGGTAATCACCAGCACCAGATGTTCCTTTGCATACTCCTTTAAATAATGCATCACACGAAATGCATTTTCATGATCCAGCGACGCTGTGGGTTCATCTGCAAACAACACTTTAGGCTCATTAATCAAAGCTCTTGCAATGGCACAACGCTGTCTTTGCCCTCCTGACAGCTGTTTTGGCTTTTTCTTAAGCTCTGTAGGTTTAATCCGAAGTCCCTGCAAAAGCTCCCGGGCACGTTGTTTTGCCTCTGTGGTATTTTCTTTTGCCGCCACCATCACATTATCCAATACACTCATATACCCTACTAAAAAGTGATGCTGAAACACAAATCCAAACTGTTCTCTACGCAGCTTTTCAAGTTCCCCTCTGGTAAGCTCTTTGTAATTTTTGCCATTATAAATTATCTCCCCACTGGTACCCGCCTTCAACGTAGACAAACAATACATCAAAGAAGATTTTCCACTGCCGGAGGGACCGATGATACCGATTAATCCAGTATCCGGTAGGGTAAGCGTTACATCATTTACCGCACATACCTTTTCTTCTTTATCCATGTCATATATTAAATTCAAGTGACTCACTTCAAACATCTTAATCCTCCTCCATTGCATCTATTGTTTTTACCTTCCTCATGGCTACTACTACCGGAATCTGCATGACACCCGCCAGAAGTGTACCGATTCCCAAAATCTGTAGTAGCACCTCCGGTAAAATATATTCATAAAACATTCCCTTTGAACGCATAATAGCTGCCCCCACTGCACACAGAATCACTGTAATCAGACAAGCCAGTCCCACACTAATTCCCATACAAATACCAAATTCCCGAAATGCCAGAGCATAAACCTCTCTTTCAGAATATCCCAGAGACCGATACAGGCACCACTCTGTGTAACGATCCTGCACGTGCAATCGATACACAAAAAATACCGTAATTCCCAGCACAAAGGCAATGGAATAGCTCATTACACTTAAGGGAAACTGTAGCTCCTGCTCAAATTCCTCCACTTCCTTTTCTGCATTTACCTTATCAGCATAAATCTCTATAGCCGCAAAGGTTTCCGTATCTGCCTCGATACCAAATCCGGCAAAGTACTCCTTTAAGTCCGGTATGGCACCATCACTCAAAAGATATATATCCCTGTCCGGATATTGATTCTCCTCATAATCAATACCTGCTGCCATGTAAGTATCATATTCTACGATACCTACCAGCTTCGTTTCCTGATCAAATAAATTATCACCAACAGAAAGGCCCCTGTTTTTTGCCATCCTCTCATCCATCATAAACTCTCCCGGTTCCTCCGGTAACTGTCCCTCTGTTATCTTTAAACCCAAATAATCTGTAAATATAGCAAGCTCCTCCTTGGTCATCATTGGTGCATTATAGTAACTATCTCCTCCGAAAGAATTAATATAGATTCCATAGCTGTTACAAACAAACACATGATCCGCGGTTCCCTCCTTTTGTAAGAGCTCTTCAAAGCCTGTAGTTGCTTTATTGATTTCGGCCACCAATTCTTCATAGGTTGCGTCGCTCTCCGGCTCCCACAAAGACATATCCATCCCCAAATTCATCGCTTCATTCAGCTTTTCTAAGGAGTTTATGTAGCCGCTCTGCATCTTTTCTGCCCCATGAACTTTAATTACTTCATCCATATACGTTGTTGGATGCATGAAAAACTGCACCACATATAATAGGGCAAAATACAGACCGAAGCAGAGAATCAGTATAACCGCCCGCTTTTTATTATTTTTGAGATAAAACCATGCACTCAATCGTTGCATTACCATTTCTCCTCTCTGTTCTTTTGTCCTTAGTATAGCAAACACAAGCTTCCCATAACAGTAGCAAAAGTCACAAAGAAGCAACCTTCCTTGTGACTTCAGTCATACCTATGCAATCATCTCTTTTAAAAACAATACTAATGCAGTACGGTCATGTATATCAAACTTATCATAAATAGACATCATGTAATTTTTCACAGTTCCTTCTGCCAGAAACAACTCCTTCGCCAGCTCTGTATTGCTGTAGCCCTTTGTAAGAAGAGCGCAAATCTCCAGCTCTCTGGGTGTCAAATCTTTCGGTAAGTTCGCTGCGGAAAGGATTCCCCCATTTCTGCCATCAGCCCTCCGCTCACAAGCATTTTCGCTTTCTTTCATGGCATCCTTTGCATTTTGACCTGTCATCATCCTGGTCAGTGTCTCCAGCACCTTCCCTGCCAGAACACTTTGTCCTGCCAGTAACTGATGAATGGCTTTAATAATGGTATCTCCGGCACTATCCTTTAATAAATATCCATCCGCACCACCAGCCAATGCCTCCGTAATATACTGATTATCATAAAAAGTGGTCAACACCAAAAGCTTCATCTGCGGATACAACTCCTTCAACTTAGGAATCAATTCTATACCACCCATTCCTTTCATGTTCAAATCCACCAGGGCAATATCCGCCGAAGTTTGCTTCAATTGCTCCAAAGCTTCCTTTCCGTCCTTGGCAATGCCTACCACTTCCATCTGACCTTTTAGCGTCAGAATGATTTCCATACTTTCTGTCAGAAGCGCCTCATCATCTATCAAAAATACACGAACTGCCATTATCGTCCTCCCCTTTCCAGTTCCTCGATTACCAAAGGAAGTGTCACCTGCACTTTAAAACCATTCTCACCATCTGCCTGAAAAGTTCCTCCTCGTGCCTGCACATACTCTTTCATTTTGCGCAAGCCATAACCATTCTCCAAACGCATCCTTTGCTCTGTCTCTGAAATTCCTTCAAAGCCTGCTCCGTTATCCGAAATAATCAATTGAATATGTGCTGTATCATATGTCAAATGCACAAAGAAACTCGTAGCTTGACCATGTCGGATACCATTATTCAAACACTCCGTGAGAACCGAATGTAAAAACTCGCAGGTGCATTTTTCTACAAAAATATCCTTTTGTACAACTTCCCCGAAATTATGTATAATCTGAAGCTCTGTATCCATGGAAAACTTTTCGGCTTCTGTTGCCAACAGCTTACAAAAATCCTGCAAACTGATTTCCTCTGTTTCCTCATCCAACACCCGAACTGCCCGACGTATCTCCTCCAATGCCAAATGCATTCGCTCCGAAGTAGCAGAAAGTTTCCCTTCTGCACGTTCCGGGTCTGCCTCTTTCAAAACCTCATAGGCCTGCAGGGAAACCAACGCAGAGGTAATGGTATGACCTACTACATTGTGAATATTTCTCGCTATATGCTCCCGCTCCTCCAGCCTGGCATTTCTCTCTGCCACTTGGGCACGTACCCTAATCTCCCTATTTAGATTTTTCACTTTAACTTCATTCAAAGCTGCATACTTCATCTGGTGATACAGCTGCTTATTTTTTAATAAAATACTGCGGATTCCTAAATCCGTCAGTGCTAACAGTAACGTAAGTAAAACCACTGCCAACACCGAAAAAGCGGTATTGTCCGATGGTCGGTACAGCATACAACAAACGGAAGCACCAACAGGCAGCAGACATTGCATAGTTAAGCAAAGATAATTAACACCCTTGAATTCTGTTTTAGGATAAAATGCAAAAAACAGAAACATCCCCAATAAAGAAAAAGGATGCAGCCAAAGGAGCCCCACTGTCACCAGTATCTTTCCTGCCACACAAAAGAAATGTATTTTTCTTTCTTCTCGGCTCACCATATCATAGCATTGTAGCAAAATCCAGCCTCCCAGCAATAGCATGGTAACAGTTTCCTTATAAAATAAAGTATTCATTCTCAAACCATTTCTTTCTTAAATTAATTTAACGCAAACACACAATGAATAATTCTGGTATAGTCTCTTTCTAATATTACTTAACAATTCCACTATACTAAAGTTTTTCATATAATTCCAGTCAAAAATACACACACGCCGCTCTATTCAAACTAAAATTATTAATCCTTACATATCCTCCAAACTGGCATGCTCAAAAAAACTCATTCTGGCACTTTTCACACAGCCACTTTTATGTAAAACTATGGAAAACAAAGAAATACACATTAAGGAGAAAAATTATGAATGCGAAAAAGAAGAAAAGCTTTAGCTTATTGATAGTATCTGCCATTCTGTTAGTCATAGGCATTGTTTTTGCACTGGTTGCATACCATACCAGTTACGAGGAATCCGTTGCTACAGGGAAAGAATTGACTGCTTTGAAGGATCAGATAGCGGCCATTGAAGAAGGTAGTGCTTCCGGTGATTTGGATACATTGAATGCACAAAAGACAGAACTTACCGATTTAAAACTGAAGCAGGAAAAGCCTTACTCTTACGCCCTAACCCTTGTATTTTTCAGTATTTTATTAATGCTGAAGGGTCTGTACAACGCTTTCCACGGCTACAGCGAAAACTTCAACAAAACGGATGCCAGCAAGCTGGCACAGGCAGGACTACTGGCAGCACTTTGCTACATAGGCTTTGCTTTCTTAAAGATAGATATTCCGGTGGGTCCGGAAAAAACTGCCTTTCACTTCGGCAATGTATTTTGCGTATTAGCAGCTCTTTTGCTGGGCGGATTCTGGGGCGGTCTGGCAGGTGCCGTAGGTATGACTATCGGCGACCTGACCACTGCTTATGTTACCAGTGCTCCCAAGACCTTTTTGTTGAAGCTTTGTATTGGTTTGATAGTAGGCTTTGTGGCACATACTATTTTCAAAATCAGCCGCAAGCATACTAAGAAATACGTGACTGGAGCCACTATCTTCGCCTGCGTTTGCGGTATGGGCTTCAATATCGTCGCAGACCCTTTGGTTGGCTACTTTTATAAAACCTATCTCTTAGGTGTACCACAGGATATATCAGCGGCCTTGGCAAAAATGGCTGCCCTGACCACCAGTGTAAATGCTGTGGTTGCCGTCATACTGGCATCCATTATTTATCTGGCACTGCGTCCGGCACTAAAAAAAGCCGGTTTATTCATACAAGTATCGCCGGAAGTAAAAAAGAAGAAAAACTTTTAACCATAGAGGAATATTATGAAAAAAATAGCACTTATCAATGATTTATCCGGCTTTGGCAAATGCTCTTTAACTGCTGCCATCCCGGTAATATCCGCAATGGGTATACAGGCATGTCCCCTTCCTACTGCAATCCTGACTGCCCAAACAGGCTTCGACAGTTATTATTGTGATGATTACACGGACAAAATGGATACCTTCACAGAAGAGTGGTCGAAAATGTCAATAGACTTTGACGGTATCTATTCCGGCTATCTGGCCAGCCCTCTCCAAATGGAAAAGGTCATTCACTTCTTAGACCGATTTCAAAAGGAGGATACCCTCTATCTGGCAGACCCCATCCTGGGAGACAATGGAAAGGCACATCCCTTTTTTAACCAGGAATTGCTATCCGGCATGAAGGAGCTTACCTCCAGAGCGACTATTATCACTCCCAACCTGACAGAGCTTTGTCTCTTGGCAGGCGCCGATTATGATGCACTCTACGCTCATAGCCAAAAGGAAGATTATTTCCAAAGAATACAAAGTATTTGTGAGGAATTACTGACACATGCCCGACATCCTCAAACCATTCTGATTACAGGTATTCTATGCAACCAATTAACAGGCACTACTGTTAGTAATCTGGCAGTTTCTGCAACAGAATGTGTCAATGTGGAGACTCCTTACACGGGAACCAGCTTCTCCGGAACCGGGGATTTGTTCGCTTCTGTCATCTGTGGTTGCCTGATAAAAGACCTTTCCTTACAGGAGGCCATGAACAAAGCAGCAAACTTCCTCCAGCCTGCTATTGAAGAAGCTACTGAGTTAAAGATACCCAGAAATCATGGAATTTATTTTGAGAAATATTTAGGTCTGTTGATGTGATAAAATCCCCTGTAACACACCGAATGCGTTACAGGGGCTCTTTATTATACTTACCATTATTCTTCTATCACATTATAGGCGAACCGTTTAATCCTCTTGTTCCACCTTTTTCAGAGCTTCCTTATATTCCTCCATGGTAGCTCCCATACTTTCACAAGCCTCTTGCACACTACAGGAAAGCTTCTTTCTCAATGCTTCCACGCTTTGTATCAGACAGTTGGCAAAGCCGATGTCCCTGCCATCTGCTTTGCCCTGTGCATAACCTGCGGCAGCTCCATCTTCATAAAAAGCCTTTCGTGCATATTCTTCATTATACTCATAGATTGACATGGCTATCACCTCCGCCTTCTGCTCCAACAGGAAATCTTTCAAGGCGCCCTCTCGGATACACTCTTCAACTGTTGCTTCTACCGCTGTAGTGATTTCTTCCTCTGAACCGCTCTCCAGCTTACTTCTGATTTTTGCCACGAAGTAAGCATACCCTGCCAAAGTCTCACACTTCTCCATCAATTCCTTATTGTGACCGTGATTAATATTAATCACCCGCACCTTTAGTTCAATACAGCCATCTTTTCCATTCTCAAAAGCTTCCGAAAGCAGTTGTGTGAACTCCTCTTCCTGACGCTCTGTTCCATTGTAAAATACCACATAATAAGGTGTAGGTATTTTAAACAATCTCCGGGTACTTAGTTCTACATCCTTGATGTACTTCTTGTACAAATCAGCAAAATACAGAAAACCTCGCAGCGGCATATTAGGACAGTATGTAGATTGATGTTCATACAAACACATATTGCTGTCGATAATAAAGGACGCATCGTTCTTCATCTTAATAAAAATAGCATTCTCTAATGTAGTGACTTCCAAATCCTCCACATTATCATAATTGGTTCCGTTCAGTGCATTGTACAGCTCCAGAAGCCGTCTCCTGTCCTTAAACAGCAGTCGAAACACCCTGTCCTTGTAGTTTTTGTAGATTCCCATATTCACTTTCCTCCTTCGCAGGAGGTCTTCGCGAAATCTCCTGCCATTCACTTTGAATTTGAAAAGCATAGATTTCTTGAAATATTTTAGAATAATCGAAAACCTTAGATAAATAGAAAACATGCTTCATTAGTATGATAACATGTTTTCTAAAAATGTACAATGTTTTTCTATGTTTATTTATACAGTTCATGAAATGAGAACACACTCTAAACCGTCTTTATCCCTGCAATCCTGCTACCATCTGCTACCTTTTCAAAAGCAATCTCCAAATCCTGCGGGAAATGTGCCACCAGCTTCTCTCCATTCCAATCGTACTTTGTTCCATTCCACATAAGCAGACTTTCCACGAAGATTTTGTGGTCTACCTCAAAGCCCTGAATAGCCTCCATGGTAACGGAAATAAACTGTTGCATATCCACCGGACGGAACACCTCATCCGTCATACCACTAAAAGCCATCATTACAGCACCGCCATCATGGGGACCACGGTAATAGCAATACTTCCCTTTGGTAATACCGCAAGCCACGATTGCCAGTGTATGTCCGTATAAATCATCTGTCAATCCAAAGGTTTTGGATGTCAACGGCTCCAAGCCCCAAGATTCGCCTATGGCTTTTACCTCCTGCACAAAGGTCAATATTTTCTCATCAAAACCGTTAATATTATTCCAGCCCCACATCCAAGTCTCACTGCTGTTTGACTCACTACCAATAAACTGTACCGGATAAACAGAATCTCCGAAAGCAAGGGTTCCGGCTCCCAAATCCACGAACCAGTTTCTGTTCTTCACCACCAGCTCTGCACAAGCATTCTGGGTAATCATGGAAGCCCCCAGACATGCAGAAAACACCTGCTTCCAGTCACTCTTATCAATTGGATAATCTGTGTCAAAGATAGATTTTCTTTCTGCTGTAGCCATCAATGCAGCCTCTGCTTTTACCCCTTCTTTTTTCTTAAAAATATCGAATAATCCCATACTAACCTCCCACTATACGTTTCGTTACTTCTTTAACTGCATTCCATCGAAGAAAGCCTTACCGACTACCTCTCCCAGAGAAACATAGGTATTATTTACCGGGGCATAAGCAATAGGCTTTAATTTCTTAATATCAATCTTACCATCCGTCAGCACCGAATCATCTGCCGTTACGTTTACAATCTCACCTATTAAAATACCATCTTCAAAGCTTTTCACCTTACATTCCAGTGCCATAGGCAATTCTTCTATTAGCGGTGCATTTACATGCTTGCTCTCTATCGCATGAAAGCCGGCTCTCGCAAACTTATCCGGCACCTTGCCGGCTGATTCGATACCCACATAATCACAGGCAACCACTGTATCTTCTGTAGCCATGCTGACTGTAAAGGCACCCGTCACAGCGAAATTCTCTGTGGTCTTATGTTCTGACAAACTGATGGAAATCTCCTGAAAATCCGAAATCATCCCCCACGCTGCATTCATGGCATTCGGTACTTTGTTGGCATCGTAAGTTCCAATAATCAGTACCGGCATCGGTAACAGAAGCGGCTTTGCGCCAAAATCAACTCTTCCCATAGTTTACGCTCCTTTTATTTATATTTTACTATCTCGCCCCTCATAGAAAATCTACTGTCCAAACTTCACTTCCACATTGCCCATGGCACATTCCAAATCCATGGTTTTGGCTGCATTGTTATTGATGCTTTTTTCCTGAGAAAGACCGGAATACTCACTGTCACCAATGCTGATGTTGCCTCCTACACATTGAAGCTCATAATTGAAATCCTGTTCCTGTCCATTCAATTGAAAAGAAATATTTCCAACCGCACAATCAGCCTCTATATCTCCGGTTATGACTCCTTGAATTTCACAGTTTCCGGCACCTACTTCTGCCTGCACTTCCTGCAATGTGGCGTTTTTTAACACCATCTCTCCGGCTCCGACGGAAATGTCCAGCTTCTCTGCCTGCAAACCATCTGCCACTATTTGTCCGGCTCCCAAATCCATTTCCACTTCTTGTACCTTTAACTGATCCAGCTTCATCTGACCGGCACCTAACTCTATATTAGCATGAGATAAAGTTTTTTCCAAGGGCATGTATAACGTCATACAATTTTTCACATTTGTAGTTCCCCAATTTATCAGGCTCCAATCGTTACCATTCAATACCTTAATATAAAGCTTATTGTTCTTTTCATATGCTTGTGTTTTTCCGGTTCCCTCATAGGTTATATAAAAAGCATCATCTCCTGAGTCTTTGATTTCAAACATACAGCCGCCCAATTCTATCTCCAGCTCATTGGTTTCGCTTCCGGCTACCTTTGTTTTGTCCACATTGTCCTTCCAAATCTCCTGGTCCTTTGCAAACATATTCGCATCGTCGATATCATAACGAGCATTGCTTTCCAATACATTTTCTACTTTGACCATCCACTCTTCATCAATGCGAATTCCCTGCAAATCCATCTGCACTTTTCCATTGGTTAAGTCCTGCACCATCTCATTCATAGCATCCGGTCCTACTGCTGCATATCCGACGCCCCAAAGTATCAGCCCCAGCACAATCAAAGCCAAAGCCAGACTCCCACAAAATCCCAAAAACTTTTTCATTGTTATCTCCTCTCTTCCTAACCTTTATACTGCCTTATTCTTACCGAACAGTTTACGGAATATCCATGCAATTCCTTTAAAAACTGCCGGAGTAATCTTCCCTACCAACAATACTACCAGCATCAATGCCAACAGTCCGATTGCCATAACTACCAGTGAACCTCCGAAGATTCCTACACCGGCCAACGGACTGGAGAAGATACCCATGATACCAACCACAGCCAATATCGCACCTACCACCAGCATCACAAATGCTATTATGCCAAAGCTGGCAACCAATGCAAACCAGACTGCCGCTACTGCCACGAATACTCCTGCCAACCCGGTTAATACACCCAACAACACCGGAGATGCCAAAAGACACAATACCACAATTAGTACAATGATTCCAGTGGATAAACCACTCTTTTTTGCTTCACTTCTTGTTTGTTCCGTACGCTCTGTTTGAGGCTGGTATTTTACCACCTCTCTTCCTGAAGCTACATGCTGCGGCTCTGTCATATCACTGTAACGATTCTGATATAAATCCCGCTTAATGTTTTCTGCCACCTTTTCAGGCGTTCCCAATGCCTCTATAACCTCTTGCTCATTCTCTTGTCCAGCATCCTCGAAATAATCATTATAATATTGAATAGCTTCTTCTTTCTCCAGCTGGGGAATACCCTGAAGCAAATTCTCTAACTGCACCATAAATTCTACTTTATTCATAATGTACCTGCTTCCCTTCTATTCTAATTTCCAATTGTACTAACCTTCTTATTATTTCCTCTCAAACAGAGAATTGATTTTTGCAGAGTAGCTCTTCCATTCACTTTCATATAACTGTAGCTGTGCCCATCCCCGACTGGTTACCTTGTAATATCTTCTGTTCCTTCCTGCACACTCCATATCATAGACCTCTAAGCACTCATCCTTCTGTAACCTGCGAAGCACCGGATACAAGGTTGACTCGGAAAGCTCAATTACCTGTCGGACATCTTGTGTAATCTTGTAACCATATGTTCCTTCCGGTTCCTTCGATACTACAGCCAATACAATTGCATCCAACAATGCGGCCCCTGTATTAAATACCATTTCATCACCTTCCTCATTCAAATACAATACTGTTTCGTTTTATAATATTATATGGTGTATAATATTGTTATGTGCATACTATACGGCATATAGTATTGTTTGTCAAGAACCTTAAATAAAAATTTAATCCTGTTTGTCAAGTATTAAATAAAAAAGTTCACCCAATCGCTTTCACACGACTAAGTGAACTCTTCCAATTTACTTCTTCAGTTACTTTCCTTAATCTACTCTTTCCTCTCCCCAGTAGAAAAGTGCTACTGTTCCCGGACCGGTATGACTGCCGATGGTAGTACCTATACTATTAATCAGTACCTTTCCGTTCAGCTTAGGGAATTTGCTTTCTATCAAATCTGCTACTGCTTTAGCATCTTCATAGCAGGCAGACTGTGAAATATAGCATTTCCCACTATAATCGCATCCATCCTGTGCATACTTCTCCATTTGCTCTACAATAGCCTGTATTGCTTTTCTTTTGGTTCTTATCTTATATCGCGGAATCAGCTTACCAACATAATCCACATTTAAAAGCGGGCAAATATTTAATATTCCGCCTACAAAACCTGCTGTCTTAGTTACTCTTCCTCCTTTTACGAAGAAGGTCAGGTCAGAAGAAAAGAACCAATGATGCAATTTCAATTTGTTTTCTTCTGCCCAGGTATATAATTCTTCCAGCTGCATTCCTTCATCTCTCAAATCTGCCAGCTTATCCATCAACAATCCATATCCGGAAGAAGCAGCAAGAGAATCCACTATGTATATCTTTCTGTCCGGATATTTCTCCAATAACATCTCTTTTGCAATATTTGCAGAATTTACCACACCGGTAATGCCGGAGGATAAGCAAAGGTGTAAAATATCCTTTCCGTCTTTTAAGAATGGCTCAAAATACTCTTCAAACTCCTGTTCATTAATCTGGGAAGTCTTGGTATCTGCTCCGTTCTTCATGGCATTATAAAAATCCTTAAAGGACATAGATACGCCCAAATCGTCTGCATATTGTTTTCCATCCAATTCATAATGGAAACATATGTAATGTATATTTCTCTTCTCAAAATGCTCCTTTGATAAATCTGCTGTAGAGCAACAGCTAATCACAAAACCACTCATTTTTCAATACCGCAACCCTTTCACATAGTTTTCATAACTACATTCTAAATCATTTCAAACCCTTTGTAAAGTATTTCTTTCTATTTTCTCCGGATGTGAATAAATATCTCTGTTATAGGAGATTGGTAGTCAATTTCTATTTACATAACAATATTGACCAGTTCAGTACTGATGCAATTTGCCTTGCAAAGGTGATTTTTGCCCCCTCCCCACTCAAGATGTCAGTTTTTGTGTCGCTTTTGATTCCTTATCCACCGTTTCCACATAGTTATCCACATGTACACACGTGTCATATTCTACCTTTTACTGACGTCAATTTCATAAAAAATGCATGTCAGTTATTCAAATTTTAATGTTTTGATACACACGTTCGTTTAACATAAATTGTTTACAATAATTAAATTATGTCATACTACTTATTCACAGATTTATGTGGAAAAAAAGTGGATAAAAATAGGGGTAAAAAACAAGGAGAAAGGATAATTTCAAAAAAACAAAACAGAGAAATAAAAAATTGGAAAAGAGAAAATGAAAAAACGGATTTTAAAAATCCGTTTTTTCAAAAATCAATTTTAAATTATACAAATCAGAATTACAACCAAGCATCCCAGAACCGCTCCACCCGTTTGCCAATATCTGCCACAGTCACAGTAAGAAACTGGGACCATTCTCGCGGAAACAGGCGCACATAAGAAGGCTGCAAAAAACGCTCATCCAATAGAGCAATCACACCCACATCATCGGAAGTGCGAATAACACGCCCTGCAGCCTGAAGGACTTTATTCATACCTGGGTATCGATAAGCATAGTCAAAGCCATTGCCACCGTTATCATCAAAATAGTGCTTTAAAATCTCACGC
>JAZLEI010000059.1:0-4517 GCA_045615205.1 Acetatifactor sp.
GTTTAATATCCACAGGATGTCCATCAGAATCCAAAATAATTTTTGTTTCCGGGAAATCAAAATCAATGCTACCTCGTTTATGACGTTTCGCACGAAGTACGTCTGCCAGTTCTTTCATTTTTACAAACATCGCGGTTAATTCCGGATATTCTGTTTCAAACTCCTTATCCCCCTCTGTCAAAATACGGTTTACCTGTGTATAAGACATACGTTTATTTACGCAAATCACACTTTCCGCAATTGTGTGATCCGTTACATTCCCTTTTTTGTCAATGGTCATAAGACAACTGAGTGCCAATCTGTCCACGCCTTCATTTAAAGAACAGATACCGTTGGATAACACATGCGGGAGCATAGGGATAACCCTGTCCACAAGATACACACTGGTACCGCGTTTTAACGCTTCCCTGTCAAGAGCAGAATTCTCCTGTACATAATTGGTCACATCTGCAATATGAACACCCAAGTGATACTGTTCTCCATCGAAGGATACACTGACAGCATCATCCAAATCCTTGGCATCCTCACCGTCTATGGTTACCATTACTAAATCACGCAAATCCTTGCGTCCTGCCATATCAGCCTCTGACACATCCATCGCCACACGCTCTGCCTGATTTAATACTCTTTCCGGAAACTCCATAGGCAACTCATAGCCCCTGACGATAGACATAATATCCACTCCCGGATCATTGATATGCCCAAGGATTTCTACAATCTTCCCTTCCGGACTTCTTCGCTGACTGCCATAGTCAGTGATTTCTACTACTACTTTATGACCACTGACAGCACCCTTAGAACGCTCCTTAGGAACAAAAATATCCTGAGAAAGCTTTCCGTTATCCGGCACAACAAAGCCGAAATTCTTGCTCTTTTCATAGGTACCCACTACCTGCGTCATGCCTCTGGAAATGATTTTTACCACTTGTGCCTCCTGACGTTTGCCGGATTTTTCTCCAAGCAGTGCTATCTGTACCGTATCTTTATGAAAGGCACCATTTACCTTGTCCTCAGGAATATAAAAATCTTCTTCCCGACCTTCTACCTCTACGAAACCAAAGCCTTTGGCATGACTAATAAAGCTTCCGGTGAAGAATTTTCCATGAGACTTCATATATTTGCCTTTACTGGTAAGTGTTAGCTTTCCTTCTGCCAAAAGCTCTACCAGTATGCTTTTGAATTCTTCCTTTTCTGTTTTCGGCACCTGCAAAAACATAGCCAGTTCTTTTTCTTTCATAGGAACATACAACTCGTCCGCCACCAAATCACAGATAACCTTTTTTCTTTTTTCCCTTATTTCTATTATATCTTTACTCATAGTCTCTCCATCTCTTACACACTCGCAGCATTCGCAACCCACATACTCTAGGCTACCGTGGCTCATTGTAACGCACAAAGAAAGACACCCTTATGCGCTAAGAGTGTCTTTCCAACTTTTCTTAAAATAAGTTCAGGTTTAAAATAATCGCAAGAGCAATAAATAAAACCGCACAAATCTTTGTGAGCTTTACCAGCATGCCTTCCATGGAACGTCCCTTGTTCTTGCCCCAATAAGTTTCAGCTGCTCCGCTGATAGCACCGAGACCTGCTGACTTTCCTTCCTGCATTAAAACCAACACTGTTATAGCGATACATACAATAATAAATAAAATTGTTAAAATAACTCTAATTGCTCCCATACCACACCTCCTACGTGAGCTTTTCTATTCTGATACCTGTCATAAGTCACAAGCAAACATAATGTCTTAATCATACAAAATGTATATTAGCACAGAAGACTGAAAATTTCAACAACTTTTTTACAGAATTTACATTACATTATTCTCTATCCTACTTTCTTGCCCAAGGGCTCTCTTTTTCCGGAGCGATTTGTTTCTCGTCGATTTCTTCTGCAATTCTTAAAAGCTGATTGTACTTTGCCACACGGTCACTACGGCAGGGTGCACCGGTCTTTATCTGTCCGGCATTGCATGCCACTGCCAAATCTGCAATGGTGGTATCCTCAGTTTCTCCGGAACGATGTGAAATAATGGTTCCGAATCCATGCTTCTTAGCCATAGCTACTGCATTTAAACTCTCTGTTAGAGTTCCGATTTGGTTCACCTTCACCAAAATAGCGTTGCCAGCATGAAGCTTAATACCTGCCTGTAAACGCTTCACATTGGTCACAAACAAATCATCCCCTACTAATTGCACTCTGCTTCCGATACGTTTGGTCATAAGCTGCCAGCCATCCCAGTCTTCCTCAGAAAGACCATCCTCAATGGATACAATAGGAAAACTCTGGATTAATTTTTCATAATAAGCAATCATCTCATCTGTTGTTCGTGAGATTTCTTCACCTTTTAAGCTACTTTCCCCGGGGAAACGATACAAACCACTCTTTTCATCATACAATTCACTGGCAGCTACATCCAGGGCAATCTGGATATCTCTTCCCGGTCTATGACCGCTTCGTTCAATAGCTGCCACAATCAACTCCAAAACAGTTTCTGCATCCGGCAGATTAGGTGCAAAACCACCTTCATCACCTACACCGGTAGAAAGACCACGACTATTGAGAATACCCTTCAGATTGTGATAAACCTCTGCACAAACCCGCAAGCCTTCTGTATAACAGCAAGCACCTGTAGGCATAATCATAAATTCCTGAAAATCCACGGTATTGGCAGCATGCTTGCCACCATTCAAAATATTCATCATAGGCATGGGCAGCTCGTTACCATTTACCCCTCCTAAATAGCGATATAATGGTAAGTGGAGTGCATTGGCGGCTGCTTTCGCCACTGCTAAGGATACAGCCAATGTTGCATTAGCCCCTAAATTACCCTTGTTGTCCGTTCCATCTGTTTGGATTAATAAAGTATCTATCTGAGCCTGTTTCAATGCGTCCTTACCTAATATTACGGGTGTGATTTTTTCATGAATATTACGTATTGCATGACGTACACCCAATCCAAAATATCGTTCTTCACCATCTCGAAGTTCTACTGCTTCGAACTTGCCGGTGCTGGCACCGGAAGGTACTGCCGCAATTCCTTTATACAATCTGTTGGTTTCTTCGTTTCTCACGGTCACCTCTGCCTCTACAGTAGGATTTCCTCTGGAATCCAAGATTTCTCTGCCACAAACACTAATGATTTCCAAACGCATAATAATGCCTCCTTCGGTTACTATTAATCATAGTATTCCCTAAAGGACACATTCCATACCAATTACTTCAAGTCTGAATTTTTTAATTTCCTTGATAATATTATAACCTACCTAATTGGCTTTCCGGCCAAAATTTCTTTATAATCCTGCAAGTTTTTCTCCAAAAGTGCCGGCGTATCCAAACCATACGGACATTTCGCCTTGCATTGATTACAGTGAAGACATTTATCAATAAGCATCATTTTCGCCTGCCATTCTTCTGTTAACTGTGCAGCAGAAGGAGCTCGACGTATCATCAAACTCATACGCGCACTGTTATTAATTTCAATTCCAACCGGACAAGGCATACAATAACCACAGCCGCGACAGAAATCTCCTAAAAGTTCTTCTCTGTCACGGCCAATTACAGCCTTGATTTCTTCCGTCATACCGGGCGGATTGTCTATATAAGATAAAAACTCATCCAACTCCGTTTCTCTCTGTACTCCCCATATTGGCAATACATGATCATATTGTGCCAGAAAAGCGTAAGCTGCCGCAGAATTGGTAATCAAACCACCGGATAATGCTTTCATAGCAATAAAACCAATATTTTTCTCCTTGCAGGCATTTACCAGCTCCAAATCCTTTTCTGTAGCCAGATAACAAAAGGGAAACTGTAGTGTTTCATACAAACCACTTTCCACCGCTTCCCATGCTATATGCAAACGATGATTGGTAATACCGATGTGACGGATCATACCTTTATCTTTTGCCTCCAGCATAGCTTCATAAAGACCGGTTCCATCTCCCGGCTTGGGACAAAAGGATGGATTATGGAACTGATAAATATCGATATAATCTGTCTGCAAATTGTTCAGAGAGGTATGCAAATCCTTCCAAAAAGCTTCTACTGTGGTAGCTCCGGTTTTGGTGGCAATATATACCTTTTCCCGCATTCCCTTGAAGGCCACGCCTACCTTCTCCTCACTGTCGGTATAAAAACGTGCCGTATCAAAAAAGGTTACACCATGTGCATATGCCTTTCTAAGAAGCATTACTGCCTCATCCCGCGAAATACGCTGTATTGGCAATGCTCCAAATGAATTTTTTTCTACCGTTATTCCTGTTGTTCCTAATGTTACCTGTACCATAGTCTCCCTTTCTATTTTCGCCATCATAAAGTCATACCGCCTGTAAATACAAGCGGTATGAAAAACTTTAAATTAATATTTCTGTTTGCTAAGCATTACCATTCCACTGGCTGTTACAAGCATAATAACTATAGATACAACTAAGCCCCTGCCATCTGCACCTGTCTTAGGACTGATATATTCCGAAACGGGTGTAGGTACTGCCGTAGGTGCCGCTGTAGGTACTGCCGT
>JAZLEI010000060.1:0-13373 GCA_045615205.1 Acetatifactor sp.
ACCGTAGGTTCCGGCGTAGGTGCTACCGTAGGTTCCGGCGTAGGTGCTGCCGTAGGTTCCGGCGTAGGTGCTGCCGTAGGTTCCGGCGTAGGTGCTACCGTAGGTTCCGGCGTAGGTGCTACCGTAGGTTCCGGCGTAGGTGTAGATGTAGGTTCCGGTGTTGGTGTAGAGGCAATTACATCTACTCCAAAAGAACCTGAAATCTCACCATCAACAAAGATTATCTTGACATTATGCTGGCCATTACCCAATGTCTTCAAATAATCTTCCTGCAGGGTTATAATAGTACTTCCGCTTACTGCAGTATAATCTACATCATTACGTATCTCATTTCCATCTATCTCTACTTTCCGGAAATTGCTAAAATCACCATTAGAAGTTGCTACTATTGTTCCTTTTCCCTTAAATACAGAAGGTACAATGCTGGTCATTAAATAATCAAAAGGAATTTCTTCCCATACTGCTGTTAGAGTGGTATCTGCACTAAAGGTATAGGTTGCTCCTGCCTCATACTCTATTCCGTCAATGCTCCATGCTTTGAACTTCTGATTCTCCGGCGCAGTAAAGCCATTTATCGGTAAAGTATATGCCTGACCGGCAGTTGCGGTTTCGGATGCCATAGTTCCGGTTCCGTTACCTGCATCATATGTTATGGTACATACAATATCTTCCCAGACTGCAGTTACAGTAGTATCTGCATTAAAGGTATAGGTTGCTCCTGCTGCATATTCTGTTCCGCCGATGCTCCATGCTTTAAACTTTTTATACCGAGGTGCAGTAAAGCTATTTGCTGGCAAGTTAAATACTTGACCCATAGTTGCTGTTCCTGCACTCATGTTACCTGTACCACCATTTGCATCATAAGTTATCACATAAGTAATCTCTTCCCAGACTGCTGTTATTGTGGTATCTGCACTAAAGGTATAGGTTGTTCCTGCCTCATATTCTGTTCCGTCAATGTTCCATACCTTAAACTGCTGATTCTCAGGTGCTGTAAAGCCATTTACAGGTAAGGTAAATGGCTGACCTGCTATTACGGTTTCGGATGCCATAGTTCCGGTTCCGTTACCTGCATCATATGTTATGGTACATACAATATCTTCCCAAACTGCTGTTACAGTAGTATCTGCCGTAAAGGTATAGGTTACTCCTGCTACATACTCAGTTCCGCCGATACTCCATGCTTTGAACTTCTTATACTGAGGAGCAGTAAAGCCATTTGCAGGTAAGGTAAATGGCTGACCGGCTGTTGCGGTTCCTGCAGTCATGGTGTCAGAACCACCATTAGCAACATAGGTTACTACATAGGTAATATCTTCCCACACTGCTGTTACAGTAATATCTGTTGAAACGGTAATTTCAGCATCTTCTGCATACTCAGTTGCGGGGTTACCAATACTCCATGCCTTGAACTGCTGATACTGCGGTGCATTAAAGCCACATTCCGGAAGCGAATAATTATTTCCCTTAATCACATATGCAGAAGGCATATCTCCTGTGCCATTATTACTACTAAAAGAAATCTCACATTTTTCGCCACTCTGAACGAATTTTAATGAACTTAATGTACTGAAATCTGTCACTAAATTCAACTGATTACTATCATTTCCACCAAAGATTCCTATATTACTACCCAAGTCATCGCCATTAATGCCTCCACCGGCAACAAAAGCACCTGTGTTTCCACTAATATTCATATTGAGCGTACCTAATAAATTAATCACTCCTGTAGCACCAATACCAAAGCTTCTTTGATTATCTCCACAATTACCTGCTGTGGATACAAGCTGTAAGGTACCTCCATCTCCGTAAAGATTAATATACCCCTCAGAACAAGTACCATAACTATTACCGCCTGTAGAATTACCACCTGTAGTTTGCAACTGAGAATTTCTAAATCCCACATTCCCCATTGCAGCTAAGCCCATGCTGTCTCCCGTGGAACTTCCTCCCTCGGCATTTAGCGTACTACCATCAATAATAATATCCCCATTAGAGGCCACTCCACAACTATTGGTGTTTGAGCTACCGCCTTTTCCTGTAATAATACTACTATCAGCAGTGAAATCCCCTCCTGCAGCAATGCCCATACTACTATTGGTAGCAGAACCATTGGAAGCAGTACTACCGGTAGATGTGCCTGCCGTTCCGTTCAGCTGACCCTCAAAAACATTAATAGAACCACTTGAACCTACACCTACAGAGGTGTCACCGGTACCGGCCGTTCCCTGTACACTTCCCTTGTCATATATATCCAAATAACCTCCTGTATAAATACCACAAGAGCCCTGACCTGCATCCGCACCGGTTCCTTTTAATTCTGTGCCATCTCCACTAACTGTAGTATCACCAACAGAAGCAGAACCATAGCTCTTTCCGGATGGTGCATGACCACCTTCAACCCATACTTTTGCTCCATTCTCAATTGTCAAATATCCTGAACCTGTATTACTTGGATCATATGCTCCCGAACCTATACTTTGCGAAATACCCATACCAAAACTACTACCGGTTTCCGCTTTGCCACCTTTCGCCTTTATTTCCGCACAACCACTTATATGAAAATTACCATTGGTACCTATACCATAGCTGTTTCCATTCGTAGCAGTCGCACCATTTGCCGTAATAGAAAGGCTGATATTATCAGAAGCAGCATCATTAATAGTAATAGAATATGTTGAGCCAATACCGAAACTGTTATAATTTGCCTTATCAGTCTCGGATGTATATGCATTTGCAACAATAGTACCACCCGTTATATTTATAGTAACTCCGGAACCGATACCATAGCTGGTTCCGGTAGTTGTATCTGCTCCGGCAGCTGATTTTGCATATGCGTATACTGTACCATTACTAATTTCGATATTGCCACTTACACAGCCGATACCATAACTGTCACCATTGGATGCATTTCCGCCATATGCTGTTATAGATGTTTGGTTTGTACCAGTCTGATTAATAACAATCCCACTATTCGCTGCAATACCACAAGATTGTGTTACTGCGTCTCCTGCAGTTGCAATTATCGTACAACCATCCATATATAATTGGTTACCGGCATATATGCCACAACTTACTTTTGCATTTCCTGCAGACACATTGATCGTACCGCCACCGGAAATATCGATATTTTCAATTACATAAATGGCACAACTAAGAGCACTATCCACACTCGAAGGTGCAGCAATCACCGTATTATTTCCACTGGCAACAATTTTTAATGTATAACTACTGTTATCAAGATAAATAGCCGCACCTGCTGGATTGCTACCGGCTACACCCTTTATGGTAGCAGCATTCAAATACACTGTGTACTCACTGTTTGCACTATCCATTTCCAAATATAAATTATAATCCTCCGCAATACCATCGTCAGTTACTACTCCATTTGCATCCGTCTTATAATAGGTTTCTGTGGACAATTGTACACCATCCACAAAAACATCCGTTGCCTCCGGTGCAGCATACGCTGTTGCTGACCACATACTGAAACACAGTACCATTGTCAGGAATGCGAACAGGGCTTGTTTGATTTTTTTCATTTCCTGCTCCTCCACATTTTCATTCATTTTTTATTCAATATGTTTCGTTTTCTTCTAATTTTTTCTTTAAAATTTTATCACGACGCAGTATTACCTGTCTATCAATTTTTGAAACATTTACCCTTTTTTGTGTTGATTTTCATAGCAAAAAGGACTATCTTTCGACAGTCCTTTTCTACTATATTTTTTATTATTACTTCTTAATTAACAATGACTTACCGGTCATCTCTGCAGGCTGTTCCTTGCCCATGATTTCAATCAAAGTAGGCACAATATCAGCCAGACAGCCATCTTCCTTCAAGGTATAAGCTTCATCATAGTTTACTAAGATGAAAGGTACCTGGTTGGTGGTATGTGCGGTGAAAGGTTCGCCGGTTTCGTAGTCAAGTAACTGCTCTGCATTACCATGGTCAGCACAGATGAACATTACACCGCCTACTTCCTTGATAGCCTCTACTGCCTTGCCAACACATTCATCTACAGCTTCTACTGCCTTGATTGCGGCAGCTTCTACACCGGTATGACCTACCATATCAGGGTTCGCAAAGTTGATGATGATTACATCATACTTATCGGAACGAATTGCAGCAGTTAATTTATCACAAACCTCATAAGCGCTCATTTCAGGCTTTAAGTCATAGGTAGCAACATCCTTAGGAGAGTTTACCAGCACTCTGTCCTCACCCTCGTTGGGAGCTTCTACACCACCGTTGAAGAAGAAGGTAACATGTGCATACTTCTCCGTTTCAGCGATTCTTGCCTGTGTCATGTTGTTTGCTGCTAACCATTCACCAAAGGTATTGGTTACAGAAACCTTGTGGAACGCAACATCCTTGTTAGGGATGGTAGGATCATAATCTGAGAAACAAACAAAGGTAATATCTTTGCGTACTCTCTCAAAGCCCTTAAAATCATCATCACAGAAAGCTCTGGTGATTTCTCTTGCTCTGTCAGGGCGGAAGTTAAAGAAGATTACGGAATCCTTATCTTCTACTACTGCTACAGGCTTGCCACCCTCTACTGCACAGGTAGGCTTTACAAATTCATCGGTCTCATCCTTATCATAAGAAGCCTGAATACCGCAGATACCACAAGCAGCGGTTAAGCCTTCGCCCTTGGTCATAGCATCATAAGCAAGCTTTACTCTATCGTAGTTGTTATCTCTATCCATTGCATAATATCTACCCATAACGGTAGCAATCTTACCTACGCCGATTTCTTCCATCTTGTCAGCCAGTGCAATGGCAAAATCCTTACCGGATGCAGGGGGAGTATCACGTCCGTCTAAGAAGCAGTGAACATAAACCTTCTCCAAACCATTTCTCTTCGCCAGCTCCAGCAAACCGTAAAGATGTGTATTGTGACTGTGTACACCACCATCAGATAAAAGTCCCATCAAGTGCAAAGCACTATTGTTTGCTTTACAATTCTCTACTGCCTTTAATAATGCAGGATTCTCAAAAAAGGTACCATCCTGAATTTCCTTGGTAATACGGGTCAACTCCTGATATACAATACGACCGGCACCCATATTCAGGTGACCTACTTCAGAGTTACCCATCTGACCATCCGGAAGACCTACTGCCATACCGCTGGCATTACCTCTTACGAAAGGGCACTCCTTCATTAATTTATCCATAACCGGGGTCTTACCCTGTGCAACTGCATTTGCCTCGGTCTTTTCATTTAAACCATATCCGTCTAAAATCATCAAAACTACAGGTTTCTTACTCATAATTCCTCCACTTTCCTGCCATTGGCATTTCTTACTTATTTCTATCGTAATTCTATAGCATCATACCATAGTGTCATTCGACACATCCGGTTTCCGTTAGCGTACAATAGAACCAAATAGCTTTATCCAAGCACTTGTCCCACTGTACACGCAGAAATTATACACTTAATTTTCAAAAGGTGCAACAATTATTTGGAAAATACTCCTTGCGACATTGTGCTTTAGAGGTTAAAATAATATAACATAATATAACAAGATGAATTTTTGAGGTGTTTTTATGCTTACATTACTGGAAAAGTGGTTTATTCCCAACAATGACAATGCCCAATCTCCCGCTGTACGTCATGCCTATGGTGTGCTTTGCAGCATTATGGGAATTTGTTTTAATGTTCTTTTGTTTGCCTTAAAGCTCTTTGCCGGCTTCATTAGTAATTCCATCGCTATTATGGCTGATGCAGTCAATAACCTGTCCGATGCCGGTTCTTCCATTATTACTTTAATCGGTTTTAAACTGGCTGCACAAAAGCCGGATTCAGACCACCCCTTTGGTCATGGACGTATAGAATACCTATCCGGTCTCTTCGTATCCATTATTATTATGTTTATGGGAATCGAACTCATGCAGTCCTCTCTCCAAAAGATACTGCATCCCGAAGACTTAAATTTCTCATTAACTATCATAGTCATTTTGATGATATCCATTTTGGTGAAGTGTTACATGGCATATTATAATCGAAAGGTTGGTAAGAAAATCAACTCCTCCGCCATGTTAGCCACCTCCACCGATAGTTTAAGCGATACCATTTCCACTACTGTCGTACTGATTGCTACCTTAGTGAATTATTTTACGGATTTGTCCATCGATGGTTACTGTGGTATTTTAGTAGGATTATTTATTCTTTTTGCAGGCATCAATGCTGCTAAAGATACCATCAATCCTCTCCTGGGTATGGCTCCGGAGCCGGAATTTGTACAACAAATCGAAAACATCGTCATGTCCGATGATATGATTATCGGTATCCATGACCTGATGGTTCACAATTACGGTCCCGGACGCACATTGATTTCCCTGCATGCAGAGGTTCCTGCCGATGGGGACCTGATACAAATGCATGATACCATTGATTTACTGGAGCACAAGCTTCGGGATGAACTGCTCTGTCAGGCTGTTATCCATATGGACCCCATTTGTATCCATGATGACCTGACGAATGAGTTGAAACAAATGGTTAGCACGCTTTTAGAAGAAATCGACCCACAGCTGACCATGCATGATTTTCGTATTGTAGCCGGTCCTACCCACACCAACCTTATCTTTGATGTGGTGACACCTTATCAATACCAATACACCGATGAGGAACTGAACAAGCTGATTTGTCGCAAAATCAGTGAACAAAACGACCGCTACTTTGCCGTCATTGAAATTGACAAAAAATATGCTTGACAATATATGACAGCAAGCGTATATTTGACGTAGTTATTCATTTTTACGAATTGCATTGAACAGTACCATTGTTCCTTTGCAAAAATATTAAGAAAAGGAGGTAACAAAGATGATTAACAACAATTTATTCTACCAATATCATAACATTACAGTTACCTCAGGAGATATGGCATAATATTCTTATACGGATATGCACAAGCTCGTGGGTACTGCCACGGGCTTTTCTTTTTATTTCCCCTTCTGCATAAAATTAGCAAACTCGTGGTGGTGTCCAACAAGGAATCATCACGAGTTTTTTATTCTGCTTCATCAGAATAAATGACATATCACAGATCTTCTGAGACACTCATTGCTGTGTGAAACGCCACAGCACTCTCTCATTGCGTTTCAGACTGGAGACAACTATGAAGAAATTATCAGACTACATATTGGAGCATATTGGGGCCTATGCACTGGCAGTTATCTGTCTTTTCATAGGCGTAGCACTGGATATGCTCTCCCCACAGCTTACAAAAAAAATCATAGATGATGTGATCGGCAATAGCGAACTATCCATACTCCCCTATTTGCTGGGCGGTATTCTTCTGGTAGGCTTTGGCAGATGCATCGTCATGTATATCAAGGAATATACCTTTGACATTACCGGAGCGAAAATCGCCGGTTCCATGCGAAAGGATTTGTACCAACATATTCAGGGACTTTCCGCAGATTTCTTTGACCGAAACAACACAGGAGAACTGATGGCTCGTGTGAAGGATGATATTGACCGTGTCTGGGATGGTCTTACCTATGTCACTATGCTGATTATTGAAGTAATCTTCCACGTTTCCATGGTACTGTTCTGTATGTTTCAGCTCAATTGGAAGCTGGCACTCATCCCTACCGTCACCATGTTCCTATGCGGCTTTCTGGCCATCTTTTTGGAAAAGAAGCTGGACAAAATTTACGAGGCTATCAGCGAGGAAAATGCGAAACTGAATACTGTTGCCGAAGAAAATCTGGGAGGTGTTCGTACAGTAAAGGCTTTTGCCAGAGAGAAATTTGAAATCGAAAAGTTCCTCTCCCACAACAAACGTTACTATGATTTAAATATGGAACAATCTCGCATGTTCGTTAAGTACCACCCTTATTTTACTTTGGTCACCAAGGCACTTCCCCTGATAATGCTTCTAACCGGCGGATATATGGTCATTCAGGGAGATTTCAGCTTGGGTTCATTAGGTGCCTTCATTGAGTATTCCATGAATATTGTCTGGCCCATGGAAATGTTGGGTTGGCTCACCAACAGCTTTTCTGCTGCGGTAGCTTCCAACAAGAAGCTGAAGAAGATTTATGCCCAGAAGCCTACCATTACCGAAAAAGAGGCTCCTACTATATTAGAACAGGTTCATGGCAAGGTGACCTTCGAAAAGGTATCCTTTACCCGTGACAAAACAGATATTTTGAAGGATATCAGCTTCGAGCTGGCTCCCGGCAAAACCTTAGGTATTATGGGTGCCACCGGCTCCGGCAAATCCTCTATGATTCATTTGCTGCAACGCTTGTACGATTGCACCGAAGGGCGCATCCTTTTAGATAATGTGGATACCCGTGACCTGACACTGAAACAATTACGCAGTAGCATCAGTGTGGTTATGCAGGATGTATTCCTATTCTCTGATACCATCAGTGATAATATCAAGCTGGGAAAATACGACTTCATATCCGAAAAATTGGTTCAAAAGTCTTCTAAACTGGCTCAGGCAAGTGACTTCATCGAACGCTTGGAGAATGGCTACGAAACCATTATCGGAGAACGTGGTGTAGGTCTTTCCGGCGGACAAAAGCAACGTATCAGCATTGCCCGTGCTCTGGCAAAGGAACCACCCATTCTGGTGATGGACGATTCCACATCTGCTTTGGATATGGAAACAGAGCACATGATACAGGAAACTCTGAAACAACTAAAAAATACTACCAAAATCATTATTGCACACCGTATCAGTGCTGTTCGTAATGCTGACGAAATCCTCTTTCTGGAAAATGGTCGTATTGCGGAACGTGGCACTCATGATAAGCTGCTGGCACACAAAGGTCTCTATTATGAAACCTATATGGCACAATACGGTGACTTTTTGACAGAACAGGCAAACCATTAGGAGGTGATAACATGCCTATCAATTCCTTTAAAGATGATGAACAAACAGTACAGGAGGCCGGTAAGCTAAAAACCCTGCTTCGACTGTTTGCTTATTTATTCACCTATAAAAAAGAAGTAATAATCGTACTCTTTATTATGACAATATGTGTTTGTATCAACCTGATTAACCCGTTAATAATCGAAACTGCTATTGATGACTACATCAGTCAACACAACTGGAGCGGCTTAATACAGCTATGTGCTTTTGCCTTTGTCATCAATCTATTTATGGTACTGTTGATAAAGCTTCGCATGAACATTATGAATAAGGTATGCAATGGTATCCTGGTTACCATTCGTCAGGAACTGTACACTCATATTCAGACACTGGACTTTCACTTTTTCGACAGCCGTCCTACCGGAAAAATCCTCTCACGTATTATGGGAGACATCAATTCTCTGAAGGATGTGCTGGGAAACAGTGTTACCACCCTGATACCGGACTTTGTAACTATCACCAGTGTAGTCGTGATTATGCTGGTGAAAAATCCCACGCTGACCTTGGCATCCCTCTGCTCCACTCCCCTCCTACTTTTGGGCATGTGGATTATACAAACCTACTCCCACAAACGCTGGCAGATTTTCCGTAAAAAGTCCGCCAACCTAAATGCATTTCTGCACGAAAATATTGCCGGAATGCGTATTATTCAAAGCTTTACTGCACAGGAGGAAACTACGAAAACCTTTGATCAATTGGTAAAAGAACATCGTATCGCTTTCAACAATGCGGTACGTATGAACGATGCCTTCGGTTCTATCATTGACTTCTGCTGGGGTATCGGCTGTGTAGCCATGTACTACACCGGTATCGTTATCATCGGTATCCAAACAGTTTCTGTAGGTACCTTACTTGCCTTTGGCAACTATATCAACATGTTTTGGCGACCCATTTCCAATCTGAGCAGCTTTTACAATCAGTTGATAACCAATATTGCTGCGGCAGAGCGTATTTTTGAAATCCTGGATACCCCTTCGGAAATCACGAACACCGATGATGCTGCTATCCTACCACCCATTACCGGACAGGTCACCTTTGATCGGGTTACCTTTGCCTATTCCGATGCACCGGACGTAAAGGTTTTAGATAACGTCAGCTTCACCATTCAGCCTGGCGAAACTATTGCTCTGGTAGGTCCCACCGGAGCCGGTAAGACTACCATAGTCAATCTCATCAGTCGATTTTATGATGCCACGAAAGGACGCGTCATCATTGATAATCATGATGTAAAGGATGTCACCATTCATTCTCTGCGAAGCCAGATGGGCATTATGACACAGGATAATTTCCTCTTTACCGGTACCGTCAAGGAAAATATTCGTTACGGCAAGCTGGATGCTACCGACGAAGAAATCATTGCGGCCGCTAAGGCAGTCAATGCCCACGACTTCATTATGAAACTGGAAAAAGGCTATGATACGGAATTGTCAGAACGTGGTGGCGGCTTATCCATCGGTCAGAAACAATTACTGGCCTTTGCACGTACCTTTGTATCCATGCCACGCATCCTCATACTGGATGAAGCCACCTCCAGCATCGATACCCAAACAGAATTGCTGGTACAAAAAGGCATCGAAACCCTCCTCAAAGGTCGTACCTCCTTCGTCATTGCCCACCGCCTCAGCACCATCCAAAAGGCAGACCGCATCTTTGTGATTGATGAAGGGGGCATCTTAGAGCAAGGCACCTCCCAAGAATTATTGGCTAAAAAAGGTGCCTACTACGATTTATACATGGCACAATTTTCAGCCTGACTAAAGTCATGCTGAAAATGAAAAATCATAGCAGCGGGCGTTTACGCACATGCTGCTATGATTTTTTCGTTTTCAATAGAACGCAGTCCGTGAACGAGAAAGCGCCAGCTTTCGAGTTCGCATGACTTTACACCTTCCGATTCACTCAATCTATTTTCGTTATTTTACCTAACGCACTTTTCCTACAAATTAAATATCATATTGCTTTAGATAAGATTGTCTTTTAAATATTATCAAAAATGCCATAAGCAGTACTGCAAACGTTACAATATAAGATATTCCATAGGAACTATACAAACATTGCGGCGTATGGAATTGTGGCATTTGAAAAATAGTATATATCCAAAGGATTCGTACTCCGCACACACCAAATACGGATATAATCATAGGTAGAACGAATTCCCCCATTCATCTTAATGAACCACTGACTACATCCACAACACCGCCAAGACAGTATGCATAACCAACAAAGAGCAAACGAATTAAACCATATTTGATTGCTTCCTCCGAATCCACAATGTAAATAGGAAGTAGTGTTGTTCCATGAAGCTCTGCTCCTTTTGGAAAATCCAGAGCTTAGAATTTCAGATATATCCGAAATGACCGGTTTTTGCAGTCCTAGCCATTTGGGTACACACTTTCTGAAATATGTAGGATGTACACCTCTGCAATACAGAAAGACAATCTCTCTATAAAAGAATCGGTTAGATACAAATTTCCCAAAGAGTAAAATCGTACATCGTACCATTACGTCACAATTCTCCTATTTTCCAAGTCTTTTCGGGAGTGAGATTTAACAATTTAGAAACCTAATCGGAATTAAACTTTCGTACAGAATCCCTATCTATATAACTTCTCCTGTCCACACATTAATTTTCTTATCCACCCATCCATTCGGAGGATCCATTTCACAAGATATTTGCATTTTATAATCTTCAATCCCCACAAATGTAACTCCGTCTATCGCTAAATCGTGATTTCTCCACATCTCGCTCATATGCGGATTAAAGGCGATAATTCCTGTAGCATCCAAGATAAACAAACTGTCAAAACAGGTATCCTCTAAGGTTACAAAACTTCCAAAATACATATCCACTTCTATTATTCGCACTTTGATATCTCTCGGATTAAGTTCTCATAAATCTATAACATATACTTTATCATAAGAACCTATCAACAAATAGTGTGAATAAACTATTGCTGTGTCAAACAAGTTCTTCTCCGGCACCACCACGTCCAGCCATGGTCTGCCATTCGCCAAAACATGGTAATGATAATCACCTTTTATGTACCTAACATATTCAAAATCATTTTCATTGAAAATACTGTCATTACTATCCACAAGTTCAAATTTAAGGTTAATATAATCCGGCCTTATTGGTTCAAGGCTAAGTATCAAATTTTCTAAGGATTCTTCAAACGGAATTTTCTCAGGTTTCCCATCCTTGTCTGTATCTTCCAAAAATATTCTTCCAGTCTTCACCTCATAAAGCACATATGATTCCGGAGATATCAGACTACCGATTGGAATGTAGGACTTAATATCTCCCCCATAAATATCTCTCCAATTTTTCATATGTTTGATAAGCCCTGAACTGTTATAAAGAAGGTCATTCTCATCTTCTCCCTCATACCTTATAACAGCGTTAAGGCAAATACATTCGTAAAACTTATTAAATCCAAATACACCCGGGTGATAGTATGAATTTAGGTATTCGGCTATATCATCAGGCAGCTTATATCCGAACTCTTTTTCAAAAATCGATACCTCTGTCTTTTCTTTCTTCTCAACAAAAAAGTGCTTCTTAGCAAACTCGGACTTAATATCAGGTAATATCATACCAAAATCAAAAAAATTGTATGTCACCCCTGATTCACGAATCTTTTCACTATATTTTTCGATTGCATTTTTAATACCAGTTGTTTCCATATGTTAATTAACCTTCACGGGTTGTAAAATCAAATCCATTCATGTTTCATTCACCTACATCAAAGCTTCTCGTGCTTTCAGACTCACTAACCACTTCCGAAACATCAATCTCGTCTTTTTCAAATACTTCTGATGAACATAACTTGCTAATAAATTCTTCAAAGTTCTCTGCTATGACTGTGATGGCATAATCCCATTCTTGATCAATATGTACTACTTTGGGTTCTCCATTGTTCCCACATTCTCTGTAATCCAAAAAAATCATATCATGTCCTGCTGAAGGGCAGTCACAAATAGCTACACCTACATTCGGATATCCCCACTCATCAATCCAAAATTTACTACCACATTCTCCACATAATGAATATTCTTTATTTCTTCCAATACCATATATACCTTCAATAGCAACATGGTCTTCTGCCCATGATGTTCTTGTATTACACGGACAACAAAACCTTTTGGGTATTCCTCCATTATGCTTTTTCATCAAATAGATATATGACTCTGGTAGTTTGTATCCTAGTTCTTTTTCAATGCTTTTCACCACTTCATCTGTTACATCTTCTGATAAATATTCATTTACAGCATACTCGCTATCATCCCAAAAATCTTCTAAATCGACGCTTTCAAACACAAACTATTCCTCCATAAACTTCAAAGCTTCTGTTCTATTCATCCCAATAATCTATCGTATCTTGAGGTGTAGTATCAATTCCAAACAACTGCCACATAAAATCCTCTTTCTCATGATAAAGATTAATTATTCGAATGTATTTATCTTCTATCCTATA
>JAZLEI010000061.1:0-57602 GCA_045615205.1 Acetatifactor sp.
CATGCATTGGGACAAGTAGTGAATTTTCACACGAAGACCCCAATGTCCTTGTCAGAAATGCAGGATTATATGAATCAATATCTGCCGGAGGATATAGCAGTAGTGGAAATCAGTGAGGCAGCAGAGCGTTTTCACAGTCGTTTGAATGCCAAAGGGAAACGATACAGCTATCGGGTATGGAACAGTTCCGTACCCAGTGTGTTTTATCGCCGTTATACTTATGAAGTGGCAGAAAAGTTGGATATGGAAGCTATGTGTGAAGCTGCGGAATATCTCCAGGGGGAGCATGATTTTAAGTCCTTTACTTCTACTAAGAAAGGGAAAAAGTCTACAGTTCGTCGCATTGACCGAATTGAAATAAAAAAAGAAGGAGATTTGTTGATCTTCACCTTTGAGGGCAATGGCTTTCTGTATCATATGGTGCGCATTCTGATGGGAACCTTGTTGGAAGTAGGCTTAGGAAAAAGAGAGGCGTCCTCCATTCCGAATCTGATAGAAGCACAAAACAGAGAGTTAGCAGGAGCCTTGGTTCCGGCTAAAGGATTAATCCTGGAGGAAGTTTTTTATTAAATTAGTTAATATTGTATATTTTTGAAACCAAAGAACCTTTTCTGTTGTCTTATATAATAGAAGGTTCTTTTTTGATGCCTTTTTGATGCCGTTATGATGCTTTTTTGTGGTAAAGTGAGCATTGCAGAACTCCGCTGGTATACCGGGAGTTTTATAAGGCGAAGAACTACACGGAGGTGTCTGTCGACGTGGTAAATTGGATGAGAGTAAAATAGGAATAGAAATAGATAACTTGAGGAAAAGGAGGATGCGTATGAGTGCGAATGTTGTTGTGTTAAATCATTCAGGTATTGTGGGAAATATGAAGTCTTTGTTTCTGAACGAAGGATTTCAGATGTTAGTGGTAGAAAGCTTTGAACAATTAATTCAATGTGTGAAGCGTGGTATTGCACAGTTGGTTTTGACAGATATAGTATGTGAAAAGAAGGATGTTTGGGATGGTTTGGAATACATTAAACAGATTCGCAAATTGAGCAATATTCCCTTGCTGGTAGTATCGGATAAGAAGGATGAAAGTTCTAAAATACTGGCTTTGAATGCGGGAGCGGACGATTACTGCAGTACAGAATGCAGCCCTTTGGAAATTTTGGCAAGAGTAAAGACACAGCTTCGCAGGTACTTGTCATTGGTAAAGATGTGTGATAATATTGAGCATATTTATAAGGTGGACGAGTTAGAGATTGATGACAATACCAGAAAGGTAACCGTCTCCAAGCGAGAAGTGAAGCTTACCCCCATAGAGTACAAGATATTGCGTCTTTTGGTAATGGAAAGAGGAAAAGTATTGTCTATTGAGCAAATCTATCGGTCTATCTGGAAAATGCAGCCCGTGGGTGCGGACAATACCATTGCCGTGCATATACGACATATTCGGGAGAAGATTGAAGATAATCCCAAAGAACCCAGATATTTGAAGGTGGTATGGGGGACCGGATATAAAGTGGGCTAGAAACGGAGAATGAAATTGGAAAACACGAAAAAGGGCTTGTCCGGCAGTATACTGAAGGAGATAGCTGTTGTTACCATGTTTATAGATCATTTCAGTGCAATAATATTGACGAAAATTCTGTTGTCTTATATTAATGCACCGATAGGAAATGAGTGGATTGGCTCGAAAGAGGAATATGTTATTTGGTATTATGTGATGCAGATAATGCGTGGTATAGGGCGTATCGCCTTTCCGATTTTTTGTTTTTTATTAGTAGAAGGTTTCGAACGAACCCGCAGTCCTCTTCGATATATGTTGCGTGTAGGGATATTTGCATTGTTGACGGAACTTCCCTTTGATTTAGCCTTTTCGGCAGATATGATACATGGGGGTTACCAAAACGTGATGTTTACGCTTTTGATAGGATTGGTAACCATGTGGGGATGCAGTAAAATGGAAACACATTTCCGGGAGCAGAATATCTTGTTGATATTGGGAAGCATGATATGTGTGGTAGCAGGAATGTTTCTGGCAGAGTTGTTGCATACGGATTATTCTGCCAAGGGTGTAGTCTGCATTATGGTACTGTATTTCTTCCGAACCAATAAGCAGTTGCAATCTATTGCAGGTGCGGCCAGTCTTCTGTGGGAACCGCTTGCTATGCTTGCTTTTTTGTTTACCCACCAATATAACGGAAAGCGCGGCAGAAGCATGAAGTATTTCTTTTATGTATTCTATCCTTTGCATTTGCTGTTTTTATATGCTGTCAGTGTGATAATAGGACTGGGAGATATCCCGGTAGTACCTGTTTAAGGCTGCCGGCCCCTTTTATTGGGGCCGTTTTTTGAGTATTATAATGTCATACCTTTAAAAAAATCGTTGATTTCTACATGGAAAATTTCACTGAGCGCCAGTAGCTCTGCAACACGAATGTTATATAGTCCACATTCCAGTTGAGAGTAACTGCTTCTGGAAATATCTACCCCCAATAGTTGCATTTTGGTGACGGTCTGATTTTGGGTTAATTTGTTTTTGTTACGGTATTTGCGGATGTTTGTTCCGATATTATACCTTGTTCTGTCTTGTCGTACTTTCATAAAAACCTCCTGTATGCTCGCTATTCATAGCTTTTTGTTGATTTTATATGGAAAGAGAAGCGGGGATTGCAAGGCATAGCTAGCATTTTAGAAAGTGTAAAAAATATGGATGAAAGAAATTACATTGACGGATACGCATTTTTTAGGTAAAATCTATTTAGAATGTGTTTATAAAGGGAATATGGAGGATTGGTTATGCAGATGCCTATTTTTGAGAAGTATATTGATGATTTATTAGAGAAGAGTACGCTGGATATTCCGGCATGGAATATTGAAAAGGCTGTTGCCGGTTTAAAGGCCGGCTGGAATTACATAGATGGTTGTATGATTTTGGCTTTGATGGAGATTTATCAGGCAACCGGCGAAGAAAAGTATTATGAATTTGCAGATGCATTTATTAGTCATCGTGTGAAAGAGGATGGTAGCATCGATGGTTATGAAGTGGAAGAATATAATATTGATAATGTGAATGCAGGAAAGACACTTTTCGCTCTGTATGAGCTCAATGGAAAGGAAAAATATCGTAAAGCCATCGATTTGATTTATTCGCAGGTGCAGACACAGCCCAGAACCAAGGAGGGAAATTTCTGGCATAAGAAGATTTATCCGAACCAGGTGTGGCTGGATGGTATGTACATGGGTCAGCCCTTCTATATGGAGTATGAGACGAAATTCAATAATAAGAAGAATTACGGAGATATCTTTGCACAGTTTGCCAATGTGGTGAAATATTTGCGTGATGAAGAAACCGGTCTTTATTACCATGGTTATGATGAGAGCAGAGAGGTATTCTGGTGTGACAAGGAAACCGGACTTTCTCAGAATTTCTGGTTGAGAGCGTTGGGCTGGTACTCCATGGCTTTGTTGGATACCCTGTACAAGTGCGAACCGGGAGAAGAATATCAGGCAGAGTACGAAAACCTGAAAAAGGTTTATGTGGATATGATGGATTCCATGTTGAAGTTCCAGCATGAAAGCGGCTTGTGGTATCAGTTGCCTGCGTTGGGCGGTAAGGAGCCGAATTATCTGGAAACCAGCGGAAGTTCTATTATGGCTTATTGTCTGTTAAAGGGTGTACGCTTAGGATTTTTGCCGGAAAGTTATCGTGAATACGGTTTGAAGGCATTCCATGGCGTATGTGATAAGTACCTGAAGGAAAAGGACGGGCGCTTAAGCTTAGGAGGTATTTGTCTGGTAGCAGGTTTGGGACCTGAGTCGGACAAGCGTCGTGACGGAAGCTTTGAGTATTATATGTCAGAACCTATTGTGGAAGATGATGCAAAGGGTGTAGGTCCGTTGCTTCTGGCATATACGGAATTGAGAAGATTAGGAGACTAAGCTTCGAGGATTAAGAAGAGAAAACAAAGAAAATAAAGAAAAGATTATGGCTGCTTCCCATAAGTGAGAAGCAGCCATTAAAATTATAATATTTTTACAGCGGTACCATATGCCATGACTTCGGCAGCACCGGCCATAACAGAAGCAGAAGCATAACGGATGTTTACGATAGCATCTGCACCAAGTGCGGTAGCTTCTTCTACCATACGTTTGGTAGCTAAGGCTCTGGCGTCGTTCATCATATCATTATAGGCTTTTAATTCGCCACCTACTAATGTTTTGAAGCTTTGCGTAATATCATGTCCTACATTTTTGGACTGTATGGTGCTTCCTTTTACCATACCTAACATTTCTAATTCTTTTCCTGCGATGTAATCAGTAGTTACTAAGATCATCTTCTTCCCCGCTCCTTATCTCTTTGATGCGTTCCACAAGAACATAAACACATACCCCTATAATAAACAGGGGAAACAGACCGAAAAACAGTTTCCCGATGAAGGGTACAGGCATGAACATACATACCAAAAAGAAAACACCATAGTATAATACGATAATTCCGGTAATGATAATAGGTGCAAGTAGTTTTTTGTGATGATTGTTCATAAAAATATCTCCTTATGGACGAATGATAGTTAACAACTTTATTTTAAGCTTTTGGGAGAAAAAAGTCAATTCATAGCGAGCAATATTACTTGGTATATCTGTGGTGGTATTACCTTTTCTTTTTTGATTTAAAGATACTTTAGTAATTCTTCGCGGATACCATCCAGTCGGGCATCAGAAAGTCCAAAATCCATTTCCTTGTAGCTCCAGGCACATCTGGAGATATTGTATTTTTCAAATACGCTATGAATTGCCTGATACCATTTAAGGGTATCCTCCGGAGATACCACATCAATTACACCATATTCACCACAGTAGAGGCAGGTGTTGTTTTTTTCAGCTGCTTCCAGAGCAGATGCGAAGAAGTGGTCAAAGAACTCCGGAGAAAGTTTGCTTTCTTCAAAGCTCATTCTTGCAGCCGGATCGATCATGTCAGTCCAGTAAGCACCCTGATGAGTAAATTTCAAGGACTCATAGCAATGGAAGTCATATACTACATTGCTATCGTAGGGTTTGTTTAAATCTTTTACTGCAGAAGCACTGTTATTATAATAACTGCCTACCAGAATGATGGTATCGGGAGCTAATACGCGTATACGTTTGATACATTCTGTGGAGATCCTGTTCCAAGCATCAATATAATGTGGTTCTGTTACCTCGTTTAGTAATTCAAAGGCAACATACTCCGAAAGATGTCCATAACGGCGGGCAAATTCTACCCAAAGTCGATAGAAGCGCTCCTGAAGCTGTTCACTATCAAAGAAACCATCTTCTTTTTCTCCAAAATCAAAAGAAAATCCGGCAGTTTTGTGAAGGTCTAAAACCACATTGAGGTTATAATTTTTGCACCATTCTAAAGCCTTATCAATTCTGGCAAAACCCTCAGCATCATAGCTGCCATCTTCCTTTTCTACTACATTATAGTCAATAGGAATACGAACATGATCCATTCCCCAGGAGGCTATTTTCGCAATGTCCTCCTCTTTAATAAAATGATTGAGTCGTTCTTCACTGTAGTCGCACTGGGAAAGCCATCCCCCTAAATTTACACCTTTGTAAAAACCTTTGCTTTTTAACATCATCCTATGCTCCTTTCTGTTGATTGAGTTATTATTATAGATTAAGTATAGCCGGCGAGTGATAAAAACGATATCACATATTTGTTATTTATAACACAATGATGCTGTATTAATATACAAAAAGGACAAACGTGTGATATAATGAACTAATAAATGATTATGATAAATGTCTGGTGCGGTACTGGTGGGGAGGATGATATGAGTGTTGAAAAAAGGCTGTCACATATAGAATTTCTAAATAGGGAATATAATGTTTCTCATTTGTCCTATGAGCGGGAGATGGCCTTTTTTGAAAATATAAAAGTGGGCAATCTGCAGGAAGTGAAGTGTTTATTTAAACCTTTTCAATGCGAAGAAATGGGAAGGCTTAGTGAAGATAAAATTCGTAATCTGAGATATCATCTGATTATAACAGTGGCCTTTATTACCCGTTATTGTATTGAGGGTGGTATGGAAATGGAGACGGCCTATAACTTAAGTGATATTTACATCCGCACCATTGATAAATGTGAAACAGAAGAGGCAATCAATCGGCTTCATCGTGAGGTAGTAGAAGATTTTGCCAAGCGTATGCAGTCGATTCAAAAAGTCAATTTGTATCCGAAGCAAATTATGCTCTGTCTTGATTACATATATGACAATCTGCATACTAAAATTACCTTAGAGCAACTCGCACAGGTAACAAGTTTAAGTCCGGCTTATTTGTCCAAGCTCTTTCATAAAGAGGTAGGAGTGACAATTTCGGCATATATCGTTAAAAAGCGCATTCAGGCAGCAGAGAATATGCTGAAATTCTCCGACTATTCCTGCATTGAAATATCCAACTACTTGTGTTTTAGTTCAGAAAGTCATTTTATTCATGTGTTTAAAAAGCATACCGGATATACGCCGAAATATTATCGAGAAAAGTTTTTCAGAACACGTAAGAAGTAGCAGAAAGTATTTTAACTAGAAAAACAGGAGGAACCATAGATGATTAAATTAACAGATTTTGGAGCCGTTGGGGATGGAGTTTTCTTGAATACAGAGGCATTTCAGGAGGCGATTGATGCAGCTGCAACGAGAAAGGAATGTGTATGTGTACCTGCCGGAGTATTTTTGACCGGTACTATTCATTTGAAGGGGGTATCTCTGTATCTGGAGACAGGTGCTGTGATAAAAGGTTCGAGCAATATGGAGGATTATCCGGAGCAGGATTATGTTCACAATGAAATGGGTGCTTTGCGGGCGTTGATTATCAATCGTGATGCGGATAATGTTTCTATAACGGGGGAAGGAATGATTGATTTAAGTGGTAAATCCTTCTATGATACATCGGTGATGAATGTACCGCCCAGTAATGTTCCGTTCACAGAACAGCAGATCGCAGAATGTACCTATCCGATTGGTATACGTCCGGGTCAGTGTATTTTCTTCCACAATAGTAAAAACATCAGGGTTTCCGGTATTACTATTGTAGATGCACCTTGTTGGACCTTAAGTTTTCATGAATGTGAAAATGTGAAGGTAACGGGGCTTACCATTGATACGGATTTGAATGTACCCAATGACGATGGTATTCATTTGTGCAGTTGTAAAGGGGTTATTATTTCGGATTGTAATATTTCCAGTGGTGATGATTGTATTGCTTTGTCCTGTATCACAAACTGGGAGAAGCCCTGTGAGGATGTGGTGATTACCAATTGCGTACTGCGTTCCTGCTCAAAAGCAATTGTAATAGGATATATTTACAGCGTGATTCGAAATGTAACCATTTCAAATTGTATAATTAAGGAGAGCAACAGAGGCTTGTGCTTTATGTGTAATGATGAGAGTGCATTGGTAGAAAATGTGCGTATCAATAATGTGATAATTGATACCAGAGTGCGTGCAGGAAACTGGTGGGGAAATGGAGAACCTATATTCCTTATGGCTTTGAAGCATGACTATCATATTCCGGCAGAACAAAAGCCTGCTCGTGTGACAGATTGTGCAATCCGAAATATTTCTATTGATGGAGTGACATGTATGAGTGAGAATGCAATCGGTATCATAGGAACTCAAGACAATATCAAAGAAATCACTTTAAGAAACATTGACTTTACCAGAAAAGTATCTGAAAATTTACTATTAAAGGGAGCCACTTTGGATTTGGCACCTTCTAATGTAAAGGTAGAGGTACCGGAGGATTGCGGATTATATATTGAGGGACCTTTTGACGTGACCATAGAAAACATCAATACACGTCAGTGGTCAGTGATTATGAGATAGGTGGCAGAACCATGAAAAAGCAAAGTATTTGTCTGAACGGAGAATGGAGCCTGTGCTGGCTGGATGTTGGAAAAGGCAGTATTACAGGCGTGGATGAGCTGTTTCAAAAAGAACAGGTAGTAGCTTGCAGTGTGCCGGGAGATATCCATGCGGCACTTGCAAAGGCCGGAGTTATTAAGGAGCCTCTTGTAGATAAGAATAGCGAGGATTGTCGCTGGTTGGAAGAAAAGGAGTTTTGGTATCGAAAGGAATTCCGGGTAGAAGAAGGCTTTCAACAGGATGTGACAGAGTTATTTTTCGAGGGTTTGGATTTGACAGCAGATGTTTGGCTGAATGGTCATTATCTGGGTAGTCACAATAACGCCTTTGTGGAGAAGGTATTTACCATTTCTGATTCTATACAGACCGGGGAAAATGTTCTGGTGGTGAGGATTGATGATGGTGTGCATGGGGTAAGGGATAAGTCTGTAGAGTTGATGAAATATTCCTGGAACAATGATCAACCTTATCGGACGTGGATGCGTAAACCTCAGTTTGTGTATGGCTGGGACTGGACCATCTGGATGCCCACCTGCGGTATCTGGAAGGGAGTTTCTATCCATAGCTATGAAAAGGCGGCCATAAAGGACTATCATGTTGAAACAAAGTTTATGGGAGAAGATATCACTAAGGCAGACAAGGTGATCTTGAAGGTGGCTGCAGAACTGAGACTTTTTCGACAGGAAGGTTATGTGTTGAAGTGCGAGATATATGATGATGAGAGATATGAGACTGCAGTGAACTGTGTGGCAGCAGGAAGGGTAGAGATTTCAGCACAAGAATATGAAACAATAGAAGAAGCGATAGAGCTGATATTGGAGGAGCCGAGGCTTTGGTGGCCAAATGGTGCAGGAACTCCCTATTTGTATCAGGTGAAGGTTTGGTTGGAGGATGAAAACGGGCAGGTTTTGCAGGAGGAATGGTTACAGCACGGTATCAGAAGTGTAAGTATTCGTGAAGAGGTACTAGATGAGTATTCGAAAAGCTTTACATATGTGATAAATGGAACTCCTATATTTGCCAAGGGAGCCAATCATGTGCCGGCAGATTGTTTGTTGGGACGTATTACGGAAGAGAAAAACCGCAAGCTTTTGACCATGGCGGCAGAGGCAAATATGAATATGATTCGTGTCTGGGGAGGTGGTATTTATGAAAGCGAAGGCTTTATGAAAGCCTGTGATGAGCTGGGGATTATGGTATGGCATGACTTTATGTTTGCCTGCGGATATTATCCGGATTATGATACTGACTTTTTCGAAGAGATTCGCAAGGAGGCAACTGCTGCTATTCGCAGACTGCGTAAGCATAGCAGCCTGGTAGGTTGGTCCGGAAACAATGAGATACAGGAAATGTATACATCTGCAAAACAAGGCGGCAGAGATATTCCCTGGTATGGCGGACGATTCTATGAAGAACTTTTGCCGCAGCTGGTGCAGGAGCTGTGTCCGGACAGGATTTATCGGGAAAGCAGTCCTTTCGGCGGAGTGGAGCCTACCAGCTACGAGGAAGGGGACCAGCATACCTGGCACTTTACTCATAGACCGGGGTGGGAGCATTACTTGGATCTCTGGAGATTTACAGATTTTGATTTTAAGTTCCTAAGCGAATTCGGCATTATCGGTGCCATGAATATAGAAACTGCCAGAAAGTGTATTCGTCCGGAGGCGCTGTTTCCTGGTTCTGAGGAGTGGAGACATCATACCAATTCTTCCGGAAGTCATGAACTGGTGGATATCTTTGTGAAGAAATATTTTGATGTGACAAAAGACATCAACTTGCAGGAATATATTTTGAAAAGTCAGGTGATACAGGCAGAAATGATGCGGCATGTGTATGATGAACTGCGCAGTCGGAAGTTTCGTTGTTCCGGTGTACTGTTGTGGACCTTAAGTGATTCCTATGGCATCAACAATTGGTCTGTGATAGATTATTACCTTGGAAAACGCCCTATTTATTATTATTTGAAGCGGGCTTTGGCACCTTTGAATGTATCCTTCCGGGGCTATGAGGTGCAAAATTTTGACGGAATGGCAGGGTATAAGGAATATTACAAGGGGAAGGTAAATCCTATTGAAGTTTTTGTCACCAGTGATGTATTAATGAATAAGGAAGTAGTACTGGAATATAGGGTGCTTACTATGGATGGCAGGAAATTGATGAGTGGAGCTTATACCAAAATAATTCCGGCAAATAGTGTAGAGAAATGCATGGAGGTGGATATATCACAGCTTCAAGGAAGCTTTCTGCCAGAGGAAACCTTCCTGTATGTACAGGTTTGTGAGGGCGATACGGTACTGAGTGAGAACCGTTATTTCTTTGCTCCTTACAAGGACTTGCAGTTGCCGGAAGCTACGGTAACCTATGCCCTTGAAGGGATAGGGGAACATAAGGCAGAGTTGACCTTACAGGCTGATGGTTTCGTATGGATGCTACACATTGCAGACACGGAGGGTATAGAGCTGGGAGATAATGATTTTGATTTGTTGAACAATCAGAAAAAAGTGATTACAATAGAAGGGAAAAATATAGTAGATTATGCTCCGCAAATGTACAGCCTTAATCCTCACATAAAGATGGTAAAGGGATAAGCATGCGGAAAAAGGAACAGGGGGATGAAATGGATATCAGACATGGTATGCAAGCTGTAGCGAATCAGTTTTATAGTTTACAGCAGGAGTATTATAAGAATAATTTGCAGGATCAGGAACTGATAGAAAGTACCACACAGCCTTTCTGGCAGAGCATGCGTCTCAGTAAGAGGCGTCTGCAGGAAAAGGAATTAACCATGGATGTGGATATTCGGGAAGAGCAGGCGAAGAAGCTTCATTGTGGGAAGGTATTTACCTATAAGGATGGTGCCGATCAGGTGGGCTATGCTTCTCGTGAAGTGGTAACTCAGCGAAACTTTTATCACAAGGGTAAAAAGATTTTCGGGAAAAAGGAACATGATATCAGTACTATTCATTTATTGAAGACAGAAGTGGATGGGGAGAATGCAGCCTGTCCGAATTGTGGACATGTGGGAAAGGTGTCCGGCTTTATTGATGGTTGTGATTATTGTGGTTCAAAATTTACAGTAAAGGATTTCGAACCTAAGATTTGTGGCTTTTCTTTGGAAGAGAACATACAAAAGAAGGTGACTTCTACCTTTTTGAAGACATTGGTATTTTTGGGGATTAGTACGTTACTTTTGGGTATCATTGCATTTGTTTCCGGAGTAATATTTATGCTTTATGTTATGAGTGCTCAGGAAACAAAGGGAATGTTTGTTTCTATGTTAAGTTTGTTTGCTTCTCTGGATTTGGTGCCGGTGCTGATGAATACCATATTCCGATTGGTGTTTTTGTATGCGATATTAGGAGGGGTTCTGATATTTGCAGTACCCGGACAGATAAAGGGAGAAGGGATTGTGAAGGCAGTGATACCGGACTTTTCTTCTCAGGATTTCTTTCAGCATCTGGAATATAAGCTGAGAAATATTCATTTGACGGACCGTGCCGGAGAAGTAAGTGCTTTTGCAAGCTTCGATTTGGCACCGGTGGTAGCCGGTTATAAGGATGTGGTAGATTGCCATATGCGCAGCTTGAAGTATTTGGCTGTCAATCCCACTTCTGTCGGTTATGAGATGGAGGTAGAGGTCAATCTGAAGCTCAGTGTATTCAAAGGGAAACGCATTCGGATAAAGTACGAAACGGTTCGATTATTACTGAGTGGTAAGCGTGAAATACTGGAAAAGAGTACGACTGCCATTCGAGAATACAAATGTCCGAATTGTGCCAACAGCATCAGTCTGCTGGAAGGCGGAAGATGTGAATACTGCGATACGCAGCTGGATTATGAGAATTATGGATGGGTGTTACAGCGGTATGAAAAGAAATGGAAATTGTTACATACCTACCGATGGATACAGCTTCTGATGCTTCTTCTTTATGTGCTGGTATTTGTAAGCTGTTATCAAAGTTCCAATGCAGTTGAGAATCAAGCTTTGGGTGTGTTAAATGATATGATGGGAGCAGAACAGGCGGTTATTGGCTTTTATAACAGTGTGCCACAGCCGGAAGTATTTGGTTTGGAAGCTAAGTTAACGGACAGAGTGGATGAATATGTCTATCGAAAGTGTACTTATTCATCTGTAGATGGTGTAGCATTGGCAGAGGCATATCGGAAGGCTTTGTTGGAAAAGGGACTGGTTGAGGCCCCGGAGAATGCCACTGAGACTTCTTATGACTTGTATCAACAGGAAGAATATGCAGGAGAGGTTGGCTATGTGAAGCTGACGGTGACTTATTCATCAAAACAAATGATTGTAGAATACAATGTGGCGGAATTTGTGGGAGAATAATGAGGATAATAAATGCAGGCTGTGATTGGAACAGCCTGCATTTTGTGTATGTATTACATATTTTCTAAGATGCTTAACATTTCCTTTACTGTCTCAGCTGCTTCTAATACCATGGAAACGGAAGCGGCAATCTCCTCGCTGGAGGCAGCCAGATTCTGGGTACGGTCATTGACAGTGGACAGTGTATCACGAAGCTTGGTGGTGTCAGCAATGATACTGGTGACAGATTCCATAACCTTACTCTGGCTGGAATTGCTTCGATTAGCAGTTTCGCTGGAATTGGAAGCCAGATGATTGATTTCCCCTGCAACCACAGCAAAGCCACGTCCTGCCTCTCCAGCACGGGCTGCTTCGATACTGGCATTTAGTGCAAGCAGGTTGGTCTGAGAAGCGATACTCATAACTTCATTGTTATTTTGTGCCAATTCGTCCAATACAGTACGAATGTTGTCCATGGAAGCATACAGGCTTTCACAGAAATTGGTAACATCCGCAATATCCATAGAAATCTGTGTACTTTCATTGGCATTGGTTTCGTTGCCCTGTGCCATCTCGTCTACTGCCTGATACAGACTGGTAAATTCTTCATTAATCTTTCCGATGGTCTCCAGAATAAGCTCCTTCTGCTCCTGAATATGTTGCTTTTCTGTTGCCAACTGAGCGGCAAGAGCAGCAGATTCTTCGTTCTGAAGTTCTACTGCTTTCTTAATAAAGTAAACACAGTTTTCTTTGCAGTTGTAACCGTTGAAAATAGCATTTGCCATGTGGTCACAGGATTCATAACCGCAGCAGGAACAGTTGATGCTACGTTCTTCTTTGTTGAATTTCAACATATCCCGGAAGATAGCATCTTTTTCCTCGGCAGTAGGAACTTTGCTGGTACATTCGCCGGAACGATCGGTATAACTTCTTAAATAGTCTTCCAATTTCAAATGACGGAACTGTTTGTTCAGTTTCTTCAGTCTTTGCTCCGGAGTAAGCTTCTTGGACCAGGTGTCGGAGCCACGCTTTTTCTTGGAGGCTGCTTTAATTTCCATCAGGGTACAAAAGGCTGCATCGGAATCTACCTTGTCTGCTTCGCAACCGGTGCCATAGAGACAACCCATAGAACAGTTCAGGGCATCAATAAAGGCATAGGGAGTTTTGCTGTTTGCAATTTCTTCCTTATGAGTTTCCAGATAATGATACATATGCTTCTCACCTTCAATCTGGCGGATAAACACATCTTCACCCAGGAACCAGTATACATTTTCCTTCAAGCCACCGGGCATGGGATAGATAGAACCCAAACCGTACTCGATTTCGTCGGAAGCCAGAGAACCCTTGATTCTGTTCTGTCGAACATACTTCATCAAGTGGTCAAAGGTTACATTGTAGGAAATGTAGCCTTTGGTGTTGGGGTCATCAATTTCCATCTTTTTCGCAATACAAGGGCTGATGAAAGCCAGTTTATCGGTAATACCCATTTCCTTTCGTGCATAGATGGCAGAGCACATCATTGGGCTATGTACAGGGAAGAGCTTGGGTAAAAGCTCCGGTGTATAATGCTCGATATAACGAACTACTGCGGGGCAGGGCTGGGAAATGCCGCCCAGGAAATTGTTCTTCTGAATGTAGTTTAAGTATCCCCAGGTAGTAATGTCCGCACCGAAGGAAACACTAATCAGATGCTTCACGCCCAGTGCCTTCAGACCACCTAAAACAGCTTCGTATTCCTTGGGGTAATTGGCTTTAAAAGCAGGTGCGATCAAAACCGAAATTGGTTCGCCGCGCTTTAAATCTTCAAAGAAACGCTCGGTATCATCACGATACTCGCGGGCATTGTGTTCACATACATCAAAACAGGCGCCGCATGCTACACAGCGGTCCGGGTCTACTTCAATACGCATCTTGCCATCTACTTCCGTGGAAACGCAGGCTCCATCGCAGCTACATACACGAGTACATTTGTTGCAACCGATACAGTTTTCGTTCGTAAAAACTAAAGAATTTTTTTGGTTATTCATCGGTATCACTCCTTTGGTAATTGTATTGTTAACATTATAACATATCAATTAGTACTTTTCCACTAAATCATGATAGTTGTCTGAAAAAAACAGTAAAAATAACCAGTTTTTTGATAGTTTTGTAGAAAAACTTTTTATCGTCATAAGGATAAGAATATGATATACTATAAATAATATATATTTGGGAGGTCGTTATGAGAAAAGAAGGTTTTGAAAATATTAAAAAAATGTGGATTGCAGATCAGGGTGACGGTACCTATACAAACCCTATTCTGTATACGGATTATTCGGACCCGGATGCTATACGTGTAGGAGAAGATTATTTCATGATTGCTTCCAGCTTCTGTAACAGTCCGGGAGTGCCCTTGCTGCATTCCAGGGATTTGGTGAATTGGAAGATGATTAATTATATTTGTGAGAAGTTGCCCTTTGAACATTATAACAAGCCCAAACATGGCTGTGGTACATGGGCTCCTGCCATTCGTTATCACGAAGGCGTTTATTATGTGTTCATTCCCTTTCCGGATGAGGGTATTATGATGAGTAAAACCACGGATCCTTGGGGAGAATGGTCGCCTCTCAGTTATGTAAGGAAGGTAGTGGGCTGGATAGATCCCTGCCCGTTCTGGGATGAGGACGGAAAGGCCTATATGGTGTCTGCTTTTGCCAGAAGTCGTATTGGCTTTAAGAGTATGCTGTACATGTCTCCTATAGAGCCGGATTGTTCAGGGGTATTGGATGATGGTCAGTTTATTTATGACGGACATGCAACACAGCCAACTATAGAGGGGCCCAAGCTGTATAAAAGAAATGGTTATTATTACATTTTTGCGCCGGCAGGAGGTGTAAAGCCCGGTTGGCAGACAGTGCTGCGTTCAAAAAATATCTATGGTCCTTATGAAGAAAGGATTGTATTGCATCAGGGAAATACCTCGGTTAACGGACCGCATCAGGGTGCTTGGGTGGATACGCCAGATGGTCAGGATTGGTTTCTTCATTTTCAGGATGTGGGAAATGCAGGACGTATTGTGCATCTGCAGCCCATGCGTTGGGTAGATGACTGGCCGATTATCGGTATCAATGAGGATGAAAACGGCTGTGGTGAGCCGGTACTTCGTTATGAAAAGCCGGATGTGGGTGCAGTGTATCCTATAGATGCACCGGAGGACAGTGATTTTTTCGAAGAAGAGAAGTTAGGACTACAGTGGCAGTGGAATGCAAATTATCAGGAGGATTGGTATGCGCTGAAGGAGGGGCAGCTTATCCTGTATGCCCAGCCCGTTTCGGAAAAAACCTCTCTTTGTGATGTTCCGAACCTGCTTTTGCAGAAATGGCCTGCACCGGAGTTTCAGATTACTACCTGTCTATATCTTCAGGATATGCAGGAAGGGGATGTGGCAGGCATGGTTTCCCAGTGTGGACACTATACCGGACTGGTGGTAAAGAAGGAAAAGGATAAGCTGGTTCTGCAGCAAAGAACCGGAACCTGGACAGAGGAGATAGCCAATCGTCAGGAAGATTCCTGCAAGGTACTGAGGGAAGTACATACCAATACTATTTATATGAAGATGCTGGTAAAAGAGGAAAATTTTGTCTCGTTTGAAATCAGTGAAGATGGGGAATGCTATGAAAAAACAGGCGAAGTAGTGGAAGCTACACCGGGACGTTGGGTAGGTGTGAAGGTAGGATTAATGATTATTCACGAAGCAGAAGGAAAAGGTGGCAGCCTCCATGCAGATTACTTTGTCTATGAAAACCTATGATAATCAGTATCGGATTATCAGGAAGAAGGAATTTATAAGATGAAGGAGAAAGTAGGATGTCAGAGGTATTAAAGCAATTTCAGGAGTATTTGGAGAAGTTGTCCTATTACAATCATGTAGTTACTCAGTTACATTGGGATATGCAGACACAGACCCCGCCTAAAGGCTTTGATAACAAGGCAGATACAGTGACTTATTTTTCCACAGAAGCTTTTGAACTGGAAACCGCAGAAGAATACGGTCAAATGCTGGAAGAATTAGCAAGACATGAGTGTTTGGCAGAGTTAGACGAGGGGATGCAGGTTACCGTGAAGCGAAGATGGAAAAGCTTTCAGGAAAATAAAAGAGTTCCCAAGGAGTTTTATGAAAAGCTGGTAAGAGCACAGGCACATTCCCAAAGAGCCTGGGAGGAAGCTAAGAAAGCAAAGGATTATAGTATTTTCTCTCCCCACCTGCAGAAAATGATTGATTATACCAGACAGCTGGTGGGTTATACCAGACCGGATATGGAGATTTATGATGCTCTTTTGGATATGTACGAAGAAGGAATGGATAGTGCCACCATAGACCGGTTGTTTGAGGAGCTGAAGGAAGGGCTGGTACCGCTTCTGCAAAAGATTGAAAAGCAGCCGGCACCGGATGAAAGTGTTTTCGTGGGAGATTATCCTATTCACAAGCAAAAGGAGCTGGGAGCATTTTTGTTGGAATATATCGGTTATGATAAGCAGGCTGGTGTCATGGGAGAAAGTGAGCATCCTTTTACCACAGGTTTTGGTCCGAAGGATGTGAGGGTGACCAATCATTACTGTGAAGAAGATGCTATCAATGCCATTTTCAGTATAATTCACGAAGGTGGTCATGGTATTTTTGAGCAGGGAGTGGCGGAACGCTATGCCAAAACAGATGTGGAGTCCATTCCTTTTTTAGGACTGCATGAAAGTCAGTCCAGATTTTTTGAAAATATTTTAGGCAGAAATCAGAATTTCTGGAAACCTATTTATGAAAAGCTGGGAGAATTCCTGCCGAAGTTTCAAGAAATTTCTTTGGAACAGTTTTATCAGGAAATTAATCATGTACGAGCCGGTTTGATACGTACCAATGCAGATGAGCTTTCCTACAGTCTGCATGTGATTTTGCGTTATGAGCTGGAAAAGGCAATTTTCCGTGATGGAGTAGATGCAGAGGAATTGCCGGAACTGTGGAATAAGAAGATGGAAGAACTACTGGGAGTGAAGCCGGAAAATGATGCAGAGGGAATTTTGCAGGATATTCATTGGTCGGATGGTTCCTTTGGCTATTTCCCCACTTATGCACTGGGTAATATTTATGACGGAATGTTTCTGGAAAAAATCACAGAGGAGTTGGGGGATGTAGACAAAATACTGGCTGAGGGCAGAGTGAAGGAAATCACTGCCTGGCTTCATGATAAGATTCATCAGTATGGTTCACTTCGAACCTCCAAGGAAGTGATTGAATTTGTGTGTGGAAAGGAAATCAGTGCAGTACCCATACTGAAATATTTTGATGACAAATATTCCAGACTGTATGATTTGGTATAAAGGAATGAGTGGATGCGAGCCGGGGAGAACTTCCTCGGCTTGTATCATATGTAAATCAAGAGAGCGGTTCGGATAAGCCAATATTTACTCTGTTTTAATAAAATGTTTATATTTAACCACTTGATTTATATGTTTTATGTGTTATAGTAGTAATAGAACAGACGCAAAAACAAGGATATTTTTATTGCAGTAATCGTTAGTATGTAGAGAGCCCGGGCGTGCTTCTGTCACATAATACACCGTTGAAAAAACAGACTGTGAGAGGTGTATGGCAGTGACGGACAGTTCTGTCCGGCGTACTGACATACACCGCGAGGAGAATGTTTTTTCTTCGGTGTGTGAGTGACAGAAACACGTCCGGGCTCGTAATTTAATGAGGAGGTAGCATTATGAATATTTCAAAGTTTACACAGAAATCCATGGAAGCGGTACAAGGCTGTGAGAAGCTGGCTTATGAATATGGCAATCAGGAAATCGAGCAGGAACATTTGCTGTATAGCCTGTTGACCTTGGAGGACAGCCTGATTTTGAAGTTGATTGAAAAGATGGAGATTCAGAAAGAGCACTTCCTAAATCGTGTAGAGCAGGCATTGCGTAACCGTGTAAAGGTGCAGGGAGGGCAACTGTTCATCGGGCAGTATTTGAATAAGGTGTTAGTCAGTGCAGAGGAGGAAGCAAAGCAGCTGGGGGATGAATATGTCTCTGTAGAGCATTTGTTTCTAGCCCTGTTAAAGTCACCAAATAAAGCCATAGGAGAGATTTGGAGAGAGTATGGAATCACCAGAGAACGTTTCTTGCAGGCACTTTCCACGGTACGAGGCAATCAGAGGGTGACCAGTGACAATCCTGAGGCGACCTATGATACTTTAGAGAAGTATGGTCAGGATTTGGTGGAAAAGGCGGGAAAACAGAAACTGGATCCGGTTATCGGCAGAGATAACGAAATTCGTAATATTATTCGCATTCTGTCCAGAAAGACGAAAAACAATCCGGTGTTAATCGGAGAACCCGGTGTGGGAAAGACCGCAGTCGTAGAGGGTTTGGCACAGCGTATTGTACGTGGGGATGTACCTCAGGGATTAAAGGATAAGAAGATTTTTGCTCTGGATATGGGTGCTTTGGTAGCAGGTGCCAAGTATCGCGGTGAGTTTGAGGAGCGTTTGAAAGCAGTGCTTGAGGATGTGAAGAATTCCGACGGACAGATTATTCTGTTTATTGATGAACTGCATACTATCGTGGGTGCAGGTAAGACTGATGGTGCCCTGGATGCCGGAAATATGTTAAAACCTATGCTGGCCAGAGGTGAGTTGCATTGTATCGGAGCTACTACCTTAGATGAGTACCGTCAGTATATTGAGAAGGACCCGGCTTTGGAGCGTCGTTTCCAGCCGGTTATGGTGGATGAGCCTACTGTAGAAGATACCATTTCTATTTTGCGAGGTCTGAAGGAACGCTATGAGGTATATCATGGTGTGAAAATCATGGATAACGCATTGGTAAGTGCAGCGGTGCTTTCCCATCGATATATTACGGACCGTTTCTTGCCGGATAAGGCCATTGATTTGGTGGATGAAGCTTGTGCTCTGATTAAAACCGAGTTGGACAGCATGCCTACGGAGCTGGATGAACTGCAGCGTAAGTGTATGCAGCTGGAAATTGAAGAGGCAGCACTGAAGAAAGAGGATGATAAGCTCAGCAGGGAGCGTTTGGAAAATCTGCAGAAGGAGCTGGCAGAGCTGAAGGACGAGTTTAACAGTCGTAAGGCGCAGTGGGATAATGAAAAGAAGTCTGTGGAAAATTTGTCTAAGCTTCGGGAGCAGATTGATGAAGTCAGCAATCAAATCCAGATAGCTCAGAGAGAGGGGAACTTAGAAAAGGCAGCAGAATTAAGCTATGGGACTTTACCGAACTTAAAGAAGCAGTTAGAAATAGAAGAGAACCGAGTAAATGATTCCGAGCTTACTTTGGTGAGGGAGAAGGTATCTGATGAGGAGATATCAAGAATTATATCCCGTTGGACCGGTATTCCTGTAGCGAAGCTTACCGAAAGTGAGCGACATAAGACACTGCATTTGGATCAGGAGCTGCATAGGAGAGTGATTGGTCAGGAAGAAGGAGTGACAAAGGTGACGGAGGCTATTATCCGTTCTAAGGCAGGTATTAAGGACCCATCTAAGCCCATTGGTTCCTTCCTGTTCTTAGGTCCTACCGGTGTGGGTAAAACGGAACTGGCCAAGTCATTAGCAGCATCTTTGTTTGATGATGAAAACAATATGGTGCGCATTGATATGAGTGAGTACATGGAGAAATATTCTGTATCACGACTGATTGGAGCTCCTCCCGGATACGTAGGTTATGAGGAAGGCGGTCAATTAACAGAGGCTGTTCGCAGAAAACCTTATAGTGTGGTTCTTTTTGATGAAATCGAGAAGGCACATCCGGATGTATTCAATGTATTGTTACAGGTGTTGGACGATGGCCGTATTACGGATTCTTTGGGACGGACCGTGGATTTCAAGAATACCATATTGATAATGACCTCCAATATCGGAGCACATTATCTGTTGGATGGGATTTTGGAGGATGGTACCATCGCAGAAACTGCTGAGGAAATGGTGATGCAGGAGCTGCGAGGACATTTCAGACCGGAGTTTTTGAATCGTTTGGATGAAGTGATTTTATTCAAGCCACTGGCCAAGGAGCATATTGGTGGCATCATCAAACTTATCATTGAGGACTTAAATAAACGCTTAACAGATAAGGAGTTAAGCATTGAGTTAAGTAAGGAGGCGGAAAACTTCATTATTGAGCAATCATACGATCCGGTATATGGTGCTAGACCACTTAAAAGATATGTTCAAAAACATGTAGAAACCCTTGTGGCCAAGCTTATTTTGGCAGATTTAGTCAAAAGTGGAGATACAATTTTAATCAATTTAAACAAAAATGATTTAGAAGCCGTTTTAAAGGCTTAAAAACTTAAAATTCCTGTTGTAATGCTGATTAAAAAATGCTAATATTAAATTAATATTTAGCTAAATGAAAGGGGCGTTACAATGGGAATTATTTTTTGCGAAAAAGAGAAGCTTTTTAAGTTAGATACACCGAAGACCTCCTATATCATCGGTCTGGTAGCCGAGGAGGGATTTTTAGGACATGTTTATTACGGTTGTAAAATTGAGGACATGCAGGGGGTTGCTACACTCATGCGTATTTATGAGGCACCGTTTACACCGGATACCAATGCCAGAGACAGACTTTCTTTCTTGGATTCTTTCCCGATGGAGTATTCGCCTCATGGTGTGGGTGATTACAGAGAAAGCAGCATCCGTGTAAAGACCAAGAGTGGACACAGCGCAGTGCTGTTGACTTATGTTTCTCACGAAATTTATAAGGGTAAGAAGAAGCTGGAGGGACTTCCGGCTACTTTTGGTGACGAGGAAGCAGTGACTACCTTGGCTATTACTTGTGAGGATAAGAGCATCGGTCTGAAAGCAGTCTTGGAATACAGTGTGTTTGAAAAAGTGGATGCTATCGCCAGAAGCATCCGTGTAATAAACGAAGGACAGGAAACTATCGTACTGAACAAAGTAATGAGTAGCTGTCTGGATATGGATAATCGTGATTTTGACATGATTACCATGCATGGTTCCTGGGCGAGAGAACGCCATATAGAGAGAAAACCTTTGGGACATGGTAAGCATGGTGTGGCTTCCTTACGTGGAGAAGGCGGTCATCAGGATCATCAGTTTTTGGCCCTTTTGGAAAAAACAGCAACGCAGACCTATGGAGATGTGTATGGCTTTCATTTAGTGTATTCCGGTAATTTTCGCATGATGGCTGAAGTGAATCAGTTTAACAGCGTCAGAGTATTGGGGGGTATTGAACCGGAGGATTTCAGCTGGGTTCTTCAAAGCGGTGAGAGTTTCCAGGCACCGGAAATGATTTTGGTTTATTCTGCAGAAGGCTTGGGAGGCATGAGCAGAGCTTATCATGATTTGTACAGAAATCATTTAATCAGAAGCCCGTATAAGAATAGAAAACGCCCCATTTTGATTAATAACTGGGAAGCTACATACTTCGACTTTAACGAAGAGAAACTTTTGGATATTGCCAGAGAAGCTTCTCAATTGGGAATAGAAATGTTGGTTATGGATGATGGCTGGTTCGGAAACCGCTTTGATGATAATCGTGCTTTGGGTGACTGGCAGGTAAATGAAGAGAAGCTCAAGGGTGGCTTAAAGAAGCTGGTAGATGGTGTGAATGCACTGGGCATGGAATTCGGTATCTGGTTTGAGCCGGAAATGATTTCTCCGGAATCCAAACTGTATGAGGAACATCCGGACTGGGCTATTGCGATACCGGGCAGAACACCGGGTCTGGCAAGAAATCAGTTTGTGTTGGATATCAGTCGCAAGGAAGTGCGTGACTCTATTTTGGATATGATGTTTGAGGTATTGCATAGTGCCAACATCAAGTATGTGAAGTGGGATATGAACAGACCGCTGAGTGATTTGGGCAGTGTAGCTCTGGGTGCAGAGAATCAGGGTGAATTGTATCACAGATTCGTACTCGGTATGTATGATATGCAGGAGAGACTGCTTAATGAGTTCCCGGAATTATTGTTAGAGAACTGTTCCGGTGGCGGTGCACGTTTTGACCCGGGTATGCTGTATTATAGTCCGCAGATTTGGTGTTCCGATGATACGGATGCTATTGAGAGACTGACCATTCAGGAGGGTACTTCGTTGATTTATCCGCTTTCTGCCATGGGGGCTCATGTGAGTGTGTGTCCGAACCATACTGTAGGAAGAAACACTCCTTTTGAAACCAGAGGCTATGTGGCTTTGGCTGGTACCTTTGGTTATGAATTGGATATTACCAAGCTCAGTGAAGAAGATAAGGAAATGGTGAAGAAGCAGACTGCTATGTATCATCAGTTCAATGATGTGGTCAGAGAAGGTGATTACTATCGTATTGCTTCTTACAGAGAAAATCATTTGTATGATTGCTTCCAGGTGGTAAGCAAAGATAAGCAGCGCAGCTTGGTTATCTATACTCAAGTGCTGAATGAGGCGAATATGCATTCACGCATTTTGAAGTTACAGGGATTAGACTGCAAGTTGGTTTATTCCGTGAAGGAACTGGATATGAATGTGGCGGATGCAAAGGATATCGTGAAGGATATGGATAGAAGTTTCAGCGGTGAATTGTTGATGAATGCAGGTCTGAACTTTGAACGTATGTGGGGAGACTACAGAGCAAAGGTCATTGTGCTAGAGGCATAGAAAGTAGGGGGAAAAGATGGCAAAAGAGGTAAGGATGGCAGACATTGCCAAACAATTGGGTGTCAGCACGGTTACTGTTTCCAAAGCTTTGTCGGACCAAAAGGGTGTCAGTGAAGAGATGCGTGAAAAAATCAAGAAACTGGCAGAAGAGCTTGGTTATAAGTCTGCGGCGACTACGAAAAAGGAAGCAAAGAAAAGCTATAACTTGGGTGTTTTAATAGAAGGAACCTATATCGAGAGATATGCCAGCTTTTATTGGGAATTTTACCAGAAGATTAATACCAGTGCCAGCAAGGAAAACTGCTTTGTGCTGTTAGAGGTGTTGTCTGTAGAGGATGAAAGAAATCTGGTAGAGCCTAAGATTTTACTGGAAAATAAGATTGATGGCCTGATGATTTTGGGTCGTGTACCCACAGAGTATCTGGCAATGTTGAAGAAGAAATCGAAGGTTCCGGTGGTGTATATCGATTTCTATGACCAGAAGATAAAGGGTGACAGCGTTATCAGTAACAGCTTTTATGGTGCCTACAGCATCACCAATTATCTGTTTGAGATGGGACATCGCAAGATTGGTTTTGTAGGAACCATTATGGCAACAGAAAGTATTATGGATCGTTATCTGGGTTATCAAAAAGCCATGATTGAGCATGGAGAGCCGGTGCACGAGGAATGGATTATTCAGGATAGAGATAAGCATATTTATATTTACGAACAGCTGCCTCTTCCCAAGGAATTGCCCACTGCTTTTGTGTGCAACAGTGATTTGACGGCCAGCCGCTTGATACGTTCCTTGCGTGAGTGCGGTTTGCAGGTGCCGGAGGATATTTCTGTAGTAGGTTATGATGATTACATCTATCCGGGGCTTTGTGATGTTGGTATTACTACTTATTCCGTGGATATGGAGCGAATGGCGAAGTTGGGTATCGACATATTGGTAGAGCGAATTAACGGAGACCAGAAGCATATCGGTATGCAGGTGGTTGAGGGTACTTTGGTTATCCGAGAGAGTACGAAAAAAATAATGAATGAAAGGTATGGGAATAGAAAATGAGTATTGCAAGAGAGATGAAGCAGCATTTAGAAGAAGTAATCCTTCCTTTTTGGAAGGGATTAAAGGATGAGGAGTTCGGTGGTTATTATGGTTTTATGGACACCGACTTAAAGTTGGATAAGAAGGCTGTGAAGGGCTGTATTTTGAACAGCAGAATTTTGTGGTTTTTCTCCAATGCATGGATGACCTTGAAGGATGACAGCTTAAAGGAGTATGCAGACCATGCTTTTGATTTTATGAAGAAGTATTGTTTTGATGAGGAAAGAGGCGGTGTTTACTGGTCTGTTACTTATGACGGCAAGCCGGAGGATACCACCAAGCATACATACAATCAGGCATTCGCTATTTATGCACTTTCTTCTTACTATGCAGCAAGCGGTAATGAGGAGGCTATCACACTGGCAAGAGCACTTCGTGATGTGGTAGAGGAGAAATGCTTTGATGAAGTAGGTTATAAGGAAGCCTTGGATATTAACTTTGACCCGGCTGAAAATGACAAACTTTCCGAGAATGGTGTTATGGCTGACAGAACCATGAACACTCTTCTGCATGTATTTGAAGCTTATACCGAATTATATCGTGTGACAAAGGATGAAATCGCAGCGAAGAAGCTTCGTTGGATGATGGATTTGATTGCAGAGAAGATTTATAACCCACAGATGCATCGTCAGGAGGTATTCTTTGATAATGAATATAAGAGCCTGATTGACTTGCATTCTTATGGTCATGATATTGAAGCTGCATGGCTGACTGACAGAGGTGCACAGGTGCTGGGTGATGAAGTGTATATTGCGAAGATGGCACCTATTACTGCAGATTTAGAGCAGAATGTTTACAAGCTGGCTTATAGTGAGAACTCCTTCAAGAATGAATGTGAACGTGGCGTAGATGATGAAACCCGTGTATGGTGGGTACAGGCAGAGGCTGTAGTAGGTTTCTACAATGCTTGGCAGAAGGCTCCGGAGAAGAAGCACTATTTAGAAGCTGCAGAGACTATCTGGAAGTTTATTCAGGAATATGTAGTGGATAAGAGAGAAGGCAGTGAGTGGTTCTCTGCTGTGGACAGCCAGGGTAAGCCTCATATGGATAAGCCTATTTTGGAGCCTTGGAAATGTCCTTACCACAATGGACGTATGTGTATGGAAATCATAAAGAGATGTGAAGCATAGGAGGGATTAGTACGATGATACATGAAAGATATTATGAGGAATTAAAGAAGCAGGAAGAGCTGCTGAACAGAAAGAATGAAGTGGATACCAGCTTTTATAATGGTTTGTTTGAGCGTTATAAGTATCCTGTTGTCACCAGAGAGCATGCACCTTTGATTTGGAGATATGATTTGAACAAGGAGACCAATCCTTACTTCATGGAGAGATTGGGTATTAATGCAGCTATGAACTCCGGTGCGATTGAATTGAATGGCAAGTACTATTTGGTAGTAAGAGTAGAAGGCAATGACAGAAAGAGCTTTTTCGCAGTAGCAGAGTCTGATAATGGTATCGACGGCTTCCGTTTCTGGGACTATCCTATTCTGTTAGATGATACCTGTCCGGAAGAAACCAATGTATATGACATGCGTCTGACCAAGCATGAGGACGGTTATATTTATGGTGTGTTCTGTTCCGAAAGCAAGGACACCAGTGTAAATGACCTTTCTGCAGCAGTTGCAGCAGCAGGTATTGTAAGAACCAAGGATTTGAAGACTTGGGAGAGACTGCCTAACTTAAAGACCTTGAACTCTCCTCAGCAGAGAAACGTAGTACTTCACCCTGAGTTCGTAGATGGCAAGTATGCGTTCTACACCAGACCAATGGATGACTTCATTGATACCGGTTCCGGCGGTGGTATCGGCTTCGGTCTTTGTGAGGATATTACCAATGCAGTAATCGATGAGGAAATCATCACCAGCAAGAGAAAATACCACACCATCACAGAAGTAAAGAATGGTGCAGGTGCAGTGCCCATTAAGACTGACAGAGGCTGGATACATATTGCACACGGTGTAAGAAACACTGCAGCAGGACTTCGTTATGTTATTTATGCATTTGCTACTTCCTTAGAGGACCCTACCAAGGTAATCGCAGAACCTTCCGGTCTGCTCATCGGACCCAGAGGCGAGGAACGCGTGGGCGACGTTTCCAACGTAGTATTTACAAATGGTGCTATCGCAAAGGACAATGGAGAGGTTTATATTTACTATGCTTCCAGTGACACCAGAATGCATGTGGCAACCACCACTATCGACAAGCTCATTGATTATGTATTCAACACTCCTGAAGATCCTCTGCGTAGCGTAGAGTGCGTGGCACAGAGATGTGAGTTGATTAAGAAGAACTTGGAGCTGTTGAACAATTAAGAGAAATGACTGGTGAATAGTGTGCTGCACACGGATAGCGAATATGTGTCTGTATAGGATATATATTCGCTGTCAGTGAGTAGCACGCTATTCACTGAAGGAAATAGATAAGTGAGGAAGGTATGAACATCTTAAATAATTATGTGGGCGCAGGGGAAAAGGAAATTTCTCCTGCAAATGAGAAACTGCAGTACAGCGGCAGAATAGATTTTGAGTACGAGGGTGGACCATTAATGGTCTATCCTTGTAGTTATGTAAAAATAAAGTTTAACGGTAAGAGTATCAAGGCGGTAATGACCAATATCAAGGGCTATTGGAACAGTGAAATGGGCTGGATATTGGATGGACAGGAAGGCAGAGGGCTGCTTGCGGATAGTGGTGATGCTGTGGTTACCATTGCAGAGGATTTGCCGGAGGGCGAGCATGAGCTGTGCTTTTATAAGAGAATGGATTGCTGCCACATGGCAGTGTTCCACGGATTTGTGGTGGATGAGAATTTCGAACTTTTGGAGCCACCGGTAAAGCCTGTTCGTAGGATGGAAGTATTTGGGGATTCGGTATCTGCCGGAGAAGTATCAGAAGCAATAGAATATTGTGGCTTGGCAGACCCGGAGCACAATGGAGAGTATTCCAACAGCTATTATTCTTATGCATGGTTGACCGCTCGTAAGTTAAATGCAGAGCTTCATGATATCGCCCAGGGTGGTATTGCTTTGCTGGATGGAACAGGTTATTTCAACCAGCCGGATGCCAAGGGTATGGAGTGGATGTACGACAAAATTCAGTACCAACCATGGTTCATGGAGGCGAAGCAGTGGGACTTTTCTAAGTATACACCACATTTGGTAGTGTTGGCTTTTGGACAGAATGATAATCACCCTGAGGACTATATGAAAGAGGACTACGATGGGGAGAAGGCTGTGAACTGGAGAACACATTATGCAGCCTTTGTGAAAAAGATAAGAGAGATTTATCCCAAGGCTCATATTGTATGCAAGACCACTATTTTGAATCATGACTTTAGTTGGGATCGTGCTATTGAGCAGGTGGTAGATGAGCTGGCTGATGAACAGGTACATTACTTTAAGTACAGCAACAATAGCGTGGGTACTCACGGTCATATCAGACGCCCTGAGGCAGAGAAGATGGCAGAAGAACTGAGTGCCTTTGTAGAAGCATTGAATGAAAAGTATGGATTTTTCCCGGTGTAAGGGATTGCCGGAAAATGATTAAATAGGTTGAGACAGTGTCGTGGCAGCGGCTGCGATAACAGGAGGACATATGGCAAACAAATATATTGAATCAAGTATTGTAAATAGAGGTAATTGGGCGAGACTGAAAAGCTGCATGAAGCGTGCAGCAGCAGGTGAGAAGCTGATTATTGGCTATTTGGGCGGTTCCATTACCATGGGAAGTTTAGCGACAGAGTGGACTAAGTGCTATGCCTATTTGAGCCATGAGTGGTGGAAGGAAAAATTCCCCCAGGCAGATATTCAGTTTGTAAATGCAGGTATCGGTGCCACTACTTCACAGTTTGGAGTAGCCAGAGTGGAAGAGGATTTGTTGCGCTACAAGCCGGATGTGGTATTTATTGAGTTTACTGTAAATGATGATGCAACTGCACATTTTCAGGAGACCTATGAAGGCTTACTTCGAAAGGTATATGGTTGTGATTTGGCACCTGCAGTAGTGACACTTCAGAATGCATTTTATCATGATGGTGTGTGTGCAGAAGAAATCCATACTCCTGTGGCAAAGTTTTATGATTTGCCGGTAGTAAGCTTTAAGAAGAGTGTAGTAGCCAGAGTGGCAGACGGTGTTATTGTTGAGGAGGACATTACCCCTGACCACTTACATCCTAATGATAAAGGTCATGCACTTTTGGCAGAGACCGTGAAGTATTTCTTAGATCAGGTATATGCAGATTTGAGTGTAGAAGAAGTAGCTCCTGTTTTGAAGTCAGAGACTATGACCAAGAACCGTTACGAAGGTTCTGTACGTTTCCGTAATCAGAATATGGTGGTTAAGTCAGCTAAGAATTTCGTGGAAGATACTTCGGTACAGGAGCATATTACCCATATCTTTAAGAATGGTTGGGAGTTTTCCGAAGAAGGTGCTTATATAGAAGTGGAAGTAGAAGCAACCTGTCTGGGTATCCAGTACCGCAGAACCATTCAGCATCCTGCACCATCCATGAAGGTACTGGTAGATGGTCAGGTAGTGACAGTGCTCAACGGTGAGTTTGATGAGACCTGGGGCGATTTGATTGCACTGGAGACAATCTTCGAGAATGATGAGAAAGCAAAGCATACCGTACGTTTGGAGCTGGTGAATGTACATGAGGGAGATAAGCTACCGTTCTATTTGGTATCTTTCCTGTGTTCGTAAGAAATTGTAATCAAGAAGCTTCTTCGGAAGGATGAAAAGGTAAAAAGGAAATAATAGAAAGGTAAAAAGCTATGTTTGGAAAAGACTTTGTATGGGGTGTTGCAGACAGTGCGTATCAGGTAGAAGGTACCTGCAAACGTGAGGATGGCAGCGGAAAATGTGTATGGGATGATTTCTGCGAAAACGGCGGAGTGTATGGCGGTCACCAGGTAGGCGTGGGATGCGACAGAGTGAAACGTTATCAGGAGGATTTTGCTTTGATGAAGGCTCTGGGTATCAAGCATTATCGTTTTTCCGTTCAGTGGGCAAGAATTATGCCAAATGGTATCGGTGAAGTAAGCCAAGAAGGAATTGCTTACTATCGTGAAATGATTAAAGAAATGAAGAGAAATGGTGTGGAGCCGTACTTTACCCTGTTTCACTGGGAGTATCCCCAGGCACTTCAGGATATGGGTGGTTGGATGAATCCGGACAGCCCGGATTGGTTTGCAGAATATGCAAGAGTAATTGCAGAGAATTTCTCTGATTTATGTACCTATTTTATTACCATGAATGAACCTCAGTGTTTCGTCGGCTTGGGACATTTGAAGGGGGAGCACGGACCGGGATTTAAGCTTCCTTACAAGGATACCTTCCAGATTGCTCACAATGCTTTAAAGGCTCATGGTAAGGCTGTTATTGCACTGAGAAAGTATGCAAAGAAGCCGATTTTGGTAGGTTATGCTCCTACCTGTGGTGTACAGCTTCCGGCAACAGAGAGCACGGAGGATATTGAAGCAGCCAGAAAGGCATATTTCAGTTGTATCAATCCTATGGACAACTGGACATGGAATGTAGCATGGTTCAGCGATCCGGTATTCTTGGGCAAGTATCCGGAGCAGGGAGTGGAAAGATTCAAGGAGTATCTGCCGGAAATCACCGAGGAGGATATGAAGTTAATCAGTCAGCCTTTGGATTTCATGGGACAGAATGTATATAATGGTTTTTATGTAAAGAGTGATGCAGAAGGAAATGCACAGTACGTAGATTATTATTATGGTTTCCCGAAAACCTCTACTCAGTGGCCGGTAACTCCGGAATGTGTATATTGGAGCTGCAGATTCCTGTATGAGCGTTATCATATTCCGATGTATTTGACAGAGAATGGTATGGCTTGTCATGACACCATCTCTGTGGATGGTAAGGTACATGACCCCAACCGTATTGATTTCTTGGAGAGATATTTAGCTTGGGTGCAGAGAGCAGTGGATGAAGGTATTGATATTCGCGGCTACTTCCTGTGGAGCTTTTCCGATAATTTCGAGTGGTCTTGCGGATTTAATGACCGTTTCGGTATTGTGTATGTGGATTATACTACCCAGAAGAGAATTGTAAAGGATTCCGGATATTGGTATCGTGATGTGATGAAGAGCAATGGAAGGAGTCTGGCAGTAAACAATAGTGCCAAGGAAATCCTGTACTTAGAACCGGTATTGAAGGAATGTGTATGGGGCGGTAACCGTTTGGTAACGGAGTTCCCGTATCACTGTGATGCAGAAGCTGTGGGAGAGTGTTGGGCAATCAGTGCACATCCTCATGGGGACTGCGTAATTAAGGAAGGCAGATATGCAGGAAAGACCTTATCCCAGCTTTATAAGGAGGACAAGGCGTTCTTCGGCAATTTAAACTATGAAGAGTTCCCTCTTTTGGTAAAGATTATTGATGCTAAAGGTGATTTGAGCATTCAGGTACACCCGGATGATACCTATGCACAGGAAGTAGAGAAGGTGCCTTTCGGCAAGACTGAGTGCTGGTATATTATGGACTGTGATGAGGATGCTACATTGGTAATCGGTCATCATGCACAGACCCATGAAGAGTTGAAGCAGATGATTGCAGACAATCGTTATGAAGAATTGATTCGTCAGGTACCGGTACAGAAGGGTGATATGATACAGATTGACCCGGGTACCGTACATGCTATCAAGGGTGGCTTCCTGATTTTGGAAACCCAGCAGAACAGTGATATTACTTATCGTGTGTATGATTACAATCGTACTGTGGATGGCAAACCTCGTCAGTTGCATGTGCAGCAGAGTATTGATGTGATCAATGTACCGGATGAAACTTACAAGACTGCAATTACCAAAGCCGGTGCAGTAGCGGACAATGAATTGACCCTTTTGACAGAGAGTGCATATTACAAGGTATGGAAGTTGAATGTGAAGGAAGAGGCTGCGATTACACAGGAGCATCCGTTCCTGCTTTTGAGTGTATTGGAAGGCTATGGTGTGGTAGAAGGCAGATCTGTGAAGAAGGGTGACCATATGCTGGTACCTAATGGATATGGTGCGATTTCCTTCCTGGGTGACATGGAATTGATAGTATCCACTGCAAAGGATAAGTAGGAGGCTGCTATGATACCCAATGATCCGGTGATGCTTTTGAGCTTTGTAAATTTAAAATTAAGAGATTTTTACTCCAATCTGGATGCCCTTTGCGAGGATTTGGATGTGGATAAAGAAGAATTGCTTTCCAAATTGGACAAAATAGATTATCATTATAGTGAAGAGAAAAATCAGTTCGTATAAGCGAATGGCGCGACTGAAGTGCTAGTGGCTACGGAGGTTCATTATAATGTCTGTACTTGGAAAAGATGGAAAGAACAAATGTGAAATATGTGTAGGATGTGGACGTTGTGAAAGTACAGCAGAAGGTCTGCACATTATAACGGAATCCTTTTTAAAACCGGAACTTTTGCCTGCAGGGGAAACTGCGGGCAAAGGTTCTTTTGTCGTTGCGGATATTGGCACTACTACCATTGCCATGGAGTTGTATGATTCTATGGGAACGAAACAGGCAGAATATGTGGCAGTAAATCCCCAACGGGTAGTGGGAGCAGATGTTATATCCCGCATACAGGCAGCGGAAAATCCTATGATGGCGAAGCAGCTGCAAGCTTTTGTGCTTTTGGAGCTGGAGAATGGTATAGAGAAGTTTTTGACGCAGATTGGGGAAGAGGAAGCAGCCGGAACAACAAAGTGGCAGAATGTTCAAACGAATATCCAACAAGCTCCCTGTATAGAAAAAATCTATATTGCCGGAAATACGGTAATGCTGAATATTTTGTGCGGGCATGATGTGCAACCTCTGGGATATGCACCCTTTCGTGCGGATTTTCTGGAACAGGAAATTCTGGAGATAAAAGACATTCCGGCAGTCACTATGCCGGGACTGTCAGCCTTTGTTGGCGGAGATGTAGTGGCAGGAATATTGGCTACCGGTATGCAACGTCGGGAAGAAATCAGCCTGTTGATTGATTTGGGTACCAATGGAGAACTGGTATTAGGAAATCGGGAGAAGCTGTTGGCAGGCAGTACCGCAGCAGGTCCCGCTTTTGAAGGAATGCTGCGGTCTCAGGGAAAGTCTGTTTGGGGGGCAGATATAGTGGTTTGTGTAGCAGAGCTTCTGAAGAGAGGCATTGTAGATGAGACAGGGCTTTTGGCAGAACCTTATTTTGAAACAGGGGTTACTATGGGCGGAGTTTGTATCACTCAGGACAATATACGAAGTCTGCAAATGGCCAAGGCCGCCATTGCTACAGGAGTACAGACTCTGGTAAAGGAATATGGATTAAAGAGCACGAAGGAAATCCAAAAGGTGTATCTGGCTGGTGGATTCGGTTACTATTTGAAGGAATGGGCAGCCATGGATATAGGGCTGCTTCCCGAAGAATTAATGGGAAAGATACAGGCTGTGGGAAATAGTGCACTGGCAGGGTGCTATTATAGGCATATTTGTGCTTTGGCAACACAGGAATTGGAACAGATTAGAACTGTCACAAAAGTAGTGAATTTGGCAGAGATGGAAGTGTTTACAGAAGAATTTGTGGCGAATATGAACTTAAAAAAGTTGGTTTAATCAAAAAATAAATAAAATTGTCGCTTTTTGTGAAAAAATTAGTAGGAATCTGTTAAACGGTGTGTTATAATGATAGAAAGTTATAAACTTAGGGGGATTCTATTTTTATGAAGAAGGATAAAGAATTAAAGCGGAATATGAGAAAGGAACCAAAGGATAAGAAAGAGAAAATGCGAAAACACAGTAATTTGTTTGGGATTGGGACAAAGATTGTTATTTGTTTTTTGATTCCTATTGTTTCCATGATTTTGGTGGGCATTATAGCTTATCAGAAGGCTGCGGAAGGTATGAGTGATAAATTCAAGGAATCTACCATTCAGACCATAGAAATGGCTACTGCATACATAGATATGACTACATCCTATGTGGAATCAGAGGTATTGTCGTATGCCTATGATAAGGATTTAGTAAAATATTACAATGGTTTTGCATCGGATACGGTAGCGATTGATAATGCACGATTAAATATGATTGCGTATCAGACCCTGAACGAGTTTGTACGGGATATGCATATTGTAACGAAAAAGGGGATACGACTGGCGACCACCAAGGATAGCGGTTTGTTTGATGGTATGTTTCAGGCATATCATGATGATGTAGTGGCACTTTCACCCAATGGTACCTTTGATGGTTGGATTGATTCTCATCCGGCATTGGATAAGCATCTTTCCATGGGAGAAGACCGTTATATTATGTCTTTCCAGGTTATGCCTATCAGCAAGGATGCAGCGGTGATTGCAGATATTAGTGCTGAGGCGGTACAAACCTTTATTGCAGATTTGGATTTTGGTGTAGGAAGTATCGTGGGCTTTGTTTCCGGTGGCGGACGTGAAGTTCTTGCAGAGAAAATAGGGGAAAATCAGCAGAGTATTTTGGATGCAGGAGAAGTGGTTTTCGCTCCTTCTGAGTTTTATCAGGCGGCAATGCAGTCCGGTGAAGCTACAGGAACTATGGATGTGAAGTTCCATGGCAAGCCTTATTTGTTCTTATATAGTAAGAGCAGCTTCAATGGTGCTACCATTTGTGCACTGGTTCCGGAAGAGGTGGTTACCGGACAGGCAAACGATATACGACACATTACTATTCTTTTTGTAGTAATAGCTACAGTAATTGCAGCGGGTATCGGTTTAACCATGACTACCAGTATTCAGAAGAACTTACGAAGAGTATCTAAGGGCTTGGAACAGGTGGCACAGGGTGATTTGACCGGTACTGTAAAGGTAAAGGGACGGGACGAATTCCGTATGCTGGCAGCATCTGCTAACAGCATGATTGATAATAACAAGAAATTGGTTTCTAAAGTAAACTATGCAACGGAGCAGTTGGAAGAATCTGCGAATGAAGTAAAAGAAGCTTCGGAAGTTATTAACGACTATTCTATGGATATTACACAGGCTATCAGTGAAATCAGTGAGGGTATTTCCCGTCAGGCACAGCATGCACAGGAATGTGTGGTGATGACCAATGCTCTTTCGGATGATATGCAGGAAGTAAGTAATGTAGTAGAAAAGGTTGAGAAGTTGGTAGAAGAAACCAATAGTATGATTAGTCGTGGTATGGAAATCATTCGTGTATTGGGTAACAGAGCTCGTGAAACCAATGTGATTACAGCAAAGGTAGGAGAGAGTATAGAAGCCCTTCAGAAGGAATCTGCTACGATTAGTGAGTTCGTAGAGACCATTACGGATATTTCCGAACAGACCAATCTGTTGTCTCTGAATGCTTCTATTGAAGCAGCTCGAGCAGGGGAAGCAGGTCGTGGTTTCTCTGTTGTAGCAGAGCAGATACGTAAGCTGGCAGATGATTCTGCAGTGGCGGCCGGAGAAATCAGCCGCAATGTAGAAATTATCAGTGTTCAGACACGTAACAGTGTAAGTAGTGCTAAGGAAGCAGAGAATATGGTTGAACTGCAGTACAAGGCGGTTGAAGAGGTTATTGAAGTATTCCAGATGATGAATGACAGAACTACCGCATTGGTAGCAGGACTGAAGGAAATCGTAATCAGCACAGAAAAGGCTGATAAGGAACGTTCCGATACCTTGGCAGCAGTAAGGGATATTTCTACGATTATCGATGAAACTGCAAAAAGTGCAGGCATTGTAAGCGACAATACCATGAAGCTTTTGGCAAATGTAGAGAACTTGAACAAGACTTCCGAAATCCTGGGAGAGAACATGGAAAGTTTGAAGCAGGAAATTGCCGGCTTTAAGACAGAGTAGTAGAGGAAAGGCATAATCACAGGAAAGCAGACATATAATGGGTTGAGGAAACTCGAAGGAATATTTTGAATATGAAGAAACTAACAGCAGCAATTCTGATGATGGATATCATACTGGGGTTGCTGCTGTTTTTTACGTGTTGGAACAAGCCGGGGAAAAGAGAAGGTTTCACAGAAGTAACCGGTCGTTCCCGAAGTAGTGTGGGCGAGTGGTTAAGACAGGCTCCGGCAGAGACGGAGGAAATAAAGAAAATCGCTCTGACCTTTGATGATGGTCCCCATCCTTATTATACAGAGCAGCTTCTGGATGGTTTGAAAGAACGAGGTGTGATAGCAACCTTTTTTGTGACAGGAGAGCATGCGAAATTACATCCGGATATTATCAAACGGATGCAGGGGGAGGGGCATCTCATCGGAAATCATACTTATAGTCATATTCAACTGCGTAGTGATAATCGGGAGGCTTTCCGGGAGGAATTGATGAGAACCAATGAGGTGTTAAAGGAGATTATCGGAGAGGATATTATTTATGTGCGCCCACCTTATGGTTCCTGGGACAAAAGCTTTGAACAGGAGCTGAACATGATACCGGTGCTTTGGACAGTGGATCCGTTGGATTGGTGCTCGAGCAATGTGTCCTGTGTGGTCAGAAGTGTGACAGAAAAGGTGAAGGAGAATGATATCGTGCTAATGCATGACTACTATGACAGTACTGTGACAGCAGCACTGCGGATTGTGGATGAGCTGCTGGAGGAAGGGTATACCTTTGTGACAGTGGAGGAGATATTGTTTGAGTGAGGAAAATTCAGAAAACAATTTACTAATTCATCAAATTGTACTATACTTATGTATAAAGTTAGAATGCTACTAAAATGGAGGAGTTTTGGTACAATGGACATGAAACAGATTAGATTAACAGAGGAAAATGTAAAATTAATCGGCAGAAGCCTGATGGTGGAGGAAACTTGCTGGGTAGCTTTGTCCGGCGCCGGAGCAGCTTTTCAGTTCCAAGGAAAGAAGTTGATCGTTACGATTTTGGGCAGTAACAATGCAGTAACCCCGGATAATGATATCTGCTATGCCAGATTCGCGATTTTGGTGAACGGGGAAAGAGTAGTGGATGCTATTATGGATACCGTTTCAAAGACCTATGAAGTGTTTGCCGGGGAAGACCCGGTGGATGCCGAGGTACAGATTATGAAGCTTTCTGAGTCTGCTATGTCTGCTATCGGTATTATGCCGCTGGAATGTGAGGCGGAAGCAGTGATTTTTCCCGTGCCGAAGAAGTCTCATTCCATTGAGTTTATAGGAGATTCCATTACTTGTGGTTACGGAACGGATGATTTGGATTTATCACATACCTTTTCGACACAGACAGAGGATGTGACAAAGGCCTTTGCTTACAAAACAGCACAGCTGTTGGGGGCAGATTACAGTATGTTCTCCTGTAGCGGTTACGGTATTATTTCCGGTTATACAGGCGACCCGCAGGTGCGGGGGGCAGAAGAACTGTTACCACCTTATTATGAAGCACAATGCTTTAGCCGGGACGATTTTGGCAGTGCCGGCAGACCAGCTGATATCCCATGGGACTTCAGCCAATATCAGCCGGAGGTAATCGTGATCAATTTGGGAACCAATGACGACAGCTTCTGTCAGGATACCGAATGGAAGCGGGAAGAATATCGTGAAAAGTATGTGGAGTTTTTACAGGTAGTGCGTAAGAACAATCCTCAGGCAGAGATTTTCTGTGCATTGGGACTGATGGGAGACCGTTTGTATGACAAGGTATGTCAGGTGCGGGAAGATTATATAGAACAGACCGGTGATGAGCGTATTCATACCATCCATATTCCGGACCAGACCACAGTAGGCGGTTACGCCATTGATTATCATCCCACTCCTGCGTCTCATAGCATGGCTGCCGAGGTAGTAGCAGCAGCCATAAAGGAGCAAATGGGTTGGTAAGAAATTTTTGGGTAGTTTTTTCAAGAGAAATAAGCTATAATTGATACATATATTGACTTTTGACATAAGGAGAAAAAAACATGCTGGTTTCATTAATCCCTCTTTTTGACAAAGATATGGCAATCAGTGCATATTCATTATTTACACAGAAATCAAACTTTTATTTAAATCCCAGTTATCTGGGAACCGGACAGTTAGATGGTGCTGCTCGTGTGGATGGGTTAGAGGTTATTCAGAATATGGGTATCGAGACCCTTTCCAGAGCCAATGAAGTATTTGTATCCGTGACCAATATGTCCTTATTCTCTGATATTGAATCACAGTGCGATGCGGCACATGACCGACTGGTATTGTTGATTGACCATGCAGTAAAGCCGGAGCCTATGTATGTAGAGCGTATTCAGGAGCTGAGGGACAAGGGGTATAAGTTTGCTATCCGTAAGCTTTTAGTACATGAGTTTCAGGCATACACAGAAGTATTGAAGCGAATGGACTATGTATTCTTAAATCATAAGAAGGTGGATTTGCAGAAGGCAACTATTTATTTCAGTAAACTGTTTCCGAATATTAAAATCTGTGCTGCAGAAGTAGATACCGTAGAAGATTTCGAAAGGTTGAAAACCACTACTCAGTGTGCATTGTTTGAAGGGGCTTTTTATAAGCTTCCCATTACCGATGGTCAGACAGAAGTAAATCCGTTGAAGGTAAATTACATTGAATTGTTAAATGCAGTAAATCAGGATGACTTTGATTTGACGACGGCAGCGGATATTATTGGGCGAGACCCGGCATTGACCATTTCCATGCTTCGTATGGTAAACAATATGACACTGAAGTCTGAGATTACTTCGATTCGTCATGCGGCAGCCATGTTGGGGCAGAAGGAATTGAAGAAGTGGATTACCACAGCTGTTGTAGACCAATTGTGTTCAGACAAGCCCAACGAAATCACCAGACTGGCAATGCTTCGTGCCAAGTTTGCAGAAAATCTGGCAGGTACCTTCGAATTGGCTATGCTTTCTTCCGAAATCTTCTTGATGGGTCTGTTCTCCGTATTGGATGTTATTTTGGACCAGGATATGTCAGAAGCATTGAAGTTGGTTAGGGTTCCCAAGAATGTCAGTGAAGCATTGATAAACAAGAGTGGTAAACTGGCACCTTTGTATGATTTCATTCTGAACTATGAGAAGGCGAACTGGGAAGAAGTTTCCCGTCAGATGATTTTACAGGATATTTCTATGAATAACTTGTACAAGGCATATATTGATGCTTTGGTATGGTATCGTCTGTTGACACTTGGTAAATAGGTAATAAAAATGGATTTGTTTGAGTATATGAGAAGCACCAATTTGGAGAAAGAATCTCCGTTGGCAGCCAGGATGCGTCCCCGAACCTTGGATGAGGTAGTGGGACAGGAGCATATTATCGGCAAGGACAAGCTATTGTACCGTGCCATAAAGGCTGACAAAATCAGCTCCGTTATTTTTTATGGTCCCCCCGGAACGGGCAAGACTACTTTGGCGAAGGTGATTGCCAATACCACCAGTGCAGAATTTACCCAGATTAATGCTACGGTGGCAGGCAAAAAGGACATGGAAGAAGTCATTGCCAAGGCAAAGGATTTGCAGGGAATGTACGGAAAACGTACGATATTGTTTATTGACGAGATACATCGTTTTAACAAAGGACAGCAGGATTACCTGTTACCTTTTGTAGAGGATGGTACCATTATATTGATAGGTGCTACTACGGAAAATCCTTATTTTGAGGTAAACGGAGCGTTAATATCACGTTCCATTATCTTTGAATTGGAGCCTATTCCCAGAGACGCTATCAAGGAACTGTTGCGTAAGGCAGTATATGACAGTGACCGGGGTATGGGAAGCTATGATTCAGAGATTGATGAGGATGCGTTGGAGTTTTTGGCGGATATTTCCGGTGGAGATGCCAGACATGCCTTGAATGCTATTGAACTGGGTATTATGACCACACAGCGTAGTGAGGATGGTAAGATTCACATTACTCTGGATGTGGCGCAGGAGTGTATCCAGAAGCGTGCCGTTCGTTATGACAAGAACGGTGACAATCACTATGATACCATCTCTGCCTTTATCAAGAGTATGCGCGGCTCAGACCCGGATGCGGCAGTGTATTATCTGGCCCGAATGCTATATGCAGGAGAAAGTGTTACCTTCATAGCCAGACGCATTATGATTTGCGCATCGGAGGATGTGGGAAATGCAGACCCTATGGCACTGGTAGTAGCAACTAATGCTTCCATGGCAGTAGAGCGTATCGGTATGCCGGAGGCACAGATTATCCTTTCTCAGGCAGTAGCTTATGTGGCCAGTGCCCCTAAGAGCAATGCAGCTTGTAATGCTATTTTTGAGGCCAAGGATGAAGTGACCAGAAGCGGTAACTTACCTATCCCCACGCATCTGCAGGATGCTCATTACAAAGGAGCAGCCAAGCTGGGGCATGGGATTGGTTATAAATACGCACATGATTATCCTAATCATTATGTGGAGCAACAGTATTTGCCGTATGAGCTCAGCGGAAGGGAGTTTTACAGACCTACCGGAAATGGTTATGAGCAGAAGATCAGGGAGCATATGAAGCGGATTAAGCAAGAAGCAAAGGCTTCGAGAACAGAAGAATAGTGTAATAAACAAAGAGCAGCAGTTCTGATTAGAACAGCTGCTCTATTATATATTGGTAAACTGCCTGATTTTTCTCTTGCCAGTTATCACAGATGGACACAGCCATTTCTTTGCTGGGAACGGAAAGAGTCAGTTCTATGAGATTAATCCCCTTTTCTTTGGCAACCAGATGGGCTTCGTATTCCCCGGTAGTGGCTTTGTAATAATCTCCCAGTACGGAAACCTCCTCCAGAAGAGTGAATTCCTTCTCGTTGAAATAGCTGATGATTTCTTCTTTAATAGTGTCACTGATACGATTTTCGAAGAAATGCAGGGTTTCTTTTCCTTCCTCTGTGATGGTCAGATGAGTACGATTGTTCAGGGAACGGGCAGTAATCATATTTCCTTCTGTCAGTTCACTGATGACCTGTTGCAGTGTCAGAAAATTGGTATATTCTTTTCCCAGAATAAATTCACTGATTTGTGCAGTGGTGAGGGGGAAGTTCACCCGGTTCAGCATATAGAGAATGATTAGTTTATATAGAGTCAATGGACTTTGTAACATGAAATAATCTCCCTTGATGAGTGTTGCGTTGTTTCATTTGCTGATGCAGGGAATTGAGTACATCTCTTTTATTCAGGCTCCATTTAGGTGCAATTAACAAATCCTTGGGACCGTCTCCTGTCAGACGATGTACTATAATATCCGGTGACAACAGCTCCAGACAATGAATGAGTATATTTAAGTATTCTTCTTTTTCGTAAGCATTGAAAAGCTTGGCTTCGTAGTCAGCAGCCAAATCCGTTCCTTCTAAAATATGCAGAAGCTGCAGCTTGATACCGAAGATGGACCATTTGTTTAAGTAACGGACTGTTTTAAAAATCATTTCCGGGGTTTCTCCGGGCAATCCTAAAATCACATGAACGATACAAGGGATGCCGAGGTCCTTCAAACGCTTCACTGCTTCCTCAAAGCAGGAAAGCGGATAGCCACGCCGAATATAGCGGGCTGTTTCCTCGTGAATGGTCTGCAGTCCCAGTTCTACCCATAGAAATTTGTCCGGAAACTGTTTCTTTAGTTTGTCCAATAATGCAAGCACATCTTCCCCCAAACAATCGGGACGGGTGGCAATGGAAATGCCGCATACCTGTTCACAAGACAGCGCTTGGGTATAAAGCTGCTCCAAATGCTGCACCGGAGCATAGGTGTTGGTATAAGCCTGAAAGTAAGCAATGAATCGGTTGCCTACTTTTTTATCGCCGAACAACTCCAGCCCCTGTTTGATTTGCTGCACTATGGAAGGGGCGGATACTGCAAAGTCCCCGCTGCCACCGGCACTGCAAAAGATACAGCCACGATGATCCAGAGTGCCATCCCGATTGGGACAAGTCATTCCGGCATTGATAGCGATTTTATAACATTTTTGGTGAAATTGATTTTTACAGTAAGCATCCAGCGAATAGTAGGGCTTACCATGCCAGTGGATATTCTGTGTGGTCATTATTTAATATTTGCCTTTACGGCAGCGGCTACGATTTCAGCTACCTGAGGATTAAATGCTTCAGGCATAATATTGTCTTCATTCAGTTCTGCTTCCGGAACCAGGCCTGCAATAGCAATGGCAGCAGCCAGCTTCATTTCCTCCGTAATCTGGGAAGCACGTCCTTCTAAGGCACCCTTGAAAATACCGGGGAAAGCTACCACATTGTTGACCTGATTGGGGAAATCGCTGCGTCCGGTACCTACCACACGGGCACCGGCAGATTTTGCCTCATCCGGCATGATTTCCGGTACCGGGTTCGCCATGGCAAAAAGGATGGAATCCTTGTTCATGGAAGCTACCATTTCTTTGGTTACGATATTAGGGGCAGATACGCCGACGAAGATATCAGCACCCTTCATAGCATCTGCCAAAGTACCGGTTTCATTATTTAAGTTGGTGACTTGTGCCATTTTCTCTTGCATCCAGTTGAGACCTTCGGTATTCTTGGAAACAATACCTACCTTGTCGCACATGACAATGTTGGGGAAACCATAGGTCAGTAACAGCTTGGTAATGGCTACACCGGCACTTCCGGCACCATTTACGACTACCTTACAATCTTCCTTTTTCTTGCCTACTACCTTTAGGGCATTGATAACACCTGCCAGAACCACGATAGCGGTTCCGTGCTGGTCATCGTGGAAAACAGGAATGTCCAAGGTAGCCTTCAAACGTTCTTCGATTTCAAAGCAACGGGGAGCGGAAATATCCTCCAAATTAATACCACCGAAGCCGGGAGCCAGATAAGTAACAGCCTTGATGATTTCTTCTGTATCCTGGGTATCCAGACAAATGGGCACAGCATTGACACCACCGAATTCTTTAAACAATACCGCTTTGCCTTCCATAACAGGCATAGCCGCATAGGGGCCGATATTGCCCAGACCCAGAACCGCACTACCGTCTGAAACAACCGCTACGGTGTTGGCTTTCATGGTATATTTGTAAGCAGATTCTTTGTCCTGTGCGATTACCTTACAGGGTTCTGCTACACCGGGGGTATAGGCAAGGGACAATGCCTCTCTGGATTTGACGGGAGTTTTGGAGATGGTCTCCAGCTTGCCGTTCCATTCTTCATGTAATAATAATGCTTTTTCGTTTGTAGTCATAAGGATGCCTCTTTTCTTAATATTGATATTTATATTATTGAATATCTTTTACGGATACTTCACATAAGTCCATCTTATTTTAAAGCGAAAATGTTTCTTTTTCAAGGAAATATTGCAGTTTTGAAAAATTTTACTTCCTATTTTTGCATTCCTGTTATATAATGCAAAGTAAGAATGAAGCTAAGTATATGCTTCAACAAGTCACATCAAGAGCAATTCTGATTGAAAATACCCACTACTTATAATCGATAATAGAAGAGATATAAAGGAGGACTTATGAGAGAAAAGTATGAATCCTTGGCATTGGCACAGTTAAAGGAACTGGCAAAGGTGCGTGGAATTAAGGGTGCAACCACTATGAAAAAGGCAGAAATCGTAGAAGCGATGTTGGCAGAAGATGAGAAGGACAAGGCTGCTGCAGTGGCAAAGGAAACAAGTGAGAAGAAGGAAGCTGTAGGAAAGAGCATTGAAGAAACCAGAACAGAAGCAAAGACAGAAGCCAGACAGGAAGGTACCGTAAAGACTGTGGAGAAGCCTTATCGTGCAGATAATGCTTATGATTCCACCATGTATCCTCCGGAGCTGGATAGTGGCGTGGAAGCAGAGGGTATTCTGGAGGTTATGCCGGATGGATATGGTTTCATCCGTTGTGCAAACTACTTGCCCGGTGAAAATGATGTATATGTGGCTCCCAGCCAGATACGCCGCTTTGGTTTAAAGACAGGTGATATTCTGCGTGGTAACAAGCGTATCAAGACCCAGCAGGAGAAGTTTCAGGCATTGTTGTATGTGAGAACCATTAATGGATATACTCCGGAAGAATCTGCTAAGAGAATAGCTTTTGAGGATTTGACACCGATTTTTCCCAATGAGCGTATTAAGATGGAAACACAGGGCTGTAGTGTGGCTATGAGAGTAATGGATTTGATTTGTCCGGTTGGTAAGGGACAACGTGGTATGATTGTATCCCAGCCCAAAGCAGGTAAGACCACCTTGTTAAAGGATGTGGCAAAGTCCATTTTGCGTACCAATCCCCACATGCATATGTTGATTTTGTTAATTGATGAACGTCCCGAAGAAGTTACGGATATTAAGGAAGCTATCGTGGGCGACAATGTAGAAGTCATCTATTCTACCTTTGACGAGCTACCCGAGCATCACAAGAGAGTTTCCGAAATGGTTATCGAACGTGCGAAGCGTTTGGTAGAACATAAAAAAGATGTAGTGATTTTGTTAGATAGTATCACTCGTCTCACCAGAGCTTATAACCAGGTAGTCCCCCCCAGTGGACGAACCCTTTCCGGTGGTTTGGATCCGGCGGCATTGCATATGCCTAAGCGTTTCTTCGGTGCAGCACGTAATATGCGTGAAGGTGGTTCCCTGACCATTCTGGCTACTGCTTTGGTAGAAACCGGAAGTAAGATGGATGACGTAGTATACGAAGAATTCAAAGGTACCGGTAACATGGAAATGGTACTGGACAGAAAGCTTTCCGAAAAGCGTATCTTCCCGGCCATTGATATTGCTAAGTCCAGCACCAGAAATGAGCATTTGCTGTTAAATGCAGAAGAACTGGAAGCAGTAAATATTATGCGTAGAGCCTTGAACGGTCTGAAGCCAGACGAAGCAACCGACCGTATTTTGGACATGTTCTCACGTACCAGAAACAATGTAGATTTCGTGGCTATGGTAAAAAAGAACAAATTTATCTAAAAAACTATTGCAATGGTATTTTATTCATGTTATAATAGCAACGCTGTTTGTGGTTGCATAGGCAGTGCGGATGAGAACAAAATTTAAACGTTGTTACAATATATTAGAGAGGTGAAAAACATGAGAGAAGGAATCCATCCTACCTATTATCAGGCAACTGTAACCTGTAACTGTGGTAACACTTTCGTAACCGGTTCTACTAAGCCTGAAATCCACGTAGAAGTTTGCTCCAAGTGTCATTCATTCTACACTGGTCAGCAGAAGGCTGCTAGAATTGATGGTCGTATCGAGAAGTTCAATAAGAAGTACGGTATCAAATAATAAGGCGATGAAAAGGGTTGAGGTATTCTTATCTCAACCTTTTATTCTCTTTAGCTGTTCGTTTTGTTGAATTGGGAAAGGTATGAGTTTTATGGCAGAAAAGAACAAGGTTTGTTACTCCGGTGTAGGCGGTCAGGCTGTTTTGGAAGGTGTTATGATGAAGAACAGCGAGAAGTACGCTATAGCGGTACGAAAGCCGGACGGAGAAATCGACATTAAAATAGATGAATTTCAAGGTGTTTTGCAGGAAAATAAGCTGAAGAAGCTACCGTTTATCCGTGGTGTGTTTAACTTTATCGATTCCATGATGTTAGGTATGAAGAGTATCAATCATTCAGCCAGCTTCTATGAGGAAGAAGAGGAAGAGACGAAGTTTGACCAGGCACTGGATAAACTGACCAAGGGCAAAGGAGAAGAGGCCATTACCACCTTTATCACCATATTGTCTGTGGTATTGGCAGTGGGTATCTTTATCGTTCTCCCTTATTTTATTTCCGATAAGCTACAGAATTGGTTTTCCATTACCAGTCCTTCCGTGATTGCGATTGTGGAAGGTGTGTTGAGAATCAGTATCTTTGTACTGTATGTGGTTGCTATCAGTGCCATGAAGGATATCAAGCGTCTATACATGTATCATGGGGCAGAGCATAAATGTATCAACTGTATTGAGCATGGTATGGAGCTGAATGTAAAGAACGCCATGGAAAGCTCCAGACTGCATAAGAGATGCGGAACCAGCTTTTTGTTTTTTGTAATGTTTGTGAGTATTATCCTGTTTTTCTTTATCAGAGTGGATAATCAGGTATTGAAGGTATTGCTTCGTATTGCTTTGATGCCTGTGGTGGCAGGGATATCCTATGAAATCATCCGACTGGCCGGCAGAAGCAACAATATCCTCGTGCGTATTTTGTCTGCACCCGGTATGCTGATACAGCGATTAACCACCAAGGAGCCGGATGAGGATATGATAGAGGTAGCCATTGCTTCCGTAGAAGCTGTGTTTGACTGGAAGCAGTATTTGAAGGATAATTTTGAGGAATGACTATGAACTATCAGGATTGTTACAAGGAAGGCAGAGAGGTACTGTTGCAGGCAGAAATCCCGGAAGCAGACCTGGATGCCAGACTATTGTTGGAATATATATGCGGTACCAACCGAAATGACCTGCTGGTGCATGGGGATAGGGAAGTGGCAGAGGAGAAGCTTACTGCTTACCGAGCCGCCATAGCCGAAAGAGGCAAGCGTATTCCTTTACAACATATTACCGGGGAACAGGACTTCATGGGACTGACCTTTCAGGTGAATGAGCATGTGTTGATACCCCGTCAGGATACGGAGATATTGGTAGAGGAGGTCTTGCGTCAGATGCAGGATTACTCTCGCATATTGGATATGTGTACCGGTTCCGGGTGTATTTTAATCAGTTTGTTACACTATAACAACTGGTGCCAAGGGGTAGGGGTAGATATTTCATCGGAAGCCCTAACGGTGGCGGGCAGAAATGCAGAAGCTTTGTTACCGGAAGAAAAGCGCCCCTTATGGTTGGAAAGCAACCTGTTTGAAGCAGTGGAAGGTCGCTACGATATCATCGTGTCCAATCCACCTTATATTCGTAAGGCGGTTATCGATACCCTGATGCCGGAGGTAAGGCTTCATGAACCTATGCAGGCACTGGATGGCATGGAGGATGGTTTGTTTTTCTATCGGCGGATTATCGAGGAAGCTCCTGAGTTCCTGAATAAGGAAGGCAAACTATACTTTGAGATTGGTCATGATCAGGCAGAACAGGTCAGTGAACTGCTGGAAAAGGGCGGTTTTTCGCAGATACAGGTGGTAAAAGATTACGCAGGACTTGACAGGGTGGTTTATGCCACATTAAGATAGAAAGAGATTCATAGACATAGATGTGAAGAAAGAGGAAGAACATGTTTGATAAGTTAGAGGATTTGTTAATCCGTTTTGAAGAAATCATGGGTGAGTTGAACGAACCCACCGTAACCAATAATCAGGAAAGATTCCGCAAGCTCATGAAGGAGCAGAGTGACCTGACCCCTATCGTGGAGGCTTATAAGGAATATAAGAAGTGCAAGCAGGCTATCGAAGACTCTCTGATGATGCTGGAGGAAGAGTCTGACGAAGAAATGCGTGAAATGCTGAAGGAAGAATTAAATGATAGCAAGAAGCGTGTGGAAGAATTAGAGCAGGAGCTGAAGATTTTATTATTGCCCAAGGACCCTAATGATGACAAGAACGTTATCGTGGAAATCCGTGCAGGTGCCGGCGGCGATGAGGCAGCCCTTTTCGCAGCAGAAGTATATCGTATGTATGTGCATTATGCAGAAGGCAACCGTTGGAAGGTAGAAACCATGAACGTAGACGATATCGGTATCGGCGGTATGAAGGAAGTACAGTTTATGATTACCGGTCAGGGTGCTTATTCCAAGATGAAGTACGAGAGTGGTGTACATCGTGTACAGCGTGTGCCGGAAACTGAAAGTGGCGGACGTATCCACACCTCTACCATTTCTGTAGCAGTTATGCCGGAAGTAGATGAGGACATCGACATCGTCATCGATGAAAAGGATATTCGTATCGACGTAATGCGTGCGTCCGGTAACGGTGGTCAGTGTGTTAATACCACAGACTCCGCAGTGCGTCTGACCCACTATCCCACAGGTATCGTGGTGTACAGCCAGACCGAGAAGTCCCAGCTGCAGAACAAGGCAAAGGCTTTCGCCCTGTTAAAGGCAAAGCTGTACGATATCGAACAGCAACAGAGACATGACGCAGAAGCAGAAATGCGTCGAAGCCAGATTGGAACCGGAGACCGTTCCGAGAAGATTCGTACTTACAATTTCCCGCAGGGTCGTGTAACGGATCATAGAATCAACCTGACACTGTATAAGCTGGAGAAAGTAATGAATGGTGACATTCAGGAAATCATAGACGCATGCATTGTGGCAGATCAGGCCAAAAAACTCGAGCGTATGAACGACAACTAAGATTTTCTATACCCCACCTGCAAAATCTTTGCAGGTGGGGTATCATATAAAGAATACATTATCTTAATGAATTGAAATGCTAATGACCAGAACGATTATTCAAACGGACGAATTCCTAAAGAAGTGGGAGGAATTTTCATGAGTAGTGTATATGAAAGTATCGTAGCAGGTCTTACAGAAGCTATAGAAGATGTTCAGAGCAAAGAGAAAAAATTAAAAAGAAGAATTGTTACAATTGTTCCGGTTAAGGAATATGATGCCTCTGAAATCAAAGCGATTAGGAAGAGTACCGGTTTGTCTCAGAAATTATTTGCAGGTTATATGGGGGTATCTGATAAGACGGTGGAGGCTTGGGAAGCCGGAAAGAATAAGCCATCCGGTGCTGCCAGCAGATTACTTGCTATGATGGAAATGGATTCTGAATTAACAAAGGAGTTTCCCTTTGTGCAGGTTTCAACGGAATAGATTGGATATTAGTAAACAGTAGAGTCGAAAGATTTTACTGTTTTTTCTTTACAAAAAAATTGACCAAACCGCCATTTCTGACGTGTTATAAGTGAAGGGAGGTTGATAGAATGGCAAATACATCGGCGCGGCCGGCTGATGATATAGAAAGAGTGATGCATACTTATGGAAATATGTTGTTTCGTCTGTGCCTGATTACACTGGGAAATGCAAGTGATGCGGAGGATGCTATGCAGGAAACCTTGATAAAGTATATGCAGAAAGCACCTGAGTTTAGGGAGGCAGAGCATGAGAAAGCGTGGCTTTTGAAGGTGGCGGCAAATACCTGTAAGGACACACTGCGGTTCAGAAGTAAGAACCAGACAGTGGATATAGAGGAAGTGAAAGAGTTCACACGGGAGACCTCGGACAGTGGCATTCTGGAAGCTTTGATGACCTTACCGGAGAAGTTCCGGGTGGTGCTTGTTTTGTACTATGTGGAGGAATATAGCATAGAGGAGATTGCCGGCGTGATAGGGCGAACAACCTCAGCAGTGAAGATGCGTTTACAGAAAGGGCGCAGATTGTTAGAAGAAACATATCGGAAGGAGTATATGTATAAGAATACAAAACACACCTTTAAGAGCCCCATGGTTGCAGTAGCTTCTTTGGCGCTGTGCTTCTGTTTGACCGGAGTAACTGCTCTGGCGGCGACCGGGAAGCTGCAGGGATTTTTCCGAGACATTACAGGCTGGAACGGAGCGGTAATCGGGACCGCTTATGAACAGGCTACCGAGGAAATAGAGCTGACAGTTGCCCATGTGTCTGACAATCTGACCGTAGCGATTAATATGGTAAATCCGGATGTAGTACCCTATCGTACATTTGAAACCTTCGGCTTGGAGAGTTACCGGATTGTGGATAGGAATGGTAATGTAGTGGTAGAAGGCGATAGAACAGAGCCGACAGAAGTGGTAGATGGTCAGGTGAATGTGGCTATTCCTTTGGAGAAGGTTCAGGCAGGAGAGTATAAACTGATTGTTACCGAAATGCTAGGCGGTTCCAAAGCGGACCAGCCATTGGTAATCAGTGGTAATTGGGAATGTGAATTTGCAAAATAGTGTGATGTAAGGGGGCTCCCTATATCGGCTTTTGAGGCTGGTATAGGGCGTTTTCTGCATGGTGATGATGAAAATGTATTTATGGAGATTACTGAAATGTATAAGAAACCGGGCTGGTCATTGAATAAGTGTGATAGGTGTATTATAATAAAAAAGAAATTACAAAGACTTGGAAAATGTAAAAGTTGAGGGAAATAGAATGAGTGAAAAGATACATGTTTCCGTGATTGTACCGGCACATAATGAAGAAAAGTATGTAAAGAGATGCATTGATTCCATACATGCTGCGGCAAGCAAATTCAAAGGGAAAGTAGAAATTATTGTAGTATGTAACCGTTGTACAGACAGGACTGAGCAGATTGCTTTAGAGAACGGAGCTGTGGTTGTTAAGAATGAGGAACGGTGTATTGCAAGGGTACGGAATGCGGGGATACGGGCAGCAAGGGGAAAAATCATAATTACTATAGACTGTGATAATCGAATGACCAAAGGTACTATTTCAGAGGTATATCAGTTGCTTAGGAGTGGTAGGTATATAGGTGGTGGTGCACCTATTCGATTTGAAAGATATTCTTTTCCCTTGTGGTGCAATGATATGATGTGTCGCTTTTTGTTTGGTATCACAGGTTTATATAGTGGGATATTTTGGGCTGAGAAAGAAACCTTTGATGCAATAGGCGGTTTCGTAGATAAAAAGGCAATGGAGGATGTGGCAACTGCGAAGGAACTGAAGAAGTATGGTAAATCAAAGGGAAAGGCGTATACCACTCTTCGAAAGAATTGTCTGATTAATTCTACGAGAAAATATGATGACATGGGAGACTGGCTGTATTTTAATTTAATGTTTTCTAATATGGGTACATTGATAAAAGCAGCATTGGGAAATACAGAAGCATGTGACAGATTACTGGATGAGATGTTTTATGATTATAATGATAAGCATTAGTTTTGATTGGAATAAATGGTAACAGGTTACTTTTGAAGAAGGATGTAATGGTGTAGGAGAAAGGGATTTGATATGAAAAAAGCAATCTTTTGGGACAGTGACGGAACCCTGTTGTATGGAAATGAATCATTTAAAAGTTCACTGGTGAGAGCTTTTGAAAAATATGGCTATTCTCTGGAGGAGGATGTTGCCGGAGCATTCATGAGGAGTGTTTGCTCCTGGTATGTGCCGGAGAAGGACCATTCCGATAAGAATGGAGAATCCTGGTGGGGTGACTTATTAGGTGAAATTCGTAGCTTCTGCGATGCACATGGAGTGAAACAGCCGGATATCATACCTATTTGTACTTCTTTCCGAGAAAATGTAGTCACATTCGAATATGAATCGTACTCCGATGCGAAGCCGGTATTGCAGTACTTTAAAGAAAAGGGGTATGAGAACTATATTATTTCCAATAACTTTCCGGAGTTGGGAAGGGTGTTTGAACGGCTTGGACTGGACACAGAGATTTCGGGATATTTTACTTCGGCAGGTGTGGGTTATGAGAAGCCACGAAGAGAAATTTATGAATATGCCATAAGAGAAGCCGGTAATCCGGACATAAAGTATATGGTTGGAGATAACCCCGTGACCGATTATCAAGGAGGACTGGACGTGGGAATGGTTTCCATACTGGTACATAATCAGGTGCAGGGGAAGGTATGTTGTGAGCAGTTGAAGGATTTGTTGGATATTATTACGGAGTAGTGGTGAGGGAGTTGAAAAGATGGTGAATTTACGAAGGGAGATAGCGGAAGTAATTGGAATTTCAATACCACATCCCATTACTGAGGTTGTGTATGAAATTCTGGAAACTACAAAAGAAGATGGATATACGAGACAATTAATTGAATATGCTTCCGGTGGTGATAAGGTTAGTGCTTTTTTGCTGCTTCCGGAAATACTTGTTAAAAATCCGGCGATACTGATTAATCATCAGCATAATAGGGAACATCATTTGGGAAAAAGTGAGGTATGCGGTCTGGCCGGAAATCCTTTGCAAGCTTTTGGACCGGAATTAGCAAAAAGAGGATTTGTGGTATTGGCACCGGATTCTATATGTTTTGAGGAAAGGCGTAAAGAACCGAGTGTGGAAGGTTTTGACTTTTGGCAACATTTTAATGAAATGTGTTACCGTATTATTCGCGGTGATTTTTTGATGAAAAAGGTGTTGGAAGATGCCATAAATGGTATTTCGCTGCTTTCCCAACTTACATATGTTGATGCGGAACGGATAGGTACATTAGGGCATTCCTATGGTGGAAATACAGCACTGTTTCTTTCGGCTTTAGACGAAAGGATTTCTTTTTGCTGTGCAAGCGGAAGTGCCTGTACATATGAAAATCGCATGAAGCATGATGTGGGAATTGAAATGGCGAGCGTGATCCCCAACTTTCATGGAAAGTATGATATAGATGATTTGGTGTCTTGTATTGCTCCAAGGCGGTTATTAATTGTTTCGGGGGAAGAGGATAAATATTCCAGAGATGCTTTCTATATCGTAGAAAGAGGCAGTGTAGCTTATTCGGAACGACAGGCCTTGCATAATTTGTACCACAAGCGGTATTCAGGAGGGCATGAGATGACTCAGGAGAAGTTTGATACTATTATAGAGTGGATAATTTGAGTTGAAATGTAGAATGGAACGTAATATAATGAATAAAAACTTTTATCAAAGGAGAAGAGGGTATGGGATTTTTTGCAAAGCTTTTCGGGAAAAAGAAGTCGGTTGAGGTTTTTGATTATGTGAATAATAAGTTAGTCATTGATTATTCTGCTGCCGGAATAACAATAAATGGCAAAGTGATAACATTGCCAACAGATATTTCTGCATTTGACTTTCTGGGTGAGGCTAGGAAAGTAAAAACAAAAGCAGGAATCAATTATTCCTGGGATGAAGCGGGAGTGTATTGCTATACCAGAAATAAGGGAAAGGTGCATTGTTTCGGCATTGCTCTGCAGAAAGGTGAACTGGAGCTGGAAACAACACCCCACAAGTTTTATGCCGGCGAGGTTACAATCAATGGCAGAAGTTGGGAAGAGGTAGTTGCACAGGGAGAACAGACAGAGTTTTTCATGAAGGCACTTTGCGGAGGATATTCGGTAGTGGCAGAGTTCTGTCAGTTTATGGATCCTTCTGCATATAGTAATCTGGAGATACAGAGAGAGCAGTAAAATAGTGAAGGACAACTTATCTCAGGTGTGCCTGCAAATAAATCTGAGACGGATATGTAGCCCGGATGGAGACAGTGAAACAGTGGTAAGCAAGGAGAAAGTGAAATGAAGCCCTACGAGCACAGAGTAAAATATTATGAAACAGACAAGATGAGCATCGTGCATCATTCCAATTACATTCGATGGATGGAGGAGGCCAGAATCGATTTTTTGGGACAAATCGGCTGGAATTATAAGAAGTTGGAGGATATGGGGATTATTTCGCCTGTAACAGCGGTGGAGTGTAAGTATCGGGTAAGTACGGAATTCGACGATTTGATTACGATTACTGTATGGGTAGAAGAGTTTAAGGGCGTAAAGCTGAAGCTTGGTTATCAAATGAAGCGTGATAATGTGCTGGTATGTGAGGCAAAGTCTGAGCATTGCTTCCTGAATCCGGATGGTGGAATTATTAATTTGAAGAAGGAGTTCCCGGAGTTTTATGATACTTTGATAAGTTATCTGGGAGCGAGAAGTGAATAAATAAAGCAATCCTCCAATGCGGTGGTATATGTACGATAAAGGACCGCATCGGAGGATTTTTTATGAATTATTGTTTCCCTAATTCCCAAAATGCCACGGCACTGGCAGCGGCTACGTTGAGAGAATCTACTCCATGGGACATGGGAATTCGTACTGTATAATCACAGTCAGCGATGGTGCAGGAAGCCAAACCATCCCCTTCCGTACCCAATACGATGGCCAGTTTTTCTTCTGCTAAAAGTTTAGGGTCATCAATACTGATGGAATCGTCTGTTAGTGCCATGGCAACTGTTTTGAAACCAAGGTCTTTTAGCTTGGTCATGGCAGGCTGAGGCCAGCTACAAATCGTGTCAGACAGATAAGTCCAAGGAATTTGAAATACCGTTCCCATGCTGACCCTGGCGGCACGGCGGTATAGGGGATTGCTACATGCCGAAGTCAGCAGTATAGCATCCATATTCAGTGCTGCGGCAGAACGAAAGATGGCTCCTACATTGGTGGGGTTCATGACATTTTCCAGTATAACAATACGGTGGGCGTGGTTGCATACTTCTTCTAAATCGGGAAGTGTCTTGCGGTGCATGGCACAGAGGACCCCGCGTGTCAGTTGGAAGCCTGTGAGTTGAGCCAAAATGTCAGCTTCGGCGGTAAAAATGGGAATATCGCTACAGCGATCAATTACCTCCCGAGCTTGGGTATCAATGTGTTTTGGTTCTAAAAGCAGTGAGATGGGTTCATATCCTGCATCCAAAGCACGAAGGATGACATTAGGACTTTCTGCAATGAAGATACCCCCATTGGGTTCATAATAATGCAGCAGTTGGTTTTCGTTTAGGCGAGCATAAACATCCAGTTGAGGGTCGGAAAAATCTGTAATTTCTATAATATTGGACATAAAACATCCTCCTGATAAGCTTGTGATTAGTATTATTATAGGGGGTTCGGGGAGAGCTGTCAAATTCTGAGTATGAATGGTATCTCGGTAATTTTGCGTTGTTTATTTGATAAATCTATGGTAAAATACTGAAAAGGTTTTATTAAAATAGAAAGAGAGGAGCAATAAATAGATGAAGCGTAGGTTGTTTGGAATTTTACTATGTGCGAGTCTTGTTTTTACATCTGTTCCCATGTCTGTTTGGGCAGAGGAAAACAGTTCTGGTACAGGTATGCAGACAGAGACCATCATCACACAAGAGGTGGCAACAGTTTCTATTGAGCAGGAAGGAGTCGGTAGTGTATATGATGTAACATCGCAGCAGGTGATGTTATGGGGGATACGAAACAATCCTGCATGGGATGCGACAACTAATACTTATTATGGACAGTTGGATGAAAATTCCAAGGCGGTATATGAAGCATTGGCGGTTGCTTATGCTAATGGAACCAATGGGGAAGCCGTGACGTTATCGTTGAGTGGTGATTTTACTTATGATACAGCGGAAGAACTGTCTGCAGATGCAGGCCCAGTGGCAGAGGATGCCGTGTTATATGCTTTACTGGCATTGATACATGACCAGCCAAGGATGTCGTGGTTGGTGAATGTGGCATACTCTGTAGGGTATACTCATGTGACATCTACGCAAGCGGGTGTAACGACACATATTGCAAAGGATTTTACATTTACTTTATCTACAGATGTAGCCAATAATCCTAACTTAGCCTTTGTGGGGACGGATTTGGATGCAGCTGTGGCTACTGCGAAGAGTAGTATTGATAGCGGACTTGTTAATGGAGCGACAACTGCTGATAAGGTAAAGGCAATTCATGATTATGTTTGTGATAATGTAACCTATGTGCCGCAAGGAGGAGACCTTAGTCCGGATAAATATCAGACGGCTCATAGTGCCTTGACCGGAGATAAGATTACCGTTTGTGCAGGCTATGCTAAGACATTTAAGCTATTATGTGATGCCTATAATATTCCTTGTGTTCTGGTATCCGGTGTGGGCGGAAATGATTTGAATGATATGCAGAATCATATGTGGAATTATGTACAGTTGGAGAATAAGTGGTATGCAGTTGACTGTACATGGGATGACCAGACGACCATATATTATGATTATTATCTGTCGGGGAGTGATACGCTGGCATCAAATGCTTTTGGCGGGCTCAGCTTTAGTGCTTCTCACAGTCCCAGTGGTAAGTGGATTGAGGATATGAATACCGGATTTGCTTATCCTCAATTAAATGCTACGGCATATGAGCCGACAGGTGAGGGAGAAGTACCATTGGATATCGTTTATGTAAGTGGTACGGCACAGGATGGCGGAGATGGAAGTCAGGCTGCACCATACAATGATTTTGCGGCAGCACTTACCCGTGTAAGTGAGGGGGGGACTATTCAAATTGTGGATAGTATTGCCATGACCAGACCCGCCGGCGGAGATGCACCAATCAATATTACCAAGCCTGTAACCATTACCGGAGGAGCGCTTGCCAGTGATTATGGCGGAATTGTGCTGGGAGCGGATGTGACGTTTAAGGATATTACAATTTCTTTTAATAATTCTGTGCGAAATGCGATTATTGCAAATGGTCATACTTTGACCTTGGAGAATGTAAAAAAGGGAAGCAACACAGAGTATGAGATAGATTTGTTCTGTGGTGCTATTACACAGCCGCAGAATACTTACCCGGAAGCAGGGAATGATGGAAAAATTATCATTAGCGGAAACGGAAACGTATTAGGTGATATTTATGCAGGTAATTTCTCAGACTTAGGAAAGGCAGAGGGAGATACCAATCCTACGGTTGCCAGTCATTTTGGCGGTGATGCTACGATTATCATTCAGAATAGTACATCAGGAACCATTGGTAGTGTATATGCGTATGGTGCCCGAGAGAACAGACAGGGCGGATATTATAATGATATGTGGACCGGCAGCGGTGTGGAGGAAAACTTTACTGTGAATGGTGATGTAACCATACAGCTTGCAGGTTCTTTCGTAAAGAATGTATATGGTGCCTCTGATAAGAAGGCTAACGTTACTTTTGCTTCTGCATCCTTAATTGAAAATATTAATTTCGAAAATATTGGTAGTCTGGAAGTTAACGGTATCTTAGAGCCTGCTACTTTAAATAGTGGTGTAGACATTCAGATTAATCAAGGAGCAGAGCTGGTATTGTCTACTGTAATTGCGGATGGTTCTACCTTTACATTGGGAGATTTCACCGGCGGCGGAATGTTGGTTATGGATGATACCGATAAGCTGAAAATCACCGGAGCAGTCAGCGGAACAACTCAGTTCCAGACAGATACAACGGGCAGACCTGCGGATAAGTCTACCTCCGGAAGAGTAGAATATTCTTATCCGTATATTGATGTAAGTGGTGCTACGGGAAGTGGTACATTTACCTTTACACCAAACAGTAATATTCAGGCGGGTACTACATTTACCTTGATGGATGGGGCATGGACCACATCTGCAGAGCCTGCTCTAGGGGAGAGTGGGCTTACAAGCTTTACACTGTTAGAAGGAGCAAGTACGTCTGCATCTGTAACCATAGAGGAAGTGAATACAAATGGCTTTGAAATACCGGTAGCTTATACAGGAACAGATGATAGCGTATGGTTATTTGATATTCCTTTAACAATTACGGTGACCAAGGATGGCGTTACTTATGATGCAGTTGATATTGATTTAAATGATGATTATTATGACTACAAGATTGAAGCATTGGGTTTGAATGAAATTTATGCAACCGACGATGGTGAGAATGATATCATTGTTTTTTTCCCTTCTATTGGAGAAACTGCACAGCTTGCTGCAGGAGAATATCAAATCAGCATTACTGTTCCTTTGGTAGGACAGGATGAAGAAACGGCTACAGTAGGATATACACTTATAGTTGTGGATGATTCCATTGTTGTTGTTCCGGATGCGGTGCTTAGTCCTGTCACTCCGAATGGAAACAATGGATGGTATCAGAATGCAGTGTTACAGGCACCGGACGGTTATGGTATTGCAGCACAACCCGATGGTGGTATAGATGCTGAAATGGTAATACAGGATGGTGAGTATTCAAATAGTTTGAATTATTGGTTAAAAAATAACTCTGATAATACAGCAGAACCTGTAAGCAAGACTTATCAGGGAACCTTGAAGGTGGATGGTACTGCACCGGTGATTACTACCGCAATCATGAAGGAAGGAACTGCTACTACTGACAGTGCTGTTATAGCAGTAGAGGCAACTGACAATACCTCAGGTGTACCGAATAATGCGCAAGGGTATCAGTTAACGCATATATCCGGTGGAAATCAGTCCTTGAATATTGCGGCTTTCCAGCCTGATGCAGGCGGAAACGGCGGTAGCTTTGCGATTACGAATATGATGCCGGATACTACATATTCTTTTGAACTTGTTGTAACGGATAATGCAGGAAATACTAGCAGAAGATGTGATATTACAGTAATGACTGCTAAAATAAATCCTTCCGTTTCTATTGAAGTGAGTGAGAACATTATTTATGATGGTACTTCCATAACAGTAGGTGTGGTTGTGGGAGAAAGTGACATTACTTATACCCTTACGGATTGTGAAAATCCTATAGTGAAGTGGTATCAGAAGGATGACTTGAATACTGCATTGGACAGTGCACCTGTGAATGCCGGAGTGTATGTGGTGAAGATTAGTGCTACTAAGATTGTGGTTGGTGGCAGTGTAGAATCCAGTGCAGAGGTGGAAATTAAAAAGGCAGAATGTGCCCCCAATAAGCCGGAAAATAGCAAGAGTGTTCCTTACAGCGTAAAAAAGGTAGGGGATGTAACATTGCCCAACGGCTGGGAATGGCAGAATGGTGATGCCGAGTTAGAAGCAGGTGTAGCTTGTAATGCAACTGCCGTTTATACCGACACAGATGCAGCAAACTATGAGCAAGTGAGTGTTGTGGTAGCGATTACCAGAGCAGCATGTACACATAATGGTGAAACGCAGCTGCGTGGAGATGTAACAGTGACATGTACTGTGGATGGTTATACAGGAGATACATACTGCTTGATGTGTGAAACTAGAATACAAAAGGGCGAGGTGGTAACTGCTGCCGGACATAAGGATGCGGATAAGAATGGACAGTGTGATGGTTGTAGTACGGCGATGGAAGTGACACCGACGCCTACTCCAACGGTAGCGCCGACAGCGACACCGACACCTACTCCGGAGCCGACAGTAACCCCAACGCCTACACCAACTCCGGAACCTACGGCAACACCTACCCCGAAACCGGGAGGCACTGTATCCGGTGGTGATGCGACAGCGACGCCGACGCCTACTCCGACAGTAGC
>JAZLEI010000062.1:0-10361 GCA_045615205.1 Acetatifactor sp.
AATTTATGGATACCAGAATCTTCGAACAGATAGGGCACATCAATAGTCACAGGATCTCCCTTGATGCTAATCATATCCTCACCCAACTCAACTACTCGTGCAGTCCCCGGATCAGCTACCTTGCCCTCCGGTACACCACCACCGAAATACAGGTAGGCTCTGCCGTCCTCATCTACCAAAACTGCCGGGTCAAACAACCACAATACCTCACTACAGTTCGGTGTATTTCTGCTAACAAGAGCTTCTCCCAAAGGGTCTTTGAAAGGTCCGGTAGGGCTATCTGCGGTCAACACTCCGATACCACCACCGGAGTTAGCAAAGTATAAGAAAAACTTATCCTGTCCATCTATATTTTTCCATGCTGCAGCAGGTGCCCAGGAATTGTTTGCCCATTTGGCACTGCCCTGTGAGCCGGCTGCTCGAATAACACCATGGTCCTCAAAGTTTACCATGTCTGCCGTAGATACCACGTTAATGGTACGAATTTTACTATAAGTGTTATCCGTCACTTCTCCATTGGTATCATACTCAAATGCATCTCCGGTCATGTAGAAATACACTCTGTCACCGTAGGGCATGGCATACGGATCTGCGCCAAATCTCTGACTCATAATCGGATTGGTATCTAACAATCCCTTATATGACTTTATGACTTCTATTTCTTTAAATAATTCCTCGTATTGTTGTCTTTTCATTGTTTCTAAGTTTTCCTCCTGTTCTGTTATTTCATTCTCTGTGGAAGCCTCTGAAGCAGGTGCGGGGGTACTCTCCGTTATTTGCGCCGTGGGTGGTATCACTTCCTCACGTCCTCCGCAGGCTCCCAGACTGAAAGCACAGACAATTCCTACAGCCATCATTCTTCCTATGTACCAATGTTTCACCATGCTTCCATTCTCCTTCCAGAATTTACTGTCAGCATATCATAAAAAAAGTATGGTTACCTCTTAATTCATGCGATGCTTTTCTTAGATTTTGCTCTTTTGCAGAAATAACAGCCGCAGCTGTTTGAAAACAAATACAAAAAGAGTGACCATCCGAAGACAACCACTCCTTCTAAAAATACTATTCTTAGGTATCTACCGCTTTCCGGGAGCCGGTTTGGACCAGGCTGCCAGAATAGCATCCATTTTGCGACGGATAAATTCCCGCTCCTCATCCTTTACCAAAAAGTACAAATAAGATTCCTTTACAAAATCCTGAGGCAAGCCTCTGCCGACGATTTTGAAGTTTACATAACCCCGTTCAATATATTCTCCAATCTGCTCATTGGAAATAAAAGCAGGACGCTTCATACACTCTGCAAACACTCTGGGGGTAGATTTATTCGGGCACTGGAACTTGGATAAGGTATCGTATTCCAGCTGTGCTCTGGCTTCATCCTGATAATGCTGCGCACGCATAGGACAATTGGGATAACAGATTTCATTGACCAATATCTCGATTCGGTCAGCATAGGGCTGAAGCTCTTTCAAAACCTCTTCATCATGATTCAAATCATAATCCAGCACCACCAAATGGTAATCCTTCTCCAGTTCTTCCTTCAGTCCGGCCATATCCGTCATGCGTTTGGTAGTAGAAGAAATCACTTTGAAATTTGGATATTCCTGACGCAAATACTCCTCCAGACAGTCCCGATTCACCAATACCTGATTCATACCATTGTCTGCCACCTGCATAATCAGATTGCAATAGGTATCGTACACATGCTTCTCGGTAAGCAGGGAATTGGTCCAGGTGAATCTGGCAGGTATCCCTCTGTCATTATAGGACTTGATTACCTTCTCTATGTCATGCTTCGGCACCATACCAAAAACGCTTCTTCCGCCATTCCAGATAGCTCCGGGAATGGTTCCGTATACAGAACCGATTTTGTAACCCTCTCGAAATTTCTCCGGATACCCCTGCATCAAATTAAACAAAGCATGATTTAAAAAGCGGGAATAACACAATCCCGGCAAGTGCCAGTATATTTCTTTTGTCTGAGCCATTTTGCTTTCCTTTCTTGTAAAAAATCTGCTATTTCTATGGATGTCTGGTGGGTCTGGGACCATTCACGGTAATAATCTTGTTCGCTACCAGATTATTTAAAAGCAACAAGCGGGCTTCTCCCTGTTTCTCCGGCTTAATCATGTAGAGGCAATAGGTTTCAATCAGAGAGAAGAGTGTGGCAGTTCTGCCTTCAATCTTAAAGTTACTAAAGCCCATAGGTACATACTTCTCCCAAATCTGCTCCGGCGAAATATAGGTAGGATAATCCTGTATACTATAGATGCTGTTTTTGTCACCATATTCACAATACCAAGCAGCAATGGGCTGCTGCTTTTCCGGTGGGTTCTTTCGATTTTCCAAAATGGTACGTTGATTGATGGCTACATTCTTATAGTGGTCCCCACGACGCGGACAGTTGGGAATACAAAGAGAATTCACCAGTATCTCTACTTTGTCTTTATTCTGTATCTTTTCCAGCATGTCAAACTTATTGTTCAGATTATAATCCAGAACCACCATGTAGTAGTCCTTTTCCAGCTCTTCGTTTAACTGCTCCCAGTCCCTGATTTCCTTACAGGTAGAGCTGTTGATTTTAAAGCTCGGGTAAGTCTTTCGAATATATTCCTCTAAAAGCGGAGAAAAAACCATGACCTCATTCATGCCATTGTCTGCTACCTGCATACAAAAATTGCAGTAGGGATCCTTCAAATCCTCTTCTGTCAGCAGAGGATTCGTATAGGTATAACGCACCGGAATGCCCTGTGCATTAATATTCTTCACCACATTCTGAATAAAGCCTGCTTCACACTGATCCCCCTTGCTCAATCGTCCGCCATTCCAAAGTGACATGGGAAACTCCCCGAAAAAGGAAGCAATTTCTACACCCTCTCTGAAAAATTCCGGATGTGTCTTTAACAAACTCACCCAGAGCATATTTAACGGATAATTGTAACGCAATCCCGGCAAATGAAATTTAACTGCCATAGCTTTCTCCTCTTTTCCAAACTAATTTTCCTGATAACTCAGACCGGTAAACAGCACCTCTGCATTCGTTTCTGCTTCGGCAAACATACCAATGGTACAGCCTACGAAACCACCTGCCACCTCAGTGGACAGCTTACGTACATCAATAGCGTCAGCCACCTCCTGTACCTTTCCGCATTCTATCACAGAAACTGTCGCTTCCAGTCCCTTTACCTGAAGCTGTAAGGTCACCGTATCTTTCTGAAGCTTGAGACTTCCCAACATACTCGCCTCACCCTTTTCACAAAGAACCGCCGCCACGGTACCATCCGTTACCTCTATTCGCAGCTGATAGCCTTCATTTTGTACCAAGGCAAGTCCTGCTTTGACATCCTCCTTCAGTGCCTTCACCGATAATGTGGTACATACCGTAAAACAATGATGTTGTTGTCGGATAGCCAAATAAGACGGTCTTCCCATACTTCCCAGTTTATCAGAACCGGCTGCAATATACAAGCCTTCCCCGCCAGCCAGTCGGTATTTTCCTTCCATAGGATAGCGCAAGCTCAAAAATTCCTGTCCCAATGCTTCCTGCTTGGTAAAATCATAAGTACGACTGCTTCCCGGTTCGCAGGTAATTCCCTTCCGGGGTATCCATTCCGGCAAATTGATTTCTACGATATCGGTAAGCATACCTACTCCGGGATTTACCACCGGCCAGTCATTTTCCCACACTACCTTCGCCAGGAAGGTTTCTCTTCCCATCGTAGTATAACCCTCCAGCGGACGTACTGCCAGCATCACCATAAACCATTCTCCGGCTACTGTTTCCACTAAATCCGCATGTCCTACATACTTAATAGGGTATGCCCACCCCAAATGTCTGTGGGTCAGAATAGGATTGCAGAAATTATTTTCATAAGGTCCCCAGATATCCTTGCTGCGACATACGGTTACTGCGTGGTCCGGACCGGTACCGCCTTCTGCATGCATAATATAATAATAGTCACCGATTTTGTACAAATGGGGACCTTCCGGCCAGATAATATTTTTCATGGCACCATTCCACACATCCTTGGGTTCCCCTACCAGCTTCATTTCCTGTAAATCCAGCTCCTGAATCCATATATACCAGTCACCATCATATTTACAGCCCTCCGGATTGGGATGGGTTCCAATATAGTAACACCTTCCGTCCTCATCAAAGAAGAGACTGGGGTCAATACCGGCAGCACCCTCTATATAGTATGGCTCTGACCATGGACCTGCCGGATTCGTTGCTGTTACAATATAGTTTCCGCCATAGGATACATTGGTGCAAATCACATAAAATACACCCTCATGGTAACGAATGGTGGGGGCAAAAAGCCCTCTGGATATTCCGGACTGATCCAAAGGCAACTGGCTGGGCCTGTTCATCACATTACCAATCTGCTCCCAATGAGCCAAATCCTTGCTGTGCAAAATCGGAAGACCCGGAAAATAAGAAAAGCTGGAGTGAACCATATAAAAATCTTCTCCTACCGCACAAATGGAAGGATCCGGGTAAAAGCCCGGCATAATCGGGTTTTTCGCAATCACTGTCATAACTATTTCCCCCTAAAACTCTGATTTTTGAGTGTAAAAAGGGATGGTGCCAAAACACCACCCCTTTATTCAGTAAGTTTATATCGATTTAGTTGTTAGCATCGTCGATGTATGCCTGCCAGCTGTTCTTTAACTCTTCAGCCTTCTGTGCAGGAGTAGCAACTGTTCCGTCTTCACCGGCATTACCTAAGTTCCAAAGGATATCAGCACCAAGTTCGATACCGGGTACGAAGGTATGATGTGTTACAGAACCATTCTTAACGATGAGAGAGATGGTATTATCAACAGATTCGGTATCTCTGAACTGTGAATAGTAACCGGTCTTCCAGTTCTCTACATCTTCAAAGCCTGCGATCGGCTCAGTGTAAAGGTTGTAAGCAAATGCAATCTTCCAAGCTTTTTCATCATCATAGCAAGCAGGAATTACAAGAGGGTTATCCTCATACCAGCTGTTGTATGTAGCAGCATTCGGTCCCATAGGGAAGCAAAGGAAACCAAATTCATCTTCCATGTTATCTACACTGAAGTCCTGATTAGCTCTATAAACCTGGTCAGCAATGAATACGCCCTTACCATTCTTGAACTCTGCAAGGAAGAAGTCCCAGTTAGAACCTTCCGGCTGAGGCATCTCATACTTAGCTCTTAAATCCATAGCCCACTGTAAAGCATCCAAGGTAGCCTGAGTATCTAACTCATTTACGAACTTACCATCAATCTTGTTGATGAAATGTCCGTTGTTAGAACATACAGCAGCCATGTAGAACTCAGAACCCTGCTGGGTCATAGCATAGATATCAGTAATACCATCCGCATCGGTATCTCTCTGAACCTTAGCACAAACTTCTTCGAATTTCTCCCAAGTCCATTCGCCGTTTGCCTGCCACTTATAGAAATCATCAGGATCATAACCTGCTTCTTCTACTAATCTCTTGTTGAAGAAGAGACCTCTACGAGGTTCAGGATCAATCGCTCTCATAGCATAAATAGCACCATCAGGATAGGTTGCTAATTCATGCAAACCACTCTTGTTCCACTTCTCTTCGGTGAAATCCAAACAATCAAGCTTAGATAAGTCATACATTAATCCGCTGTTCATAGCAGAAATGAATTCACCACCCTGACGTAAGGTGAATACATAATATTCTTCACCACCGGAAGTAGCGTAATCTACGAAATCCTGAGGAGTAGAACCCCATCCGGAAATAGCCTGCTCTTTAATAGTGAAGTTATAGGTTTCCTGAATCCACTCACGATATTCCTGCTGTGCTTCTTCGAAAGCATTGTTAGGTTCAGCAACTTCGCCTGAAGACCACCAGTCACGGATAATAACTTCGATGCCGCCTAAGTCAACAGTATTTCCATCTGCATCCTTGATAATAGGATAGGGAGATACGTCTTCCGGTTCAGCGGTAGGTTCAGTATCTGCGCCACCTGCAGAAGGAGCCTGCTCGGAACTCTGAGGAGTAGATGAGCTAGGAGTAGTTGTTGTTGTTGAATCATCGCCACAACCAGCCATGCTTACTGCCATCACAGTTGCAAGTGAAGCAGCAATTAACTTCTTTACCATTTTACTTTTCATATTTTTTGTCCTCCTTTTATCTATATATATTCCTGCTATACCCGTCCCTATTCTCTTCAAAACAAATTATAGGTTCTCTCAGGAATTATATACTTCATTTTCTATAGTTTACATGAACTTTTCACAAAAAGCTACGCAATTCTTGCTAAATATATTGGCAATTTTTAGCAAGGATTGCTAAGAAATTGCCAAATATTGCTTAAATTTAATATGTAAGTTCTTACATCTTGATACCGGAGCTGCTCAAAGATTCTACGAAACCTCTCTGCGCAAACAGATACAAGATTAAAATCGGTACGATTACCATCAAAGTACCGGTGGATACGATACAGTTAGTATAACCAACAGATGCTACGTTCGCCTGCTGCAAAACCGTCTTTACGTATGCAGACAACTGTTCACCGATAATAGACAACTGAATGGAAAGCAATTTGGTATTACCCAAGAACATTCTGGAGTAAAAACCATCTGTCCACTGCCATACAAAAGCAAACAGGAAGCAGGAGGTCAAAATAGGCTTTGCATCCGGCAACATAATTCTGATGAAGGTCATCAAAGTACCACAACCATCCACATATGCCGCCTCTTCCAATTCCTTAGGAATGTTACGGAAGAACTGACGAATCATATAGATATACAAACCATTTTTCAGACCCATACAGCCTGCACTCATTAAATAATACGGCAGTACGGAACCTCTCAGGTTCAGGCTCTCCCCGGTCGCTGCTTTAATCAGTCCAAATACATCGAAGTATCTGAAATGCAGATGCAGGGAGTTGGAAATAATCTGAGGTGGAATAATAACCACCAGGATAACACATGCAAACCAGAATTTTTTAAGAGGAAAGTCAAATCTGGCAAAACCATATCCAACTAAAGTACATACAATAATCTGTAATATAGCTACTGTAAGGGATATAATGAAGGTATTTTTTAACGCTTCACTATAGCTCATAAAGGTTGCCGCCAACTCATAGTTAGCAGTGGTAAAATGCTCCGGAATAGCAATTACCATAGGATTATAAATATCCTGCTCTTCCATGAAGCTGATGGATATTTTGTTCAGTATGGGTTGCAAAATCATGAAACACATACCAAACAGCAGAAACATTCTGGCAATCTTAATGAAGACATTCCTTACATCCTTTTTCAGCAGGTAACCTTCTGACTTTTTATTTCTTTCCCAATAGGTGCGAAATCTTTGTTTTTTTGCAGCTGCTTTAGTCATAATAGTATACCCCCTTTGAAATAAGGAGTGAGCTTACACCAATGATCAAAATAACCACTCCGAAGTATATCCAGGACATCGCTGCCGAGAAGCCATAGTCCAAATTTACAATCATTACTTCACTGATTTTTTCCATTACCTGATTGTCTGTTCTCATACAGAAATCTACGATAGTATAAATCCAGTTTACTAAAAACAGGGAACTGATCATAGGGAAGGTAATCTTCCAAAGGCTTTCCCATGCAGTACAACCTTCAATGGCTGCTGCTTCATACATGCTGGTTGAAATCGTCTGCAAACCGGACAGGAAAATAATAATCTGAATACCGGATGCAATTGCAACATCATAAATACCGTCTACCACATCGAATACTATCTTGAAAATATTAGAACCCACACCGGAGGTTACCAGTACATCCTGAATGGTAGTAGTAATACTGGTGCCGGTACCATTGCTTTCGATCATATCCTGCATGCTGGCAAGCAAGGAGTTATCGTATTCTACACCGATAATAACACCGGAAGAAAGGATAACCGGCAGGAAGAAAATGGCTCTAACCAAAGCACGACCCTTAAACTTCTGATTCAATATCAAAGCTACGAAAAAGCTGAAAACCATAATTGCCAAAGAATTAATTACCATTCTTCCCAGCTCTTCTGTCAACAATCTGGTAAACTCGATATCTACAGTGATAGCAGTCATATAATTTTGCAGACCGCTGAATATATTTTCGAATCCCTTTGCACTAATATTTACTTTACAAAAGCTCATGTACAATGACTGAAAAAACGGTTTTATCATAAATACTAAAAAGCCAATGATAAAGGGAGAAATAAATATATATCCCGATAATGCTTTTCTTTTCTGAAGACCCGCTAAATTCTTCTGTTTCTTCATAATCAAAATCCTTTCTAGTCCTTATTTGTTTATCGAACTACTACATAATCTCTTGCGTTTACTAAGGTACCATCCTTAGCCTTCACATCATCATAGGTGTAATTCACATAAACCTTGGTACCGTCTTCATAGGTGGTCACTGTCACACCATTTGCTACAAATTCATGTCCGGTCATTCTCTGATTAAAGACATGACCCAATTCCTGATTATATCTGGTATAAATCTCCAGCATCTTATCCCTACTTGCTGCATAATCAGAACCGAAGTATTGGGTATACAGAGTATTCTGAAGAGTAAATGCTGTTTCATCCATAAAGGTAAAGCTCAAACCTGCACCATACTCTGCAGACTTCAACAATTCATCTTCATAATCCTGTGTCATATTCAGCGGTTCACCGGTATAGTTTACATATCCGTGTAATGCCAGCTGATAGAAAGGAACCTTCTTATCAATAATGGTATATTCTGCACCAAACAAATCCATGTTGGTAACCATATCTGCATAAGGAATAGCATAATCATTACCGTTATTAATCATAACTTCGGTACCTGCATCCTGTATCTTCTTTAACAGCTCAGCATGATTTAACATTACCGCCTGTCTGCTGTATGGCTCTTTTCTATAATAATCTGCCGATAAATCATCACCGATATTTTCAAATGCCACATTACCGCCATAGCTTACAGCTGCCTTCTGCAGGTTCTCTGCCATTTGCAGAATAATCGGTGCCTTCAACAAATAAAATACATCCAGATCATCTCTCTTCGCATAAGTAGTGGTACTGTACTGATACATTTCAGCCTTTTCCTTACTTACGAAACGAGCAGCATCGGTGTATACGAAGAAGCCGTCAAAAAGATCACTATCCATTGCATAATCAGTAATACCGTTAAAGTACACCGGAATGCCCAGATTGGTTGCTGTAGTGGTCAAATTTTTCAAATCCTTCTTGCTTCCCAAATCACCAATCAGCTTTACCTTATCCAACATCTTCTGCTGAACACCACCATTCATCCATCCTGTCATCTTCACAGACATGTTCTTCATGCCCGCACCTTGCAGGTCTGTGATAATGGCTTCTGCTTCCTTATAGGTGGTCAGCTCCAAAGGTCTGGAAACCGGAACACCTAAAATCTGTTTTACTTTATCTACTGCACCTACGATTTCTACTGCTGCAGGTGCTTCACTGTCATCGTTCTTTGTCAAATACTGTCCGTACTTACCGATCAGATAATCATGATACTCATTTGCCATATCCACATAACTATCCGAATCTAAGAAACAATATCTCTGTACCAGCTTTTCATCCTGGGGAAGCTGCGGCTCATATACATACATATCACCAGTTGTGGTTTCTGATACATCATACTGTTCTCTGTGAGCTATGGTGTATACGGAATTCACGTAATTATATGTATGACTTCTGCCACCAATATCCGCCTGGATTGCGGCATAAGGAGCACCTTCTTCCATAATACAGATATAGGATGCACCCTCCTTTGCCAAACCGAATACATTGTAATAGGTCTCTGTTTCATGTACGACAGCATCTCTGTCAATGGCCATATCCCAGCCGTATACATTTGCATAGTAGCTGTTCTGTTTAACCTTGCCATTGTTAAAGTGAATTAATGCACCGCCGCCTTCCGGCACGAACAGGAACCCCTTCTCTTCAGCAGTACCTGCACCGAAATAAGGCAGGAGACTTAAATAGTATACCGGATAATCCTTTGCATACTCGATTTCATTGTAAGGAACCTCTACTACGAAGTTATCTCCGTCCAAACGATACACAACACTCATGTTGAATACGGGCTTATTGGAGACCTTACCTCTGGTGTCATTCGCCTTGTCCGTCAGATACTCCTCATAGGTATAGCCGATCTCTTCAAAGTACTCCTGCAGTTTCTTACTAACACTGTCATTTACGGTATCACGAAGAGCATAGATTACATTATCCTTAAAAAGCGGATATCTCTCTAACAGTTCATCCTTAATTTCTTTGTCCTTTTTGCTTAACTTGTTAATGTCGTATTTCTTATAGTAGTTAGTCATCATAACTAACTGTTCTTTATTCATCTTTTCCAGGAAGGAATTCATTCTCTCTTCCGTCAT
>JAZLEI010000063.1:0-46361 GCA_045615205.1 Acetatifactor sp.
ACTTTTTGTAGGATATAAATAATGGTTAATAAGAGTTTGCTCACTTACATGTCCCAAGAGTTGGGCCACTTCACTTATATCCATAATTCCATCATTCACAAGAATTGAAGCAAATGTTTTACGAACCTTATGAGGAGAACGCTTTTCGATAAATGCTTCATCACAAAACTTATAAATCCTTTTGAGAATGGTATTCTCTTGCATTGTTTGGGATTTTTCATTCGATATTTTTATATTGGTGCAAAGACTATCAAGAAATATTCCTCAAAATGATGTATTATATTATTAAGCCAAATATGAAGCATTTGGCGAACAAAATGTTTAGGCTTCATCTAAGCATAAGGAGGTATTGTGTGAGAGATTTCGAAATCGAAAAAGCATTGGCATTTATTGATGAACATATAGAAGACAAATTGTTTCTAAATGATATAGCAAAGGACTTAGGATATAGTCCATTTTATGTTAGTAGAATGTTTTCTCAAATAATGGGAATTTCTATTGTTTCCTATGTTCGTATGCGTAAATTACAATTTGCTTTTTCTTCATTGCAAAAAAGTAAAACCATTTTAGAAGTTGCTTATCAATATGGTTTTGAATCACATGAGGGTTTTACTAGGTCATTTAAACGATTTTTTGGATTTTCTCCCAAAGTTATTAAAGACCAAAAAATCACTTATACAATTCCCAATTATTGTGCTTTTAAAGAAAGGAGCATTGAAATTATGAATAATAAAAATATTGTTGAAGAAATGCATATGATGGTATTCTTGTTACTAAAGGAATCAATTATGGAAATGCAAGAGGGACATTGTTCAAGAATAAGTGTATCTTTGTTACCAAATAATTATGTGGAAATCATAGATGATGGTAGAGGAATTCCTTTAGTGGATGAAGTGCAAAAAAGCAATGAAATTTTGAGCCATATTTTTGGTGGACATCCTATGTCCTCTTTGGATTATGCGAACATAGAGGATTTTAATAATTTAGAACTTAATATGGTTAATTCATTATGTGAGAATATGTCCATATGTGTTTGGCGAAATGGCAAAAGTTATTCTCAAGACTATATCAATGGAGTTGCACAACATGAGTTAATTGTAGAAAAATCTTCTTGCCAAAGTGGAATGAAAGTAAAATTAAAACCTAATTCAAATATTTTTGGAAATGCATTGTGGTCTAAAGAAATGATTAAAGACTTTATAGTCAAAAATGCTTCCAATTATGTTGAATCCATTTTTGTAGAAGAAGCAAAACTTTAAGAAATTTTTTCATAAAAAAGGAAGATGGAGCCTTGTTTCCAAATTGTTCCCAACGATAAACGAGGTGCAAGAACTCCTTTCTTTTCAAGGGTTTTTGACTTCGTTGTGAACTTCAAGTCCCATCTTCCGCAGTAATCTTTTTAAAAGGAAAGCCTAAACAAGGTTTTCCTTATTTTTTGTCTTCCAGAAAATGTTTCCACGGTTTTTCCACGAAAAAACTCACATTTTATTCCCCAAAACACCATACTTCTTCAGTCTCTCACTCATATGGTTCCATCCCCAAGCATATTCTTCCGGTAATAGTTTAGCAATAATCATCTCCATTACTTTACCAGACAAATAATCTGGCTCTGCCAATATTATTCACCTACTTCTTCCGTCTCCGCCATTTCTTCCCAGTCCTCTCGATTTCCTAATCTGCGAAGATAATCCTTGCCACCATCCACAGCAACCGAGCGGCAGCTGCAATATTTGAAGTCGTGTCGATGCACACTTTCGATAATCTCCCCACACTTTTTACATCTGATTTTGTTAGCAATAATTTTATCCATTTCTTCTTTTCCTCCTTACCATATTCGAATGACACTTTTATAAACCACTCTGCTCAATCTTTCCATACTATAATAATACCACTTTTTATCCACTTATAAAAGTTATAAAAGCCGAAGCATTTGCCCCGGCTTTCAAACATATTATTGCCCATATTCCAGCCATGTGGAAAATCTCCAGTCAACCGACTCAACACTTTAACCATTCTCATGGATTTCAGCACATGTTCCCATATGCCTATATTAATATTTCTGTGTAAATATTAACTGTTTCTAACATAAAAGTTCAAAATTCAATGGTAAAAGTTCATCCAAAATCCAAAACCGTTGAAAGCAAGGTGGGATGTAAAGTATCCCCTTCTCATTAACTGTTTCTTCAACCGGAATCGAACCGATGCTTCCCGTTGGGGCGTGCTACCACTGCACAATAAAGTAGTTAATTTGCATCATCCATATGACGTAACCCTGTCACAGGGGAGCCGAATTTGAGATTTTCAGAATACAGGCAATATCCTTTACAATTCTATAAAGGTTGTAGCATTGGACACCTTAATCTGCGTATCCAGCTCCGTCAAAAGAGTAGCTCTCTTCTCTTCCAAATCAGACAGCTTCTTCTTTACATCCAAGGGGTCCACCAACTCCGTAGTATTCTCCTTCACATATGCATCCACTACACCCAGAGGCTTGTCGTCCTTTGTTTTAGTATCCTTTCCTAAAATACTCAAACGCATCTCTTCCGCAGTGCTCTGCAACTGACTGTTCTTGTTATCACAGAAACGAACTCTCTCACTGTATTCATTTGCCAATTTCTTCTGAAGCTTTCCTTCAAAATCAGCATCACCTGCAAAAGCTCCGACTCCTTTCAGTCTGCTTCTCAAAGAAATCGCACCCGCTACCGTAAAGGTACCATAGGAGGTAGTAATCATCGTGACCGCATTAGAAGCCACAATCGCTGCATCCAGCTTCTGAAAACGCTCAATCAAATCCATAATCTGCTGATAGGCTGACTCTGCTTCCTTGGCGAAGCTCTCCCTGTCGATCCTTTTCGCAAACACCTTTTCTTCGTTGGGCTTGATGGTATCCACAAAGCTTGCTTTCGCAATCTTATCCGCAATCTTTTTCACCAACAAATCTCTCTCATCCAATGCCTGCGTTACTAACATTTTTTCTGCCATATTCCTTCCTCCTGTCACAAATATTATACATAATTTAACATGAGGAATATCACTTGTCATTAAACCTGTAGTATAAAATCTGTTCCTTTCCTGCCGCCAATTACGGTTTACCTACTCCTACTCCACCATTTCATACACCACTTCATATTCGTCATCATACTCGCTCTTGTATTTCATAACCAGCGACTGATTTTTCCGTTCAATGAGGACTTCCACCTCTAAATTCGTATCTCTCACAGGACGAATTCCCATATTTACAAAGCTTTCTTCCGGTGTCGCCTTAGCGTCCAGGCATGGCTGTTGTAACAGAAATATATAAGAGCGTGAAAAAATGTAGGTTTTATCCGCCATCGGACTCCAATAACGCCACAAACTCTTATCATGATAATTTGCAGCACTAAATATCTGACTTGGCAGTCCTGTTTTCTTATGGATGTATGTCGGACTGATTAAGCCCGGATTTGCATACAGAATATCACCTTCACAAGTATCCTCTGACTTTACTATGGCCTCTCTCTCAACAGTCGGTTTATGTATCAACACACCATTTATACAACAGGTATCTAAAAACTCCAGAAAATCACAATCTACCAATGACTTAGAAAGGGCTGTATCCTGCTTTTCCTTTGCTTCTTCATAGACCTTCCAGTATTCCTTCAGGCTTAACATACTCATTCCCAGATGTTTCAGCAATTCTTTCACTTGTAGGAAGCTGATGTTGCAGACTCTGCCTTTGGCATCCGTTTTCACCTCCGGCAAAAAGGCTTTCACAGCATCATTCCACTTCAAGAAATCCTTTGCCACCCATTTCCCCAATCTTTCTATGTATGCATATTGTCCACAGCACCCTACCAAAGTCTCAATAGCCGGCACGATTTTCTTACGCGACAGCTGCTTGCCTGTATTGGAGATTTCCACATAATGTTCGTTATAGGTAATAGTTCCGCCGGGCATACAGCATTGCACAACATTATCAATTAATTCCTTTAGCTTTTCCATTAAATATGGATTTTCTTGGTGGTTCCAAATCCAATACAAGCGTTCCTTATGGACCTGTAATCCGCCTGCCTTATAATCCACTATTTTTACCAAAGTAAAGTAATCGTTATTCAAACGATTATCCTCTCTCGCCAAAGAAAATACTGTTTCCAACCATTCCTCCAGCTCCGGCTTATCCAGCATAGCCGTTACTTTTAAAACAGAAAATCCAAAACCATAATAATGCTTATAATCTCTTCGGTACAATCTGCTGCCATCCGTTTCAGAGATTAAATGCTTCATAATCGCTTCATACAAAGCATCATCTGAGGTAACCTCTGCTTTCTTTCGGAACACATCCATAATCTGCACATCGGTTTCTGTCATTTTATGTGGTACACGCTTCTCCGTGTCCATGAGCATGGCGGAATAAAGAATTCGCGATAACTGCACATCAAAATCATATCCCCGCTCCATGCAATCCCGGGCTATGATTGCTGTGCAGGAACCCAACATTTCTATCTTACAAGGGATTTCCAAGGTACCACCCTGTAACTCCTTATTCAATTGGTGATGGTCTATCATGGCAACCACATATTTCTGATATTCCTTTTGATAATTCTGGTCCGTAAAGATAAATCGAATCTTCCCCGTCAATAACCACCGGGATAGTTCGATACCCTCGGAATAAATCATGGCATTCGCCATATCTTCCCCTAAAATATAGGCAATTTCCTTCGGCATATACGCACTTTGGATCAACGGCAAGTAAACCATATCTGCATCCGAATTACTCAAATATCTATGATACGCTTCCAACACAGAAGAAATCACGGTATCCGCATCCGGGTTCTTATGTCCGGTCACAAAAGTAATCATTTTCTCCTCTAGTAATGCCTGCTCCAATAATTTCTGATTCCTCATAATATATTGCCTAAAGCTATCATAAGAAAGGAAGCTGCCTTTCTCCTGCTCTTGCTTTGCTACCAGTTCTTTTGGCTTTGTAGCAGTACAGAAGCGAACCATCATTTTGGGTTGTCTGGTATCTGCAGGAATTCCCAAGTCCAAAGAGGGCATAGCCACGGACGTCACATAGCCACGAAGTGCTATCGCCTTCTTCACTTCTGTGTTTGGCAAGTCCGGTGACCAGTATTTCATCTGCGGCTTGTCAGAAGCATTTTCATGTACCTGAAGTGGATGACCGGTATTTACATCAATATCCTCCACAGTTATCCAGCCAGGGCGCCCAATCACCGGTTCGTATGTTACACGAATGCCTTCATATTCATACTGTCCTACCACTTCACAATGGTCTATATAGGTATTGTCATCCACATATACACGGTCCAGTACCTCTGTAAACTGACCGGACATTAAACTTTCCTTTAGCTCCCGGCAATCCTTCTCACAAGCTTCCTGATATAACTGCCAGTACTCCGGTGGTGATAAAATCACACCGCCCAACTCTCTCACCAGAGTCTTAAACTCTGCAAAGTCTAACATTACCACATTGCCGTAATCATCCCAATCCAATGCAATATTGTACTTCTTCGCAACTCGGAATACTTGATTATTGATTTTCAGTGGTTCTAAGCTGATGTATAATTGTAATTTTTCTGAATAATACCATTTCATGCGGGTTCCTCTCCACCATCCACAAAGTGAAATCGCTTCTTCATTTTTTTTCGGTAAAAATTATCTTCCAACTTACATTTTCCGTACCGTTCCCTATAATCCTCCATAACAATCTCTGCATATAGCTCCTTGGATATTCCACCAAAAAGTGTATCGTTTTTTTGCACCAATTGCAGCATTCTTTCTTCAAAATCCCAAGGATAGATTTCTTCCAATGTTTCCAGACAAATAGCTCCCAACATGTACGGATATTTAGCATCTCTATTTCCATACACACAACCGCAATCTACATTAATAGAATTCTGCCGATAGCATATGAAACCGGGCATATCTATTCCGGCACCTCTCAGATTAAAGTCATGTGCAATCGTCGGTGTATGTCCGAAAATAATAATCTCATCCGCATCCGACCTGCCTCCCCAGTAATTTCTTTCCCACAGATTGGCATGATGTTGCATGACAGTATTGTCCCCTTCTCGGAAATCGTACCACCCATGAACAATACGATATGGCACCTCCCACCCCAGTGAATTTGTAACCGTTATTTGTTTATAATAGGGCAATGTTTCGAAAAAGCTCATAATTGCTTGAAAATCTTCCGGAGTATGTACCGCATGCCTTCCTGTCGGATACACTCTTTCCTGCAAAACCCGGGAAATATCATAATGGCTTCGCGGTGCCTCTTCCTCGTCATTTTCTTCATACCATACCTTATACTCCCGGAACCAATCCATAGCCAACTGCTCATGGTTTCCACGAACACTTTGATACTTTCCATTCGCTGTGATATGCTCCATTGCCCATGTCAAGACTTCCCATACCTTTGGTCCACGGTCGATGAGATCTCCCACCAAAATGAACTGCGCTTCCCTATCATTCGCTTCTATTTTATTTATCAGAGACATTAATTCATCATAACAACCGTGTACATCTCCTATTACATAATGCATATGTCACACCTCTTCTACGTTCTTTTATAAATCATTTTACCACAGTTTCTTTCCTGCTATCAATAAACTGGCAATATAAAATGCAGAACCTTCCGACTATCAGAAAGCTCTGCATTCATATGATTTCTCGATATTTATCTCCTATCCTTCTTCCAGTTCTCGTCTCTTTCCTTGCTGGAAGCAGTTGCCTTCGCTAATTGCAGCACAATTTCACTGAAGTATCTCACCGGAATATCCTTCAACATCAATGCCTTGGTATCCTTTGCTTCATCTGCGATATTATATCCCCAGTGTCTGCCCTCACCTATCTTATAAAAACGGGCTTCATAAACAGTAACATCCTCCCCTTCGCAAGCGATATAGGTTCCAGAGAAGTGCAACTCCGTAGTCAGACCTACACCGGCATCTGTTCTGTAGAAGGTATCAAAGCAGCCTGCATCCAAAGCATCGCCGCGGTACCAGCCCAGCTGTAGCATCTTGCCATTCAGGGACAAATCGTTCACATACATACCACCGAAACGCTCTATACTCTTCCCCTTCAGTTCCTCTTCGGTAGGATAAAAGATTTCTCTGTTTAACTGCTCGAAGGGCTGGACGATTTCATAATCCTCCAATTGCTGCTTCCAAGCATCCTTGCTCTCCTGTGACAACTCAATAGGATGCACCAGACCGATATAGCCCTGCTCCGGCAAGGTATATTCGTCTTCCTCCTCTGTATTAAAGGAACCATCCTCCATATAGCGGAAGCTCTGTGTCAGCTGATGTTCTTCATAAATGCCCCAGATTAAGCCGATGGCGAACTGGTGCATCACAGGGTTCTTTACGAACAAATCCTGCCATGCAGAAATGCTCCAAAGTCTCTCCGAAGACAAGGCAGCCTCCAAACGTGCCTTTTGACTGGAAATGGTGGCCTTCATCTGCTTCTTCATTTCCTTGAATGCCTCATAGGCAGCATTTGCTTTCTCTTCATCATCTTTTTTGCCGGGTGCAGGAAGGTTCTTTAGCTTCTTTCCGTCCTCACCGGTAATTTCGATTTCCAATGCCGGAGTGATGGTCACAATAAAGTTTCTCTCTCCATAGTCAAAATGTCGCTCCATATTTTCGTCAAAGCCCAGATGGGGTACGATTTTGTCCTCCAGCTCCTCTCGGGTCAGTCCCAGCTGTTCTGCTGCGTACTCTAGAGCCTTTCCTGCCGCTGCCTTCACCTGCTTAAACTTAAACTTTCGTGCGATACCATCTACTAACAGAAGTGCCTGAGGCTGCGGATTCAATGCCAAAGCCTGCACTGCATCTGCGGCAATGGCACCACGGGCATGCTGTGGCCATTCCTGTATCTGATGATTCAGCTTCTTCACGATGTCGCTTCCACCATGAATAGAAGCCGCATACATCACCCAACGTTTCTTGGATTCTGCACCTGCCTCCAACCATTTGTCAAAAAGCTCATTCATATATAGAGCCAACTCTACCTCATTCAACTCCTGTGCCAAAGCAGCTGCATCCTTGCTGACACCGGGATTGGTCATACCGGTATAACAAAGCAATATTGCCTGCAAATACTCCTCCTCTGCCGGCTCTCCATTTTTCTTATGTACCTCAGAGAAAGGTGTTTCGTATGCCCATGCCAGACTACGTTTCTTACCGCCCTTGTGAAGATTCTTTACCAATTCCTCCTTCGACAATACCTTAGCCGGTGCTGCCTCTCCTTCTGAACCATCTCCTATCTGCAAGGTACTTTCCAGCAGATTACGAACCTTGGCATTTTTCTCTGTTTCCAAGAGCTTCCGCAATACCTCTATATCCTCCGGACTATTCCAATGTAACAGCACACGAATCGCCAACTCACGCTCTGCAGCCTTTTTCGAAGCCAAAAGTACCAGAATTTCCTCTCTCCAACCAGTCTGTTTCTTTAGGATTTCTTCCAGCTTTTCCTTTACCACCTTAGCGGTATCCTGAGAAAAACCTAAGATTTCCGCTTTATAATTTTCAGCCTCCTGTTCCATCACACACAGACCGAAATATCGGGCAAGGGCTTCTCCGTTTGCAAAAGCCTGCTTGGTCTCTTCCGGACGTTCCTTTAAGTATTGCAAGAAAATCGGCTGTGCCACATCCATCAGCTTATTCTTATCATTTTCATGGTAGAAGGTTTCTGTCATCATGATCAAAGTATGAAGCTGATGCTCCACATCCAGTCCACCCTCCTGCAAGCCTGCGAAAATCATCTCTTCTTCCTTCCTATTGACCGCATTCTTCAATACCTGTCGGAAGAAATAGGACATCTCACACAAGCTCATCAGTATCATGGCACGATTGAAAAAGTCTCTGTCCTGATAACGCTCATGAAAGCTTTGTAACGCTCTCCATTCCGCACCGCCACCATAACGATTGCCGGTTATCAGGTTCACCTGATACAAATCTGCCAGTTCCTTTTCTCCCCGTAAATAAGCCTGTGCATCCGCTTTTGCAGAAATACGTTCTACCAATGCCTGTATCACCTTTTCCTTCTGCTCGCCCATGCCGTTACCCATCATACTCTTATATAAAGACTCATCCGCTTCCTTAATAGTCTCCATCATTCGACTGGTTTCGTCCAAGGAAGCTGTCTTCATATACTCTAAAAATAGGGTAGGGTTCTTTTGAAATTGCACAGAAAGAACCTTCTTGGATACTACGTCCGGTACACGACCTCCGAAATGATTGCTGGCAGTATTCGCAGCCCATGCAATCAGCTGTACGGTATCCATTCCGAATATCCGGTCATAATTACCGCCATTCTCCTGCATATCAGAACGCCCATCCATATTGGACATTACTTCCAGTGTCTTTCTGGGTTCTGTAGCTGCACAAAGGGTAACAACAGCTTTTAATGATTCAGATAATGGATAATTCATATAGGAACAACCACCCAAAATCTCCAACATGCGTTCATTTAAAGTCATTCCCTTTACCCGGTTCAACAACTCCGGCGGCATTTCCCCTTTTCGAATAGCAGTCTGCAGATTACTTACCAAGTCCGGTGCCAAGGAAGCCGTAAATAAAGCTCCTATACTATTTCCTAAGATATCCTCATAATTTTTCATGTAAAAGGCATCCTGTCCTTCAAAGACAGAATCTGACACTACTTTCTCCACCGGTGCAGTTGCTGCAGCATTTTCCTCAGCCGCTTTTCCGCCAAACAATTTGGACAAGGTATTCAGCAAGCCGCCCTTTTTCGCCGGTTCAGAAGAGGACATCTCCACGGTCTGCACAGGCTTTATTCCGGATGTTTTCTTGCTCACATAATCAGAAGCATACTTCTTCCAGAAATAAATGGTATATAACAGTAGTTTCCCGGCACCTGCATTGCCTTTGCAATACTCCAATGCCAGACTGAGATTTTCCGGACGATACCCTGCCAATTCATAAAGGCCTTCCAAAGTATGTACTCTGCAAAACCATCTGGTATTGGCCATAAAATGTGCATACACTGCTACTAGCTTCGCAGGGTGCATATTCAGTACATCCTGAAAATCTTTAAATTTTAACATAGAAATATTAGCAGTAAAAGCCATACCGCAGGTAGACTGTCCAATGGCGAACAGTACCCTGAAAATCTTTGCCAGCTCTTCATATCTCTTCTTCGTATAGAAGGAATTACAAGCCTCCCGACATTTGTTCTTCGCTTCCGCACCAATCTGCTCCAGATCACGGAAGGTCAACTGTTCCAGCACCTCTTCTCCTGCTTCATCCCGCAAATATTTTTCTACATCTTCCAGCTCCTGAGGATTTAATCCCAAGTCTTCAAAAGCCTCCATCATTTTTGCTATACGTGCATCCTCCGGACGTATCATCGTTTACTCCTCCTCATTGTTATAATATATCTTTGCTTTATCATACATTACTTTTTTTCGTGCTCTGACAAGGTATTCATATAACCATATGTAATGGGCAATAAGTGTCGCCTTATCCTCTGCTGTTGCATGGAAAGAATGTCTGCACTGCTCCAAGCCTTTCACCAGTTCCGCTATCCTTTCTGCCAAAAGCTCCATTCCATACCTTTGTAACAGCTCTTCCAGTTCCGTTCCCTGCTGCAAAATAGTTCCCGGTACTGCTCCAAAACCAACCTGATACAAATCTCCCAGCATACTCTGCACCTCTTCCAACAGGCTCATAAAGGTATCCTGTGCGGAAGTGTCTGCTTCCCATTCCTCTTTTTGCTTGAATAGCTCCGAAAAAACATTTCCGTTCATCCATGACAGCTCCCTCTTGTTAAAGAGCTCCAGCGGATACAGCTTCAACTGACTTCCTTTTAAGTACATTCTGCCTACGAAGCAGGAGGAACCGCTTGCCTTTAATCGTTCTAAATAACGAATGGTTGCATCCTCTCTCTTGGAATAAGGCACCTCTACCTGTATTTTCCTTCCGGCTTCATCCCAAAGGGGCATACGCAATATTTGTGCGATTTCATCAAATACCGCTTCTCCTATCCTGTACGGATGAAGAAACACCAAGCGTTCCTCTTTAGCGGTATCTTGCCCTTCCTCTAACTGCTCAGGCAACACCTCTTGCAAAAAGGCCTGTCCGAAATCCTCATAATAACAGCCTTGCAATAATTCTTCTGTCAGTTCTCTATTTCCAAGGATTTCTCCTCTGGTATCCTGACTGGAGGACAAACGTCCACTCACATCGCACTTGGCATTTTTCAGCTGTATTCGCAGCTTCACCAGCCCTTCTAAGGGAATATTCAATCCCCATGGAGCCTGTGCTTTTTGTGCAAAGGCCCCCCTCCTCTTTCCATCATAAAAGGTAGGTCTGGCATTGGTATAGGTATACCAACGTTTTGTATTCTCCTCCAGAAAATAAAAGGTATCTCCTTCATATCCACTCTGGCTAACGAAATGTTCCCACGTCACACCTACCAATTGCAAATCTCCTACCAAGCGATACTCCGAGCGAAACTCCCCTGCCAACGCACCGATTTCCCGGTTCGTCTGTGCTTGTAAAAGCTGCCGTGCCTGCTTATACAATCGAATGCATCGTCCCATTCCCTCTGCCACCTGAAAGTTCGCACTTCTTCGCAAATACTTTCCATAGGTGTCTGCCAATGCACGCAACTGGTTTTCCAATCGTGGAAGTTCGGCATTATGTGCCAGTATCGCCAGTCGCTCCAAAGAATTCACTGCTTCCATGGAAGTTCTGCACAAGCCCATATCCAGCAGTTCCTCCAGATATTCCTTCATTTGAAGTGCAGCTTCCCGTATCTGTTCCCTGTCAAAGTCCGGAGTGCTTTCGGTCTCCTCTGCCAGCTTTCCGGTTGTCAAAATCCCTTCCTTCCACTGGTACCACAGAATAGCCTCTGCCTTGTGGCTGCACAATTCCTTCTTATGACAGGAACAGGTAGAGTATTCCAAAGGACTTAACAGCTTCACCACTATATCCTGTCCGGGCAGACTCACTGTCAATACGTTTTCTCCCTGTATCTGAGGCTCCTGCCCCGCCTGCATCTGTTCTACCAGCGTCCGCAAGTTCTTGGTTCCCAATGCTTTGAGAAGCTTTTTTAAGGGGTATGTCTTGATATCTTCCTGAAGTGCCGATGGTTGTTTTAAAATACTTGCGGTATTCTTTTGCTGCATTTTTTGTACAGAATCTGCTTTATCCAGGCCTTCTTCTCCCATTGACGGACCGGGTATCGTAGTACTATCTGTAGGGTTCTCCTCTGCCATGAGCTCTCCCGACGCTACTCCCTCTGCCATTCTCTCTTCAGTATTTGGTATCTGCAACTGTTGCTTCTCCATATGCTCCTTCGCCAACAAAATACCCAACACCACATGCCTGCAAATACTTCGGGAAGGGCAACTACACTTACTCTCTCCCAGGGGATACACGATTCGTACTGTCTCGCCTCCCACCGGAACCACCAGTGCCTCAGCCGCCTCCGTCACCGATACCTCTCCATCGATATCTTCCCTATCTTTATATGCTCTTTTTACAATTCCTTTGTTGCTGATACCTACGAGGTAATCCTCATCAGCAACCTCCAAAATCTGTTTCCAGTCCATATACGTTCCTCATCCCCTTCCCATGGCACCGCTACCATATCTGTTACACACACACCGGACAAAAAACATTCAGCTAAATTTGTATGTCATCTGTCGGACAATACTGTCCGCCTATGCCACACAAATTTAACTGCCTGTATTTTTCTACGGTGTATTTCGTAACAGACATGGCAAGCGGTGCCGTGGGAAGAGCTGTTAAATATTCTCTAGCTCAGCATTTTCCCTACATGTTCTGCCAGATGTTCCGGTGTCATGGCTCCCACAAAGGCTCCCATATTTGCTAAGGTGGATGCCACCTTTCTGTCATAGTTCGGTGTGGCATCGCTATCCAAGGCAGTCAATGCTATCAGTTTGGAGCCACCCTCCAAAATATTTTTGCAAACATGATATAAATTGCTATAACTACCACCTTCATATAAATCCGATACCAAAACCACCATGGTTCGATGAGGGGTCTCTATCAGAGTTTCACAATAAGTCAATGCATTTGCAATATGCGTTCCGCCGCCCAACTGCACACTCATCAGAGTTTCTACCGGGTCCTCCACATAACCGCTCAGGTCCACCACATTGGTATCGAATATCACCAGCTTCGTATCTAACATAGGCAGCTTGGCAAAAATACCTGCCATTATCGCACTGTGAATAACTGAATCCAGCATAGAACCACTCTCATCTACACAAATAATCACTCTCCACTGGTGAAAACGCTTCATACGAGAATGGAAATACACCTGCTTTAACACCAGCTGTTTCTTCTCCGCATCATAATTTTGTAAATTTCTTCGGATGGTCTTTTTGATATCCAGATTTCTGGCACTGCGGATAGGGCTGCCGGAAGTTCTGTCCAACTGCCCGAACAATGCCTTACGCATATCCTGCTCCAGTTGTCTGGCGATCTCCTCCGCTACCTTTCGCACGATTTCGCGAGCCAGCTGCAATACCTCTCCCTTCATCATGTGCTTCAGTTCCAGTATGGTTTTCAACAATTCCCTATTCGGTTCCAGCTTTCGCAATACCTCAGGGTCTGTAAGAAGCTCCGTCATATTGTACTTTTCCAAAGCATGCCGTTCCATCACCTCTACGGTTTCCTTTGGGAAGAGACGCTTCATTTCCCGGATCCATCCGGGTACTGTCAATTGAGAACCACCACTGCCTGCCGAGCGTTCCTGACGTATCTCCTGTTCCTCTCCGTATTCTCTGGAATAGAGATAATCCAGTACCTCCTCCATGTCCATATATCTGGCGGTATCTGAGGAAAACCCAATCTGCCGGTTTGCATACTTCCCCAACACCAGTCGCCATCTGTTTAATATTTCCTGTTCACTTGCCATATACTACTTTCCTTCCGGCGGGTCTTTCCAACAGTTACTTCTCTGTTGCCCCTACCGATTTATGTTCCTGTAACATTTTCCGTCAAACACTTTGCCACATAAGCATCCAGTTCTTTCCCATATGCATAGAAATCGCCCGTGACACCTTTCTTGTACAAAATGTCCTCTCGTTGCTTGCCATGCATTCCGGCCGCAGCCTCCGCAATCCGATCCACCTCGCCCGGTGTAAAATAGGTAAATGCCATGCGTAACTCAGGTAACAGTCGCATGAAGTCTTCCTCCGATACCTGTTTCAAAAACGCATCCAGCATTTCCATAAACTGATTGCCTACAAACACCAAATCCTTGGCTGCAAAAAACAACCCTCGAAAGAACAAGGCGGTTTTCATCAGCTGCTCTCTGGTACCTGCCAAATATCCTCTGCATATCCCTTCTACTCCGGCAGCATCCACCTGACCGCTTCCATAGAGAATTCCCTGAATACAACCATGTACACCTGCCTGTATTTCCCTGTCCTCATTCATTTGTATTAAGGTATGGAAAAAGCTCTCCCGCAAATCTCCCAGAACTGCAATACTCTTTCTTCCGGAGACCTGATAAATCGTCTTCAATGCCTGCATGGTCTCTGCCATATCCTCTTCCTTTACCCGTGTCATACCGGGCAACAAGCCAATGACCTTGCGACAACAAGTTGCCACCATTTCCTCCAACAGAAGCTCTGACTGATACAGTCCGCACAATTCCTGCAACATGGTAAAGGTTCTGAGTGCAGCTGTCAAAGAGTAGAAGTCCGTATCCTGTAACAGCAAGGCATACACTCTCTCATATACTGCATCCAATTGTCCTTCCAGTCCCATTTCAAACACACGGCTTAGTAGCATTGCCCCTTCCTTTGCCGAAAATTCCTGCTTCAACTCCTGCTTTACCATACTTAATATGGCTTCTTCCAGCGAGCCACCATATACGGAAGCATCTATCAAGGCAGCCATTACCTGTGTATTCCACTTATATTTCCAAACTTCCCGCATGAGATTACGGTCTCTTCCGGTCTGTAGATTCGGTCCCTTTATTCTTTTGGCAAAATCAGTCTTCAAAAAATCCACTCTATGAAAGAAGCGGCTCATCTCCCGATGCTTTTTCTTTGCAAAAACAGACAAGGTCACCTCTTCTCCTATGGTAGAGGTAATATTTAGACCAAACTGCTTACATTGCTGTCGGAAATCCTGCAAAATCGGCGGCTCATTAGCATTCCTGCATAACTCGCCGACCTTCTTGCCAATCATCTGTTTTTGCAGCTCCCTCATGGGCAAATCCGTAGCCAGCGTATATTCGCCTTTTACAAAAGAGGATAACACTGCATCTCGTAATTCATAAGCTCCCGGCTGGCTCTTTCCGCGAAGTGCCGCCAAGCCCTGTGCCATATTGCAGGCACATATTTCATCATAAGTGGAAATGCCTCCATCCTTGCTGCGTACTGCCTTGCCGCAACGTACGATAAAATCCAGTACCGCCTGCTCATAGGACTGAGTTTCCCTATCCTGTTCCGATAATAAGTTACTGCACTCCCTCTCCCAGACCTCCTGATAAAAGCCTGCAAAGGGCATACCACTGGCGTAGCCGTTCAAGGCATCTGCTGCCTCCATGGAATAGGGCATCATATAAACGCTTTGATCCTTTTCCGGAACCCGGCGTCCCATACTGGCGTTTTTCTTTGTAGAAGTTTTCTTCGCAGTGGCGTTTTCCTTATCAGAGCCTTCCTCTTTCAACAATTCTGCCAAGGCAGGGGTATGAAAACCACCTGTTATCACCAGAATTTTTGCCTGCGTATTCTGACCTATAGTCAACATAGGTTTTGTTTCCGGTTCTGCTGCCGTTGCATGCTGCTCATCCGTTGCTTCCTCTTTTGCTCCCATCCAGCTTCTCTTGCGGATATGCTCCAAAATACGCTCTGCCATATAAACCTCACGCCGCAGACATCCTTCCGCACGCAAATCCTCCTCTTGTGAAAACTCTCTGGTCAGCCTGCAATGCTGCAGCAGATTGTCAAACCACGCTTCACTGCCTAGCTGCAATCCATCTATTTCAAAATACTTCTCCCAAAATTCTTCAAAGCTTCGCATACCTGTTTTCTCACATAACATTTGTACATAGGTACTGCGCGACAACAGATAATCATCATTATAATTGCTCTTCTCAGTCTCTCTTAAGAGACCTTTTCCCTCCTGAGAGGCTGCCAGAATATCTCCGTAAGGCATATCCACAAAGGCTGTATATATTCCTCGCTTTGCCCCTTCCCGTAGTGCTACCAGCTCCGGTGAATAGTCCAAAAAAGGATAATAGCACTTGTACTTTTCCTTCTCCTCCGACACGGCACCGGTGGTATCATCATAGGAATAATACACCGCAAAGGGTGCCTTGGTATCCTCATGCACCATAACAGATATCCACTCGTTGGCATTGTCCGGACCTTCTATGAAAATCGCATCCGGTTCCCATGCAGTAATGGTTCTTTGCACATGCAAAGCGCAGGAAGGACTGTGATGCCTGACCGGGAGCAATTTTATTTCAACCATTTCCTTGCTTCGTAATATCGTGTCCATAAACCGCCCTCTTTGCTGCTCTTGTCTTTGATTACTGTATTGAAATATTCCTTTACTTTGCCCAAATCCTCTTTGTTTTCCTTAGAGAGTGCTCCTACCAGATTCTGTACCAGCTGGTCCACCTCCATCTGACCGTTTCCATAATAATATCCACTGATCATAGTCTGATAATAAACAGATACCGCTTCTGCTGTACTCATAACTGCACCAGGACTGTCAATACGATGTCCCATAGAAGAAATTCCCTCACGCAGTTCATGATAGGTAGATGCTAAAAGCTCTGCCACTTCTTCATCAGCCTGCATTTCTATATGACTTTCTGCAGCCAGCTGATTTACCTCGCTCAAAATAATTTGCTTTTCCAAGGCCACTTCTCGCACGGGCATAACTGTTTCAAAGTTAAATCGACGCTTCAAGGCACTACTCATTTCATTTACGCCTTTATCTCTGGTATTGGCTGTACCGATTACATTAAAACCGGGGCGTGCAAAAAGAATACCTTCGTCCCCCAACTCCGGGACGTTCAATACCTTATCACTGAGCACACTAATCAAACTGTCCTGCACTTCTGCGGGAGTACGGGTAATTTCCTCGAAACGTGTTAAAATACCCTTTTCCATACCTACATACAAAGGGGAAGGCACCAATGCCTCGCGACTGGGTCCTTTGGCCAGAAGCAGTGCATAGTTCCAGGAATACTTAATCATATCCTCCGTGGTACCTGCCGTACCCTGTATGGTGTTGGTACTGACACCACTGATAGCCGCAGACAACAGCTCTGAAAGCATGGTTTTCGCCGTACCCGGCTCTCCCACCAGCATCAGACCTCGGTTTCCTGCCAAAGTAATAATACAACGCTCCACCAAGGCATCGTTTCCAAAATATTTTTTCCGGATGACGATTTCCTTCCCATTATATAAAATAGGCGTTCTGCTCCCTAAAATAAAAGTACGTACTGCCTGAGGCGACAGTTCCCAATTCTGTGGTTTCTTGCTCAAGTCTGTTGCCTTTAAAGCTTCTAATTCTTCTCGGTATCTGACCTCCACCGGTGGTTTGATTAAATTTTCCATGCTGCTATCCTCTCTTGCTTCTGCTTTAGGGTTATCCTTCATAAATTAAGTAATTAAGCTCCTTTTCTACCAAAGGAAGTCTTTCCCTGTGATTTTATATTCTCAGAAAAAGTGTACCATATTCTGGTCCGAATTACCATAATAAATACTTTATTTCGGTAAAGAAATAAAGCAAACTTCCACAAAAATAGCAGTCCACCACAGCAGACTGCCATCTTTACGAAATACAACTATTTCCCCTATATTTTCCTATGGTCTCAGACCCATTCCGCCTTCCAATGTCAAGGTCTCACCAGTCATAAATTTAAAGTCCGGATTCGCCAACTGTACACATACCCGACCAATCTCCAACTCTGTATCTCCATAATGTCCTGCCGGAGGCATCTTCACATTCGCCTGAAAAGCTTCCGGATAGTTCTTTTCAAACTGTTCCAGCTGTGCTGTCCATGCCAGGGGACAAATCACGAATACACCGATACCATCCTTTGCCCACTCCGTGGCAGCCACTCTGGACAAACCTCTCACACCTTCCTTGGCAGCCGCATAAGCACATTGTCCGAAATTTCCAAACAACCCTGCACCGGAGGCAAAATTAATTACAGTCCCCTTACTTTCTGCCAGATAGGGATAACACGCCTTCATATAGTAAAAGGTTGCATACAATCCGGAATACAAAGCCAAATCAAACTGCTGCGTAGTATGCTCCTTTAATGTCACACCGGAAGCCGAAGCCTGTGCATTGTTAATCAATACATCAATTCTGCCAAAGGTTTCTATGGTTTGTCTTATTACTTCCTTTACTACAGCTTCATTATCTGCACCGGCATTCACATCAGCCTGCACTATCAAAACCTGAATACCGTATAAACGCTCTAACTCCTCTTTTGCATCCTCCAGCTTCTTTACGTTTCTGCCTGTTATAACCAGATTCGCACCTTCCTTTGCATAAGCAGTTGCCATACCATATCCAATGGAGCCACATCTGCCATCACTCAGCACTGCACGACCTGCACCTGTAATAATCGCTACCTTTCCTGTTAATATTCCCATAATACACCTCCTATTTTCCCAATTTATATACTAAGTATATCTTATTTTCCGAAATTTAGAAATGTATTTTTGTAATTTTTAGATTTTTTGTTAATAAAAATTACTCCTCAAATAGCTTACCATCCACAATCCTTACAATCCTCTTTGCTGACTGTGCTACATTCAGGTCATGCGTAATCATTACAATAGTATGCCCCATCTCATTCAACTCCTGAAACAGTTTCAAAACATCCTTACCACTGCTTTGATCCAGTGCTCCCGTAGGCTCATCTGCCAGCAAAATAGCCGGCTTTCCTACCAATGCCCTGGCAATGGAAACTCTCTGCTTCTGCCCTCCGGAAAGTTCGCCCGGTTTGTGCTTTATTCTATCTGACAACCCTAACAGCTTGATGGTTTCCATACATTCTGCCTCAGCCTCCTTGTAGGACATCCCCCGCATAACCAAGGGCATTACAATATTCTGCATAATATTATAGGTACTGATAAGCTGATAATTTTGAAAAATAAACCCAATCTTGCGATTACGCACTTCTGTCAAATCCTCTTCCTCCGTAGCATGAATCGCCATACCATCCAGATAGTATTCTCCACTGTCCATCACATCCATGCAGCCAATAATGTTCATCAGCGTTGTTTTACCGGAACCGGAAGGTCCTAAAATTGCCACATATTCGCCCTTTTCTACCTGAAAACCAATATCCTTCAGAATAGGAAGTTTTTCCTCTCCCAACATATATCCTTTATTAATATTCTTCATATATATCATAAATTCGCCTCATTCCTATCCAATAATATACACAGCCATAATCATTTCTTCATCACCATCTGCTTCTGTAATGAACGCAACATAATCTCCAACTGCCAACCGGGAAAAAGTGGTGACTGTTCCCAGTTTAGTAGTAACTGCTGTCCCTACAGGAATATAAGTGGTAATGCTTTCGCTCTCTAATATATCCGTGCTTTGTCCTTCTCCTGTATCTGTAATCTTACCATTACCACGTCCCGGTTTCTGTTCGCCGCTCATATTCGGTCTTTGACCGTTTCCCATGTCCGGTCTCTGACCGCCATTCATGTCAGGCATCTGTCCTCCTCCCATATCAGAAAAATCCATGCCACCGGGAAACTCCATCCCCTCAGGGAAGCTCATACCACCCGGCATTTCCTTCCCCTCTGAAGAAACTCCTGTTTCGTCATCGGTACCCTGCTGAGGGATATTCTGAAGCGGCTTCTCTGTGACCATATATGTGATTTCATTCCCTTTTATGGATATGATTTTTGCATATACCAATTCCTGCCCTTCTCCGGCTACGATTTCCACCCCTGTACTATTTGTTTCTGCCAGCAAATATCTTCCTTTTTTCACATACCATGTACCACCTGCCAATAGAAAAATAACTAATATACCCATAATACATTTTATCTTTTTATATTTCTTCCGCTTCTTTACTTTTTGCAGACGCTCCTGCTCCAATATCATTGATTTCTCGTCCATATCCATCTCCTCATATCAGGTAAACCCCGTGATTATCTATATGTTGCACTTCATATCTCTTCCACTTTCTTACTCCTGATTCAATGCCACTACAGGAATTAGTCGGGATGCCTTGTATGCCGGATAGAAACCAAATACACTACCCGTCAAAGCTCCAAATACCAGAGAAAGAAGCGCTCCACTTACCGACAGTTCTACTCTTACAGAAAGTGCTTCTACCACCGGCGTTAATCCCAATGACAATAAAACGCCTATGCAAGCACCTACCAGACTGATACAAGCCGCCTCCAGCAAAAACTCCAACAAAATATCTCGACGTGAGCATCCCAAGGCCTTCAAAATACCAATCTCATTGGTTCGCTCCTTGACTGATACAAACAATACATTCATAATTCCAATGCCTCCTACAATAAATACAATAACTGCCATAGAAACCAATAATAATTGCAAGGTTTCGTTAGATGCATTGGCAGCCTCCATCTTACTTCCTGCGTCTGAAATGGTAAATTCCGTATTGGGATAACTGTCTGCCAGTACGGTTTTAATATGAGTTATGCAGGTTTCAATTTGATTAATATCCTCTGCAATTACAGTAATTGTAGGACTAATTTCACTTCCGGTAATATACTTAATTCCTGTTTCATAGGGTATGAAAATAGCAGTATCCGGACTGATTCCGGATGCCACGGTACCCATCTCATCCAAAATGCCGATTACTCTATATGGTCTGTCAGCGATGTATACCGAACCATCATAGGCAGCTTCTGCACTACCAAATATTTCCTTTGCCACACTATGTCCCAGCACACACATCTTTTCCTTGGCATCATTATTCTCAGCAGAAATAAAATCCCCTACTGCCATGCTCATATTGCTTAGATTGGCATAATTCTCGCGAACCCCTGCTATAGTATAATAAGAGGTAGAATCCAACTCCCCACCTTCTACTGCTGCATTGGTAGAATAAGATATGGTTCCGTCACTAATACCCGGGACGAAGACTTCCAAATCCTCCATGTCCTCTGCTGTCAGAAGGATTTTTTCCTGATTCATTCTGTCAGCTTCATCAAGGCTGCCCAAACCCCAAGAGCCTCCACCACCGAAGAAATCACCCATATTCGGCATATTTCCCATATTGGGGAAATTACTCATGTCCGGCATGGAAGGCATACTCATACCACCATTTGTTCTGTTCATACTTCCTACACCGCCGGTTCTGGAACTTCCTGCACCCTCTCCACGGTTACCACGCCCTCCGAAGGAGCTTGTATTTCCTTCAAAGCTAATATCGATGGCTCCGGCATTCAGGTTTTTAAATTGCTCTGCCACCTCTTTCTTACCACCGGTACCAATTGCCAGAACCATCATAATCGTAGCAGACCCCACCACGATTCCAATAGAGGTCATAATTACTTTAAATTTATTTTGCGACAGGTTTAACCAAACCAGTCTGAATATTTCACTTATTCTCATGATTCCTTCACCTTACTCTCAATCAGCACCACATCACCGACTTTTAAACCTTCCAATATCTCTACATTTACACCATCGGAAAAACCGGTTTTTACTTCTATAGTACGGATTTCTCCATTATCATCCTTCACCTTCACAAAAGCCTGCTTTCCGTCACGAAGGATGGCTCTGTTAGAAACATACAATACCTCTTGCGTTTCCTTGGTAATAAAAGTAATCTCACCTGTCATTCCTTGGAATAATCCACTGCTGTCACCTTCCATCGTTACGGTTACTTCATAGGTCACATTCCCGTCACTGTCTGTTGTGGCATCTGAAATCTCAGTTACCACAGCCTGATAAATCTCCTCGGGATAAGCAGTAAAGGTAATATTAGCCGGATTATTCTCTTCTATATCTGTCATATCTTCCTCATCCAGACTAACTGTCATAGTGACTGCATCCGTATCATAAAGCGTTACTACCGATGCTCCGGTGCTCAGCGTATCACCTACTGCCAAATTCACCCCGGTAATCACTCCACTGTATTTTGCACATATTGCATTATCTTGAATATGTGAAGTAAACTCCTCCCACTTTTTACCTGCTTCGGCATAAATAGATTCCTGTGTTTTTAAATCATCCTCCAAATAAGCCATGGTAATATCATAAGTTTCCTGTGCCGTGGCATAAGCCAGCTGTCGCAGTTCATATGTTTCCTCCGCAGACAATTTACCCTCTTCCAACTCTCTCTTTGCACTTGCCACTCTGGTTTCGTATTGCTCAATATTTTGCTTAGTCTGTTCCACTTTGCTTTCCAGCTGTTCCTTCTCCTGTAACAAACTGTCCACTGTCTTCTGCATGGTCTGAGCTTTGTTAACATAATGGGTATAGGTATATACATCCGATTTTTTATCCATATTGTCCCGGCTCCACTCCACATTTTTCAATACGGTGAGTGCCTTGTCATACTCGGTTTGTACCTCCGACAATTGTGCATTATAATTTGCTAATTCTTCCTGTGCCTGTGACAAAGCTTCCTGCTTCTCGGTCACTGCATCTGCCAATTCCTGCAAGGCATTCGCCTTTTCTGTTTCTGCGTATTCCCCATAAGCAATACTGCTTTCGTAAGTATACTTCGCTGTTGTCCCTGTTAACTTTTGGTCTGCTATCACTGCTTCCAAATCTGCCTTCGCTTTGGTTACATTAGACTCCAGTTCTTCCTTCAGCTCTGTAACACCTTCTTCCTCCAGCAAATAGAGAATATCTCCCTCCTGTACTTGCTCACCTATGGTGACACAAACCTCGGAAACCGTCAGATTCGTACTACTACTTGATGTAACCAAAGAATTTCCTCCGGTCATATTGAATACCTGTGCAAACATATCCATACCACCACCGGAACCTCCCTGACCACCACCAAAGCTTCCCATCATTCCGAGATTGCTGCCTCCGCTTGTATTGCTATCCGAAATTCCTACTCTTTGCAAAGCACTCATATCCAGCTCAAAGGTTTGTTCCACTGTTCCGATGTCCACGGAACCGCTTTCCGTTATACCTACCACCAGTGGTCCATACCCCACCGTGGTTTCCCTATATATAGCCTCTTCTGTTTCCCCACAGCCACTCAGCATGGTTAGGGAAATACTAAGAACACCTGCTATTCCAATTAATTTATTTATTTTCCTTTTCCGCATATCCTTGCCCTTCCCTTACTTTGACGCCTTTGTATAAGTCACAATAAAAATTCTGTCCCCTACTTTCAGACCACTTAGAATTTCTACACTACTTTCATTACGTACACCAACCGTTACCTCTTGCAATTCTTTTTCTCCCGTTGCACCATTCACCCAAACATAATTCTTACCATTTTCTTCTACCAGTGCTTTTCTGGTAATGTACAAGGTATTTTCTCTGGTCTCTGTAATAAAAGTAATATCTGCACTCATGCCGCCATACAATTTTTCCAAAGTACCTTCTACCTTCACAACCACGCGATAACTAATAGTTGGTGTATCCTCTGATGTAGCTGTTGTATCAATAGAATAAATGGTTCCCGTATAAGTTTCTCCTTCGTAGGCAGCAAATTCTATATTGACAACATCTCCTACTGTTAATGCTACAACATCTTCTTGCGTCACATCCACAGAAATACTCATATCCTCTTCCAAAATGTAAGAGAATAAATTACCTGTTCTCTCCAATGTATCACCCGCACTATAGAACACTTCCGCTATCCGACCTCTGTGAGGTGCATACAAAATACCATCCTCTCCCACCAAGGCTTCAAAATCTGCCAATTTCTCTTCTAATAGTTCTTTCTCTTCCTTTGCCTCTTCCAAATCTTCTGCCAGACTTTCCATAGTTGCTTCAAAGGAATATTGCACATTCTCTCCACTCAGAAGAGTTTCCTCATATTCCTGCTGTGCTTCCAGCTTCTGAATTTTCTTATAAGCATTTAACAGCTCCAGCTGCCGGTTCGCTTCTTCTATTTGCTTTGTATTATCCTCCAAGCGTTTCCGTGCCTGCTCTAATGCAGAGTCTGCTCTCTCCATCGTTGATTTGGCATTCTCATAGATATCTCTGAGTGCAAGATAATTTTCCAAATGCTCTATTCCCTGTGCATTATATGCTTCCTGTTTCTCTACATAAACATCCTGTGCTTCCTGGTATTCCTGAGCTGCTTCCGTTACTGCCTCCTGCAACTCCCCTGTTAAGGCAGAATAATGATTGATTTCCACGTTCAAACTTGCAATCTCATCCTCAATAGCTCCAATTGTTGTGGAATACACTTCCTTTGCATACTTTGCATTTGCTTGTTGGATTTCTACATTATTCTCAGCCTCCAAAACCGCCAGCCTATATTCTCCTTCTGCCTCATTATACTCCACCTTTGTATCTGCCAGTGCACCGATAAGTGATTTCCTCACCTGCTGAATACTCTCTTCCGAAAACTTTAAAAGTGGTTCCCCCTCTTGTACCAACTGTCCTTGTGCAGCATAAACCTCCTCTATTACTAAATATCTTTGTACTTCTTCCTCTGTATCCTCTTCCTCAGAATCAGCTTCTATATTAAGGTCTAACTCATAAGTAATATTTTGTACTTCATATTCCAAATAACCACTTTCCGTTATTCCTATTTTCATATTTCCACTTACCACTGCTGCTTCCGTATATTCCGGTACTACTTGCTCCTTTAGAGGTACCACAAATACGGTATAAGCTGCCGCTGCAAGCAATACGAATACAAGTCCTATTATCGGTATCAGCTTTTTACTTTTCATTCCTCTGTTCTCCATTTCCTATGCCCAAATATACAGTCATCGTCTCATTCGCTGTCAATTCTTCCACATTTGCCGTAATTGCAACCGTCACACTATACGTAACACTTGTCTTACTATCGGAAGAAGCAATAGGATTAACTGCTGTAATGATTCCGTTATACATACCACCATCTGTAGATTGAAGCATAGCTGTATCGCCAATTGACAGTTTTGCAATATCTGACTGACTAACTGACACAGTCACGGTAATTTCTTCAGCATTCCGTAAGGTGTACAGTCGGCTTTCACTACCGATCGCAAAACCTGCTCGTACATTCACACGAAGCAAAGTTCCCTGACTCTTACCATAATACTTTCCATCTGTAATATAAGTCTCAAACATGGTTAAATTGTTTTGAGCTTCCGCCATTTCATCCTGCAGAGCCTGATAATCCGCTTCTGCTTTTTCCATATCTGCCCCATAATTACTTTCTGCTTTTTCCTCATCAGAAAGAGCTATTTCCTTGGTTAACTGTGCCTGCAACAAACTGTTTTCATAACTAAGCTTTGCTTCTGCGTATTTCTGTTCCAAAGAGCTTAACTGTAATTTCAGCTTTTCTAATTGATAGTCGGAATTTTCCACTGCTTCTTCATAAGAGCTTTGTGCCTGTTCATAATCTGCCAAATTCTGCTCTAATATCTTATATAAAGAAGCTAATATACTTACATATTGAGAATGCAGCTTCTGATTATTATCACCACCGGATACGGAACTATTCTGTATGTAGCGACCTGCAGAACCATTCATTCCAAGGTTCATACCGCTTCCTGTTACTTCATTCCAAGCAACTCCCCATTCTTCGATTTTGTCTATGAGCAAAGCTTTATTCTCTTCATATAAATTTTTATAATATTCCACCTGATAATCTTCATAATAGGTATTACTTGCGATTGCCGCTTCCTGTTCTGCAATCTGCACCCGAACGTCTTCTAATTCTGTCTTCGCCAGCTGTACATTCTCATATAATCCGGAAATGGTTAATTGATATACTGCATCTGCCTGTTTTCCGGTTAACAACTTCTTTTCCTTCTCATAATAAGCGGTAATTTTGCTCTGTTCATATTCTATGGTTCCTGCACGCAAAGCCAAGTCCGCTGCCCGTAATTCTTCTTCCAATTCAAGCTTAACTGCTTCTAAGGATTCCGGCGTCACCTTAAACAGTGCTGTTTCTCCCTTAATACTTTCACCGGAAGATATGTACACTTCCTCAATCACCAATTCATTCTCTAAGTTTGTTATGGGTAATATTTCCTCTGTTACACCAATGCTGACAATTCCATAAGCCGAGACCATATTGCTTTGTCCGCTTTCCTGAGCCACCTCTCTCTGAACAAATCCTTTCTCATCACTTTGGGTTGCTTCCTTTTGTCCCTTGTTTCTTATGAGATACACACCTACAATACCAACTACCAATATGAATACAAAAATAAAAAGGACTATCCTTTTTCGCTTACCTGATTTTACTTTTTTCTGTTTCATGTATTTCCTCCACCTTGTATTTTCCTATCGTTCTTCAACAGCTTACAAAATCTTTGTTTACAAATTTTGTTTTCTATGTGAAATTTCTGTGTTTTTTAGAATAAACGATTAAATTTATCAAGAATCAGCATTGCTCTAAAATTTTGAGTGTGCTATACTATAAACAATATTGAAAGGCTGCGAGGGGTATTATGCATACAAACGAATCCGCTGAAAACTATTTGGAAACTATATTAATGCTGAGTAAGGTGCGACCTGTTGTCCGCTCTGTCGATATTGCCGAAGAGTTAGGTTATAAAAAATCCAGCATCAGCGTAGCAATGAAGAATCTGCGTGAAAAAGAACATATTACGGTTACCAAGGAAGGCTTTATCTATCTGACGGAAAGCGGTCAGGAAATTGCTGAAATGATTTACGAACGTCATGAACTATTAACCAACTGGCTGGTTCGTTTGGGTGTGGATGAAACGATTGCTTCGGAAGATGCCTGTAAGATTGAACATGTATTGAGCAAGGAAAGCTTTGAAGCTATTAAGAAATATGTAAACGGACAGCTCCCTGAATAATCGGGAGCTGCCCGTTTTTTATTTTCTGAAACTTTATCTCTGAACACGTCCTGAAGCGTCGCCACCGGCAAGTGTTTCCACTTCTTTTCTGGATACCAAGTTGAAGTCGCCAGGGATGGTGTGCTTCAATGCAGAAGCTGCTACACCATACTCAAGAGCTGCTCTGAAATCCTTACCATCCAACATACCACAGATAACACCGCCTGCGAAGGAGTCACCACCACCTACACGGTCAACGATAGGATGGATAGAGTACTCTTTGGAGTGATAGAATTCTTTGGTATCTCTGGAGTAAATACATGCAGACCAACCATTATCGGAAGCAGAACGGCTTACTCTTAAAGAAGATACACAGTACTCGAAGTTGAACTTCTCTACCATCTGCTCGAAGATGGACTTGTAACCGGCAAGCTCTAACTCACCACTGGTAACGTCAGTCTCACCGGGCTTGAAGCCAAGTACTAATTCCGCATCTTCTTCGTTTCCGATACATACATCAACATACTGCATTAAGTTGGTCATAACCTTCTGAGCTTTCTCTGAAGACCATAATTTCTTACGGAAGTTCAAGTCTACAGAAACCTTAACGCCATGCTTCTTTGCTGCGATTAATGCCTTCTCGGTTAACTCAGCTGCACTGTCAGATACTGCAGGAGTAATACCGGTAAAGTGGAACCAGTCAGCGCCTTCGAAAATAGCATCGAAATCGAAGTCCGCTTCGGTTGCAGTAGAGATAGAAGAATGTGCTCTATCATAAACAACCTTAGAAGGTCTCATGGAAGAACCGGTCTCTAAGAAGTAGATACCAAGTCTCTCGCCACACTTAGCGATGTGCTTTGTGCAAACACCATACTTTCTGAGAGCTGCCACTGCACACTCACCGATTTCGTTGTTAGGAACTGCAGTAACGAATTCTGCATCATGACCATAGTTAGCCAAAGAAACCGCTACGTTTGCTTCACCACCACCGTAGCAAACATCGAATTCGTCTGCCTGAATGAACTTTTCATTGTTAGGGGTAGATAATCTGAGCATGATTTCGCCCATTGTAATTACTTTTGCCATTGTTTTATTTTCCTTTCGTTATATAATTTATAATCATTTCTGAACCAAATGTACTGCGAATCCGCCGATTTCCTCGTCTAAGTAGATTGCCTTTAGAGCGCCCTTCGCATCTCTCTTAGCAGACTCTTCATTGAACTTCACGCCAAGAACAGATTCCATATAGTTTACTGCTCTGTCGATATAGTTGGTTCTGATTGCGATATGACCGTTCTTACCAAGGTAAGGGCTCTTCATTACTTCTAATGCACTACCTGCGAAGATAGAGCTGTTGCCAACCTTTGCAGGCATACCGAACAAGAATGCAAATCTGTTCGCTGCCTTCATTGCTTCTTCTTCGTTCTCGGCATTCACACCAACATGAGCCAATTCAAAACCAAGCATGGTCTGAACTGCTTCTCTGGTTAACTGCTCAATCTTGTCCCACTCGCCGGCACTGATAAGGTCGCCGGGAACCATCCAAGAACCGCCGCATGCGATAATCTTCGGGAAGTCTAAGTAAGAAGTAATGTTCTTTGCATTGATACCACCGGTAGGCATAAACTTCATATTTACATAAGGTGCTGCCATAGCCTTAATCTTTGCAAGACCGCCGGACTGTTCTGCCGGGAAGAACTTCACTACATCCAAACCAAGCTCGATAGCTGCTTCGATATCGGAAGGACTGGAGGTACCGGGAGTAATCGGCACACCCTTTTCGATACAATACTTCACGGTGTTAGGATTTAAACCGGGGCTAACGATAAACTTAGCGCCTGCTGCCACTGCTGCATCTACCTGTTCAGCATTTAATACAGTACCTGCACCTACACACATGTTAGGGAAAGCTTCGGTCATAGCCTTAATTGCACCTGCTGCTGCAGCAGTACGGAAAGTAACCTCAGCACAAGGAAGTCCGCCTGCACAAAGAGCTTTTGCCAAAGGCACAGCATCCTTTTCATCATTGATTACAACAACCGGTACAATACCGATTTTCTGAATCTGTTCTAAGATTGCGTTCATTTTATTTTCCTCCATTCACTAAGCTAAAACTTCTTTTACCGCTTCTGCCATCTTGTCGCACTTGCAGTTTGCGAAGAAGTATTCCTGGAACTTCTCACCAGACAAAGCACCCTTTACCAACTCTCTGTCAAGGTTCTTTAAGATAGTCACCATATCTACATGGGTAACTTCCTTAACAGCATCCAAAATCTTCTTATTTCTCTGCTCAGGTACTACTCTCTCCTTGGGATAGCCACCGCCTCCGGGAGCACAGAATAATTTTTCAAAGGTATACTGAAGGTTCAGCTCGCCACCCCAGCCATAATTTTCAGCAAAAGGGAACGCGATACAGTTACCATCATTTACCTGCGAGAATAAATATGCATCCAGTGGAGAAGTTACATGTCCACACAATACCTTAGGGAAGGAATTTGCTGCCAACATTGCCCCTTCACCGGTACCACAACCGGTAATAACAAAATCAGCTGCTCCTGAGTTAATGAGTACAGCTGCCAAAATACCGCACTGTACATAAGTTAAAGAATTCGGGTCTTCTGCACCATACATACCATAGTTAAATACTTCATGACCCATAGGCTCTACTACACACTTCAATGTAGTGCAAATCAATTCATTCTTTGCTGCCTGACTGTTTTCATTAATTAAAGCGATTTTCATCTAATTTTACTCCATTCTGTTATGCTGTGGAGTTTGCCTCCGGCAAACTCCTTGGACGAAACATAGTACTTCTTGGCAGCGTCCTTTGCTACCTTAGAAGTTCTTTTCGTCTTTAGCCGGGCTGCTTTCCGATGTAAGCCAAGATACCGCCATCTACATAAAGAATGTGACCATTTACAGCGTTAGATGCTTCAGAAGCAAGGAATACTGCAGGACCAGCCAATTCTTCAGGCTTTAACCATCTGTTAGCAGGGGTCTTAGCACAGATGAACTGATCGAAAGGATGCTTGCTTCCATCAGGCTGAACCTCACGAAGAGGAGCGGTCTGAGGTGTTTCAATATAGCCGGGTCCAAGGCCGTTACACTGAATGTTGTACTGACCATATTCGGAACAAATATTCTTAGTGAGCATCTTTAAGCCACCCTTTGCAGCTGCGTAAGCAGATACTGTTTCACGTCCAAGCTCAGACATCATAGAACAGATGTTGATGATCTTACCATGACCCTTCTGAATCATAGAAGGAATAACTGCCTTAGATACGATGAAAGGACCATTTAAGTCAATGTCAATAACCTGTCTGAACTGAGCTGCGGTCATCTCATGCATAGGAATACGCTTGATGATACCTGCATTGTTTACAAGGATGTCGATTACGCCAACTTCCTTCTCAATCTGAGCTACCATAGCATTTACAGCATCTTCGTTAGTTACGTCACACACATAACCATGAGCCTTGATGCCTTTTTCTGCGTAAGCTGCAATTCCCTTGTCCACTAATTCCTGATTGATGTCGTTGAAACAGATAGTTGCACCTGCCTCAGCATATGCAGAAGCAATTGCAAAACCGATACCGTAAGAAGCACCTGTTACCAATGCAATCTTACCTTCCAATGAAAATCCCTGAATAAAATTTCCCATGATAATTCTCTCCTTTTTGATATTTTTTATGTTAGTTATTTCTAAATATTTCCGTAATTGTATTAAAGCAGCTCCTGATTTCTCACAGGATCCATATCATCGAAGTCCTGATTCTCACCAACCATACCCCAGATAAAGGTATATGCTCTGGAACCACAGCCTGAGTGGATAGACCAGCTGGGTGAAATCACAGCCTCTTCATTTCTCATAACGATGTGACGGGTTTCCTGAGGTTCGCCCATGTAATGCATTACGAAAGCATCCTCTTTCATTTCAAAATACAGATAAACCTCCATACGTCTGTCATGTGTATGACAAGGCATAGTGTTCCATACACTGCCCGGCTCTAACTTGGTCATACCCATAACCAACTGACAGCTCTCAACCTGTCCGGGTAAAATATACTTACAAATTACTCTGTGGTTTGCATCCTCTAAACAACCAAGCTCTACCTTATTTTCATCCTTCACGATAACTACACCCTCTTCAGGAGTTCCTTCAGGCTTAATTACTACAGTAGGATAAGACTTGTGGGCGGGAGCAGAGTTCAAATAGAACTTAGCAGGATTGCTAGCATCATCACTTGCAAACACAATATCTCTGGAACCCATACCAATGTACATTGCTTCCTTGTAGCCTACCTTGTACTCTTTTCCGTTTACGGAAATGGTACCTGCACCACCGATATTAATTACACCCAATTCTCTTCTCTGGCAGAAATACTCTGCACGAAGTTCATCCCCTGCTGTCAAAGTAATAGGTTCTACCGGTACTGCTGCACCTGTAATAATTCTATCGATGTGACTGTATACCAGTTTGATTTCACCGGGTACAAAAAGATTCTGAATTAAAAATTCTTCTCTCAAACGTTCTGTAGTATACGTTTTCACATCTCTTGGAGATACTGCTGTTCTAAGTTCCACCTTACGCCTCTCTTTCCTCTGCCGGCTACTTTCAGTCATTTTGCACTATGTATCCGGTAGAATTTGTATCATTTTATGAAAGCACTTACATTATAACACATCATTTGTAAAATTCCAACATGTTTTTGTATATTTGCCCTCTTTTTTTATTCAATTATTTTATCACAATAAAAGCATATCAGAAAAAATTCACTAATTCCATTCAAATTTCAAATAAAATATTGCAAATTTTGAACTTCTTGGATATACTGAGGAAAATATTGAAAGAAACTTTCATTAGCCTTTTCATTATAGGCGTCAAAACGTGAACATAATTACGGACAACTTATGAATTGTGAGGATTATTTATGCAGGAACTTGCCTCTTGTAAAATTGCAATTGAAAACTGTTTAGAAACCAAAACTTTTGCCATTGCACATCTATATAAAGAAGAAAAAGCCATGGATATGCACATCCATGACTGTTATGAGCTGTATTATTCTATTTCCGGCGGTAAGCAGTTTCTGATAGATAATAAATTTTACAGCATCGCTCCCGGTGACGTATTCTTAATCAATCAATACGAAAGCCACAAGCTGACCCAAATTGACAGCATGGTACATGAACGTATTGTTTTGTCCATTCATCCGGACTTTTTGAAAGAGCTTTCTACCCAATCCACCAATTTAGATTACTGCTTTTCGCAGCGTACTATACACTTTTCACATAAAATCTCTTTAAGCAAGGAGCAGCAGAAACGTTTCTTATACTTTATCAACAAAATCACCTCTGCAGAAGGTTATGCTCATGATATTACGGAGCGAGCAGCCTTTATGGAGCTGATGGTGATGTTGAATATGCTCTCCTCTGATAATACGGAGGAAGCAACTGTCCCCGAGTTCAAATACAACCATCAGGTGGATGATATCCTGAACTATATTAACCAGAATATCACCCAAGACATCTCTGTTGCACAACTGGCAGAGCATTTTTACCTAAGCGAATCCTATATTTGCAGAATTTTTAAAAGTGCCACCGGCACCACCATCAACAAGTACATCACCGCTCGCAGAATTAGTATTGCCAAGTCACTGTTAAATGATGGTATCTCTGTTATGGATGCTTATGAAAAGAGTGGTTTTACGGATTATAGCAACTTTTTCAAGGCTTTTACCAAGGCTGTTGGGGTGTCTCCGAAGAAATATGCAAATTTGAGTGTGAGTTAATCGAAATGCCTGTATCACTTGATTTCCAATACTTCTCCAGTTTACTATTTGCCTGTTCCCTCGTCAATTCAAATTTAGTGATTAATCTATGCAGTATCTCTTCCTTAGGCAAAGCAAATTCCTGACAGTTTTCTATAAATACAACTATGCCTTGCTCGACTTTCTTTTCTGCTTCCTCAGCCCGCTTCTTCTGCGCTGCCGTTTTCTCCTCTGCCTCCTCAGCCCGCTTCTTCTGCTCTGCTGTTCTCTCCTCTGCCTCCTCAGCTCGCTTCTTCTGCTCTGCCGTTCTCCTGCGTTCTTCCTGTATATCCATCTTCTCCATACACTCAAACAATTCTGCCATCTTTTTCTCCCTCACCCTCTCTACCAGCTCTTCTGCCTCCGGTACCGGTACATTCGCCTTTAATAAAAATGCCAGCATGATATTCGCTATCTTTTCCAACAGATGCTTCGGTGTCTCCTTCAGTATTTTTCCCAAAGCCTCCGGTGCAATGCTTCGAAATGCCGTTACATCCTCCGCTGTCTGGATTTTATTTATCAGCATAATCAGGGACATCTCATCTGCCTTCCCCAAAAGCTCTTCGTTACTATAATCACAGATTGGCACCAGATAATACCGAAAATCCGGTACATACTCCCCGAAAGCCTCTCCGTGATGAATACGGCTCTTGAAATCCGGCGGCACCGTCCACTTTTGCTTTCCTTCATAATATATGATCGGCAATATAGGCGGATATCGAAACTCCTTCTGTTTGGTAATCCCACGCTGCTTCGCTTCCGCTTCCTTGGCATAAGCCTCCCATATGTATATCATATAACGAAACAGCTGCATACATACATCATACTCAATTTTCGTCTTATGTTCAATAAGGGAGACCAAGAAAAATGGCTCTTCCCCCTTCAGGCGGATACGTTTGACCCGGTCTGCGTTTCGTTCCTCTGCAAACAGCGGTACGAACTGCTCCGACACATCCTCGATATCCTCCGGCTCCACTCCCGCCAGACAGGGGATATCCACATAGTTTCGCAAAAACTATGCACACAAAGCATTGTCGTCAAAAATCAGCTTGCCTCCACTGTCCTTAATCTGGGAATTCAATAAAATATTACCCGACGTTTTCTGCATAAAATACCTCTCTTTCTTCGCAGGCAAATAAGCAGCGTCCTTCCCCTCGCTACGCCCGCATTTTGTTTAGTTACTTGTTTTGTGAATTCACGGGCGATACGCCCTGATAAAAAGAATTCTCTTTGGTAAAAATATGATTCTGTATTTAAAATATCCTAAAATTAAACTTTTGTCAACTATTGATTAACGAATTCCTCCAAAGTGCTATACCATAATATGCTCTTCCGGCTTCGTTCCCCAAATTATAAGAGGTTACTGTGTCTATCAGTAACCTCTTTTCGCCCTATCTTATTCTTGTCAATCTAATATGATTCTTCTGAAAAATCATATCAAACCTTCCCTACCCCCGCATATACCTCTTCGTTTCTTCCGTAGTCTCTACCCAATCTGTCTTTTCCAAAAATTCCTCCGCATTCAGACACATATAGTAATTTCTTACGATATTCTTCAGCTGCTCGTAAGTAAGCACATCTCTTTCCATGGGGGTATAGCTTCCGTATGGCGTTTCCAGTGTAATTCTTTCCAGAGCGTTTTTCTTTTCCCTATTGATAAAAGAAAAGGTTCGAAAATCCTTATTCCCATAGTTTATACGCATTTCTGCTATGAAACTGTCCTCTACTCCATAAAACTGTAGAAAACCGTCAGAAGACTTCAATATCACAAAATCCTCATCACCATCTGCCACCAAATCGATATAGAAACCAATCTCATTGTAAAGTACACTTCCGGGATTCTGACCCGAAGCAGTTTCCAATTCCACAGCACGATATTGCTGTCCTTGACTATCCTTACCACCTTTTTCCCACTTCTTTAACAACTCATCAAGCCAAATACTCATATTCGTCACACCATCCCTTTCTCCTGTTGTTCTTCCCCGGTATCTGCCGTCTTTCGTGCCGCCTCTTCCGCTATCTCGTCCGTTACTACCTCTTCCGGTGCTTCTTCCTCCGCAACCGGCTCCGTATCTGCCACAGTCTTCCTAGGTTTCTTCCTATTCAGCATCACCAGTCCTACGAACAGCACCAAACTCACCAAACTCAGACAAATACCTTCCTTACGACCCTTGGGGTCATAATCCATGGTAATCTCATATTCTCCTGCCTCCAATGGTATGGTCATGAAACAATCACCAAATAACTCCGTTTCCACCACCTCTCCATTCACGCATACCTGCCAACCTGCTTCATAAGGCACGGAAAGCACCACCTGTCCGGGCGCTGTCATGGAAATCCTTCCTTCCACATGCGTACTGTCATAAGTCACCTGCTCCATATGCTGTCGGGAAAGTACCTCCAATGCTTCTGTCAGTGCTTGCGTATCCATGTAATATGCTGCCAGACTGATAGCAGGAGTGGCATCTGCACCATCCCCGTTTTCAAACTCTATGGTCTGTCCTTTTGTAAGATAACCTACATACAGAACACCATTCTTTTTCAAATCCTTATACTTTTTGGTACCGAAATCCCCATCTGCATTTACCTTAGAAGTTCCGGAGGCACTGACTACCATATAATAGTAAGCATCCTCTTCTACCTCTAACAGTATATTATCTCCCTTCTTCTTTACATCTGCCTTTGTGAAAAGCTCCTTCTCTACGCCCAAAGCTTTCACCAGTTCATTTTGTAACTTCAAGGGGTCTGTGGTTTTCAACTCTGGCCAGATATAATCCTTTGGAATAACATAGCCAAAGGGCAAAGTATAATTACACTCATATAAGGTAATATCGCCACTTTTCGAAATCGACGTATACAACTTCTCTTCTGTCAGGCAGGCTTCATTTCGCAAAGCATCCTCCGTATTCCCATACATATATGTTACGTTCAACATAGCAGATGTCAATGGTGTCGCTCCGTCAAAGCCATAATACACCTTGCTATGCCGCATCCCCAGCTTTTCATAGAAATTCGCCACATTAGAATTTAAAGTAGAAGAAAACACGGAAGCTGTAGGATAGCTCGCCAAAGTACCATCGTTTTTGGTAGTTCGCTCAAACTTCTCCATACGCCAAAAACCTTCTGTACGCTTCTCTGCCAACTGATGCAAGGTCTGATAATCCTCAATTTGTTCCAGATAAGCATCTCTGCTTACGGTACCGATACTGGTATTGTAGGTGTTCAGTCCCACTTCCACACCTGCCACCACAAAGGCAATCACGCACAATACCGTCTGCCATTCTTTTTCCGTATGATGCCTGTAGTAGTATAAAAGCACTGCATAGATTGCCACAAAAATCAATGACAGTACCTCTACACCTACCACAAACTCCTCGTAATCCATGAATTTCTCACAGAATAATAAAAAGAGCACTGCTCCCAGAAAAATATGAAACAACCGTTTCTTCTCCATCTCCCGAATATGTCCGAAGGTTTCAAAACACATAACCAGTATCAGAAAAATATAGATAAAGGACTGTCTGGCAGGTAAGGAATCCGGATAATTCAAACCATGCCAGATAAAATCTAAAACATTAGTAGAAAAACTAATCAGCAAAAAGCCAATCAATCCCAACATCATGAATCTTCTTTTGATAGGGATCTTCTCATCCAACACATACATAGGCAATAACAAAAACACAGCCACTCCGCAATAAATATTGGGCCAGTGCTCCAGTCCTCTCTCCGCGGTCACACTAAGCTGATGTCTCGCCAATTCATCCAAAATAGAAAAATAAGACTCTACCTTCTTTGGAAACTCCATAGCACCGAAATCCGTTACAATAATGGCACACACCTCCGGCACCAACAGCACTGCTGCCAGTCCTCCCGCCAATAGGGAAAATACGCCAAATAGTATGATAGGTTTCACAAACCTTTCATTCTGAAAAAGCAATACTGCAAAGTACAGTACCAGGAAAATACATATCATAATGGAAATGTAAAAATTAGTCAGTATGGATAGAGCCAAGGTCACACAATACAGAAAGGGGCGACCTTCCTTTACCAAAAGTTCCAGCCCCCAGAGTATCAGGGGAAGCAATACCACACAATCCAGCCACATAATATTCCAGTTATAGGCTGCCATGTACCCTGACAAAGCATAAAACATGGAGAACAACACAGTCAGAACGGATTTCGTCCGGAAATGCTTCTGCAAATAATAGCAAAAAGTCAGCCCACACAGACCGATTTTCACAATCACCAGATAACTCATGAATTCCATCAGGTATTCCTTGGAAAACAGAAAGGCCAGCCAGTGAAACGGACTTGCCAGATAATACACATACAATGCCAGAAAATTAGAGCCTACGCCTACATTCCAGGAATAAAACAAATTTTCTCCGGCACTGACCTTCTCCATAAACTCACTAAAGAAAGGCATATACTGGTGATACATATCCATGTACAAAAAGCTTCTGTCTCCAAAAGGGAAGATACTGTTTATGAGAAATAACAGTAGCATAATTCCGCTGGGAATTGCCCATGCTGCCAAGAGCGTATATTCGATTTTTCTTTTCTTCCATTCCATGCCCATCCCGGCTTCACCGCTCATGCTTCTTTTTCTCATCCTTTCCTTCTTCAAAGCTTCCCTGTCCATGCCACTTCTTCCTCGCAATTTTCCTGTTACAAACATATTGGACTGTGTCATCTTTTCCTGACACAGCCCATATCCTCTATTTCACAAAATCTGCTACGGTCAGCACCTTTTCTTCTCCTGCCGCCAGCTGCAAAGCAATCACCTTATCCTGATAACGCACTTTGCTATTCCATGCTGCCTCTGCCCGAATAACACATTGTTTCAATTGTCCCTGTTCCCAATCAATATCCGCCTCTGCATTTCCTTTCATACGGATACCCTTCATAGAACCGCTCTCCCAAGCCTTCGGCAAAGCCGGTAACAATACCACACGCTGCATGGTACTCTGTAACAGCATCTCTGCCATAGCTGCAGTAGCACCGAAATTACCATCAATCTGGAATGGCGGATGCTTATCAAACAGATTAGGATAGGTAGAATGTCCGAATAACTGCTCTATATTTTCATAAGCCGTTTCTCCATCCCACAGCTTCGCATAATGATTAATAATCCACGCACGACTCCAACCGGTATGACCGCCTCCGTGGGACAAACGATACTCCAGTGTCTTTCTGGCAGCTGTTGCCAGCTCAGGGGTATCATCCATGGTAATCTGCTCAGAAGGATGCATACCATACAAGTGGGAAATATGGCGATGTCCTGGCTCCCACTCCTCATATTCTTCCTGCCACTCCAGAATACGACCATCGGAACCGATTTGAGTAGGCTTTAATTCGCCGCAAGCCTTCTCCACCTGCTTTATAAAATCAGCTACATCTGTAATTTCTGCCTCAGAAAGCTTTTTCAGTACTTCTTCACTCAAAGCATCTTCCTTCTGTAATACTACAAAACCTTTCATACACTGTCCGAACAAATCCCTCAGTATCTGATTATCCATGGTCACACCATAACCGTTAGCTCCCTTTTCCCCGGAAGGCAGAATGTAAGTATTTTCCGGTGATACAGAAGGACAGGTTACCAGATAACCATCTTTCTCTACCAAGAAGTCCAGGAAGAACAATGCTGCCTCACACATAATCGGAAATTGTTTCTTCAGGAATTCCACATCCTGTGTATACTCAAAATGTGTCCATTGATGGGTACAAAGCCATGCTGCTCCCATAACCCAGTAAGAGCCCGGTATCCACAAATCCTGTGTAGCAGTATCTCCGTTAATATCCGTATTGTGATGACACATAAAACCACGACAGCCGTACATATCCCTGGCAGTTCTGCGTCCGCTCTTTACCATCTTTTCGATTAAGTCAAATAACGGCATGTGACATTCCGACAGGTTACAATTCTCTGCCAACCAATAATTCATCTGAGTATTGATATTAATGGTATATTTGCAATCCCAAGGCGGAAGGATATCCTTATTCCAAATTCCCTGCAAGGTAGCCGGCAATCCTCCTTCTCTGCTACAAGCAATCAACAAATAACGACCGAAGTCAAAATACAGCTGAGACAGACCGATATCTGCCTTACCCTCCTTTGCCGCTTCCAAACGTTCATCCGTGGGAATACGGTCATATTCCATACTTCCCTCCAGAGTAAACTCCATTCTGCCAAAAAGAGAATGGTAATCTGCTATGTGTTCCTCCAAAAGCTTATCAAAATCCTTCTGTCCGACACGCACAATACGCTCATGCATTTTCTGCAGCAGCATTGCCTGCAAAGCCTGTTGCAGTCGCAGCTCCTCCATCTCATAAACGGATTTCCCCTCCAGGCCTACCATATAAGGTAACTCTATATTCTTTTCCAGATATCCGGCTACGGCAGCTTCCTTTTCTTCCTTGCTATACTGATAAGTAGTATCTGCGGTAAAGGTCAAAATCACCTCATCTGCTTCCTCTATCATAAGACGCTCGCCAATGGTATATACTTTTCCCCCTATTGCCTTCGCCTGGATCTTCATGGCAAATTCACTGGCACCTCTGCCCAGATTTCCATACAGATACAAACCATTGTCTCCATCTGCACAAATTCCATCATAAAACTTCCAACGATCCATACCGGCCCAAAGATTGATACTGCCCTCCTTATCTGCACGAACACGTATCATCATACAGTCTGCCGGCTTAGAAACAAAGATTTCTCTTTGATAAGAGACACCATTGGAAACAAAGGATACTCTGCAGAGAGCCTTTTCCAAATCCAGTTCTCTTCGATAATCAGATACCTCTCCCAGTCCTTCAAATTCTAAAACAATATCTCCCAAGGTCTGGGACGGATGAGCACTGTTGGGGCAACCGGACATAGCCAGAAACATCAGCCTCTCTGCCTTGCTGATTTCTCCCTTGAAAATCAATTCTCTGATTTCAGGCAAATATTTTTTTAAGTCCGGATTGTTACGATTCACCGGACCACCATACCAAATACTTTCCTCATTGACCTGAATATGCTCCTTGTCAGGAATACCATATACCATGGCTCCCAAACGACCATTTCCCAGAGGAAGTGCTTCCTCCCATTCTATTGCCGGCCTTCTATACCACAATTTACTCATAAATAACCTCCGAAATTTATTCTGATACACTTGTCAAAAACTTCCTCATAATCCTTTATACCATACCATATTTTTCCGCTTCAAACAATGTATCTGCCACGAAATATTTTTTATTTTTAAGTCTTTTTCCACTGCTCTTCACATATACTGTTCTAATCGTTGAAAACTCTACGAAATTCTGCACGGAATCCCCCTTTTCCAAAGCTCTTCCCTCTACAGAATTCTGTAATTGAAAGGTCATCCGGTATGAAAATTGGTATCGTAGGAAGAAAAAAAGATACTTATCACTATGAATATATTCTTCACACCTTAAAGGTAGACTATGTCACCTCTCTGACCATAGGAGAACTGGCTTCCTGTCAGGGGCTGCTTTTTCCCGGTGGTGGAGATATCACACCGGACCTTTTCGGACAAATCAACCAAGGCTCCCTCCACATGGATACGGAACTGGACCTTTTACAGCTTCGTGCCTTTCAGGCAGCCCTCCGAAATGGGATCCCCATGCTGGGTATCTGCAAGGGAATGCAGCTTATTAATGTAGGTCTTGGGGGCACGCTCCGACAACACCTTCCTACCGCTGACCTCCATACCTCCCCAGACAGGGATCTCTATCACGAAACCGTCATCGCCCCCAGCTCCTTTCTCCATTCCCTTTATGGAGAAAGTGCCTATGTAAACAGCAGACACCACCAGTCGGTAGAGCAGCTGGGATATCAGCTGCTCCCCATCCAGTGGTGTCCTATGGATCAATGTGTGGAAGCGCTCTTTCACACAAAGCTTCCTATTCTGGGAGTTCAGTGGCATCCTGAGCGTCTTGACCCTGTTCAAACCTCTGTCACGGCTTCTCCCCTGTTTCAATACTTTCTATCCTTTGTGTAATGTTTTCTAACAGTTCCTTGGGTCTACGGGTAATCTCATTCTTTACCCGTAGCTGGGTCAACTGAAATAATGCTTTGACGGTTTCCCAAATCATTTTCTTTGTTTCCTCATCCACTTCCTTTATGGCTGTTATGGTACTGTTGATACTATTCTGCCAGTCTTTGGAAAAATCAATCAGATTATCCTTCTCTGCTGCACTGATGATTTGAAACAGAGTTTCCACAAAGGTCTGCAGTTGTTCCTGATTCAAGGACAAAATCCACTCATTTAAGGTATCATTCACAAATTTCTGTCCTTCAAACACCTGTCCCGTATCTACAAAGCGTCCATACTTTACCTGCCAACTGAAGGGGTCATGCTGTAAAAGTCCTAAGGCCTTGCTCTTCACCACACGATAGTCCATGCCCTGTTCAAAAATCATTCCTACCAGAGAGGAATGGGGCAATATTTTCACAGTCTTTTCCTGAATGGCAGCATAATCATATTTTTCCAATACTTCCGGTCGAAAGCCGGGACCATCCATATTATAAACCTTGATAATTCGCTCCTGTACTTCCTTTGGACAATTCATAGCTGCATACACCGCCAGATTACCACCCTTGGAATGTCCGCCGATGTAGAACGGCTGATGTAATTTTCCTACTACCATGTTCAAATATTTCACACTGTACGCCTGTCCTGGGATCGGGTCCAAAAAGGCCATATTCAAATCTTCTTTCCAGCCTACGATATTTTCATCGGTTCCTCTGTATACAATATAAATAGTGCCATCCTCCAGCAAAAAGGTGATGGCTGAAAACTGTGTTTCCCAACCGGTTTCTATGATGTTTGTATAACAGTTCATTTTCAGATGGCGAAAACGCCTGCTGGCAAGCATGCCCTCAAACAAGCGTTTATTATGTTTTTCAAACCAGGTATTTTTAAAAAGCTTCTCATAATCTGCATGCTTCTGCAAATCCTGCAGGGTTACGGAGGCTTTATTTTCCTTTACGTCCGGCACCATGCCGTCAAATTTCAAATAGGCAAACTGACACAAAATCAGACTATCCACCTCATTTACTGGTTCCTCAAAAAAGCTGACCGGTCCATGGTCATTCAAATATTCCAGTATTGTTCCTACCATACGAACACCTCTTTATCCATTGCTCTCCTTTAATATATATAGTATATATGCCTTTTTCCTCATTATATTTCCCTTTCGAAACAGATGCAATGCACTTTAGAAAGAATTCATTGAAATTCATTGAAACTTTAGATTTTTCTTTGTATCTTTTCAATTCTCTGTTATAATGTATCTATTATGTTTTATGGAGGAATTTATGAAAACAAAATCACAACCCAATTGGTATTTATATAGCTTGCTTTTGGGAGCCTTTTTGCTTCGCTGTCTGTTTGCCTATTTTTATGAAGGTTTTCTGACGGATACCGCCTGCTTTGCCGGCTGGGCTTCCCGCATCTATTCGGAGGGATTTGCCAATTTCTATTCTCCTGACAGCTTTTCGGATTATCCGCCCGGTTATATGTATGTTTTGTATTTATTAGGAGCTATTATGTCCAAGTGTAACATGGGATATCTCACCGGTTCCAGTCTACTTTTACTGAAGCTTCCGGCCATCGTCTGTGACATTGCGGCAGGTGCCCTTCTGTACCATATTGCGAAGAAATACTTTTCCCAAGGAGCAGCATTAATTCTTTCCGCAGTTTATTTATTGAATCCTGCCATCTTTATCAATTCCTCCATTTGGGGACAGGTAGATGCAGTACTTACTTTATTCGTATTGCTTATGTGTATGTTCCTGACCGAAGGAAAAACCATTCCTGCTTATTGTGTTTTTGCACTGGGTCTTCTGATGAAGCCCCAGATACTGGTATTTACCCCTTTGATACTCTATGGTATTTATGAGCATGTTTTTGCAAAGGATTTTCAATGGAAAAAATTCTTTATCAACCTGTTTAGCGGACTTGGTGCTATCGCAGTGATGATTTTGCTTTGTGTTCCCTTCGGTCTGGAAAAGGTATTGAACCAGTATTCCAGTACGCTTGGTTCTTATCCCTACATCTCCGTAAATGCTTATAATTTCTGGGCTTTGCTGGGATTAAACTGGTCTTCACAGGATAAGACCTTCCTATTCTTTACCTACAAAGATCTGGGAACTGTAGTGATTGTTTTACTGACTTTGCTTTCCGTCTTTGTGTTCCTTCGCAAGATGAAAAGTGCAGAACGCTATTATGTAACAGGTGCCTTCCTGATTATTACCATGTTCCTGTTTTCAGTTCGTATGCACGAGCGTTACTTGTTCCCGGGCATGCTGTTATTGTTGATGACCTATGTAATGAGCAGAAAAAAGAGCTATCTTTACTGTTATATTGCCCTGTCTGCCAGCCACTTTTTTAATGTATGGCATGTATTGTACCATTACGACCCATACAATTATAATGCCAAGGCAGCCTCTATCCTGACCATTTCCCTTCTGATGGTAGCCGGCAGTGTTTATTTCTATGCTACACTGTGCCGTGATTTAAAAGGAAAGATCATGGCAGTTTCCAAGACCGTTTCCGAAAAAGTCAGCTTGGATATCTCCGGTTCTACATTATTGCAGAAGCTTTGCAGCCCTAAGAAACCGGTGGCTTCCCGTGAAGCTCTGCCTTTTAAAAAGACAGATTGGATTGCCATGCTGGGGATTACTCTGTTCTATGCCTGCTTTGCTTTTTATCAGTTGGGAAATACCACAGCTCCCAAAACAGAGCTTTCCGTTCCTAACAACACTTATCTGGATATTTCCGGTGCAAATGGGGAAGCCATTTCCCGTCTTAACTGGTACTTACTGAACGAACAGGATATTACCTTTACATTGGAGACCAAGGTTTCCGAGGATGCTCCCTGGATTTATATTCAGGACTTTACTATGAAAAGTGTATTCAGCTGGGGCTATTTGGACCTTCCCTATGATGCTACGCATATCCGTATTACCAACAAAACCGAGGATGCGGTCATTGGTGAAATCGTAATCCAGGATGAAGCAGGCAATATCCTTCCCGTACAGAATGCAGACTATTATCTGTCTCTTTATGATGAAACCGACACCTTCCCGGAGGAAATCAATCATCTGAGCGGATGCTATTTCGACGAAATATATTACACCCGAACCGCTTATGAATTTATGCATGGATTGCCTACCTATGAAAATACCCATCCACCTTTTGGTAAGGTTTTGATGTCCTGGGCAGCTACCATTCTGGGCACCACTCCTTTCGGCTTCCGTTTCGCCGGAGCCTTGTTCGGCGTGCTGATGCTACCGTTTTTATACTTACTGGGTCGAAATATCACTCGTAATCGTGGTTTAGGTGCTTTTATCTGTTTCCTGTTTGCCTTTGACTTTATGCACTTTGCCCAGACCCGACTGACCACCATCGATGTATTCGTCACCTTCTTCATCATCGTGATGTATTACTTCATGGAACGTTATATTAACCTTAGCTTTTATGATACAGCGTTAAAGAAGACCTGGATCCCCTTAGGGGCCTGCGGTATTGCCTTTGGTTTCGGCATTGCCAGCAAATGGACCGGAGCTTATGCCGGAGCCGGACTGGCGATTATCTTCTTTACCCAGCTGTTCATGCGTTATCGGGAATACCTTTATGCCAAAGCTACTCCGAAGGGCAACACCAATGGTATTTCTCACAAACGTATTATCAACAGCTTCCCGGAGAATACAAAGAAAACCATTCTCTTCTGTATGATTTTCTTTGTGGCTATTCCCTTTACCATTTACCTGCTGTCCTATATTCCTTTCGTGGATTCTTACAGACCGGGACTGTTGGAAAGAATGCTAAAGAATCAGGAAACTATGTTTAGCTACCACAGCAAATTGGAAGCCACACACCCTTACTCCTCTACCTGGAGTCAGTGGCCTACCATGGAACGCCCGATTTTCTACTATTCTAACAATTTAGGAGAAAATCTTCGTCAGGGTATCAGTTCCTTTGGTAATCCCTTGGTTTGGTGGGCAGGTATTCCGGCATTTATATACACCCTGTATGTAGCCCTTACCAAAAAGGATAAAACCGCCGGCTTCCTTTGTGTAGCGTATTTGGCACAATATCTGCCATGGACACTGGTATCACGCTGTACCTTTATTTACCACTATTTTCCCAGCGTACCCTTCCTGGCACTGATGATTGGCTTCTGCTTCCTGCAGTTGAAAGAAAAGTTAAAAGGAAAGCTAAGTTCTACCATTTTCTATAGTTTGGTAATTGCTTACGCCATCCTGGCATTTGCACTTTTCATCATGTTCTACCCGGTACTTTCCGGTCAACCGGTAAATATAGAATATGTAGACAAATTTTTACGCTGGTTTGACACCTGGGTATTGGTAATTTCATAGGATTTCGTAAAATTTTACAGCGGTTCCTTTCGGAGCCGCTGTTCTTGTTTTTCACTATGATTATTTATCCCTTTTTCAGAAAAGTTTTTTGAAACCGAAAAATGCTATGACCCTGGGCAAATTATTGCGAAGCTGTCCTCATAACTCGCAATTTTATCCATGAAGGCACATTTTTAACCTATGAATAGAAAACACCCTGACTAACTGCATTATTTTTCATCCCACAAACTGTTTGTACAGTATTCATGTATTGATTTGTGTTTTCTTACAGAACTTCCTGAAAAATTGGGGGTGCTCCGTCAAACTGAATTTTGTGCGTAGCAATGAGCCATGCTGGACAGTGTCTAAATACTGCTCGTCGGGTGCTTGCACACGTAAGAGCATATTTAGACAGTGGACAATACGGCGAACGCCGCGACAACGAACAAGCGCAAGCTTGTGAGTGTCGGCATGGCGATACACCTGCTAAATGAAATTTATCTTTTCTTATATGTCGCTACAATTCCTACTACAGAAGCCAAAAAAGTAATCGGCGCAAGTCTAACAAATAAGAATTCAAACCCATGCATTATTGTTCCTGCCGCTGCCAACTCAGGATCATTGTAATTCCAATCCAAATAAGAACTATTCATAGATGCAAGTGCGATAAATATTATCACTATAACCGCACACAATGAAATAAAAATCCATCGAATCGTTTTGACCTTTGTTATACTTCTCTTTGCAAGTTGTAAATTAATAACTTCCAACTTTTCAGAAAGGGTCTTTAAATCATCGGTAGTCGGTTCTACTATAGGTTCTCCAAGCAATTCACTTACAGTAGCATCTAATTCATCCGCCAACATAATCAGCATACTGGAATCCGGAACTGACATACCATTCTCCCATTTTGATACAGTCTGTCTTACTACATTCAGTTTGATTGCAAGTTCTTCTTGCGATAGCCCTTTTGACTTTCTAATTCTTTTGATATTTTCATTAAGCATAATCTGTGCCTCCTTGTTTTTGATGGCTCAATTCTATATTCAAAAGAGCCGTTGCCACAAGCAACGCATATTAACATTTGCTTATTTATGGGCTTTTCACAGACAACTTCAAAGCTTCTGTTCTATTCATCCCAATAATCTATCGTATCTTGAGGTGTAGTATCAATTCCAAACAACTGCCACATAAAATCCTCTTTCTCATGATAAAGATTAATTATTCGAATGTATTTATCTTCTATCCTATA
>JAZLEI010000064.1:0-142953 GCA_045615205.1 Acetatifactor sp.
CCGGTTGGTATTTCACGCTTTTCCAGAGAATAACGGCCATACACCTTCTTATTTATAAAACTCTATTAACCACATACAATTGAACTCCGTTCAATTGTCATCCCTCGCTCCAAAGAGCTCGGTCAATTCTTATTTGTTTCACATTACATATTATCCACATTGTGGCAACACAATTTCGAAAAGGGAGTTTTTCTGCCAAATACCTACCTGCGAAAATCAATTCGCTTGCCCAGTTCCTTCTGAGGTTCCAAATTCGTCCGCTCTCCACTGTGGTCATAGGTATCTGTCTCCAACCGGCGGATACTGTCTTGTATGGTGTGTAGAGTGGTATCGAAATCCGGCTTGGCAGATATGCTATCTTTGTTTCTTTGTGGGTTCTGCTCCGGCTGAACATGTGAAGCATTCGAAGATACTGCATTCTGCTCTGCGGCATCTTCCTGTGCTTCTTGCTCTTCTTCCGTTTGTAGAAATTCTTCATTCTGCTCTTCTTCCGGTCGTAAAAACTCTTCCTCCCGAATTGTTTCTGCCCCTTGCTCCTTCAGCCTATCCGTACCGGTCAGCTCCTCGATTTTCTCCCGCTTCTCCTCTGCCAGCTCCTCATCGGTAGGTAGCTCCTGATATCGGGCAGAGCTGACAAACTTCAAATGTGCCTTTTGAATATTGGAAACCTTTCCCACGATATCCGATAAAAGAGCCAGCTTCTGAGCCTTGGGGATGCATGGATTCGTACTGATTTTCTTGGCCGCTGCCAGATAGCTTCCCAGCTTCTGCAGCTTCACCCGTTCTACCTCATCCTTGGTCTTGCAGTTCTCCAGCTGCCGCTCGTATGCCTTCTTCTCTGCCTTCATTTGCTCATAACGTCGCAGAGCCTCCGGATTATGTTCCTTTAAATAATCAATTTCCTCCGCAGTCAGGATACCTCCGGATTCTATCTTCGCCGTGATACCGTTCAATTTATCAGCTTCCTGATTCTGCTTGGCCTGTTCCTTGAATATATTCAGCTGACGCTCCTGTGGTGTCAGCTCCTTCTCCTTTTTCAAAAAGGCTTTTTCCTTTTTCTGCAGCCACTCATTATTCATCTGCATCATCTTTACGCTCTGCTTGATGTTTCCTGATATCATAAACATATTGACAATCCCTGTCCTTTCGGTGCAAATCCTTTTGCAACCACATTCTATTTTACTTATCGGCAGAAGTGTGCAGAGGCTAAACGCTTGTACGGAAACATCAAAACTCCAAAGCGGAGGTCACCTCTATCAGGCTGTTGTGCCATTCCTGTCTAAGCATCACTCAAACTCCCTTGCATGCTGCTTGAAAAATTCATAATACTCCCGCACATTTCCCAGCTGTGTCCAACGCTTCACATCCACAGGCTCCTCATCCAAGTCATAAATCTTCGCTCCCCGCATGGAAAGCAAAAAGGGTGAGTGAGTAGCAATAATAAACTGACACCCGAAAAATCGAGCACTATCCTCTAAAAACTTCAAAAGCTCCTGCTGCTTGGCAGGCGAAAGACTGTTTTCCGGCTCATCCAACAGATACAGCGCATTCTCCTTGATTTTCTCTGCAAAGTATAAAAAGGCACTCTCTCCGTTGGAATGCTCCCGCACATTGTCATTCAGAGTCTTTCGCACAAACTTGCTCTTGGTATTGCTGCGAGCAGTTACCACCTTTTTCAGTTGGTCATAATCCTCCAGAGACTGCATCTGAAAACGGTTGTTGCGCAAATCATAATACTCCTCGAACAGTTCGGAACGCTTCTGATTGATGCCCTCGTTCAGACTACGCAGATTCAGCATGAAGTCAAACACATCATCACTGGTAATGATGCGGCTCTGCCGGGGAATAGGCTTCTCGCAATCGTACCTGCACATAGCAGTATAGTCCTCGAAAAAATTGCTACGATTGTACAGGGTATCTCTGGTCAGTCCCAGCTTCTCCCCTATTACATTCAGGGCAGTAGTCTTACCCGAACCATTGCCGCCATAGAGGATGGTCACCGGCTCGAAATCCAACCTACACAATCCATGCTTGGACAAAATCTGAAAGGGATATATGGTATCAAAGCAGGTTTCTTTCAAACGAAAGGTAAAGTTATACTCCTCCTCCACGCCCGGAAACTGAAAAGCGGACAAATAAATCATAGGCTCCTCCCCAAAAACAAAAGCCCCTTGCTTCACACAAGGAGCTCTGCTTTCCAAATATTATTCTGCTTCTACAACAGGTGCGTCAGGAGCATTCTTCTTGATGGATTCGATACCATTCATGCAGCCTGCCTTTGACTTGTAGCCCTCGCCGGTAGCAATAATCTGTCCGTTGGTAGCGGTTAAGCGGAAACGATACTCGCCTGCCTTATCCATATATACCTCGAACTTCGGGTTCTTAGCAGTTTCATATCCTTCTACGGTCTGATCCTCTAAGTTAGCAGCGATAGAATTCTTCTTCACACTTTCGATACCGTTTAAGCAAGCATCCTTGGAAGAATATACCTGAGAAGTAGCGATAACCTCGCCATTGCCAGCCTTTAAGTCAAACTTAATACCGGTGTTGGTTTCTTTTACAACAAATTTACCCATTTCGTGAGCCCTCCTATGTAATGTGTTTTTTGCTACATTATTTTAATAAGATTATATCCTTTTTGTAAGAATTTTTCAATATTAACCACAGAATTTTCGAAAAAATCCATATGCATCTACCAGAATTACTCCATTTCTTCCTGCCACGGCAATTCTATCAAAATCGGTTCATGCTTTACCGCCGGCAAAAACTGCTCTAAAACATCCTTGGTTTGCAGCTTCAGACTGGAGGTACTGACACAGGGATGACACCCTAAAGTCTCACTATCCAGAATCTCTTTATCGATAAGCAGTTGCACATGGTTCTCCTTGTCATTCATAAGCCCCATCACAGACACCGCTCCCGGCTTAATGTGCAAGTACTCCTCCATATACTCCGCCTCTGCAAAGGACAATCTGGCACTGTTTATCTGCTTGGACAAATCCTTGGTCTTAAAGGGCTTGTCTGCGGGCATCATCAATAGATAAAAATTGGTCTTCTGACGATTGCAGAGAAACAGATTTTTGCAAATCGCCGCTCCCAATACTCTGTCGATTTCATTACAGGCTTCCATGGTGTTGGCCTCCTCATGATCCATTCGCAAATATTCTATTCCCAGCTCATCCAACAAATCATATACTGCTGTTTCTCTTTCCAATCTGCCGGTGCAGTCCGCCGGTCTTCCTTTGATCAGTTCCATTTCTGTCTCCTTTGCTTCGCAAAATACTAATTAATCCTAATAGAGTTAATACATCCATAGACCCTTCTTTTTCTTCGTCGATTTATCCCCATAATTTTGGCATTTTCCATCGATTCTCTCTAGTGCGCGGTCTATGCGAAAAACTCCTCCATAGAGCCACTCATTTCAAAAAACGCCTTCAAAATCCTATAAATGCATATTTTAATATCGGTAAAAGTATCTATATAATAAAAGATTGCTATGAGATACCACTTTTTATATTTTGTGGTATCCGGACAAAAAATTTTTCGGTATAGATACTGCTAACAATCAAAAAGTCCTTATTTTCATGGAATTTGCAGAAAAAGTGGTTCTATAACAAAAATTATTTTATATAGATACCGCAAGGCCTCTATCAACACACAATTCCCCCGAAGAATGCTATAAAAATTTTATAATGGATGCAAAAATTTGTCAATTGCAGCTCGGTCAGGAAATCTTAACCGAAAATCCCTGTCACATGACTATTTGCAAACCATCTCCACTTTTGGTATGATTAGTTTATTCATGGTAACCGTGGTGTATCGGAGAGCACTGTTTTCTTTGTAATAACAAACCCCTCACCGGGAAATACCATGCAAGCAGGCAGCAGAGAATATATCTGCCCCAAGGAGAAACCCCATGACTTATGAAAAGCACTCCGGTCAGGAGGCATTCGTGTCTCTCGCCGACCAACCCATTACCCATATTGCGCCCAAGGCATTCTTAAGCTGTAAAGGTATACAAAGCCTGACCCTTTCGGATAGTCTGGAGACCATTGGCGACTGGGCTTTTGCCCATATGCAACAGCTTACGGACCTATACCTGCCTGCTAAATCCATTACCTTTGGCAAGAAGGTGTTCCTGGACTGCGAGAAGCTGCAACGGATTCATGTGTCCCCGGATACTTCGGGAAACGATGGTCTGCCGCAGATGTTGGCAGCTACGGTCACCATCCTACAGGACATGACACTTTTACAGCCGTGGCTGGCTGGCAGTGAAACCACCCATGCCAACTGGCTGACTGATTTCGACGCAGCACTGCAGGCTTTCCTGGAAAGCCCGGACGAACAGGACTTTGAGCCTATATTTTATGGTTGGTTCAATGATGAGGATGCAGACAGCACCCAGCTCCCCAAATACTTGCACAAACGCCGTAGCCAAAAGCTCTATCTGGCCTTTTTGCGGTTGCGATATTCCCTACATCTGTCCGGTACTCTGCGACAGCTTTTGTTGGGCTATCTGGCAGACCATATGCCGGAGGGAAAAGAGGCACACAAGCATACTATCACTTGGGAGTTACTGCCACAATACTGCCGGGAGGAAATCATCTACATACAGCTTTTGGAAGAAGCCGGTGCCCTAACCGCCACCAATATCCCCGCCATTATAGAGCACCTAAGGAATGCCTCCCCGGAACTCATCGCCTATTTGCTCCGCCTCCAGAATGAATTGCAAAAAAAGAGCGATTTTTTTGATAATTTTGCTTTGTAAATGTGGGAAAATATTATATACTTACTATGATAGAGATGATATGGCAGGTACTTGTTTGGTTCATTCTGTTCCAACGCAAGACCCTTGAAAAACGCCGGCACTTGAAATTTTCAAGCTGAAAGTGCAGAAAATTTCTTAGTGTCCGTTGCGTTCTTTCACGGAGCGGGAGCGTGCCCCAGTGGAATACCTTTGCCTATCAGAACATGCCTACATACACGAAAAACATAACGAAAGGACTTATATTATGGAAAAAATCGCAAGCTTCACCATAGACCACATCAAGCTGCAGCCCGGTATTTACGTTTCCCGCAAGGATACTATCGGTGCAGAAGTCATTACTACCTTTGATTTGCGCATGACCAGCCCTAATGAGGAGCCGGTTATGAATACCGCAGAAATGCACACCATTGAGCATTTGGCGGCTACCTTCTTGCGCAATCACCCACAGTACAAGGAGAAAACCATCTACTTCGGTCCCATGGGCTGTCGTACCGGCTTCTACCTGCTGTTAGCCGGGGATTTGAGCTCTCAGGATATCGTGCCCCTGATGGTGGAAATGTATGAATTTATCCGTGACTTCAAGGACGAGGTACCCGGTGCCTCAGCCAAGGACTGCGGCAACTATCTGGACATGAATTTGCCTATGGCTAACTGGTTGGCAAAACGTTATCTGGATGAGGTACTTTATGATATTAAGGAAGACCGACTGGTTTATCCAAGCTAAATGTAATAACCATTCTTCTGTACTACCTATCCGTTACATTCTTCGGAAAGGCAAGCATCTCACAGAATAATGGAAGCAAGCGCAAAGCGAAAGGAGCAAACAAATATTATGAGCAAAATCGGTATTATCGGTGCCATGGAGCTGGAGGTAGAAAGCTTAAAGGCACAAATGACTGTGAAAAATACTACCAAGAGAGCCAATATGGAGTTTTTTGAAGGCTTTTTAGATGGTGCAGACGTAGTTATCGTCCGTTGCGGTATCGGTAAGGTCAATGCTGCCATTTGTGCACAGATCCTTGCAGATATGTATGGAGTGACCCATATCATCAATACCGGTGTGGCAGGTTCCCTAAATGCCAAGCTGGATATCGGTGACATTTTGATTTCCAAGGATGTAATTCATCATGATGTAGATGTGAGAGTTTTCGGATATCCTCTCGGTGAAGTACCCCAACTAGGTACCCGCGAGTTCCGGGCAGATGAGAACATGATTGCACTGGCATTGGAAACCTGCAAAGAGGTCATTCCGGACAAGCAGGCTATTGTAGGTCGCGTAGTCAGCGGTGACCAGTTTATTTCCAGCAAGGAAGTAAAGGAGGCACTGATAGCAAATTTCCAGGGGGACTGTGCAGAAATGGAAGGAGCTTCCATCGCACATACTGCTTATCTGAACAACATCCCCTTTGTCATCGTACGTGCCATTTCGGATAAAGCAGACGACAGCGCAGAAATGGACTACCCTACCTTTGAAAAAGAAGCCGCACATCACTGTGCCGCACTGATTAAGGAATTCGTGCAGAAGCTTTAATATATGTTGTAAGGTATAACAAAAAAAGGGAAGAAACATAAAATAATACCAAAAGAGAAAATAGGTATTTTTCATGTTAACTGATATTTTACAAAGACCTCCTCATGCTCATGCTCGAATTATGGGAAGTCCGGTATATGCCGGTATCATGGGAAGAGTGGATTTTTACCAGACAGATTTGGGCGTAATTGTAGCTGCAGAAGTGGATGGTTTGCCTCTGGCGGCAGAGAATTGTAGTGCCCCCATATTCGGCTTCCATATCCATAATGGTAGTACCTGCAGCGGAACTGCAGAAGACCCCTTTGCAAATGTAGGACAGCACTATAATCCAAAGGACTGCTTACACCCACACCATGCAGGCGATTTGCCACCCTTGTTTGGGAACGATGGATATGCATTGCAGATTTTTTTGACAAATCGATTTACTGTAGAAGAAATCCTGGGAAAGACGATTATCATTCATTCCAAGCCGGACGATTTTACCACACAGCCCTCCGGTAATGCCGGTGATAAGATCGCCTGCGGTGAAATCCGTAGATTTTAATGTTACGATAGTATCATGCCTCTTTATAGCAATATATTTTGTGGATAATCGCTTGAAATTTATATAAAATCATGATCTATTACAAATAAGAGAAGCACCCACTCCAAAGTGGATGCTCCCAAGCTGGTGAAAATTGTCCTATCGGACGTCACCTATCCTGTGGTCAGACAGGATAGGTGTTTTTTATTTCTTCTTAAATACCAGCAGTTTACTAAATACATAATTTCCAATGATAACAAGTATTGCAGAAATAATGGTTGCTACAAATACATTAACGCCCATCCAACCCAATACCTGACGTACTACAATATCCAGTATCAAGGTAAAAATACGAGAAGCCACGAACTTGCCTGCCTCTCTCAAGATATGCGGATCCTTACTCTTAAATACAAATTTCCGATTGGTAGGATATGCAAAAATAACACCTGCCGTCCAGTTCACCGTACTTAAGATAAAGTTCTGGAAATTGGTAGGATATAAAGGGTTGCCAAATATTACGATATTCACAAAGAACATCCAAAACCAGGAAAATACCGTGGTCATACCACCTACGATTAAATATACAATTATCTCTTCATACTTTATCCAAAGCTCTTTTATCTTTTCCTTCATGTCGTATCCTCATTCTTTCTCACATGACCATTCGCAGGTATACAAGCAATGCACTTTTCAATGCTGCTTTCCTCCTGCTACACTTGCCCTTTGCCGGGGGCTACATTGGCAGGAATCCCCTACAGTAAACACCTGACTAACATAACTACCTTACACGGAAAAGCATTTTCTGTCAAGGATTCACCACATTTCGAGGCTCTCCGCGCAGGAAGGCTTCGATATTTTTGTACACACCTTCCACGCAACGAGTGCGGGCTTCCACACTGGCCCATGCCAGATGAGGTGTAATAATCAGCTGATTGCTGTCCTTTAATTTGCTGAGAGGATTGGTAAGTGCCAATGGTTCTGCTTCTATGACATCCAAGCCTGCTGCCTGTATCTCACCTGCTACCAGTGCTTCGTACAAATCTGTATTATTTACTACCTTGCCTCTTGCCACATTGATGAGGATGGCTGTCCTTTTCATCTGTTGTAGAGCTTCCCTATCAATAAAGTTCAAGCTCAAGTCACTCAAAGGGCAGTGCAGTGACAGGAAATCGCTCTCACGTAAGAGAGTAGCCTTGTCCACCTGAAGATACTCTGTGCAATTACTCTTGCCGGTAATGGAGTGGAAAATCACCTTACAGCCAAAGGCTGTTGCCAGCTTTGCCACACGTTTGCCGATATTGCCCATACCCACGATACCCCAGGTCTTGCCCTCCAGCTCATAAAAGGGCACATCGAAGTTAGAAAAACGATCCTGAGCACTATAAGTGCCGGACTTCACATAATTATCATAGTGAAAAAGCTTCTGGCTCAGTGCCAATGCCAAAGTCATGGTATGCTGTGCCACCATTCCCGTAGAGTAGTCCACTACATTGCACACCTTGATACCTCTGCTCTTGCAATAAGCCAGGTCTACGTTATCAAAGCCGGTGGCCAGCTCACAAATCAGCTTTACTTTGGGTGCATCCTTCAAAGTCTGCTCGTTCAAAGGAGACTTGTTGGCTATGATAATGTCAGCATCCTTTACTCTCTCTGCTACTTCTTCTATGGTTACGGTATTGCGATAGTAGGTCACTTCTCCAAAATCCTGAAAGCAATCCATGGAAATGTCGGTGCCCGCACTGTTTCGCTCTAATGCGACGATTCTCATAAGGTTTTCCTCCATAATTTACGAATTCGGGACTGTATCTGTTCTTCACACACCGGATGAAAAACGTCTGCCTTGGTTTATGTGCCATCCTGTCGGACATGTCTGTCCGCCTATGGCACACAAACCAAAGCATCTGTATTTTCAAACGGTGCATTACAGAACAGATACAGCCCCGAATTCTTGGTTATTGTTATTAAAACTTAGTATAATTACAATCTCTTCAACAGTTCTTCTCTCTGTGCTTCGTAGCCGGGCTTGCCCAGGAGTGCGAACATATTTTTCTTGTAGCTTTCTACGCCGGGCTGGTTGAAAGGATTTACGCCCAGTAAGTATCCGCTGACACCACATGCAAACTCAAAGAAGTAGAACAATTCACCTAAGTAGAATTCGTTTACTTCCGGAACGTTTACCATGAAGTTCGGTACCTGACCATCGGTATGAGCTAAGATGGTACCATTCATAGCACTCTTGTTTACGAAGTCTACTGTCTTGCCTGCTAAGTAGTTCAAGCCATCCAAATCCACAGGTTCTTCACCGATGATGATTTCTTCCTTGGACTTCTCGATGTTAATAACGGTTTCGAACATAATACGTGCACCGTCTTGAATGAACTGACCCATAGAGTGCAAATCAGTGGTCAAATCTACGCTTGCAGGGAAGATACCCTTCTGGTCCTTACCTTCGCTTTCGCCGTAAAGCTGCTTCCACCACTCAGATACATAGTGAACGCTGGGTTCGTAGTTTGCCAGGATTTCGATAGTCTTACCCTTGCGAAGTAAGATGTTACGAAGTGCTGCATACTGAAGTGCATCGTTCTCTTCGAAAGCACATTCCAAAGCGCGCTTACGTCCGCTGGCAGCACCCTCCATTAATTTATCAATATCTGCACCGCTTACTGCGATAGGAAGCAAGCCTACTGCGGTAAGTACGGAGAAACGTCCGCCTACATCATCCGGAACAACGAAGGTTTCGTAGCCTTCTTCGGTTGCAAGGTTCTTCAAAGATCCTCTAGCCTTGTCAGTGGTAGCATAAATTCTCTTAGAAGCCTCTTCCTTGCCATACTTCTTCTCCAAAAGTCCCTTAAATACACGGAACGCGATAGCAGGCTCGGTGGTGGTACCGGACTTAGAAATCATGTTGATAGAGAAATCTCTGTCGCCGATTACATCCATTAAATGCTTCAAGTAAGTAGAGCTGATGGAATTACCACAGAAGTAAATTTCCGGAGCCTTACGGATGCTCTTGTCTACTACATTAGCAAAGCTGTGTCCTAAGAATTCCATAGCTGCTCTGGCACCCAGGTAAGAACCGCCGATACCGATTACCAACAGAACCTCGGAATCCTTCTGAATCTTTTCTGCTGCCTTCTTAATACGTGCAAACTCTTCCTTATCATAAGCTACCGGAAGGTCAATCCAGCCTAAGAAATCATTGCCGGCACCCTGTCTGGATACCAAAAGCTCCTTTGCGTCCAAAGTCAGCTTCTTCATCATTTCGATTTCCTCTGCAGAAATAAATGCGCCTGTTTTTGAATAATCAAATGTCACTTTTGTACTCATAATCTACTCCTTATATGAATTAGTTTATCATTCCCGAACACGGATTGATTATAGTTTAACAAAGTTATATGAATTATTCAAGACAAACTCAAAAATTCTTTCAAGAGTTCTTCCAGTGCTTCTGCCTCTTCCGCTTCCAAGACTACCTTCTGACCGAACTCCTCCTCCAAAGGTTCCATCCCTGTTTCATCCTCGTCCCAAAACTCCTCCTCTTCCTCATCACCCTTGTCTGCCAGCCAGCCTGCAATAGGCAATAGTTCTAAATTCCTCTGAATAGTGGTTCTTTTATTTCCCCCTGTACCATACAGCATCTGCATATCTGCCCTTGTCATCTGCATACGATTGGATAGGTGATTTTCCAGAAAGTCCACCAGATTGATTTTCAGCTCCTGGCGATGACCCTTCACATCCACTATGGTGCTCAGGGACAAGTATAAATACAACTCCAACAAACTGAATATGTAAAAAGGCAGGATTTCGCCGAACATATTTCCCGCCATAATGCTTCTGCAAACACCTAGCCCTGAAAAAACAATGGACAGAAGCATGAGCTGTCCGGACAAATGATAGAGAAACCGGAAGGAAAAGGGTCCCAGTGACAATCTGTTCAAAAACTTGTCCACGAATACGCCTACGTTCGGCACTCCATTGTTCAGCTGATAACAATTGGTGAACTTCAGCTTGCACTGCTTGAGCAATTTGTTTTTCGTGGTTGCCATATTGTCCGTTTCCTGTATCATCTGCCGGTAAAGCAGAGTCAGAAACACCCGAATCACTACACTGAAAAAGAAACAGGCAAACATGCCGATGGCTGCGATTTTTTCTTGTTCAAATATTGGAAACATAGCTTTTCCCTTCCTATCCTCAGAAACTTTATTAACCTAAGTATAATTTTGTTTGCACGTTTTTACAATATGTTATGACCGATATTTCATCGATGTTTTCTGCTGAAAAGTACGGTTTTCGGACCTTTCCCGACAAAAGGCACCAGAGGATGACAATGCTTGCAGAGAAATATTCTCTCGGTCTGAATACTCTTTCCTGCTTTGTAGGAAAAAAAATTTTTGAGAATTGTTTCCCGCTCCATACTCTGTTATAATAACTAGAAGATGTTACATATAAATAATGGTAGTTACTGTTTCACGGATGTGCACTGACAATCTTCCGAAGAAAACAGCTACAGAAAAGAGGAGACCTATTATGAGATATCAGACCAAAGGAACCTGTTCCACCGCTATAGATATAGAAGTAACGGATGGCATCATCCAGTCGGTAAAGTTTACCGGTGGTTGCCATGGAAATTTGCAGGGCATCAGTGCGTTGGTACAGGGAATGAAGGTGGAGGACGCTATCACACGTTTGAATGGGATTCGTTGCGGCTTCAAGAACACCTCCTGCCCGGACCAGTTGGCGCAGGCATTGGAAAGAATGATGTAATAAACAGGAGTGACTATCTATGAAACGAATTGTTTTAACAGGTGGCGGAACCGCCGGGCATGTGACCCCGAATCTGGCACTGCTTCCCTTTTTAAAGGAGGCGGGTTTTGAGATTACTTATATGGGCTCCTATGACGGCATCGAAAAACGCCTGGTGGAAGATTTTGATATTCCTTATGTGGGAATTGCCACAGGGAAATTTCGCAGATATTTTGATTTGAAGAATTTAACAGACCCCTTCCGGGTAATAAAAGGATATGGGGAAGCACGTAAATTTTTAAAGGAATGGAAGCCGGATGTGGTATTTTCCAAGGGCGGTTTCGTCAGTGTTCCGGTAGTACGTGCTGCAGCATCTTTGAGGATTCCCTGTATCATCCATGAATCCGACATGACTCCGGGACTGGCTAACAAGCTTTGTCTGCCGGTTGCTACGAAAATTTGCTGCAACTTCCCGGAAACCGCGGAAAAGCTTCCCAAGGAAAAGGCAGTCCTGACCGGTACCCCTATTCGGGAAGAACTGGCACAGGGCAACAAGCTGACCGGACTGAATATGTGTGGCTTCACGGCCAACAAGCCCGTTATCATGGTCATCGGCGGCAGCTTAGGTGCTGCCAATGTGAATAAAGCTGTGCGAGATGCTCTTCCCCAGCTTCTGGAGAAGTATCAGGTGGTGCATCTGTGTGGCAAGGATAAACTGGATAATCTCCTGCTGACCACCCCCGGCTACAAGCAGTTTGAATATTTGAAGGCAGAATTGAAGGATATCTTTGCTATGGCAGACATCGTCATTTCTCGTGCCGGTGCCAATGCTATCTGCGAGCTGTTAGCATTGCATAAGCCCAATATCCTCATCCCCCTGCCGGCTTCCAGCAGTCGTGGTGACCAGCTGCTCAATGCGGCTTCCTTCGAAGCACAGGGTTTCTCCATAGTGATACAGGAAGAGGATATTACTACTGCTCTTTTAACCGAAAAGGTGGATTACTTGTATGAAAATCGTCAGAGCTTCCGAGATACTATGGCACACAGTGGTCAGTTGGATTCCATCAATACTATCATGAAGCTCATCAAGGAAGCAGTTGAGAAATAAATATAAAAGTCCCAATTCGCTTGTTTGTACCTGATAAGTTAATTAGAGTGCCAGCGATTGGGGATGTTGTGTCCTACAGCACGGCCTTGAAAAACGCCAGTGCTTAACGAGGTCCTTTCGAGTTTAGCACTGCTGCGTTCTTTCACGGAGCGAGAGCGTCCTGCGGTAGGGCACAATGTTCACAATTGCTGGCTGGATACACTTGGGGTACAAATAAGCGAATTGGGACTTATCTAAAATTCCTCTATAAATTGCTGACACAAATCTGCCACCGCAGAATCCTGCTCCAGAAAACGGAAGCAGTTCTTTTTGATGAACCGTACGATTTCCCTACACTCCTCACTATGCTCTTCCTTGTTATGTGCAGCTACAAAAAGAAGATTGTAAATATCATAAATATCATACGTTCCGCTACTCAGATATAATCTCCAAGGCTTTTGACCAAAGGATTTTTCCAACCAGCACCCAGCTTCCTCAAACTGCTTACAGACAGCCTCCAGCTCGGCACGATATTGATATTGTCGTTTTAAATCCTCCTGATAGGTAAACTGACGGATTGCTTTGTCGGAAACCTCCCTTGCCTTGTCCAGAAGTGAAAAATCTTTTTTGCACATACCGATTAGCGCTTGCAGCTTTGTCCCCAACACCTTACCTAACTGCTTGGAATGAAGGAAACCGGTATTTGTTACACAGCCGGTATCCAGCATAGACATTTCAATCAGCTCCAGCATCTGCTCCATCTTTTCACACAGTGCATAGCTTGCCGCAAAATCTTCAATCTCCTGCAAATACACAGCCTTTCGGATAAAGTAAATCAAAAAGTACTCTACATCCAGAGTAGAAGCAGTATAAACCGATATCTGAGGTTCGATTTCTTCAAAAATCTCTGCCATTCTATCCAGCTTCTGCATATGATTATAATAGGTCAAAAAATAAAGCTGTATATCTAAATAAAAGCGCTGACACTCCTTGTTCTTTTGCACCAAAAATTCATACAACTCCCTGGCTCTTTCTAAAATCCTTGCGCCTTCCACAAATTCCTTTTGTGAGTGAAAAACAATTCCGATATAATCCACCAGACTGCTCAATTGTTGATTAAGCTGCATGTCACTCAGCGAAAGCAGGCTTTCCTTTATCAGATTATTGTTGCGTTCCAAAAGGGTACCTGCACAATACTCAAACAAAGCATCTGCATAGGTACCATCCTGAAGCATTCGAAGCACATGCTCCCGCTCTTCCGAACAAAACAGCGGGAAAATCATGTCCGGGTCATACAGCGGATTCAACAACTCCCGCACTGTTTTGTCCTTAGCCTCAACCCGTACCGAATAGGCTTTTGCCGGCTTGGTATACCAGAAATTGCATATGTAATCACACAGAATCAGACAGGAATTGCGCTTATCATCCTGAAGCTGAAAGCTAATCTTGGACTGTTGAATATTGGTATTATTCAGCTTGGTCTTTTCCACAATAATCTTTTCATTCAGTCTCTGCAAATAATCCTGCAAAGGGATATAACCTTCCACGAAGCTGTTGGTTACCGGTTTGGTAGTGTCCTTCTTAAAACCTGCAACCACACTCAGCTGTACTGCCTCTGCATTCTTCGTCACCAGATACTTGGTCAGCTGCATAATCCCCTCTGTAATCACCGTCAGATAAGTCCATGTACTGTTTCCGATACGCTGTTTCTCCTTATTCTGAAAAATCACAAACTCAATGTCCAGATTCTTAGCAAGGGTCAAAATCTCATACACCAACAGCCCCTTCCGGGTAGCATCCAGCTCTGTGGCATGATTTTTTCCCTCCAATACCTTCTCCACCAAAGTAGTGATACTCTTCTCATTCACCAGTCCCTCCTCTATCAGAAAACCGCCAACTAAGCTGGGATTTCGTTTGCTGGAAGGATCTAAGTCTGTATCAAAATCTCCACTTTCATCTAAAAACAATTTGTATTTCTTCATATTACTTTTTTCCTTTAATCTGTTTCTTCACTTTTCTCTGTGAAATACAAGCCCTGATAAACCGGTAAATTGCTATTATGCCGGCTACGAGAATCAATGCGTAAAAAATAAACAATACAATCATTCCTTGGTTGTTTCCCCAGTGGAATAAAGTCATCAGACCATCTACAAAGCCATAGGCATCGGTAAGTGCTGAGAAAATTGCCAGCAGGGACAGCAAACCTAAACCAATGGTTAAGTTGTTCTCTTCGATTTTTTCCCTGCTTGCTTCCTGCTCCTCGTACTTTAACCGCTGTATTTGTGCCAAAGCCTCTACTCCCACGGACACACTCTGAACATCCTCTTTTATGCTCAAACGCTCAATACCATACTGATAGAAGCCATTCTGATGCTGTATGTGACTAACCGACGCGTAGGCTCCCTTCACCAAAAAGGTATTCAGCTTAGAGGTCAGATTTTCCATAGTTTCATAATAAGCCGCCTGCTCAGCCAGATATTCTTTGTCATCTGCAGGAAGCTCATAAGCAATCATCTGTGCATAGCCAAGTAAGGTATAGGACTGATGCAGCATCAGCAGATAGAGCATGAAGTAATCCTGCTTTACCTTATCCTTCATACCGCTGCGGAAAAATTCTGCATTCTTCCTTGTACTCATCACATAACAGCCACAGCCCTCCTTGGTAATATACCAATAAATATTTTGAAAGGGATGAAACATGTGTTGCTTATAATCCTCCGCAAACAGATAGCTGTCCTTATAACCGCTGGTAATATAATAAGCATTCTGTGCCAGTAGCTCTCCCTGTTCTGCTGTCAACTCCTCATCCGGGGTTTCCATCATAATATAATTAAACAACAGTGCTTTGTCCGGCACCATAGCCACTACCGACTTCCCGGCAACATCCTTCAAACAATTCCTGCGGCTGGCGAAAAAGCTTACCTTGCAAGGTAATGTTGCCAGCATTCCGGCTATCCAATCTCCCAGAGAAAATCGGCTACAGCCACAATACTTCACCTGCCACTTCTCATGTCCCAGCACTTCGTAACGAAGAGCTACCTCTATTCCTGTGGGCATCGGCGGCAAAGCATTCTTTCGAAGCAGCATATCTCCTGATTTGGAAATACATTTCACAGCAGTCTTTCCCTCCGGACTATCCATAGGGCAAAAATCCTCCATGGTTACCGGAAAACGAACTGCTTCATTCTCTATCTTATATAAAATATCCAGGTTGGTGGATTTGTTCAGCTCCTTCAGTACATTCTGAAACCTCACGAATTCTTCCTTAGAGAAGGTTTGCTTATTTAGGGCCAGCTCGTACCAAAAAAATCCCACTCCACTGCGAAACAGACACAACCCACTATCCTGCACAAGAATCGGTAAATAGGTCTGCTCGTCTATTAAATAAGCCAATTTCACTGACTCCCCGACAGTATATTTCCACATGGTACCAATATTCGTCTTCTGTTTGGAATAACGTAGCTGTTGCAGCAAATAATCATAGGTATCCTGCTCTTTCGTTTCCTCCAGCTTGTCTTCCTTCCATACCTCACTGACACTCATCCCGGCATAAAGCTTCTCATAATCCCCCGCCCCTTCATAAGAAAAGGGAACGATGTATCGCAACACCTTCGCCTCTAGTATATTTGTCATAATCTCCTCCTGCCGCTACCTCTTTGTATTTCTGCTCCCATCATACCACAATCACACTGTATTCTCAACGCAAAGTATGTTATACTATACGCGAGTCGCAAACCAAGCGGCTGCAAAGCAGACATTTGGTTTGCACCGCGATAGCGAGCAAACGGTCTGCGCCAGCAGACTGAAAAGCACGCAGTGCGGGTTTGCGAGCTTACACCTACGCGAGTCGCAAACCAAGCGGCTGCGAAGCAGACTGGAGGAATACTTATGTTTGATATATTTATGCTTATAGCAGATACCATTATTACCCTTCTGAAAGCGGGTTTTATTGAAATGTTTCTGTCCTTTGGCAATACCCCAAAAGAAGATATTGTCTCCTGTGTTATCATTGCCATAGTATGTCTCTACGCTTTCCTGAGGCAAAGATATTATCGCAAGCTTTATCATACAGGTACCGGTTGGAAGCGATACAAGGGATATCTGCACTACAACTTTATCCGGCACTACATATGGGTCTTTCTACTGGTATTCCTCATGCACCAAAACAATAATCTGGCAATCCACCTATTCTTTTTCCTTTATGTGTTAAAGCGTATTGCAGATATACTGATGAAGCTTTCTGTTCAAAAAGAAGTAGACTATCTGAAGCAGAACCTGACTCAAGAAAGCCGCATTCTGATTTTCCATGAAACCGGCTGTGTGCTTCCCGGAGAATTTTGGATACGTCTTTATGATATTCTGTTGGTTCCTACTGCCATGCGACTTTTGAATATAAAGCTGTTAGGCTCCTATCGTAACTATATTGCGGTAAACCACATCACCGCTTTGATTTGTGAGGATCTGATAAAAGAGCATCCGAAATATATGTATCACTCTGCATTATCCTTTCGAAAGCTTTTTGCCACACCCAACAAGTTAATGGTTCACATATGTAAATTGCTCCCTCTGCATCATAGCTGTGAGATGCATCTGGTAATGAAGGATGACCGGATTGCCCTTGACAGTGTACACATTCCTTTTCCTAAGGAAACGCTGCAATTTACGGAAGCAGTACAGGATTCCAACTGGATCAGTCATATAGTGAATACCATTGAAAAGCTTTCCAAGGAAAGCACCGGACTGGAAATGCGCTTCCGCCCCTTCCTCTCCTACGAAACCCGGGAGCCAGGTAAGCGTTATGCTCAGAGTATGATTAAAAGCATGCTGGATACCATCCAAAACGATACGGAATACTTTTACTCTCTGCTGAAGCTCAATGAATTTATGATACATTATCAGGCACTGGCGGATTACGAAACAGCAAAGAACCGCTACTGGGATGCCCCGGACTGCACCCCCTCCATGGGTGTCTTCGCAAACAATATCACGGATACGATTATCTCGGAGCATTTAAAAGAGGATGACTTTAAAGATGCCGTGCGCTTTATACATAATATTGCCACCGGCCACAGCGAAAGATTCCCTACCAGGAGACCCTCTTATTATGCAAGAGAACAGTTGGTTGTACTGCGTAACCGCTATATGGGGCATGGTACCATGACTTACTCTGTATCAAGAGAGCTGCTGCAACAGTTTTCTATCGTAACACAAGTGCTGACCGAGCAGTTTTTCTTACAGGAAGAGGAGCAAATGCTTCACACGAAAATTGATTCCGTGGACAAGCTGGTGGAAAAAGACTCCCGCCTGTATTTATTATCCGCACTCTACCGAAGCAATCAGGCTTATCAGTATCTGGATTATGCTACCGGACATACCCTGTCCCTTGGCAAACCTCTGACCATACAATTGAACCGCAGATAGGAGGAAACCACTCATGAACATAGAATATGCTTACGATAGACTAAAAAATATAATTCATGCCGGTGCTTATCCGCTGCTACAATTTATACAGCATTTATATCTGGTATATTTTCTGGCTATGTATTATTTCGAAACAGCAAATGAGCGAAATGTAACCTTTCTGGGGTGGGATAGTGCATTTTGCCTGATACTGGGAGGGCTTATCCCCTTCCTATATCGCTTATGGCGCAAACAATATCGAAAAAAGGAAAGACTGTTATTGTATCAGGAAAAAATAGACAACCCCGAACTTACTGCCTGGAAATCTACCAAATATCCCACGTTATTTCCCTGGTATATTCCTTATATCTTTCTGGTGGTGCTGTTACATTATAGTGTATATGCCTTTTCCGGGAACTTCTTATTGCTGGCATGCTTAAGTCTGGTGCAGTATATCCTGCGCATATATATGCCCAATCGACGTGGTAAGAATGACCTTCCCTTATCTGTCCGTATGACCTATTATGAGCACTTTCAGGCCGCCGAGAACGGTTGGTTCCTGTGGCCGGATTACAGTAATTATGCCTTGTTGATGAAGGACGATACCAACCGGATACCGGTTACTTTTAATAGAGGAATACAACGCCCCGATGAAGAAAGTTACTACTTCTATGACCTAGAAAAGGATATCAACTGTAATCCTAAATTTCAGGACAGCAGCTTTCGGCTCTGGTTTTATCTGCATTCCAAGCTTTTTGTTTATGTACTGGATGCTGCCAAATATGAAGATATTCTTACAGAAATAGAAAACGCGCTTACCTTTGCACGCCACGAAATTGCGAAACCGGTTTATATTTTCCTTCTGACAAATGAAACTCAGAATCTACAGGAAATCATTAACCACTATGATTGGATGCCCTTTGTGAGCATAAAACCGGTTACGAATATTTCAGAAATCAATTTGAGCAAGGTACGGGAAGACCACTTGATTGGCAACATGATTACAGAAATGACCGGCTTCACCCCTTTTCGCTTAAAGGAATTGGGTGATGTAGATAAAAATGAATTCTTCCGCTCCTGTAATTACTACAGCAGTTATATTTATAAAGAAATCCCCCGTATAGAGGATATGTACTACTACAAAGCCTCTAACTATTATCTCTGTGGTTTTTTCCAGAACATGTTCCGAAATACCGAGCGGACTCAGGCCATTCTGGCCGGCTTCGACTATGTGGATATGGTACTTCGTTTCGTGTTGTATCATTTCGCAGTCAAGAAGGGACTGGGCTTTCAGGAGCGTCTGGTGGATGATGATATTCAGGCTCTGGGAGAAGAAATCCTACAGCTTTTGGACGAAGAGGATTTCCTTTATGAAACAGCCGTAATAAAAACAGTTCCTGTAAATAACACGGTAGAAAATGCTTTGCTGATACTAAGTGAGTACTTCCCCCTGAAATTTGAAGGAAAAGAAATCAACTTCCGCGGCTTACTTTTCCTGCTTCGTGTGCTGCGTAACCAGACTCGTGGACATGGTTCCATTCAAGATGCTATCGTAAACCCGCTTTGGTACGCTTTGTATGTACTCTTCGTGCTGTTTAGCTTCATGCTGCGGGTGGATAACTTTGAAATTCATGCGAAGGGAGACCGTATCCTCACCGGATACAGCAATGATGGACTGGTGTATCCCATGGGCGAGTATGGAATTATTTCCTCTGACATGCCCTGCCCCTTGTATCAGATAAAGAATAACAAGAAGGAATACATAAACTACTTCAGAGGCGATATTATCATCCCGAATATTATTAATGATGGGGATGATGAGACCTGATAAAACACGAAAATTCCTGTTCATCACAGCGGATGGACAGGAATTCTTTTCGTTTTATCTTTCTCCCAGATATTTGCATTCTCCGGGCTTTACTTCTATGGTGCCTTCCTTGGTAGAAACATAAATGGTAACGGAAGTAGGATTTTTGATAGTCAGTCCATCTGCAGAATACTCCTGCTTGCGGGTAGCTTCAATGTATTCACAAAGCTCCATATTGGTAGCATACCATGTGTCATCCTTGCCACTGACCTTTTCCAAAAACTTCTCCATGACACTATAGTCATTTTTATTTCCAAATTCAAAGCTGTGTCCCCAAACATACAACATGGGAAGCTCCTCCCAGTCATGCACATTCAAAAAACGCTCTGCCAGTCCCATCAGGTCACCATCGTGATGACAGGTAGGATGCCACTCCAAAAAATCCGCCGGAGGGAAAAATCCATTGGTGCTATTCACAGTTCTGGAATACTTAATTCCCAGGCTGGATATGACTTCCTTTACCACTCCATTGTAGCTGCCAAAGGCATAGGACATACCCTGTACCATATAACCGGTTAGTGCCTCCAAAGCCTTTCGGTCATCCTCCAGCTCCATAATCATCTGATGCTTGCTAAGTGCTGTCAGGCTCTTGTGCTGTACACCATGTACTGCTACCTCATGCCCTTTGTAAAGCTCTGCTACCTCCTCCTTGGTTACAAAAATACTCTCTTGTCCGCTTTCGCTTAAGACACCGGAGTTCAGGTGGAAGGTTGCCTTTACCTGATAGCGATTGAAAATTTCCACCAGCTTGCGGTCAAAAATCTGACCATCATCATAACTGAAGGTCAATGCCTTCCTCTTTCCGTTTGGATACACAAATCTCATGTTTCTTTCTCCTCTCACTCTTTTCTTATGCTAATGATTAATTGTTCTTTTTCCCACAATATACGGCCAACCAATGTCTCTTTTTCTAACCACTTTAAGCACTTACTGTCTGTAAAAATTTTCGGGTGGGTAGCACCATTGCCCGTATTAATTTCTGCATCATTTTGAATATAAATCTTACAAGGTATTCCTTCTTTATCAACACCCTCCAACATATATCTGGCTGAAAGTGTACCTTTGCCGTCTGCAGCTACACACTGGGTATCCACTCCGCCACTTAATATCCTGCCTTGAAAATATTCGCCTTCACACATACCGTCAAAGAGCAGCATATTCACACAGTTTCCCTCCGAACACACCTGATGGGTCTGTGTCACATTTACTAATACTCGAAAAAGCTCCATTCTATATCACCACCCAAAGCAATAATAAAACTATCAGAAATACCACATTCGCTATCGTAAAGAAGCCAAAATACGCTCCCTTGCCGCATTTGTTTTCTTTCACTATGTATTTGTAGGAAATCAGGCTGGCCATGGAGGCAATCAGGGTACCTAAGCCCCCCAAATTCGTACCTAAGATTAATGCTTCATAGTTATCCGTAAAGCCGGACAAAAGCAGTGCCGCAGGTACATTACTGATGACCTGGCTGGAAATCACTGCTGTCAGTACCTCATTGCCGGTGATTATGTTTTGCAAGAACTCCCGAAATGCCGGTATTCTGCCCATATTACCGATAAAGACGAAAAATCCCACGAAGGTTAACAGCAGGGAATAATCTATCTTTGCAAACAGCTTCCTGTCAAACACCAGCAGTACTGCCACTACCACAAACAAAGTCACCCAGTAAGGGAACCACTTCACCTTTGCCACAGTCAGCAGGCACAGGACAAACAACACCAGATATCGGATGATATCCCCTTTTTTTCCGGATAAGCCGGTTCGTGAAGTCATGGATTGAAAACGCCCCATTGCTTCTGCGGAGGCATTGATATTACTTTTCTTTCCATAATACAAACACAGCACTAACAGTAATAAAAAGGACACTACCGTGTAAGGTAACAGTATCCTCATAAACTCTCCCACACCGATACCTGCCTGTCCATACAAATACAAATTCTGGGGATTACCAATGGGGGTCAGCATACTGCCCAGATTCGCCGCTATGGTCTGTAACACCACCACCGGAATCATTAACCGTTGCTGTGCTTCCTCTCCCAGTAGCTCTAATATAATAAAGGTGAAGGGCACGAAGGTAATCAGTGCCACATCATTGGTTATGAACATACTGAAGAAAAAGCAAAGCATAACCAGTATCACCACCAGCTGCCATACTCTTTTCACCCTGCCCAGTAATCTCTCGGCGATCTCACGAAAAACCCCTATGGTCTGCAAGCCTGCCATAACTGCCATGAGACTAAATAAAATGCTCAGTGTACTGAAATCTATATAATCTACATATTCCTTATCCGGCGGTACAACCAACATGGATACTATTGCCAGCACCACTGCTACCACCAGAACCACTTCTTTTTTTAAAAAATCCTTTAGGTCTTGCATGTATTCTGCTTCCTTTCACATCCTTCATATCCTCATACTTCCCGGATATATCTCCATCCGACTTTCGCACAAGTCCTACATCAATCACGATAATTGCCCTTACTGAGAAACAGTCTCTTCACCACATCATAAGCCAGCTTGGGGCGTCGATATTCATCCACAATACCCTTATTGTTCATGGTACGCGGACGGCCACTGAAGCACTCGTCACTTACTCTGCAATCACAGAATTGCCAAATGTATATACCACTACACTCCTCGTGGTCAAGAACTGCCTCCACCTGCTCCTGCAATGCATCCTGCTGGTACTCCTCAGACCATTTCACTCGAGTAGGCGTATGATAACCATAAATAGCACCTGCACCGATTTCGGATACGATAAAGGGCTTGTTGCTGCCTTCTGTGTCATTTTGCACCCATTGGTACAAATCCTCTAAAAAGTCCTTCACCGGCGTGTCAAAGTACCACTTAGGATAAATATTGTAAGATACTACCTCCGGCAAATCCAAACAAATATCACTCTTCACCATGCAGCTGGCAGAAGTACGCGGACGATGGGGGTCTAACTTTTGAATTAACGCATACTGCGTGGCATAGCATTCCCTGCCATATTCTGTCTGACTGGCACATTCATTCAAAATCCCCCAAATATAGATAGACGGATGATTGTAGTGTGCTGTAATCATTTCTCGAATGCAATCCTCACATTGTCTCTCAAAGTTGGGATTGCGCATAGCTTCTTCACTTAATCCGCGGGCATGATTTTCTTCCCATACCAGAATACCCTGCTCATCACACAAGTCCAAAAACAACTCATCATTTGGATAATGAGAGGTTCGAACAGAGTTTCCGCCCATATCCTTGACTAACATTAAATCATGCTGCATGGCTGCATAAGGTAAGGCACAGCCAAACTGTGCGTGATCCTCGTGCCTGCAAAAGCCTTTGATAAAAAGCTTCTTACCATTTAGCAGGATATCTTTTCCCTGTATGGCAATCTCACGAAAACCCACACGCTCTATCAAATCATCTATAGGCTGTCGTTTATCGTCTAATAATGTAGTGGTAACAAAGGATAGCTCGGGTGCATCCAAGCTCCATTCCTTTGCATTTTCACAAAGGAGAGTACCCAATTCCAAGATGTGTTCCTGCTCTCCGGCTAAGAATACCGCTATCTCTGCCAAAAGCTTACCATTCCAATCTATTTGCAGCTTTCCTGTAAAATCGACCTTCTTAAGATTGCACAAGCTTACCTGTACGCTGGCATACCAGTCTTCCTCTCTTCTCACAGGTGCAAAGTGCATCCACTGAATATAAGTATCCGGCACTTCCTCACATACTACTGCTCGGGAAATACCCCCATAGGACTGATAATCATTGGGAATATGTAATGCAGACTCCGGTCCAAAGGAATTGTCTGCGATAACCTCTAAGCAATGCTCTCCGGCTGACAAATCCTGCACCACCACTTCAAAGGGCGTATAGGCATTATAATGAGCTGCCACCTGCTTACCATCTACGAATATAGTAGCGGTGTGGCTGACACCCTTAAACTCCAAACGTACATTACCACTTACCGCAAAAGCTCGGCTATACACACCTTTTCCACGATAATTCATGGTCTCAGGATAGGTTTCCCAGCAGCCGGGCACCATAACTTGTATGTCCCTGCCTGCGACCTCTCCCTTCAACGTATGAAAGCTCCAAAGCGCAGAAGATAATTCTGTTGTTTTTCTTATTTTATGGGTTTGAAATGCACGTACCATGTATGTCTCCTCTTCTATGATTATGTTGCTTCACATCTCATTCGTTTTAATACTATCACAAAAACCATCCGCTGCACACACAAATTTTCCAATATTCACCATAATATTTTAATGCAAATTCTTTGTGCTATCCATCTCAAAATCCTTCTCAACAAAAAAGGAAGCCTTATCTGGCTTCCCTCATCCATGCAAAATATGCCTCATCGCAACGTTCAAAAGTACCATCCTTTTCAAACCTCTCATGGTACTCCTCCCATATACTCTTTAGTATCTCCACATAAGGAGCCCAATCCTCGCACATCTGCTCACGGGTATAGTGTTGCACGCAGGCACCCCCCGGCTTACTCTCCAGATAACGTCCCCCTTTGGGTCTCTGTGTCTCTGACAGGTTGCAACCGGTCTGGGTCAAAGCCACGCACTCTCCTATGGCATCTACCCCGATAAAGGTGTAGCATTTGTGACGCATCCTCAAATAGAAGCAGGGACCATCTTTTTCACTGAAATAGTCCAGTGCATACAAGCCCTCCGGCTGCTCTAAAAGCTGTAACAGCTCACTTCTTAGTCGGGCTTTCTCATCTGCCTGCTTCAAATCAAACTGTCCGGCCTCCTTACCTAAAGCCTGCCACATATCCTGAGGGGACAAACTACAGCCTCTCTCCTTACAACATCTTCCTTTGCACTGGGAGCATTCCACTCCGGGTTTATATCCTTCCATCTTGCTACCATCCTGTATTCTTGTACCATTTTGAAAAAGGAGGGCTAACTTACGTTAGCCCTCATAACATCATAATCACTTATGAAATTATCGAATACCGATTTCAGTATCAGTAGTAGTTACAACGCTGTGCTCCTTAATGTAAGCAACGATTTCGTCGAACTTGGTAAATGCAAGTCCTACATAGCTGTCTGCAGCACCGTAGTAGATAGCAATCTTACCACTTTCCGGATCATGAATGGTTGCACAAGGGAAGCAAACGTTAGGAACGAAGCCTCTTTCCTCGTACCACTCTTCGGGAGTGAGTAAGAAGGTCTCACAACGATACTTTACGATAGAAGGATTCTCTAAGTCGAGAATAGCTCCACCGATGCTATATACCAAACCATTACAGGTACCACTTACACCATGATAGAACAGTAACCAACCTTCAGAAGTCTCGATAGGAGCAGCACCGCCACCAATCTTAACAGACTCCCACCATTCGCTACCACGTCCCATAACGTGTCTGTGCTTACCCCAGTAAACCAGGTCAGGGCTTTCAGAGAGGAAAATATCTCCGAAAGGAGTATGTCCGCTGTCGGAAGGTCTGGATAACATTACGAAGTTACCGTTAATCTTACGAGGGAACAATACAGCATTTCTGTTGAAAGGAATGAAAGGATTCTCAATTCTGGTAAAGGTCTTGAAATCGGTGGTCTTTGCCATACCGATAGCAGCACCGTAGAAATCTCCACACCAGATAATATAGTAGGTATCCTCTACCTTTACAAGTCTGGGGTCATATGCGTAAACAGGCATAAAAGGATTGCCTTGTTCGTCTACGAAAGGAACCTTTTCCTTGTCAAAGTTCCAGTGAATACCATCATCACTTCTTCCCAAATATACATAAGGGATACCATTGGTCTGTTCGCCACGGAACACGCCAATAAAACCATCTTCATAAGGCATTACTGCACTGTTAAAAATTCTGGCAACTCCTTCTACCGGATTACGTCCGATAATAGGGTTCTCGGTGTATCTCCAAATAGGAGCACCCTTGATACCTTCCGGCTTCTCCTGCCAAGGCACATTCTTAACTGCAGGTGCAATCATTTTAATGTCACTCATAGTATTCTCCACTCGTTTCAAGTGGGGAGACGAAGCTCCCCACCGAAACTCAAATTATTTTTATTCTCTTGCTTCAATAGCTCTTACTAAATATTAGTTGAAGTAAGCATCCAAGCTGTCCTGAACCTGCTGCTTGTAGGTTTCCTGGAACTGTGCAGGAGTAACTTCACCACGGATTAAGGACTGAACATCATAACCGATGCCCATACTCTGCCATAAGTCGAAGGTAGTGTTAGCACCACAATCCTTCATAACTTCAAAGTTCAAATCCTGAAGCTCAGTTTCTCTAGCAGTAACACCATACCACCAGTTCAAAGCCTGCTTGTCATCACGGATAGAGGTATCACCATTGAACCAGTTCCAGTAGTCGTATAATACACCAACTACAGTAGCAGGATCCTTAACACCTGCAGGAATGATATAGAATTCACCTGAAGTTAAGTTCTTACCAGCATTGGTAGCAGCATCACCGCTAGGACCAACAGGCCAACGAACATATGCGGTATCCCATGCTAAGTAGGTACCCTTTGTATCGCCGTAGTCGTAGTCGTAGTTACCGGATGCAATCCAAGCTGCGATAGGGAAGAATGCAATGTTACCCTGAGTATACTGATTTCTCATACTGTTTGAAGGATCTCCTTCGAAGTCGTAAGGATAGCATACATTGTAGGTATTGTACATATCATACATCTGCTGAAGAGCTTCACCTACCTGAGGAGAAGTTAAGCCTTCAGTAGTACCGGCTGCAATGTTACCACCATTAGACATCATTAACTGCTCAAGAGTTTCCATTTCGAAACCACAGTAACCATACTGGTCAATCTGTCCGTCACCATCGGTATCCTGAGTTAAGGTCTGGCAGTACTCGTTGAACTTCTCCCAAGTCCACTCGCCTCTTTCCCAAAGGTCACGAGGATCTTCCAAACCGGCATCTTCTAACATCTGGATATTGAAGCCCAACGGATAGGTAGCTTCTACCATCTTCTGTGCTTCCTGTCTCATAATGATACTAGCCTTGCCATCGCCCATGTCTAAGTAAGACATGATCTGCTGGGTAGTAAATAAGTCATGGTCTGCAGGCAAAACAGTCTTTAAGTCAAGTGCAAGACCGTTCATCTGTGCAGGAACTGCCATACCGGCGTCAGTTAAGTAAATATCACAGTCAGGAGCACCTGCTAAGATAGATACGTTGATAGACTCCTTAACACCAGCGTAGGTTAAGTTGTTCCAGTAGAACTCACAGTTGTACTTCTTCTCGATAACAGGTACGTTATCAAACTTCATCTGAGCGATACCACGGTTGAACTCCTTAGACTTTAAGGTAGCTTCGTCATCGCCTTCAGCATCCTGATTGGTGTTCCAGTCAGGAGCATCCTCTAACTTATCGTCTGAATCGTAGTACTGTACCCACCATGTACCAATCTGGATGTTTCTTACGCCGCCTGAAGAAGTACCGGAATTGCTTCCGCTGTTGTTGCCTTCATTGCCGCCACCGTTGTTAGTCTGCTGGCTACCACTGTTGCCAGGAGTAGTTGTACTTGTATTGTCCCCGCAAGCTGCCATAGAAAGAGCCATGGTAGTTGCTAAACCTAATGCAAGAAATTTCTTCATATTCTTCATTTTTTATTTTCCTCCTTATAATGTTCTGCGAACACTACATCATCAATACATTATTATTCTGCTACAGGGCTCTGACCAACCTTTACGGAATATACTTCCCAAGCTCCGTCAGATTCACACTGCATCATAGCACCCCAAGTAGTCTTGTCTTCGCCACAAACTGCTGCGATCTGCTCATATGTAACATAGCATACACCATTGTTGCAGATAGAGTTGCCACCGTCAGCTACTCTCATCCAACCTGCTGTTGCCCAAGGCATTACGATCCACATATTGCCGGTTTCAGAGGTGTAAGCGATTTCTACTACAGAACCGGGTACCAATGCATCAACGATTTCCTGAGGCATTTCGAAACCATTCTGTCCCCATGCACTACCGGTACATGCAAAACCTGCGAAGTCAACCTTCTTGCTCAGCATAGGCATTTCCTTAGCAGTACCAACGTTAACAGCGTATACTTCCCAAGCACCATCAGATTCACACTGCATCATAGCACCCCAAGTGCTCTTATCTTCGCCACAAACTGCTGCGATCTGCTCGTAAGTAACATAGCACTTACCATCTACACATAAAGAGTTACCGCCATCAGCTACTCTCATCCAGCCTGCTGTTGCCCAAGGCATTACAATCCACATATTTCCGGTCTCAGAGGTGTAAGCGATTTCTACTACAGAACCGGGTACCAATGCATCGATAATTTCCTGAGGCATTTCGAAACCGTTCTGTCCCCATGCACTACCTGTACATGCAAAGCCTGCGAATTCTACTGCATTACCAACAGACATAACAGGAGCTGCCTGACCAACCTTTACGGAATATACTTCCCAAGCGCCATCAGATTCACACTGCATCATAGCACCCCAAGTACTCTTGTCTTCGCCACAAACTGCTGCGATCTGCTCGTAGGTAACCTGTGCTACAGTCTTAGAATTGTTGATGTAAGAATTGCCACCATCAGCTACTCTCATCCAACCTGCTGTTGCCCAAGGCATTACAAGCCACATATTACCGGTTTCAGAGGTATAAGCGATTTCCACTACAGAACCGGGTACTAATGCATCGATAATTTCCTGAGGCATTTCGAAACCATTCTGTCCCCATGCACTACCTGTACATGCGAAACCAGGGAACTCTACTGCATTCTTAACCAATGCAATATTAGAGTAATCAGCGCCTGAGCTTTCAAAGCCTTCAGGAGCAACGAATGCTACAGAGCTGTCAGCCTTTAACAGGTTGCCGTCTGCATCCAAGAAACGAATATTATCAATGTAGAAGGTAGAGTTACCATAACCTAAATCTACAGCGTTATCAGTCTTTAAGTTAATGAAGAAGATGTTACCTGCATCTGCAACGAATTCTTCGCCTGCACTTAAAGTAGCAACAGCCTTCTTCGGGTTAGCCTTCTCAAGGTATACTGCCCACTCATCAGAGGTTTCTACTAAATCAGCACCACTCCATGCATAGGTGTAACCGGATGCTGCAGCAAACTTACCTGCATCATTTGCAACACCAATAGAGTATTCCATCTTAGCTACCTTAGCTACATCTGCACCAAGTAAGCTGGTTGCGTCGATTGCCACATAAGGAACCTTTCCGGTTAAGTTCTTAACCTGCAAAGCCTTGCTGCCGTTATAATCGGCAATAGCAAGCTCTACATCTGCTGCATCTGCCATCTGCATATATGGAGCGATAAAGCCCATATTGCCATCCTCGAAGTCGATGCTTGCCTCTTCAGGTACCGGAACTGCTGTAGGCTCGGGAGTAGGAGCTTCTGTAGCCTTAGGAGCTTCAGTTGCCTTAGGAGCCTCAGTAGGGGTAGGGGTAGAGGTCTGTGTGTTGTCACCACATGCTGCCAAAGAAAGCACCATGCTTCCTGCCATCAGCAGGCTTAATAATTTTTTACTTTTCAACTTTTTCATCCTCCTTTTTTTTATTAAAAGTTGAGTGTTAGGGTTGTCAGAAGCAGAACCTGTTTAACCAACGATACCACTTCTTTCCACACCTTCTATAAATTGTTTCTGAAGTAAAACGTAGATTATAATAATCGGTAAGATTACCAAGATGATACCGGCATCCAGATACAATTCCTGAATGGGGAGCTCCAAAATCTTATCCTCATTCGCGATTTGTGCCTGAAGACCTGCTATCTTCTTACTAATTACTACGTCCGGACTAATCAGAAACAAATTAGCGTAGAATGTGTCATTGAACTGCCATACGATAGAGAATACCGCAACGGTAATTACCGAAGGCATTGCGTTCACCAACATGATTCTAAAGTAAGTATACCACACTCCGCAGCCGTCTACCAGTGCTGCTTCTTCAATTTCTTTCGGAAGTCCTCTAAAAAATTGATTAAAAATGTAAATATACAAACCGGAACGTACACCACAGCCTAAAACAGTCATGATATACATAGGAGTTACGGTACCCATCAGGTTCACCGGACCTCCCTTTAACATAGTCACGATACCCAAAGGGTCGAACTCCTTAAAGGTCATGTACAAGGGTAACATGATGGTGTGGGTAGGAATAACAATCATCACTACCACACAACCAAATAAAAGCTTCTTCAAGGGGAACTGGAATCTTGCAAAGCCATAACCAACCATAGAGCAGACTAAAATCTGAATACCGGTCAGTGTCAGAGTATAAAGCAAGTCTCTACCAATGGTAGGGAAATAATCCAGTCTCTTTAATACCAATTCATATTTCTGCCAGGTAGGGTACTCAGGTATAACGAATACCATGGGATTCAATGCATCCTTATCGGAAGAAATTGAATTTACGAGCATACCAATCAAGGGAGATAAAATCACATATCCAACACCTATCAATATCAGCACTCTTACAACAGATACAAAGAAATTCTTTATATCGTTTAAAAAGCTTTTGGTCTGGTCAGGGTCATTCATGATGGCCTTTGCCTTAGCAATATAAGCGTTCATATTTTATCTCCTTTCCTAGTTGTAGTAGAAGGTCTTCTTGGAAATCCATCCACAGACTGCAACTAATATAATACATGTAACGATGGTACTTACCAAACTGAATACGGAGCTAAGTCCATAATTAAACTGGTCAAATGCTACATCGTATGCCAGCTCTACAACCTCTGATTCTGTGAAGCTGTCCACAATGGTATATACCACGTTAGTAATAATATGAGGCATTACCATAGGGAAGGTAACCTTCCAGAAGGTTTCGTAACCGGTTGCACCTTCAATCTTTGCTACCTCGTACATAGAGCCCGGAATGGACTGTAATGCCGCAATAAAGATAATAATCTGTATACCGGATGCCTCAATAATATCATTGATACGTGCAACTGCCGCAATAATATAATCCAAAAGAGAAGCCGGCAAACCAAAGTTCATAAACATACTGATTAAATAATCAATATCAAAGGCGATGGTACTGCTTGCAGTAGCTGCAACCTCTGTTGCCTGAGTAGAAATACCGCCATTCATCATCTGTGCACTTAAATCCATAGCTGCGGTAATCGCACCTGCATTTAAAATAACCGGCAGGAAGAAGATGGCTCTTACAATTCCTCGTCCCGGGAACTTCTTATTCAGAAGCATAGCCATAAACAGGGAAAAGAAGGTAATTAATGGTACATCCACTATCATCTCCATAACGGAAGTGGTCAGTATCTGCTTAAAGGTACCATGTGCACGGAAGGCATAGATAAAATTATCAAAGCCTACCGGTGCCAGCGTATATCCGCCATTGATGGTATCAATGGTCAGCTCACTGAAAGCGAACTGTCCTGTCATAATCAGACTTCTTACATAGAATACCAAAAATCCCACAAACCAAGGAAGGATAAACAGGTATCCGCTTAAGCTACGTTTCTGGAGAAGAGTTAATTTTTTTCTTTTTTTCATATATTAAATCCCCTCCATTCTATAGCTCATTGCCGGTATTTCCATACCGCCTGCATTTACTGCTTCTTTATTGTAATTGATATAGATAACTACACCATTATCATAGGTCACTTTTCTCACATTACTGTCAAGGATTTCGTGTCCTACAATTGCTGAACCGGAAACATGCTTTAATGCATCATTTACCTGATTGTAAATAGTAACAGCCTCATCCTTCCAAACATCGAAGGTAGTTGCATAATAACGGTTCAGACCGGTTTCCTTCATCTTACTGGATTCCTCCCAGGTAAATACATAGTGAGGAGCTGCACCGGCTTCAATCATATTCAGTACCACAGGTGTCAGGTCTTCATCATCCTGGAAGTTCAAAAGCTCTGAAGAATAATTAATGTAACCATGTAAAATCATTTCATACAACGGAATACTTTCATCTACGATAAAGAATTCGTTGTGATAAATAGGTGCATTGATAATATCTGTTGTATAAGCAAAGCTGTAATCGTTACCGGCATCTGTCAATAGCTTCTTACCGGTGTTTTCCAAATGTGCCAGCTGTGCATCTACAATATCCAATGCCTCTTCTCTGTGGATTACGTTGGTACGTCTCTTGTCAGAAACCAGATAGCTTCCCAAATCTCTCAGAGAGATACCATCAACCTCCACCTTGTTCATATTCTTTGCAAACTTCTCCACATATCTGTTCAGGAACTTAGGAGAAAGTACATTGTATCGGGTCTCATAGTATCCAAGTCCGGAAGTATTTCTAAGAGTACTTGGGTTTACCTGACCAAAGCTTACAACATATCCTGCACCATAATAACGGGAGTTTTCATTGGTATAGTCATATCCATGGTAATCGGATGCTGCAAAGGATATTTTCTGGAAAGCCACATCTGCAAATAAAGTGCCGCCATTTGCAGCTACTGTCTTATTCAGCTTCTCCAAATCAGACTTACCACCCAATTTACCCGTAATCTTTATTTCATCCGGCGTATTATGATAATAACCGCCATTGAACCAACCCTGTAGATTCATTACCTGATTGCTAATGCCACTGTTCTTCAACTGAGTAGACATTTCGCCAGCCTCGTCAAAGGTAGTCATAGCAAAGTTTCTCAGATACTGAACACCCAGGAAATGATGGGTTTCCTTCACACCGGCGATAACATCATAATAGAAAGGAATATCACCGCTCTGACCATTCTTTGTCAAAATACCTTCTGAAATCAAACGATTTCTATAGTAGTTTGCCATACCGGCATAGCCTTGGTTTTCTTCTGTCAGGAAGGTGTATCTCACTTCCATATTAATGTCATACAAATCCTCTTCGATAACGAATACTTCCATTGTAGAATCACCAAACATACTTAAGTTATCTACCGTACGAAGTACGAAGGTAGGATATGCATAGTTGTAATCATTATATGCACCGGAAATACCTGCTGTAATCAGGGATGTAGATGCACCATCCTCGATGGTTACCAGCATACCATTGTCTTCTCTGCAAATACCAAAAAGTGCTAATTTGGCACTATCCACATTCTCCAATGTATTATAGGTGGATGCCAACGGATCCAAATCATATACATACTGTGAATAAGAAGCCATCTTGGTCTTACCATTGTTGAAATTAATCAGGGAGCCGGAACCATTGGGAACTACCATGTATCCGTCCTCTGCACTGCTTGCTGCACCCATGTAACGCAGCAGCTGGATACGCTGCAAATATCCTCCGCCATATTCCACAATACCGCTTGCAGGAATGGATACGTTCAAATGGTCATCCTCCAGACGATACTCTAAGGGAATATCGAAGTAGATACCCTTAGGGTCACCTACTGTATAAATGTAACGGATACCATTTGCAATGCTTTCTGCCTTGAAGTTACCATTCTTAACACATTTGGTATAAGAATCAAAGGTACCGGATTTAATATCTGCATTGTAATAAGTCAGCATAAACTGTGACTTTAAATAATTTTTGTTGGCAGTATTTGCTACCGGATCCTCATCTGCATTGAGAGGGTTAGAATAGGTAATGCTGCCATTACGCTTATCATACACCGCAATATTTGTATTTGTGGGGTCTGTATAAAGCTTTAATATATCATTTTCACAAACGAGCTCCATGCCCTTCACATCAGAAGAACTTTCCTGAATGGGGGAATAAGTACCACCCTGCTCATACTCGTAAGCGGAGAAAAATTTCTTGTAATCATCGTACATCATATAATGTACAAAGTAGTATACAAGGTAAGCAATCACCGCTACAAGAGCAATTCCCAGAATCGCAAGTCCGACCTTCTTAGAGAGGCTCATGGGACGTTTATTCTTCTTTGTCTTAGATGATTTCATCTCTCCTGCCTCCTACGATCTGAAAATTATTTCTGTATAAATACTCTTGAAGAAGTTGAATACCATACCCAACAGATTACTCATCAACAAAATCAAGAAGATGATGATTAACATTGCTACGAAGGTTATCAACAGTGTTACCAATGTTTTACCCAGTGTGTAATTATGCACCTGCATAATACCAATCAGCATCATAATCAGACCATAGGCAATTCCAACTGCAATTATCAGGGTGTAAAATGCCTGCTCATCATCTGCTACAAATTGACTGAAAATAGTTGCAATCACCATACAAACACTAATGGGCAGTGTCGCATAGCCTACCGCTATGGAAATGTCCTTCATTCGTCCTTCTCCGTTCATCAAACAGGTAACGGACCAGTTGCTGACACAAATCAGCAGGAAGAATGCCAACACACCTAACAGTTCAAATAAGCTATCAACATTTCTAGGGTCTAAGTCATTAACAACAAAGCCTGCCAGCAATCTGTTGGCTGTAAAACAGCAGGAGAAGATAAATACCAGAAAAATAGCAATTGGTACACTTCCCTTGTCTGCATGACGTATCCAGTAATAACCGTCCATGGGATGAGAGATGGTATAGAGTACATACTTCCACTTGTCTTTTGAGAAATATTTACGCATCCTTCTTTCCTCCCTTCTTTTTCTTAACCTTGCCTGCCACTACAATAGCCGCTACAACAATCAAACCGCCTGTCAAAAGAATATCTGCATTCTCAGTAAGAATATTGTTACGATATCTCTTGTATGCAATAGAGTAATAGGTACGGCTCATACCAAGCTCCAGATATTTCATAGCCGATACATAATCACCTGCGGTCAGGTAAGCCTTACCGATACCGGTGTTTGCCAGCTCATTGTTTTCATCCAATGTTAATACCTGCTTCCAAAGCTCTACTGCTTCTTTTTCATCTCCGCTGTAACGAAGTGCTACCGCATCATTAATCAATCTGCCGTATTCCGTTACATCAAAGCACAGGATGGAAGCTCTGTTGGCATCCAACACCAATACAGTATCGCCGATATTTTCGATAGCTACCGGCATTGCAAAAGTACCCTGCTGGGTTCCCATACCTCCGAAGATATAAAGCAGGTTTCCTTCGTGATCATAAGTGAAGACACGACCTCTCTTACGGTCCAGACAGGAATAAATACCATTGTCACGATAAACAACATCTGTAAACTGAGAAGGTCCGGCATAATCGGTAGTTCCGTCAATCTGTAAGTCACCGCCTACATTCTGCTTAGGTCCCTTCTTAATAACATCTTCGCCCTTAGGATTCAGACGACGAACACCCTGAATACCGGTGGAATCGATATTAGATGCATATACGAAACCGTCCGGATCAATGTCAATACCGGTAAATTCTGTAGGAATGAAAAGCTGTTGCTTAGAACGCTCTTCCTTAGTAGCAACCTTTCTCCAAAACTTCTCCCAAAGAGTGATTTCTACATTAATGGTACCGAAGAAACCGGTAAAGTTTCCGTTACTTTCAAATACCATGATACCTTCAAACATTTTCTGTGCAATACAATATACACGGTCTGCATAGTCTACAGAAACCTTTAAAGGAGTAAATACGAAATTGTCCTCTAAAACCTCTGCCTGCGGATTTGCAATAATCTTTGCCAAAGAACCATCTTCATTTAATACAACGATTCGTCTGTTCATTGAGTCTGCAATATACAGCTGATTGGTCAGAGAAACCGCAACACCTGTAGGCTGCTTGAACTTATCCTCTTCCCCATTGTTATCAAAGGTAGTGATTACCTTCTTTACCTTTGACATATCTGCACTCAACACCACAATTCGATGATTGTTGGTATCTGCTACATAGACATCTCCGGAAGGGGACTTACACATATCCTGCGGATTGTTAAAGGCTCCGATGACTTCTCCGTTATAGGTTAACCCTGTACCGGAAATGGTCTTGGTAGGTGTATATGCTGCCGGTGTAAATACAATATCTTCCCAATAATTATAATTATAAGTATCATAAGGAAGAGAAGTTGCAAATGCTTCCATAGGCACTCCGGTCACAGCCACTACGACTGCCATGAGGATGGAGGCACAGCTGGTAATAATTTTCTTTACTTTCATGCTCTATCCCCCCCTATTAATCCTTCATACCTGATGTGGTCATGGTTTCCAAGACATTACTCTGACAAATCAGGAAGAATGTAATGGGAACTGCTGCAATGATAAAGGTAACTGCTGCTGCCGCACCTGCACGGGCTACACCACCGGCAGTAATCTGCTGGAGGGAGAACTGCAAAGGCTTCAGCTCTTCATCACGAAGGAACAAGCTACCTGTGTTACCCCACATCTGCTGGAACTGGAAGATTGCCAGTGTCAGCCAAGCCGGCTTTACGTTAGGCATAACGATGGTCCAGAAAATGTTCCACTCGTTTGCACCATCCAGTCGGGCTGATTCCATCAGCGAGTCGGGCAACTGCTCCATGAACTGCTTCATCAGGTAAAGACCCATACCGAAGCTCCATGCGGGCAAAATCAATGCTAAATAATTATTGTTAATACCCATCCATGAAATAATCATGTACTGAGGTATCTGTGTAACGGTCCAAGAGAACATCATGGACAATACTACCATGCTGAACAAAATGTTCTTACCCGGGAATTTATGCTTTGCCAGCGGATAAGCAGCCAAAGAAGCAACTATTACGTGTCCAACCATACCGCCACCGGTAATGATGATGGTATTTAATATGTATCTGGAGAAGGGTACCCATGAGTCATTCATCAATACGAACAAATCAGAGAAGTTCTCCAAGGTAGGGTTTCTAACGAAAATCTTCGGTGGGAACTGGTACAACTCATCCAAAGGCTTCAAGGCATTGTTCACAATCATAACGAGAGGAAGTACCATGAATAAACCACAAATAATCATCAGGGTGAACAAAAGTGTGTTACCGGCCATGGAACGATTCAGCTGTTTTTGCTTTCTCATCTTTCTGGTTTTAAAATAATGTTTCACTCTACCAAAAACTGCCATGCTTTATTCACCCACCCTTCCTAATATTTTCTGTACAAGCTTATTGGTTCCTACCATCAACAGGAAGAGAACCGTAGCAATTGCGGATGCGTAACCCATATCGAAACGGGTTGAACCGTAGTCAAGCAAGTGGGTTACTACGGTAGCACCTGCATAGTTTACAGAAGGGTTACCTGCCAGGTTAATAGAGATATCCGCTACTGCAAAGGACTGTGTAATCTGCATAACCGCACCGAACATCAGCTGAGGCTTCATGGCCGGCAAGGTTACATACCACAGCTCCTGCCATCTGTTCTTGACACCGTCCAGCGCTGCTGCCTCGTACATGCTTCTGTCTACAGTCTGAAGACCTGCGATAAAGGACAGGAAACCGGTACCAAGTGACAGCCATAACTGAACAACTATCAATACAGGGAGGACATATTTTTCTGTCTGCATCCAAAGGATTGCTTCGTTGATAATGTCTAACTCCAACAAAATACCGTTTAAGTAACCATAACGGTCACCGGTCAAAATCAGGTTCCATACCAGATACGCATTACCACAAATGGAGGGTGCGTAGAAAATCAAGGTTAAGAAGGCTCTCAGTTTACCCTTAAATTCATTAATAATCCATGCAAACAACAAACAAAGCATGTAACTGATAGGACCTGTAATTACTGCAAAGAGTAATGTGTTTTTCAGGGAGATGATGAAAATATCATCCTCCAAAAACAGTTTAATATAGTTTTTCCATCCTACAAAGGAAGGCATTTCCAACATATTAAAGTATGTAAATGACAGCGCCACTGACATCAATACCGGCAATACGGTAAAGAAGAAAAACAGGATAAAATATGGTGCCATCATAAAGTAGGACGCTTTGTTCCTAACAATCTGGTATTTCAAGGTAGCCTGCTTTTTCGCTATGTCAAGGGCTTCCTGAGAAACGGTTGTTACCTCTTGTTCCATCGTTTTTCTCCTTTCTAGTTACCTGTTGCTTTTACAGCAATGGGCAAGTCAAATTCTTCACGCTTATAATCAATTTCGGCGTTGATATAAAGTACCTTATCCATCAACTCTTCTCTCGGTGTTGCTACATAATCATGACCGGAGCTGCTGGTGTCGGTGGTCACAGTATAGAATGCATTATTCAGGTTACGCCAAGAGTAATAACCACCGGGAACCTGGGGAATACCCTCTACAAATTCATGCTGTGCCATGATTTCTCTATAGTCTCTGATTGGCCATGACAGATTTCCGAGTGCTTCTAAGTTCGCAGTTGCAACTCTCGCACTGGCACCCATCAAGCTTTCCATTTCTCTACCATACAAAGTTTGGGTTTCTGCACTGGTCCACCACTTCAAGAACTCCCATGCTTCGTCCGGATACTCGGTACTCTTCATGATAAAGTCTGCCAGACCGGTACTACCGGTTGCATGATTCACTGTTCCGTCTTCCTGTACGGTTCCGGGAACAACGGTGAAATCCCACAAACCTTCAATATCGGGAGCAGATACCTGCAAGTTGTTGTATGTAGTATAATCGGAAATGATAATCGGACATTCACCGGTACGGAAACGTTCTTCCACACTGGTCGCCTTATCCAACTTATAATCTGTATAATATTCACAGTAATCCTTAAAGGTATTTACTGCGATATCGGAGTCTAACATAGAACGATCACCATTTGCACTGTAGTACTCGCCACCGTTCTGGAATAACAGCATTGCAAAAATCTGCTCTGTAGGAAGCATACCGAATTCCATCTGGTTCTTACTTAAGACAGTCATTGCTACCTTAACCTCGTCCCATGTGGTAGGTATTTCCAAGCCGATTTCAGCCAGAATGTCCTTACGATAGAACATCATAGGGAAGGTCTGTGTATCCGGCAATGCATAGGTCGCTCCGTTAAAGGAGAAAGGAACCAATGCACTGTCTGCAAATCGGCCGGCAACCTCATTAAAGTCACTAAACTGAGATAAATCCAATACTGCATTACGCAAACCATAGTTTACAGGAGTATCATTACCGGTATTCAATACGGCACCGGCGATACCATTGGTATTTGCTACCTGAATCGCAATATCAGGACCTTCTCCTGCCAGCGTTGCACGAAGCAAGGTGTTCATATCTACCAACTGTACGTTGATACTGATATTGGTATTCGGTGTAAAGTTCTCATCAATTAAAGCCTTAATAACATTTGCCTGGTCACGACCGGTACCAATCCAAAGTGTTAAAATCTTGCTATCTGTTCCTTCCTCTGCCACATTACCAATCTGGTTGTAATCAATGATGAAGGAGTAGAACAATCTCTGCATTTCATAACCGGCTCTTGCAAACCAGTTGTCCTTTTCTACCTTCGGCTTGCTGTCTGCCGCATAGATAGTAATTCTGTCTAACTGCAGCGGCTGACCCAATACCTGAGTAATCCAGTTACCACAAGCTCTTACGTTTATCTTATAAGAATTAATAACCTCTGTGAAACGCTCCTGGTCTTCGATCAACTCATCCAGCTGGTCGTTCATGGTACGAAGTACGGTCAGCTTATCACTATTAGTACCTGCAGTTACTTCCAGAGCAGCAATTGCTTCCTCCAAGCTTGCCTTAGCATCAATCAGCTGTGCCTCCAAGCCCGGCAAAGATGCTTCAATCTGGTAGTCACGGTACTTATCCGGTGCAACACCGGTAATATAAATAACAGAACGATAAATCGCATTTAACTTCTGTACGGTTTCCTGTACAGTACTGATGATATCAGCCATTTCACCCAGCACTACCTCCATACGGATAGTGTGCTTACCTGCCTCTAAATAGAAGCTGTAAGGATTGTCGTTTTCATCAGCGATTACCTCTTCTCTCCAGTTCTGCTCATAAGCAAAGCCATAGGCATTCATCTCTGCGAAAGGAACCTCTCCATCAATATAAATCTTTCTGCAAACATCGATACCTCTTACGAAGTTCTGCTTGCAATAGGTAGCGATATTATAATAACCTGCCTGAGATACTTCAAACTCCCACTCAATCCACTGTCCTGCTTCCTTCCAGGAATTACCACCGATGGTGTTATTTAACAGAAGCTTCGGACTGGAAGGATATACAGCCGGTGAAGACTGATCCTGTCTGGGATAAAGCATCTGAGAAGAAGTCTTAATCGCATTCTCTGCTTCAATACGTGTAGCTACACCGGATGCGGCCTTTGCGCCACTTGCATCCCAAGCAGCCTTTACAGTTGCATAATCTGCAACCTTTTCACTGTTGTTCAGAATAATCTCGTGAAGCAACATAGGCTCTCTCATGGACATAATGGTAATGGTATGTACACCCTTCTCCAAATAAACCGCCAAAGGAGTAGTAACATAACCATTACTGTCATACAGGTAGCTTTCCACCCATTCCGGTGTCTCTATAGTACCGGGCTTTACATCGAAGCCCTGATTATCTTTTTCCCACGCTTTTACCAATATACCATTCTTATCGGTCGTAAACTCTGTTACATCATTGTTCCAGACACGGTTCAATTCCACCAATGCCAGTTCGCCATAAGGAAGCTTACCGTCGATAAAGAAAGATCTCTGGATACTGGAGCTCTTACCCTCTACCGGATAATAAACCATGGACATATCATAGTATCCGCTCTCTTCAATATTTACTTCATACTCAACCAATGCTTCTTCCGTGGTGAGAATGGAGTTACCGCCGCCGGGTACATTTTCATAATTCTCCCAAACCTCCGGGGAAGCAGTCGCACCGGCATCCTCATATCTTACATAAGAATCTGCCGCAATACGATATTCCTTATCCGGATAAACTGCCGGATAGCTTGCCGCATAGTCATTGAAAATCGGAATACTGTCATCAATCGAATAAGTACCCACCAATTCCTGATATTCTTCTGTAGTAAAGTCAGTCGCTGCCTTTGCCTCAAAGCCCGTTTCCGGTACTATGCTTACAGCCATGGTTGCTGCCAGAAGAATTGCCATTGTCTTTTTTAACATTTTTCTCCGCATCCTCTTATCTCCTATCTCAAAGGATAATTCTTTATATCCGGTAACTCATCCCGGGTAATCACATGCTCATGTTCGTATACCTTTTTCAGCATATACTCTTCTGTATATTGTTCAGAGAAACGGTATACCGCACCGCCTTTTGAAACAAATTCTCCGCCCCATGTACAGAAGGAACCCCACATGGCACCATCCCGAATGGCCAAATCCGGATCAAACATACATCCGTTTTCGGATAATATAATCATCTTTCTTGTATCTGTATATTCCATAGCCTCCAAGAACTTAGCCGTTTGGGGAGTATAAACTCTCTCTCCCGGATAAATATCCTCGCCGATGATATCTACGTATTCATCTCCCGGATACCAATCCTTATCCTGACCGTTCCATACCCAGATTAGATTATCCAAACCATATTCCTTGGTAAGTCTGTCATAAAGAAGCAAATATAACTTCTTATAAGCTTCCGGACCTGCAGCCCCCCACCAGAACCAACCACCACTGGCCTCATGAAGCGGTCTCCACAAAATCGGAACCCCTGCATCCTCCAGCCTCTGGAGCTGCACTGCAATGGCATCAATATCTGCCATCAACAGGTCATAGCCCTTCTGGTCTTTACCATTCATGATTTTTTCCAAATCAATATTGGTATGTTCTTTATAAAAAGCTGAGTACCAGGTACCCGTTATGTATTCTGTCGGTGCATTCCAGTGCCAGCAGAAGGTAACGATACCACCCTTTTCCCAATACTCAATGGCATAATCCACTGCCTTCGCATCACTTCCGTGTGCCACACGAGAGGGAGTGTACTCTATCATGTCCAGTCCTAACAGTGCCGGATATTTGCCTCCGGTTGCTTTCCAAATCACTGCGTTTTCTTCTCCGAATGCTCCCTGATCACAATTCTGACCGGAAAGAATATCCTTTCCGTAAATATCACACAGATATGTCATCAAACGTTTCGCATTGTCCGAAGCATTTGGATTGACCAGTACCGGTTCAATATCAAATCGGGTAGGATCCAATTCGTCAGAAAGCTTTACCTTAATGGAATCTATTTGTATCCATCCCCAATTCTTCTTTACCGCAACAATATGGTCGCCGGCTTCCATATACACTCTGGAAAGTATCGAATTTGCATATTCTTTACTCTCCGTTACTACATTACCCAAGCTTTCGCCGTCAACCAAAACATAATTTTCTTTATAATTTCCATCACTCTTATTGTATATGCTCAAATCATAGAAGTTTGTTTCGTCAATATGTATCGTAATCTCGAAGCCGTCTTCTTCGTTTGCCAAACCCTCTACAAAGCTTACACCGTCTGCGCTGCCTAATTTGGCTCCGCCAAGTAACCTGCCTTCCTCCGCTTCATATACTGTCGCATCCTCCCAGGAATAAGTCTTGAGTTCGACCTTTTCTTCCGCCACGGCATCTGTCACTCCCGAACTACTGCCGGCTGTTTGTTCAAGCGTATTCTTTTCCATATTACCACATCCACTTAATAAAAAAACTAAACTAAATAACGCCAGTCTGCCGATTTTTCTCTCCACTTGGTATTCCCTTCGTTGTTTAAGTTAATTTAGGTAAATTTAATTACAAATAAATATTACTATAGTTAGGCTGAAACTTCAATAGTTTTTTATGCATTTTGTCAAATTATACATTTTTTATCTGTTCAAATTATACATTTTGCTCATTGGGCTTCTAGCACTTTATCCCCCAAAAACATTTCCAAAATTGACCAAAAATCAATATTTTGTGGTTTTTCCGCCCTTAAACACCAAATTTGGCGACAATTTTATTTTTTGCTTAATCGTTTTAAGCTAATTTTTTTAGCTTCTTTGCTTAACTAAATCAATAATTTAATCTGCTTTTGTGGGTAAATTGTATCAAAATCCGACTCCTAAAAACAAAAAAGTCCGAGAACTTCCCGAACTTTTATCACTTTTGTTGCCCGCCCTATAACTCATATAGTAAATCTATCACCCCGGACCGAAACTATATCTTGAAAAAAAATCGTTGTAGAATACAAATAACCTTTGTTGCCGTTGCCGATAACCTTCTATCCTTTTTCAGGCTACGGGCATTCCTATGGCATTCTTACTATTTACTAATAATCCTTAAAAGAAATATGAGAATATCGGCAACGGCAACAAACTATACTATCATCTATGGAGGTATCCCATGAAGCGTAAAATATTCACTTTAATCACTGTACTCAGTCTGTACTGCCTGACAGCATGTGCTACGGAAACAAAGGGAAATGCAGCAGCCGGTAATCAGATTGACACAGTTATGGAAAGTATTAATGACGAACCTACAGCAAAACCTGCAGTAGAAGCAACAGCTGCACCTACAGAAGAGCCTGTAGAAGAGGTAACACCTGAACCTACAGAGGAACCTGTATTATATCCAGGAATTGATATGGAGTCAGAGTTAAAAGGAAAAGAGTGGATAGGAACATTTGAAGGCATAATTACTGAACCTAAAGTAGTCATTTTTAATGATGAAACAGGAAGAAAAGAAATTGTAGAAGAAGGTTCTACTGTAACTTTCAATCCTGATAAGGATACTTTTGTATTATATTTACCAGGAGAGTGGAAATTTGCTAACAAATTTATGGGACCGAAAATAGAGCTTGGGGAGGAAGAAGGATTCGTATATATTTTTAGATTCAATGCAGAAGATACAAGATCAAGTAAATTTAAAGAAATCCAAATGTATACGAAAAAATAATAATGATGAAGAAAAAGTAATTGAGTTTACTATGAAAACTGAATAATGAAATTGTCTTTCCAATGAAGTTACTGAATTTTGGAACTGCTTCCTGCCAAGTATTCTACTGAAACAGTCGAGGTTTCTTTTGATATAACCACCTTTCAGCTGCCTGATGTAGAAGAATGTGGCTTACCCTTTCAATAATTTACGTCAATCAATAGAATAACGTGAAATCGGCGGTCAAAATCCGACCGCCGATAAAAATCAAAAAAATTACACACTTTACTTGACAAACTCATATTTTCCCACCAAATACTTGGAGCATTAAAGCAGATTTTTCCAATACTTCTCCAGTTTACTATTTGCCTGTTCCTTCGTCAATCCAAATTTAGTGATTAATCTGTGCTGTATCTCTTCCTTAGATAATGCAAATTCCTGACAGTTTTCTATAAATATAGCTATCCCCTGCTCCACTTTCTTTTCTGCTTGCTCAGTCCTCTCCTCTGCTTCTTCGGCCCTTTTTCTCTGTTCTTCCGTTCTCCTACGTTCTTCCTCAGTTAACTTCTTCTGCTCTGCCGTCTTCCTCCGTTCTTCCTGTATATCCATCTTCTCCATACACTCAAACAATTCTGCCATCTTCTTATCCCTCACCCTCTCTACCAGCTCTTCCGCCTCCGGTACCGGTACGTTCACCTTTAATAAAAATGCCAGCATGATATTCGCCATCTTGTCCAACAGATGCTTCGGTGTCTCCTTCAGTATTTTTCCCAAAGCCTCCGGTGCAATGCTTCGAAATTCCGACACATCCTCCGCTGTCTGGATTTTATTTATCAGCATAATCAAAGACATCTCATCTGCCTTCTCCAAAAGCTCCTCGTTACTATAATCACAAATGGGCACCAGATAATACCGAAAATCCGGTACATACTCCCCGAAAGCCTCTCCGTGATGAATACGGCTCTTGAAATCCGGCGGCACTGTCCACTTTTGCTTCCCCTCATAATATATGATCGGCAATACCGGCGGATACCGAAACTCCTTCTGTTTGGTAATTCCCCGCTGCTTCGCTTCCGCTTCCTTGGCATAAGCCTCCCATATGTATATCATATAACGAAACAGCTGCATACATACATCATACTCAATTTTCGTCTTATGTTCAATAAGGGAGACCAAGAAAAATGGCTCTTCCCCCTTCAGCCGGATACGTTTCACCCGGTCTGCGTTTCGTTCCTCTGCGAACAGCGGCACAGAATGCACCATCAAACCATCCCCTATATAAATTGCCACATGAGAAGGGGTGCCATAAAATACCAAATCCCCGGGGAGTGCATTTTCTAAAGCACCGACTTCTGTTCTTCCTCTTCCAGCACATACTCGCTGATGGTATCATTGCTATGTATCAGCTCTTTCCCATTAACGATAAGGATTTCCTCCGAAGGAATGCTTCCATCGCCCCACTCCTCATACTGTTCAAGAACATCCGGAGCCTCCTCCGGATTCTGAAAGTTGCGTATCAACACTACCCTTCCGCTTCGGTCGATATAGTGCTCCTCCACATCATAAATCCTCTCTCCAATACAATTCACATATACTACACACATAGTGAGGAAGCTTTTTGCACCAAAAGTCACTTCAAAGCAGCCCTTGTAATCCATCAAAAGACCTTTCCAAGAATCCCCCTGTGAGTAGTTCATCCTGTTTCCTTCCCATTCCACAGTGCCGGTCGGATAGATTACCTTCGTGAAGGCTACCTTTTCGTTGGTCAAATCCAGATACTCCTCCGGACCGAAACCACTCTCCAGAATAGACCAGTGGCGGTCCCTTTTCCAAGACCTCTCCCTTCTTTTGAAAAAGTCATTTTCCAGTATCTGCCAGTAATCCTCTGTCGACCTAACCACCTTTCTACTACAGGTAAGTACAGAGCCATGCTCGGCGTCATAGCAACGTGCTTCCACCACCAGTCCCGGCAGACCCAAAAGCTCTACCTCCCGCTTCACGACCACCTTATGCAGAAGCCAGCATTTTCTGCTGGGATACTGATATTTTGCATACTCTGCTCTTTCCCCCAATTTCGGAAGTACATGTTCGAAGCAGACCTCCTCAAATCTGACCTGAAAGGTTTCCTCTGCGGAAGGCTGTATGTTATACTCCGGCATATATTTTGGAAGCTTCCTTTTCTCAGGTGCTTTATTCATTGTATTCATGATGATACATCTCCTTTCCGATTATCGTTCTTCCCCATTATGCTGCTCCCGGAAAATGCGAACAGACATGAACAAATTTCCTTTCACTATATGTTTACTCAATAGGGTAATTTTATGATGTTGGAAGCCTCTCTACAATAAACCCTCGGTTCAATTCCTTCATCCATACACTTTTTCCGAACCTGCCAGTGTCGGTTCTTCCCATAACATGCACTTCCCGCTCCATGGGCAGAACTCCCCCTCTCCAACCATTAGTCGAATCCCCAAACCCACCAATTCAACCAAGAATCCATTGCCATGCTTCTTCCATCTGTGCTATATTTTAGCTATAATCACACATAAACAGCATGTCCCCATTCTTTTCAGACAAGCATATCGGGACAGGACATTTTATACAGGAGGGGAATTACATGAATTTAGGCAGACAAATCGCACACTATAGAAAAGAGCAAAATCTCACCCAGGATACTTTGGCTAAGTTGCTCGGAATCAGCAATCAGGCTGTATCCAAGTGGGAAACAGAACAAAGCTATCCGGATATAGAGCTTTTACCCAGAATAGCGGATATTTTTCATATTACCTTAGATGAGCTGTTTGAGAGAAGAAGTCCCATATCAGAGCGGTCGGCGGAAGCATTACCGGCAAAAGCGGACATCTTTGCAGAACCTACCTCTGATATCCCCAAAAGCATAGTACCTTTATCCCCTTCCCTTCCTTGGGAGAATGATGAGACCCTGCACGTGGTACTGTTTCAGGGACACAATATGATTCAGGTGGATGACTTGAAAAAGCACTTCGGCAGACTTTATAAAGACGTTACCTTCCGTTACCAAGGTCCGGCTTTAAACATCGAAAGTGCCATCAGTGTCAGTTGTGAAAATGTATCCGGCAATGTAACCGCCGGCAGCTATGTAGAATGTGAAACCGTAGGGCAGTATGTTATCGCCGGAAGCTACGTGGAATGCGAAAATGTAGGGCAGTACGTTGTTGCCGGTAGTTATGTGGAATGTGAAGATGTGGGACAAAACATAACCGCAGGTAGTTACATAGAATGTGGGGATGTTGGCTGCAATGTTTCTGCCGAAGGCAATATAGATTGTGGAGATGTGAACCAATGTGTCAACGCCGGAAAAAATGTAGACTGCGGAGATGTGGGAGGCGACGTTTCTGCCGGCGGAAATGTCGATTGCGGCGACGTCTCCGGCAGTGTCACTGCCAACGGTAATGCTAATTGGGGAGTGTAAAGACCACCTGAGTGTCCGAACCTCCTTTATAATACCATCTATGTTCCTGAAGAACCAGAACACAGAATCAAACCCTCACCGTATACGACCATGTCCCTCCCAAATCCTACGATTGGGACATCTACTCCGTATTCGATGAGGGCTTTTATTGCTCCATTATGCTTACTGAATATCCAACACCTTATAATCCTGATCCTCGATAACCTTCTTCAATTCCTCATTGGAAATCTCTGCCTTCAGGGTCACCACTGCGGTACCGGCTTCGTGGCTTACCACTGCTGCCTCAACAGCATCCAGAGCCTCCAATACTTTCTTCACTCTTGCCTCACAGTGACCACACATCATACCTTCGATTTTCATTGTCTTTTCCATAGATTTTTGCTCCTTTTCCTTATTCTTCTTATTCTTTTTTACCTTATTATCCTTGCTTGCATCGCACAGCTTGAACCAATTCAGCCGCAAGGCATTGCTCACTACACAAAAGCTGGACAAACTCATGGCCGCCGCACCAAACATAGGGTTCAACTGCCAGCCCAGAACAGGAATAAATACTCCCGCTGCCAACGGAATTCCGATACTATTGTAAAAAAATGCCCAAAACAAATTCTCATGAATGTTGCGAAGGGTCGCCCGGCTCAAACGTATAGCTGCGGGAACATCCGTCAAACTGCTCTTCATCAACACCACATCCGCTGCATCAATAGCTACATCTATTCCTGCACCAATCGCAATTCCTATATCCGCTCTGGTCAGTGCCGGTGCATCATTAATACCATCCCCAACCATGGCTACCTTGCCCTGTTCCATCAATTTGCAAACAGCACTTTCCTTGCCCTCCGGCAATACTCCCGCGATGACCTGATCCACACCAACCTGTGCACCGATTGCCTTTGCTGTACGCTCATTATCTCCGGTCAGCATCACCACCTGGATGCCCATGCCTCGCAGCTCCTTCACAGCCTGTGCACTATCCTCCTTCATGGTATCCGCCACCGCTATCACACCACACAACTTTCCATCATAGGCAAAAAACAAGGGTGTTTTTCCAGCCTCTGCCAGCTGTTGTGACGGTATCCTCACTGCTTCCGGAATCACTACCTGACTGCTGATAAAGGTGTGATTTCCACCACAAAGCACCTTACCCTCCAGCATGCCCTTCAAACCATTGCCGGGAAGTGCTTGAAAGTCAGTCACCTGTTTCGCTGCCGGACCACCACAACCAACAGGCTGCCCGGTCAAGCCCCTGCTTTCCGCCTCCCGCAAAATCGCTTTCGCCAAAGGATGCTCACTTCTTGCTTCCAAGACATATGCCAGCTCCAACAACTCATTTTCTGTAAAGCCTTCCTGTGGCAAAATATCCGTCACTCTGGGTTCCCCCGAGGTAATGGTTCCGGTTTTGTCCAGTACCACAATCTGCGTCTTGCCCGTTTCCTCCAGGGACACAGCTGTTTTGAACAAAATACCGTTCTTAGCACCCATGCCGTTGCCTACCATGATAGCTACCGGTGTGGCCAGTCCCAACGCACAAGGACAACTGATTACCAACACCGAAATGCCTCTCGCCAATGCAAAACCAATGCTTTCCCCGGCAAGCAACCATACCGCAATCGTAACCAATGCAATGGTAATCACCGCCGGCACAAACACGCCGGACACCTTATCTGCCACCTTGGCAATAGGTGCCTTGGTTGCCGCCGCATCACTAACCATTCGGATAATCTTAGAAAGCGTCGTATCCTCCCCTACGCGGGTAGCTTCACAACGCAGGTATCCGGACCGGTTCAAAGTAGCTGCGGACACCCTATCGCCGCTACCCTTATCCAGCGGAATGCTTTCTCCGGTCAGTGCCGCCTCATTTACCGCACTGCTCCCCTCCAGTACTATACCATCCACAGGAATATTTTCTCCGGGACGCACCACGAAAATATCTCCCTGTTTCACCTGCTCAACGGGAACCTGCACTTCTGCTCCATCTCTCACAACCACCGCCGTCTGAGGGGCCAGCTTCATCAACCCCTTCAAAGCGTCCGTTGTCTTACCCTTAGAACGTGCCTCCAACATCTTTCCTACAGTAATCAATGCCAAAATCATGGCCGCAGACTCAAAATACAGCTCATGCAGATAATGCATAGCCAACGAATCGTCTCCTCTTGTCTGAGCGTCTGTCATCAGAAACAGTATCGCCGTACTGTAACCAAAAGCTGCTGCTGACCCCAATGCCACCAAAGTATCCATATTAGGTGCCCTATGCAATAGCCCTTTGAAACCACTGATGAAAAACTTCTGATTAATCACCATTACCGCTATAGTCAGCAACAATTGTACCAAAGCGACTGCTGTGGGATTTTGCTCCAACACTTCCGGCAATGGCCATCCCCACATGGCATGTCCCATAGAAAAGTACATGAGAACCGCCAAAAAACCTAAGGACGCAATCAATCGCCTTTTTAAGATCGGAGTCTCCTTATCTTCCAAACCTGCCAAATCTGCCGAAGCTTGTGCTCCCTTTCCGTCACCATTATGTTTCCCTTCGGTAGCTTTTCCTTTTAGTTCTGCCCCATATCCTGCTGCCTGTACCGCTGCAATGACTTCTGCCGCTTTCGCAGTACCTTCCACCCCCATGGAATTGGTCAGCAGGCTCACGGAACAGGCTGATACACCTTCTACCTTACATACTGCCTTTTCTACGCGGGCACTGCAGGCAGCACAGCTCATGCCCGTTACTGTATATTGTTCCATAATTGTTCCTTTCTGCATCTATGGCTGAAGTGCGCCTAAGTCGGATACTGTCCCGAAAGGCACCTCTACCAAGCAGGCTCCCCTGCGTAGCTACCGATCCCCTCTCACCGCATCAACTTCTGCAATGTTGCTACCAGCTCGTCCACCACCTCATCCTTACCCTCTCGAATGTCCCTTGCCACACAGCCTTTGATATGGCTGGCCAAAAGCTCCTTGTTGAACGCATTGACAGCGGCGTTCACTGCTGCCGACTGCACCAAAATATCCGCACAATAGGCATCATTTTCAACCATATTGCGAATCCCGCGAATTTGCCCCTCTATGCGGCTCAGCCGATTTATTAACTTCTTCTTTTCCTCTTCCACTCGTATGGTTGTTTTCTCACAACAACAACTTCTTAACTCATTTTCCATAGTATACCTCACAATGATACCTTACACTTCACACATTCCTTGCTCGCACCATTACCCAAATCATTTATACCCCCTGGGGGTATCTTAATTATAAGTACTTTCCTTCCATTCTGCAAGAAGTAATTTCTGACAAAATACTTACCCTACATACACTAACGTATTCGTGATTAGAAACCATATATTATTCAAAAACATACATCCTCTGCCATATCTACCCCTAGATAGAACCTTCTACTCCATGGGTAGAATTTTTCGTATATTATAGTCGGTTTTTCTACCCATAATCCACACTTTCGTTATCATAGTAAGAAAATAAGTATGCGGCTATGTTAAATTCTCTTACCTTGACACATTTTTCCGTACCTATGGGCAGATGCTCGGCGTCAATTGCCACTACTTTCTCTACCCATCATGTAACTCTTCGTACTCTTGGGCAGAACTATCTTTCCGGCTCCACCATTTTTTCTACCCATCACCCTCCTTTTCCGTACCTTGAGCAGAACCAGCCTTCCGACTCCACCTTTTATTTCTACCCATCACGCTCCTCTTCCGCTCCTTGGGTAGAACCAGCACCCAAAAGAAGCCACACAACTCCACTACGCACCTCCAACCGGGAGCCGGCTCCCATAAAAACCCACAATTGCCATAGAAAACCTTTGTTGCAACCCCCGGTTGACAGATTGACCGCCCTCATTTTCTTGCATGCAACAAATAAAAATGGTACATTGGAAGCACAGCAGGCAAGATCTATTGCCCTACTTTCATTTGTACCCGGGATACATTATGAATTCAGCAATTCTGCCTAGCTGCAACAAGCAGGAAAAACCATCCTGCTACAGGATATTCTATCGGTAATCGTTAGCCATATCCATTTACTACGAAAATAAAAGAAGAAAACCCATACCATAGAACAGGAGAAGAAAACCATGATTTTAGCAGACAAAATAATTCAGGAAAGAAAGAAAAACGGTTGGTCTCAGGAAGAGCTGGCAGACAAATTAGGCGTCACCCGACAAGCGGTATCCAAATGGGAGGGTGCACAAACCACTCCGGATTTGCAAAGACTTTTAGAAATGAGCAAGCTTTTTGGAGTAACCGTAGACTATTTGATAAAAGATGAAATGGATGCTGAGGAATATTCCCTCAGTACAGAAACAGACACTACCGGGATACGCAGAGTAAGTATGGAAGAAGCAAGTACTTTTCTTCAGGTGAAAAAGGAAACTGCACCACTTATTGCCTTTGGCACCCTGCTATGCATACTCTCCCCCATATGCATGTTTCTCTTAGCCGCGGCGGCTGAACAGCAAATGTTGCCTCTGTCAGAAGATGCGGCAGGAGGTATCGGTATGATAGTGCTCCTCGCCATTGTAGCAATTGCCAGCAGTATCTTTATCAGCTGTGGCATGAAGACCAAAGTCTATGATTATCTGGAAGAAGAAGTCATCGAAACCGAATATGGTGTAACCGGCATGGTAAAGGAGCGTAAGAAACAATATGAAAGCACCTATACCAAGTACAATATTACCGGAACGGTGCTATGTCTGATTGGTGCCATGTGTCTGTTCGCCGGTGCTTTCTTCGAAGGAAATGAATTCATAGAGGCATTGTTCCTCTGTGTGATGCTTGCTATCGTTTCCATCGGAGTACGCTTTTTCATCATCGCAGGAATTCAACAAGCCAGCTTTGAAAAGCTGTTACAGGAGGGGGATTACAGCATTGAAAAGAAAACCACCATTTCCATCGCCGGAGCTGTCAGTGCCATCTACTGGCTGGTTGTAACTGCTATTTTTCTGGCACTTGGTTTTTCCAGCCGGGCATGGAAAACTTGCGGTCTCATCTGGCCCATTGCCGGAGTTTTATTCCCGGTAGTGCTGGTGATTGTAAAGCTTTTTGAAAAAAGGTCTTAACTACTAAGGAGCCGTCCAAGAGGAATACTTGGCAGCTCCTTTTTTAATGCACTATTTACTTTTTCTGGCAACTTCCTCGCATCCAACTAACGGGGTGCCTCTTTCACATCCATTTTTACCACGATGCCACTATGCTTCAGATAATAAATTCTTACCGCTTCCAGCTTGTGCTCTCCCGGCTCAAACCGCTTCCCTATGAAATGCGGATGCAAGTACGCACACATGGGAAAACAGTTCCAATATTCTGAAAACTCCTTATACAGTAGGAACTGCTCATTCCTATGTGTACCGTCCGTTACTTCCAGTTCAATTCCTCTTATCCTGTCCCTAAAGTTTCTGTCTATATCATTCCAAAAACGCTTCCCATAAATATCCGTAATGGGTATCACTTCTGTTGCACAGATTTCTCCGGAATGCATATCCCGAAAGCAGCCTCTGTCCATCCTGCGAAATAAAACAATAAAAAGAATTTCTAACAAGAATAGTGTAATCCATATTCCAACACATCGTCCCCTCTCCCACAAATACCAGTAAACAAAGTTTTGACACGAGTATATACCCCATACCATTAGAGCTATCGCACCTGCTATACAATAGAGCAATAACACCTTCGGGCGCCAGCGATGCATCTTGGTCATTTTTTTCAGGTCTTCTTTACTATATTGCGGTATTATGGGAGGGTCCATCCATATTTCTTCTTTCGGTTGCGGGGTTTTCACCCCTTCCAGAACCTCCACCTTCACGATGGTCTTACTGTGCTTCAAATAGTGAATATTATATCTGGTACCTTTCGGGAACCCACCAAGCTCCCTACTCACATACAAAGCCAGAGGCTTTTCCTCTTTACCAGACCGCATCTGCACCCAATACGCTGATGCGTAATTCCAATCATATATATCTGTTTTCGCAGGAAACTGAATGGCATCTCTTGAAACTTCCGGCAGCTTTTTCACGGGCTGCCACAAAATATCCAGAAGCAACCCCCTCTCCACCAGCAGATAATGAAACCATATCAGCAAAAGCCACATTCCTCCCAGCAATAAGAGAACCCACCAATTCTCATCCAACTCCAATGCACGAAAGAAATTCCTTCTTTTCATTCCCTTCTCCATGACTTTGTAAAAAAACCAAACTCCCGCACCAATCAGCGGCAATGTGCCAAAGCTGTAAAACAATGCTGTCAATATGCGTGTTCTCAGTGCTTTTATCAGCATCCACCTGCTTATTTTCACATCTGCCTCCTTTAAAATCTTTCCTATGACAAACTACTTATCCTCTGCATCTTGCAAAATCAGTCCGGATACCAAGCATATACCTTATCCATTCCCTGCTCCTTACAAAATGTCTGAAAATCTGACAAACTCATAGCACCCTCTGCGAACAATACCTTCCCCCGGGTTTCATCCAAATGGTTCACACAAAGTGCAGTACTTACTTTCACTGTCTCCGGCAAATTCTGTAGCTCTTGCAAATCCTTCCGGATATATTTCCAAAATACCTCTCCAACCGGATGCTTGGCATAGCGCAGTGCATCCTGCCAGGGATTCGGCACATTGGTCTTGTCCACCATGTGAGGATTTATCTCCTCCTTGGTACACTCGTAATCCAGCCTGCCCATCCCATGACGGGTCACATAGCTTCTTGTAACATAAAGTACCTCCAAGTTACAGACCGCCTGCAAACCCTCGCCACTACCGCTCCTACAATCAACCCCTTCCGGCAATACCTGACGGTTGCCTGCCTGCCCCCTCGGAAGCCTCCCCTGCATCGCCTGACTGCCACCTGCCTGCTTTTCGGAACATTTACCGGGTGTCACCTCCTGCAGTAACTCTACAGCATTATGTAAACCAGTGTGAGAAGGCGTCAGATGCGGATAATACTCCTCATTCTCCCGATCCAGCATCAGACCTTGGGCATTTTCAAACACAATAGTATCAAACTCTGCCCAAATCTCCTGCCAATCCTTCAGCTCCACATATTTGTGAAAATTCTCATACATCTGCTCTGAAGCATTCCACAAAACATTCTCATCCTCTATGAGCTCCACCCATTGTGCAATCTCCGGTCTGTCAAAAGCAGACCCGTACTCCCTGTGCAGTTTCTGTACCTGAGGTCTGGTGTATTCTTCACGGATGTGCTGCATCTTGCTCACCAAACCGACCACATCCAGCTGTACAAAATCCTTTAACCGCAGTGTATAGCTTTCTTGCTGATTGCGCCGGGTAGCTTCGTAAATCCCCATTCCGCAGGAACCATGCTTGGCACTTCCCCGCAGGATCTCTGTCAGACTATTTAATAACACATCATAAATCACCGTGCAGGCACACTCCGGGTGAGCATATATTTTAGGAAGCTTCCGGTTTCCCGTGGTCTCTTCCTCTGTTTTCCCGGTGCTATCTGTCGGCTTCTGCCCTGCCCTTTTGTCAAGGTCTCCGGCTCCTAGTAAGATATTCTCCGCCGCCACCCGAAAGCCTTCTATCTCCTCATCCAGCTTTAATAAATCCGGCAGAAAAGTCCGGCTCCAAAAGGTATGGCAGCCCGCCAGGCTGCCACTTCCCATCTGATGAAAAACGAACCGAAAAGTGCCCTCCTCCACAGTATGCCCTGCTTGTGCACCACCATTGTGACGCACCACTACAGCCTGCTTCCCGGCACACAACCGATGAACGGTAGCACCCTTTCCTTCATCTCCAAAATTCTTTCCGATTACTACTTTTACTTGCTTCATACCATAACACCACTTATATTCCCGGCTACACATTCGCACTCCCCAAGTATCGTTCTGCTTCACCGTGTACACTTCTATCCCCCTAGAAAAAGAGGAACTTCTTTTTTTCGGAAGCGGAAGTAAATTCCCCAGCCTCCGCCAAAATCTTCTTCACTACCTCAGCCGGCTTGCCCTTCCACTGTGCTACGATATCCTCTATGCTCATACCGTTTACACGCTGCATCAGACCTACCAACAGCTCCGGCAGAATATCCAAATCCTCCGGTGCCAGTTCGATAGCACGATTGCCAATCAAAGCCTTCCAGTTCTCCCCACTCTTCTGATACTTATAAGAACCGGCCTTCATTACGATATGGAAGATTTCATACTTCTTGGAAGCCTCCTCGTACAAACCTCTGGCGGTACAGTCTTCTACCTTTTCCCCAAATACCCGCTGGATTTCTAAGGTGGTCAGGTCCTCATGACAACACTCATCACCAATGGTGAATAAAAAGCCCTTCTTCTTTCTCTTTTCATAACAGTCAATCTTGGTATGGCGGGCTGCAAAATACCATGATAACAAATAACTCTCGCCACCGTTACCGCCGCCTCTGCCTTCGAAATACACATCCAGAAGTTGCTCTGCAATACGAATATCCGCTTCAAACTGTGTCACCTGCAAAGGTGCTCTGTCACTCTTAGAGTCACCGATTGCCTGAAACATAATGTGGGGATTGGTCACCGGGTTCTTGCCATAAATCTCCAACATGGTGCGGTTCAACGCATTCTTGGCAATCTCCTCTGACAAATAACCCATGGAACCGGTCACGTCCAGACCCATGATAATGGCAGTCGATGCCGGATTGTCCATGGAGTCACAGGACTCACGATACTTCACCCCATAAGGGTTCAGCCAGCTCTGCATCTCCTTTGATTTGTACAAATCACTCACCGTGGAGCTACCGGTAATATTCCTGCTGCTTTTCAATTTGCTCCAATCACTGCTTTGATAACTTCCATGTCCCATTTTACTATTCCTCCCCTTTTTTCACACTCTGGCTATATATTTCCTCCTTGGTAATCTCCAAGGGAATAAACTTTCTCTCTCCGTAGGAACGCTCCAGCACTCTGTCCCACTCTGCAAAATCTGCCCCAGCATCCTGCTTCGGCTTGTTTAACAAAAACTCACGAAAAGCTCCCGGCAACAAAGTATCCTTTTTCAAAGCCTCCCGGTCTGCATAACCCAACAGTCGAATGGCTATCATACGCAGACTCTCCAAATCCGTTTCCCCGGTATTTCTGCAAGTCTCCCCTTTCTTCTGCAGGTAGGGTAACACTGCCTTGGAAGCACCCACTACCTGACTTCCCCGATAGCCTGCAAACCACCAGCCGCCATACAAATACAACTGATGTGTAGCCACATCCACAAACAGATTATCCTCTATGAAACCGTTCAGCACCATATCATTATAATCCAGCAAACAACACAAATTCTCCAGACGACTAATCATCCATGCCACATGACGATCCAACAGCATCCCTAATTTCCTCAGAGGAAACAGATTCTCATCCTTTTCAACAGCTAACAAAAAGCTGCCATCTGCCAAACGACACTCTGTGGCGATCTTGGGTATGTAACAGGACAGCTCCTTCTCCATCTCCGGGGTGGGATACTCCAGCTTGCTCACCATTTCTTTATAACGATTCACATATGCCACATGCTCCTTGGCAAATACATAAATCACATGCTTTTTCGCCACATACATGGTACAAATATCCACCATCTGCTTATAGAAATAGCAGATTTCAATGGTCTCCCCATCCTCACGCTCCAGCTGCTCCAGACTACCCTCTACCCAGAAGCCTTCCTGCACCGGCTGCTTCTCATACTGCTCCAACAAGGTCTGAAACATATTCTGAAACTGCTCAAACAACTTCTTATCCTGCTCAAACATTGTAGATTTGCTGTCACAATAAGGACATACCGCCAGATTATGCTCTTTATCATATACCAGAGTACCGCCGCACATTTGACACTTTAAGATTGCCATGTTTTGTTCTCCTTTTCCCTCTCCCCAGATACTTCTTTCGACTATACTGTTTTCATTATACCACACTTATTCCTAATATCCATCCCGAAATAACAATTGAATGAATTTCACAGCACCTAATACTTGTAAAGTATAGTGGAAATGGTATAATAATTACAGACAAATATGTTCAACACCTTGTTAAAAACATACCACAAGTATGTTTATGCCAGTTAATGGTAAAAAGTGTCTAATAAAATATGGGATATTCCCGTAATGAAAGCAATCGGGGATATTCCATGCGAATTCCCTGTTTCATATAGATAAATGTTTATTCTGCTATAAGGCAGGGAAAGAGAGGCATATATGCATTACAAACAAGTTGCAGAAAGAGTTGTCAAAATGAACCCTATAGACAACGACTTACTATAAAAAATGCAAGAAAAACTGCTATACAAATGATTAAAAAGGGGAAATTTACTTTAGAAGAAATTGCAGAATATGTACCCGATTTGTCAATGGAAGATTTACAACAAATAGAAGCGGAAATTCTGGATTTCATTTAGGAAATAAAAAACCCAAAAACAATTTAGAAAGAAAAGGATTGTCGTTATGAAGAAAAAATCAATCAAATGTACAACCTTAATCCTTTGCAGCATCCTGCTCTTAAGTGGATGTAGCACAACAGAACCTATCGATACTCCCCTTTCTCAGCCGGTAGCAACATCGGCACCGGAGGTTATCTTACCGACTGCCACAGAAACACCTGAGCAATCAGACGCTTCTACTTCCAATGAGGCTCCTATCCTCCTCTTTTCTACCGAGGAAAGGGATTGGTTTATGGAGGATGGTTCCACCCTGCTGATGGTTGCCACAGACTTTACCGTGGATATCGAACAGGAAGGCTATGAGCTTTTGGAGGCTTCCATGGATCGGCTTCATCCCGGCATTTCAGAGGATGACTACGCTCTAATGATAAGGGATGCAGAAGACCACTATCTTTCTTTAGAGGAAGATAGCAGGCCATACTTTTGGGGGTATTCCTCCACTTATACTGCCGGATTAACCAGAAGCGATGCTTCCGTAGTCAGTCTGCGTATTTTCTCCAGCGATTATTGTGGTGGTGCCCACGGTATGTACGCCTACTATGGGGAGACCTTTGATGTGAAAACAGGCGATTTATTAGCGTTGGATGATATTTTGACTGATGCAACTGGCTTTTATCCGAACGCAGCGAAATATATTACAAACGAACTTGTCAACACCTATGGGGATGGTCTTTTCGAAGGATATGAACAATCAGTAGCAGACACCCTTTCTCCCGGGCAAACACAGTGTTGGTACTTAACAGGAAATGGTATTGTGATTGTCTTTAACCCCTATGAAGTTGGTCCTTATGCCATGGGTGCTGCTGAAATCACTTTGCCTTATGCAGAATTTGGAAGCTATCTGAAAGAAGAATATTTGCCCATAGAAGGCGAAATCATTGCCTACCTGTCACCGAATCAAGACTATGCGCCTTTGCTAAAGGAAGATGGTCCCCTCATGGTGAAGATGACGCCCAATGAATGGGACATGTGGGACATCCACATGGTTGCCGGAGAAATCAGCAGTGAGCTGGGAACCTTCGATAGCTTACGCAACGGTTATGTGATAAAACGTACCGATGGCAGAAGCTACTTTGTCATTGTATGTGACTATATGTCAGATGATTATGTGACCTTTGTGTATGAAGTAAAGGATGGTGCATTGAAGAAATGTGCCGAGTTGGGAGCTGTATACCCCAGCGGTGGCTACATTTCCGCCACGGAAATCGAAATGAATATCCGAATGGATATCCTGGGCACCTATAGTGCTACCGTTCACTATGTGCTGGGCGAAGACGGACAGCTCCTCCCTAAGGACACTTTTTGCCCTATTCATGCTACCCAGCCGCTACACATTATCCGTGAGCTTCCTGTTACCATGGATGGTGTGAAAACCACCCTCAGTGCCGGTACCGACATCTTGGTAACCGGAACTAATCAGGTAGATGAGGTTCACTTCAAGGTAGTGGGCAGAGACCAGACCGGCTTCATTACCTATACTCGGGAAGAGCCCGATACCTGGATCCCGAGGATCGACGGACTGTCTGAAAGTGAATATTTCGAATCCCTGCCTTATGCAGGATAGAATTAACAGAAGCATTTTCCATGCAAAACAAGAGTATCGGAACCGCAATATCATTTCGTTAAGTTCAAAATCATTAAATTAAGGGATAAGTCTTCGGATTTATCCCTTAAAAATTTGCCGCAATGACTATGTCAAACTTCTGTAGTCGGATTGTGAATGAAGTTGCCCTGCGAAAGAATGATGCCAATATTCACGAGTACAAAGTGAATAGGAACATGGCAATTCCTATTTGCAGGCAATTCTTCCGCACCAAAGATACAGGCGAATGGCAATTAATTGACGCAGACGTATGATAACTGTATAATACAAAAGAGAGAAAACTTTGAATTCTATGGAGGGTTTAAATGAATTTTATTGATAAAGCATTTGAAAGTAAATTGAGTGGTGACGATTTTTTACAGGCAATGTCTGATGTTTATTCAGAACCTGAGGTTAGAGAAATATTAGACAAATATCCGCAATTTGTAAAAGATGTAATACTCATAATTGATTATGATTACGAAATACAAATGGAAGGTTTAGATAATGTTATATATGGTCATTTTGGAGAACAATTGCCTAAAATATTGCAAGCAATGGATAATTGTGGAGCTAGTAATGAGGCAGATGTATTACGTCAAGCAAAGGCAATGACTCCGGAGGAGTATGATGAAAAATACGATACCCTTTGTGATAAACTGGCTATCCATAATGATTATGATGGCTTTTGGGATTTGGTAAGAAATTATATTGATACATCGCTAAATGCATAATATATTTTGTGAAACAAAGAGACAATTTTCAGTCTTGTGGAGAGATTGAAAGCACGCAAGAATTTGAAGTTGACGGAGGTTTTAATATGGTACTTTTAGTTGTTGATACACAAAAAGCTATTACAAATAGTGGTTTGTATCAATTTGAGTTGTTTGAAACAAATGTTAAGGAATTAATACATAAAGCGCGTCAAAATGATATAGAAGTAATTTTTGTTAGACATGACGATGGAGTTGGCAATGAATTAACAAAGGGGAATGAAGGCTTTGAAATATATGAAGGTTTTCAACCTATGGATGACGAAGTTATTTTTGATAAAAATGTAAACAGTTCATTTAAGGACACGGGATTGTTAGAATATCTAAGAAAAAAAGAAGAAAATACGATTGTCATTGTTGGTTTGCAGACAGATTATTGTATAGATGCAACTATCAAAGCTGGCTTTGAACATGGTTTTAAAATGATAGTTCCTGCTAATACAAATAGTACATTTGATAATAAGTATATGTCTGCTGAACAGACATATACTTATTACAACGAATTTATGTGGAATAGAAGATACGCTGAATGTATTTCCTTTGAAAAAGTCCTTGAATTAATAGGCTGACAAAGTTTTGTTAGATGAGGTGTTGCCATGCCGACAGGTTCGCAAGACAAGCTTGCTCACTGTCGCGGCATTCGCCGTATGCATCTGAACTCGAATATGTCTGCCTGTGAGCAAGCTCCCGTCAGCCAATTCGGCTCATCTGCGCATGGCTCATTGCTACGCGCAAAATTTCAGTCTCACGGCGAGATTGAAAGCACATATGAATTTGAAGTTTACGCATAGTTAATAGAAGGATTGATAATGAAAAGAACAGTAATATATAGAGGAATGATATACATAATCGGTATGTTGGTATTGGCATTGGGAATTACCCTAAATACAAGAACAAATTTGGGAGTTTCTCCAATTATATCAGTTGCATTTTGTGTATCGAAACTAACAAATGTAAATATCGGGAATATGACATTTCTTTGGTACATAGTGTTTGTGGTAGTAGAGATAGCGTGTAATATCAAAATGAAAAGGTATAAATCCATTATTACAGATATTTTGCAAATTCCATTAAGTATCGTGTTTACAAGATTTATGAATCTGTTTACAATATTGATTCCTGATATGACAGGAAATATTGTGGGAAGATTGGTAGCACTTGCGATTGCTATAATATTGACTGGAATGGGAATTGTGCTTACATTAAATGTACGATTGATTCCAAATCCGGGAGATGGAGTTGTACAGGCATTGGCAGATTTATTTCATACGAAAATCAGTACGGTAAAAAATATTTTGGATGCCATCTGTGTAGTATCTACGATAGTGCTTGGATTTGTATTTGCAAGGGAGATAATTGGTATAGGAATAGGAACGGTGCTGGCTGTTATTTTTGTAGGAAGGGTAGTTGCTGTGGGAAACCATTTCTTAAAAGAAAAAATTATCAGATATAGCGGATTGGAGGAAAATGCATGAGATTTGATGAAGAGGACTTTAAGGTGGAAAAGATAAAGGTAGGAAATGAAGAGATAGAAATTCGTTCTTTCCGTAACAGAGTTTACGTGAAAGAACCTATATGTGAAGAATTTCAGCAGATGAACATTTTTTCACCAGAAGTATACTATCAAGGTGGCAGTATTAATGGTTATTCATTGCAGACTGCTCCTATATTTATGCCTAATATGGTAGGCGGATACAGGCCGGGACATTTGGGAGAGCCAGCAGGAATTTCAAAGGATGAAAGAGAGGTGCCCAATACGATATTCCGGGCATTACAGCATGGCTATGTTGTAGTAGTGCCTGCAATCCGCGGACGTGTGTTGCAAAACCAATCGGGAGAGTATATCGGGAAAGCGCCGGCTTGCGTAGTTGATTATAAGGCGGCGGTTCGTTATCTTAGGCATTTTGCAAAGGATTTACCGGGAGATGTAGAAAAGATAATTACCAACGGAACAAGTGCGGGTGGAGCGTTGTCTTCTTTGATGGGAGCAACCGGAAATCATCCGGATTATGAGGAGTATTTGATTGAAATAGGTGCTGCAAATGAACGAGATGATATTTTTGCGGCATCATGCTATTGTCCGATTATTAATCTGGAGAATGCAGATATGGCATATGAATGGCAGTTTTTGGATGTAAACCGTTATCATAGAAGAAAAATGGTTATGGATGAGGGTGGCAGACCTTCATTTACTCCGGTAGATGATGATATGTCCGAGCTTCAAATTAAGACTTCAAGAGAACTGGCGAAGTTATTTCCGGACTATGTGAATGGTTTGAAATTAAAAGATGAAACCGGAAATATTTTACTATTAGACGAAACAGGTAATGGAAGCTTTAAGGAATACATGAAGCAGGTGGTTATGAAATCTGCGCAGAGGGCAATGGATTTGGGAATTAATATTTCGGATAAAGGTTGGCTGGTGGTTTGTGATGGCAAGGTAACTGATATGGACTGGCATGAATATGCCAAGGACATTACCCGAATGAAGACGGCTTCTGCCTTCGATGCGCTGACAATGGACAGTGCAGAAAATGATTTGTTTGGAAGTGCAACAACAAATCTTCGTCACTTCACAGAATACGGAAGGGCAAATAGTTTATGTGGCGGTGAGATGGCAGAGGATATAATTGTGAAAATGTTAAATCCAATGAATTATGCAGAAGATGCAAAAGCGACGAAAACACAGCATTGGCGTATCCGTCATGGGGAATGTGATCGAGATACTTCGTTGGCAATATCTGCTATGCTTGCATTGAAATTAAAAGAGCAGAATTGCGAAGTAGATTATTTTTCTCCTTGGAATGTACCGCATTCAGGTGATTATGATTTGGATGAGTTGTTTGCTTGGATTGATGAAATATGCCATAAGTAACAAAGGCGAAACTTTCAGTTTGGTGCAGAACGTCACAAAAAGAGTACCTCTCACTTTTGGTGTAAAGTGAGAGGTATTTTTCCTTAAACCTTAACTTAATGATTTTGAAATTAACGAAATAACATTGGTCGGAACTGCCTCTCTCATTTTTTTATGGAAAATGCTCCCCTTTAAGCCCCGTTTCGCTGCTGATAAGTTTTGAAATCTATGCACTTTTTAAAGGCATATTTTTTCGCCAAGCCAAAATTCGAAGCCTGTGCACTAACATATAAATCCTTTTCTTTGGTATGAAGTCTAATATAACTCCTTCCCCGCTCTTGTCCTCCCATATCCACATAAGTAACATACAATATCTTATCGTAGGTCACATGTGTCGTTTTCCCAAATGCGTTTCGACTAACCACTCCTTCCGGGTAGAAAATAAAAGCACTATTCTTCAGGCAAATGGGCACAATCACCGCAACCCCTATCATCACCAACAACAGAAATCCATACACAACATATGCCACCGGACCTTCCTCTTGTGGCTTCACAATACCCGTCACCAAAACGGTAATCAGAACCACGCTTCCCACAGCAAATGCTACCGGCAACAAAAAAGCCTCAAAGGAACAGTATCTACAAACCACCAAATCCTCCTTTTCCCAATGACCGCCCGGAATTTTCGGAAGCTTCGTAAATTGAAACAACACTGTCACCAAATAATTCAATATTAAAAACAGTGTAAATACATACAGCGGCCACAAAATAATCCGGGTTTCCGGCATCACAAGAGCCTCTATAGGAGTACATTTGCCCAGAAAACAAATGACACCATTTATGATTGCAACGATAATCGACCATTGGAGTATATTTATACCATAACGTTTGAATCTTTCCGGGGTCATAAGCTTGTTTCTCCTCTTTTACAAAAATGTCCTATTGGTTGATATACTTTCTTTTACGACCACTTTTATTATAGCATTTCTCGGATTTTTATCAATATTTTTGTACACCCTCAAATCCACACTATAGTATTACCTCAAGCTTTCATGTTAGGCTTCAAATCATTATATTTAACTTACGTATCATTCGCTCAAACTTCTGTAATAATCTATTACATTAACAAATGGAATGACTATCTTTCCATTATTAAATATATTTGCAGTAATTGCTTCAATCTTACCTCTTGCGATTCCAATAAGTGCAGCTGCACCATTCACAATCACAAGCTCTTTAAATACTTCCATATTGGAATTTTCCTCAGATAAAAAAGCCCCTTCAACAGATAATTGTATCTTACATCCCTGTTCTTCGGTTTGATTAATATCTATTTCAAAATCTATCAAAATTTGACCAAACCATCTATTATCTGTTTTTTGGAATTCCGGTTCATTTATATTTATACCAAAGTTCCTTTTTCCATCTCTTTCTACATCAATAATACTATTATCTATCATTAAAGACTTAACTGTTGTTCCAATCAATTCAATTCCTGTCGCTATCATGTTTAACTCCATTATGCAATAGCCCCCTTATCTTTTAGATTACCCACCCAATTCTTCTTTTTGGTATCATACTTATTTTTTTCTTCGTCCCATTTAATCACCATATAATCATTCTTCAAACAAGGTCGTTCAATATTCACGGTCAAAGTAAGGTCTAATTTTTGGCATATTTCATTTATAGATCTGATTGTAAAATTATAATCTCGACTTTCCCATTTCGAAACCATTCCTTGCGTTACTCCCATGAACCTTGCAAATTCGATTTGTGTCATACCCAAATCAAGTCTGCTTTTTTCTATTTTTGCAGAAATTTTTGCTAATTCAACAATGGTCTTTATCTCTGCCTCTGAAATCCCTTCCGATACCCAATTGGTATTTTTAGCATTAGCAATTTTCTCCATAGCTCCACATTATAACCTCCTTTGTACCTCAATTATATTACTTATAAGTAATATTTTTAAGCTGTTTTTATCTATCTCATACATATACTATATGCATACACCTCACAATATATGCACTTATCGCAAATATCCGGTTTAATTCCGACACATAAAAAGAGACCGAACACCGGCCTCATTCTTAACAAACTCTTTGAAAATACATATCTTTATCCTGCCCTATACAAAGAAGGAAAACGGAGAGAGCAGGATTCGAACCTGCGGTACGCATTTCACGTACGACGCATTAGCAATGCGCTGCCATCGACCACTCGGCCACCTCTCCAAAGTGGGTGGGGTTGGACTCGAACCAACGGTGTTTCTTCGTAACGGATTTACAGTCCGCCGCCTTCGCCGCTAGGCATACCCACCCTTATGAGAAGTCCCTGTTTAGAGACTTCTATTTTTACGCACCCAGCCGAATCTGAATGCTGGTATTCACCACCAAAATATCTTCCATGTGTACATCAAATACCATTGCCAACACTAACAAATTGTCCAGTGTAGGCAGAGCAGTACCGTGCTGCCACTTGTAGATTGCCTGCGGAGTGGCAAAGCCGAAAATCTCCTGCAAATCCTTTACAGAAAAGCCGCATTGCTGCCGCAGCCGTAATATATTTTGACCGGTTGCCACCATATCGATGGTCGGTAAATTCAACATTTTATTTTCCTCCTGTTCCGGCGAGAACTGAGCCATCACAGAGGACGCAAAGCCGTGATTTCTAGATTTTGCAAAGCTGCTTGCCACGTTCTCCTGTGGTCTCTCGCCACGTTTTGCCCGTGGCTTCCACCACGCATTCCCGTGGCAATCCTGCCACATACTCCCGTGGCAATCTCGATTACGCTTCGCTCCATCTCGATTATCCGGCTTCGCCGGATACGCCCAAGTCAAAACACATCTGCCGGTGAGCAAGCTCCCCGCAGCTGATTTTGACTTGTGCATGCCACGGCTCAGTTCGCCTTAAAGTTATAAATCGGTTTCATTACTTCTATGACATCAACAGACTCTTTAATGACGTCGATGATGTCTTCTAAGGATTTGTACGCCATGGGGGCCTCATCTAAGGTCGCCTCATTTACAGATGTGGTGTAAACACCCTTCATCACATTTCGGTACTCCTCCAAGCTTAAATTCTCTTTTGCTTTGGTACGGGACATGAGTCTGCCTGCACCATGGGGTGCGGAGTAGTTCCACTCCGGGTTTCCCTTGCCGATTGCCAACACGCTTCCATCTCTCATATTAATCGGAATCAGCACTTTCTCACCTTTATGGGCCGCAATAGCGCCCTTTCTCAAAATCATTTCATCTGTATCGATATAATTATGAATGGTATGGAAGCCATCTGTACCGGTCATACCGGTTCTTGCAAGCAATACCTCCGCGATTTTCTCACGGTTACGTCTTGCAAAGCGTTGACAAATCTCTACATCATGCATGTAATCCTCGAAAAAGGTTCCATACAAATAACACAAATCCTCCGGCATAGTAGCCTCTCTCTTTGCCCAGGAAATTTCCTCTAAGGCCTTCTGAATTTCTGCTCTTCTGCCGGCGGCCTTGTACTCACGAATAATGGCATCTCTCTGTGCGAAGTAAGTTTCCTTCCCCTTATTCAGGTCGATGGCAAGCTGCTGATAAATCTCCGCCACCTGCTTACCCAGATTACGGCTGCCGGTATGGATTACCAGATATTTCGTACCGTCTGCTGCCTCATCTACCTCGATGAAGTGATTTCCGCCCCCGAGGGTACCCAGGCTTCGCTCCAACCACTTGGTATTTTTCAAGCTTCTATAGCAACGAAGCTCCTGCAAATCAAACTTCTCCTGACGACCCTCCCAGATATTCATACCGGAGGGCACGAAATGAGCCGCTTCATCCAGCTTCTCAAAATCAATGTCACCCTTGCCTAAATTCAGGGTGTACATGCCGCATCCGATGTCGACTCCCACGATATTGGGTACAGCCTTGTCGATAATGGTCATGGTAGTACCGATGGTACAACCCTTACCGGAATGGACATCGGGCATGATTCTTATCTGACATCCCTCTGTAAACTCATAATCACACATTCTGCGAATTTGCTCTATAGCCTCATCCTCTACTACCTTCGCGTAGCAAAGGGCGGTATTTACTTTTCCCTTTATTTCAAACATATTTTTCCCTCCTAAAACAATTTAAGCCGCTTACCCAATTAAGATAAGCGGCTCCAAAAATCCCTATAACAATGTGCTGCACAAGCAGACAATCTATTCCAAGATTTCCACACAGTTTCGATTTTCCGATATCTTAAATGAATATGCCAAAACCAAGCCCTGATCCTGATACAGTGCCATAAGATGTTCTTTATTAAGATAACTTATCAATCTAACTGTTCTCATCTTTGCGATTTCCTTTCCGGACCCCATGGCCCACTTTCTTTCTAAGCCACACTATAACACAGAATTTTCCATTTGTCTATTATACCCGTGGTATAAATTTGAAGAATTACTGCCGAGCTAAAATATATCCCAAACAAAACAGACCCACTATCCAATAGCAGGTCTGCGAAATTAATCTACATAGTCTCCAAATCCACCCAATCTTCTTCCGTTTCTCCACACGCTTCACAAGTCAAAGCAATCGTAATCCACTCAAAGGCATCCACCCAATCCTCTGCTTTGAACGTAGCATCATAAGCCACACATTCCTCTAAGAAGTCCTGCTTTCCCTGAGAAGAAATATGTACACCAACCCGAAAAACATCCTCTCCACAGCTAGGGCATCCATATTTTTCAAAAGGCAAGCTTCTATCCAAAAAATCGTCTTTGCACACAAAGCCATTCCAGCCATGCTTCCCTGCGTCCAATAAAACTATTTCCTGACCACAAACCTTGCAGCGTAGCTTCACCAAATGTCTGTCGTTACTCTCGTAAACCTCAAAATACTCCTGCCCACAAGTACAACGAATAGTTCCTGTCACTTCGAATTCATTGTTTTCCTCTCCGGTAAGCACTAAATAGCTCCACATATGCGTCGGAATAGGGAAATTACCTTGTAAAATTACTTTATTGCTCATGAAAAAGCCTCCCTTTCTCTTACAACCTTCTTATGGGAAAAAACAGAAACCCTTTCCCTGTCTCAGGACAATTAAAGTCATGAACAGCACCTGCCAGCTCCAGACCATTTTCCTGCAAATAGTCAAGCACTTTTCCAAAGGTATCACCACCTTCGTTTTCCACATAAATATATTCGTAACCCGGTATTATCCACTTCGTCCACCCCTGTGGTGCCTCTGCGTTGTCCACACACTCCACTCCTGCCAAGTACAAACCTTGGCTAAAGCCATTCTCCCAAGGCTGAAAAGAATGGGTAAAATCGGACATAGCACCCCAAATACCTACGATATTACCGGCCTCATCTTTTTTCGCCAAATGTGCCACCTCACTAAAATGTGAGTTTGCATCCTCCCACAGCTTCTGAATAAAGCCTTCACCATCCTTCGTACTTCCTTCTTTGCCTATCACCACAAAGGACGCCATTTTGCACCGCTTGAATTCCATCCTCTTCCTCCTTAGAACCGACTAGATACCCCTCGAACTTAATCCATTCTATATCCCTATTTTATTCTATTATAACCAACCCTATATCTCTTTTTCAAGCTTGCAGCGATAAAAAATACCATATCCAACCACAAACAAATAGGCAAAAACCAATAGCAATATGACGTTCCATTCCACATTCATAAGAGCAAAAGCAATCATTAATGCTCCAAATACAAATACCATCATATCGTAGGCACGAGCTTTGGACTGATTCGAAATGGTCAGGTTTCTTTCATCCTTTTCCTCAATCTCCATCTGCTTTCTGGCTTCGGGGTGATTTTTGAGTGCCTTCTTACTCAGAATACTTCCCATACCATGCCCGAATATGCCACAACCTACGCCGATGCAAATATAAGGCAGTATAAGCATGATTCCCTGTGGCTCTGCGACAACCTTTAACAAAGCCAAACCTACGACCAACAATACCAAACCTACTACAACTAAAATATAATTCCGAATATTCTTCTTCATCACTCTTCCTCCTCATAAATAAAAATATCTTCAATACTCATGTCAAAATATCTGGCAATCTTGAATGCCAGTGTAATGGAAGGGTTATACCTGCCATTTTCCAGGGAACCGATGGTTTGTCTGGAAACCTCCAAAACTGCTGCCAGCTCCTCCTGACGTATTCCCCTGCTTTTCCTTAATTCTTCTAATCGATTTTTCAAAGTTATCCTCCTCTCGCAATAATGTAAAGCATGCTTTCCATTTTAATATAACCGCTTTCGTCGAAAATGTCAAGCACACTTTACATTTTTTGTGTTTTTTATTTTTTGCCAAGTTTTCTTTGCAAAACCTCTTGACAAGAAAACTTGGCATGATATAATACGGTTGACAAGTAAACTTGGCAACAAGATATTTGTCATTATAGAAAACCTTAAGGTGTGAAGCATATGAAACAAAATCCGGAAGACAAACTCATTTTAAAAAATCATTTAAAAGAAGTCCGTACAGAAAAGGGCTTCTCCCAAAGCCAACTGGCTGACCTGATTGGTGTATCGCGAAATACAATCAGCTCCATTGAAACCGGTCAGTTCAATCCTACCGCCAAGCTGGCGTTGATACTTTGTATCGCATTAGACAAGAAGTTTGAAGATTTATTCTATTTTGATTGATTTTGATTAAGTAAGGGAGGAATTTTATGAACAAGGAAGAAATTTTATCTGCTGCCAGAGAACAGAACAAGGGTATGGATGAGCGTGTACATCGGAACTATCAGGCTGCCTATATGATAGGTGCCTGTGCAAGCATTTGTATTGCTGCTGTCTTTTTGATAGTAGAAGCTATCCGGGGTGGAAATTGGTTCGGTTATACAGCCATTGTCATGGCTCAGCTGAGTGTTTCCAGTCTGGTTTTCGGTATTAAGGCGAGAGACACCTCCTTAGGAAAGTTTTACCTTGCCACTGGAATTATATGCTCCATATCTTTTCTATTTAATTTTGTATTATATTTCTACAGATTGAGCCTCTGATACGAAGACCCCGCAATATCTGTCACTCACACACCGGACAAAAAACAATAGCCCGAATTGATATGTCATTGGACGGACAGAAATGTCCGCCACTGCCATACAAATTCGGGCAATTGTCTTTTTGTACATTGTATTATGTGACAGATACTGTGGGGTCTTTGTATCACAGTTTCTCGCAATAATGCTCTCCTACCTCTCTGCCAACGCTATCTTCAACATTTCATCGGAAATATTCAGAGCATGGTCGCCGATACGCTCGAAGTCGGTCAACATTTCTGAAAACAGAATGCTGCCTTCATCAGAGCATGTTCCCTCATGAATTCTCTTATACATATTATTACGGAAATCCCTGGTGACATCATCGATACGCTGCTCCATGCATGCCACCTTGGTATGCCATGCGATAACATCCTTGTAATCCTCCTGCAACAGGTCAAATAATTCCTGACAAATACTCTGGAGCACCTTAATCTCTTCCTGTGCCATCTCAGAAAAGCAGACATTCTTCTCTTCCAGAATGCGGGAATATCCTGCAATATTTACTGCATGGTCACTGAGACGCTCAATATTACTGGTCATAGTGAAGTAGGAATTAAACACCTGACTTCCGCTCTGTGTATTTTCAAAGGCTGCTGCCCGGGTAATATACTTGGCAATTTCTTTATTTAGGAAATCTACATATTCCTCACGTTTCTCGATTTCCTTAAATTTCTCTGTATCCTTAGTTCCGAACACGGTAAAGGCACTCACTACATTCTCCTTAGCCATATCCAGCATACGAAGCAGTTCCTTCTTAATACCCTCTGTACTGATGGCTGCCACACCCAGCTTATCTGCATTGATATGTGACAAATTCAGCAGGTAATGAACAGAACCCTCATCCAAGGTTTCCCCTCTATCCGGCAAGACCTTCTCTGCAAATTTAGTCAGTAATCCACCGAAAGGAATCAACAATATGGAAGTGACCAAGTTAAAGGTAGTATGTAAATTCGCAATCTGTGCCGAAGGATTGGTGGGGGTCAGGTTCTCCATAAAGCTGATAAGAGGTGTCATAATACATAAAGTGGTAAACACTACCGTACCAATTACATTAAAAGAAATATGAATTACTGTAGTTCTGCGGGCATTGCGATTGGTACCGATAGCGGCAAGCAAAGCAGTAATACAGGTACCGATATTCATACCGAAGAGTACAAATGCGGAGCTGCTCAATGCAATCACTCCACTGTTTGCCAGTGCCTGCAAAATACCAACAGATGCGGAAGATGACTGAATCAAAGCAGTAAATACGGTACCCGCAAGAATACCTAATGCCGGATTTTCAAACTTGGTTAACAAGCTTACAAATTCCTCTGAATTTCCCAGCGGCTTCATAGCTGCACCCATCATATCCATACCGATAAACAACACACCAAGTCCTGCAAAAATATTTCCGAAATGATGCAGCTTCTCGTTTTTCAAGAAAACAACCATAGCCACACCCACAAAAGCAATAAATGGTGCCAATGCACCCACATCCAGTGCAATCAGCTGTCCGGTAATGGTGGTACCAATGTTAGCACCCATAATAATCCAAACTGCCTGACGCAGTGTCATCATACCGGAGTTTACGAAACCAACCACCATAACGGTGGTTGCAGAAGAAGACTGAATAATAGCCGTAATCACGACGCCTACTGCAACTCCTAAAAATCGATTGGCGGTCAGCTTTTCCAAAATCTGTTTCATTTTGTTTCCGGCTGCGGATTCCAGACCGGAGCTCATCATCTGCATACCGTACAAGAATAATGCCAAACCACCTAAAAGTCCCATGAAATCTGTAAGTGTCATCTTAAAAACCTCTCTGCCTTTGTATTATAATCAATTCTCGAACATCTCTGATTATAACAACAAAAAGGTAAAGATTCAGTTAAGGTGGCACTTTTTGAGTATTTCTTACTTAATTCTTACCTGTATTTTACATGGATTTTACATAAAACAAAAGCCTTATGAAGTACGTTACTCTCCATAAGGCTTCCACTTTCCTCTTACTTATTACATATTACGACACCAACAAAGCCAAAATCGCAAACATATCACCGGTTGAATCCGCTGCCTTACGAATTTCTATAGTGTGCTTCGCCGGCTCCTCAGACACATACACTTCATCCGGCTGTAAGGTAGAACCCCAGCCATTTTTGAAATAAGCATCCAGTGTCTTCACATACTCTCCATCAACGTACACCTCGTACTGACCATACTTGCCGTCGGTAGTTCTCTGATACGCAATACCGATATTTGCTGCTTCCACCTCGAAAACGATAGCCTCCTCACCGGTTGCCGTATACCAGCCATTGGGAAGATGCCAGTTGACTTCCTTCTTCTCATAGCTGCCCCAGCTGGTAGGCTCGATGTCATCGGAATCTAACAACTTAGCATCCAAATACACATCCTTTGTAACAGCCTTTTCCTGAAAAGGTGTCACTTCTTCACTGATTTCATCCAGACGGGCATAGACATTATTCAGGTAGCGATACATAATTTCCCCGATTATTGCATGTCCTCTGTCATTGGGATGCACGTCATCCGGAGAAATATCCTTCCATGTGAATTCCTCTGCCTTGATAGCCGGTAATACCGCATTGGCATAGCTTAACATGGGCAAATGATACTTAAATCCGATCAGCGAATCATTCTCCTGTGCATTATATCCACCCTCTGTAGTCGTAAACAGTAGCATCACTGCCGGCTCTTGTTCCTCGAACATTATTCTACGTACCAGATTGTCATAGCTCTTCTTGAAGAAAATATCATTGCTGTCATTTACGGAAAACTCCACCACTACTACATCCGGTTTGGCATAAAGCAAATCCTCCTCCACTCTATGTACTCCTAAATAGGAGGTGGTACCACCGATACCCGCATTGACGAAGTTTACCTTTGTATCCGGGAAACGCTTCTCCCACCAGCTTTGCATATGCGCGGCATAACAATACTCATACTTGCTGGCACTGAACTGCTCTGTAATGGAACCACCGATCACACCTATGGTAATTTCTTCTCCATTCTGAGCCTTTCGCATAGCCTTGGCCAGACGGGTCAAATCTCCCTCCAAAAACTGTGTGGCACGTTCATACATTTCATTCGTCAGATATTTCGTTTCCAAAGACAATCCTTCTATTTCCTGCACCGGTTCCGCTGTTGGTTCTGGAGTTGCTTCCATACTCTCCTGCTGTGTAGTGTTTCCTGTGTTATCCAAAGTAGTGTCACTCTTACCTGCTGTTTGTCCACAAGCTGACAAGGTCAATACTGCAGATATCCCCAATGCCAGAGCTTTTATTCTATATTGTTTTTTCATGATACTATCCTCTCCTTACTTATCGTCACGTTTTACGGTTCCTCTGCTACAAAAGCTCCTTATACAGCTTCAAATTTACCTTTTCCAAAGTTATCTCCACCTCTGCAGAATCCAGCATCATTCCCAGTAGTAACAACTGACTACTCTCTCCCGGGTCACCGGAGCCGGCCAATTCCCAATAAATATCTTCTACACTATCATCCTTTGGCTCATTCAGAAATTCAGACAGTCGTTCTAACTGATTGCTGTACTCCAATGCATAATTGCTCTCCATGATAATCACTACTCCTGATTGGTGCCTATCAATGGAGGAAGTAATCCGGGTAGCACCCAATCCAAAAAAATACATCGTCAGTTCTTCTATAATCTTTCCTACCTTTTTTTCTTCATGTGTCATTTCGTATTCCTCATTGCCTTTATTTTATTTTTCTTATATTCAAATCTTTTGATAAAACTTTCTGCAAAAGGTACCATAATAATCGCTACCCATCCACAGCTAAACCCATTATTGTACAAATTCAAACCACCATACATATTGTTAGTACAGGTAACAATTGCCACATGTAAAATCCCCCCCAGAATACCTGCCAACGGTCCGAACTGTCCGGCAATGGGGGCAATACCCATAGCAAACACAGCAGCCAACTGAATAGCCGGGTCTCTGGCATCAAAAATATTTAGGAAGGTGGATAAGAATACACCCAGAATCACTGGTAAATAGTTACGCAAATGCACACCAAATGCACCGAAGCCATATACGGTTAAAATCGCTCCTATCACCGGACCTGACAAATCACCGCCAATTAACAGGATATACGTCAATGCCACCATTCCGACGATACCCATATTAATAAAAGTAACACCAATGCCATCCATCAGGACGAAGTCAGCCACTGCACGACCGGGATGACGCAATATTTTCACAATTCCCTTGAAGCTACAACCATTTAGCCAAAATCCATATATAAATGCCAGTAAAAAGTACCCGTAGCAAACCACAACCAATGTAGGTGGTATCCCTTCTGTCCAAATCAATGTAGGCTCCGTAACAATACCAAACGAACGTAGTACACTTACCATCACAAAAGCTAATATACCTGCCGAAAAACCAACATTAAACAAGTTATATCCCAAATGCATAGAAGCAGTGTGCACGGATAATGGTGGAAGAATAAAACCAATCAATATCCCCACTGCTATGGAGAGCATTAAATTTACCTCCGCCGGAAAAGGCAAAATATAGATAAGCTCTGTAATAACCGGTGCCAGACAGGTACCAAACAATGCGGTATAAATATACCTGCTCACCTTGGTATGCTGGAATCTGGCATAGAGAACCGTCCCCACCAAAATCGGCCATACATTCAAAGGGTTCTTTCCAAAAAAGGCAAAACCTGCATTCATATACAAAGCAGCTAATGTCAATCCGCTAAAGTGTGCGTTTTCCTTGACTAAAAATAGGTAGCCCATCAACATTACTATTCCTGCATTAAAGAAAGTAGCACCATACCCTGCCAGCTTAAAGTAATCGGTTATCAACGCGTCTCTGGAGGACACGATAGCTATCATTCCCTGAAAAATATCCTTTGGCGTATCTGTTAAAAATGCAGCCAACCAGAACAGAATGATGGTAATGATTACAAAGCAATGTATTTCCTTTCCTGCTATTCTTTCCAATAAGGGCTTCTTCATACTATTATTGCTCCACTCCTACCCTAAAACTTAAACAATGTGCTCAAAATGCCTCTGCCCAAAGATGCACCGATATTGCCTCCCAGCTTCTTGCCGAATTTTCCACCGATACTTTGACCTACGGTATTGCCAATCTCTCTTCCTATAGTGCCGGCTGCGGAATTGGCTGCATTCTTCACGATTCTGTTGGTTTTCTTTTTCTTTGCTGCTTCTTCTTTTTCTGCAGCCTTTTTCGCTCTTTCTTCTTCCTTCAAAGATTCCTTTTCTGTAGCCTTTTGTGCCTTTTCCGCTTCCTTCCGGGCTGCCGCTTCTTCGGACGCTCTTTTCGCAGCTTCTGCATCTGCCAGAGACTTTCTCTGCAAGAACTCATACGCAGAATCTCTGTCAAAATAATCATGATATCTGGTATAAAGGAGACTTCCCTTAATCAGGCTGTCACGCTCTTCATCGGTGATAGGTCCCATCTGGCTCTGTGGCGGCAGAATGGTACTTTTCTTTACTATAGTAGGAACACCCTTTTCATCCAATACGGAAATCAAAGCTTCTCCAATACCCAGCTGCATCAAAGTCTCATAGGTATCAAAGTCCGGATTTTCACGAAAGGACATAGCTGCTGCCTTTGCTGCCTTCTGCTCCTTCGGGGTATAGGCATGGAGAGCATGTTGCACCTTATTACCAAGCTGTGCCAGCACCTCGTCGGGAATATCTCTGGGATTCTGGGTAATAAAGTAAATACCCACACCCTTGGAACGAATTAGCTTTACTACTTGTGCAATCCTCTCCAAAAGTGCCTTGGAAGCATTGTCAAACAGCATATGTGCCTCATCGAAGAAGAACACCATCTTGGGCTTATCTCTGTCGCCGGCTTCCGGCAAGGTTTCGAATAACTCTGACATAAGCCACAGCAGGAAAGTAGAATACATAGTAGGGAAATTTATCAGCTTCTGACAATCCAATACCTGGATACTTCCCTTTCCATCACAGTCTGTACAAAACCAGTCCGCAATATTCAAAGCCGGCTCTCCAAAGAACTGATCACCGCCTTCACTTTCCAGTGCTACCACGGCACGAATGATGGCTGCCAAACTCTGCTTGGACATATTACCATACTGCAAAGAAAGCTCCTTGGCATTTTCGCCCACATACTGCAGCATGGCACGCAAATCCTTAGTATCTATCAATAACAAATCATTATCATCTGCAATTTTGAACAGAATGGTCATAATATCTGTCTGAGTATCATTTAAGTCCAAAATTCTACTCAGAAGTAACGGTCCCATCTCTGTAATGGTAGTACGAAGTGGCAATCCCTTTTCCCCGTACACATCCCAGTAGGTAGTAGGGTAAGCATCAAAGCCATAGCCCAATGCATCCAGTCCCATGGAATCCACACGTTCCTGTACATTTTTATTCATGGTACCGGCATTGCACATACCGGCCAAATCTCCCTTTACATCTGCCAGAAAAACCGGCACACCACAGGCACTGAAGGACTCTGCCATTACCTTTAGAGTAATGGTCTTACCGGTACCGGTAGCACCTGCAATCATACCATGGCGGTTCGCCATCTTTGGATAAATATAAACCTTTTCCTCACCGGACATACCTACTAATATTTTTTTATCCTGATACATAATATCCTCCTGCCAAAATGGACTCTCATAATAATGTATTATAAGCGATTTGTGCCTTCTGTGTAAAGTATAATAAAAAGGCAACCTCCACAAGGGAAGCTGCCCTGAATAAACCTATTTATTTTTCTCTCCTCTGCGTGCACGTATGTAATCTGCCAGCATCTCAACAGTTCCTTCAATACCCAGTCTGCTGCTGTTCACACAAATATCATAGCTACGGGAGTCGCCCCATTTCCCCTTACAATAGGAATTGTGATAAAACTTTCTGCTGGTATCGTGTCTCTCCATCTTACGACGTGCCTCTTCTTCGGAAAGATTGTAAACCTCCTGTACACGCTTCAGCTTACATTCCTTATCTCCCAGAATAAAGATAGAAATCATACCCTCGTATTCTTTCAAGACATGCTCAGAGCAACGTCCTACCACCACAAAAGACTCGCCCTTTTCTGCCTTCCTCTTCAAAAAATCAAACTGCATCTGTGCCAAATGATCCTGTGGGGAAGAAGAATGTCCCTTTATGGTTCTGGACAAGAACACATTTCTCGACTTCTCGTCAAACTTTCGTAAAGTATTATGGTCCACGTTTTTCTCTTCGGCAATATGATCCAACAGGTTGTGGTCAAACAAAGGAATACCAAACTCCTTTGCCAGAGCTTCCGCAATCACATGTCCGCCACTGCCGAACTCACGACCTATTGAAATGATTAGTTGTTTCTCCATAATCCGTCCCCCTTACTTAAAAATATCTGAGATAGATACAGATCATCGATATCACCATCACTAAGATAGTTGCAGGTACTGCACTTTTGCAATATCTGCCCCAACCGATAAAGTGTCCTTCCTTGGCTGCCACGGAAATACCTACTACATTAGCAGATGCACCAATAGGGGTCGCACTGCCGCCAATGTCTGTACCCATGGATAAGGTCCATGCCAATACGTCCAAGTCTACCCCCTGTGTCACAGAAAGTGTCTTGATAACCGGAATCATAGTTGCTGCAAAAGGAATATTATCCACAAAGGCACTGGCAATGGCAGATACCCAAAGAACAATGGCAATCATCAACAACACATTATCACCACAGATTTTTGCGATAAAGTTTGCTACTACGGTCAATGCACCGGTCTGCTCCAATCCACCAACTACCACAAACAATCCGATGAAGAACAATAATGTCTCATAATCAACTTTCTTTAATAATATAATAGCATCTTTTCCCGCACTTATCAATGTTACAATTGCAATAAACAAACCGATTGTAGCCACTGTCAGACCGGTCTGTGCATGGGTTACCAACAGAACTACCGCACAGAGGAAAATCACACAGCTGATAATAAAGTCCTTCTTATTATCAATAGCTTCACTGGGATTCGGATAAGCAATCCCTGCATTCCCTGCAGTATTCACGGTCAGCTCCTTACGGAAGACCAAATAATAATAGAATACTATGAAAACCATAGATACCAGTGCGATAACACCGGTATTGGTGATAAAATCTGCAAAGGAATATCCTAAGGAGGTACCGATGATGATGTTTGGCGGGTCACCGCACATGGTAGCGGAACCACCCAGATTTGCACAGAATATTTCTGCCAAAATCATAGGTACCGGACTGAACTTCAAAAGCTGTGCCAGCTCTACTGTTACCGCTGCCAGGAACAGAATCACCGTAATACTGTCAATAAACATTGCCAATACCGCTGACATTATCATAAAGGTAATAAAAATCGGGATGGTACGATACTTTACTGCCTTTGCAATACGCAAACAGAGCCAACGGAAGAATCCCGCTCTTCCCATGCCTTCTACCATAATCATCATACCTGCAATAAATACGATGGTAGCCCAGTTAATACCGGCGGAAGCCTCCTCTGCTTCTCCTGCCGCATACCAAAAGCTTACATCAAAAAAGCTGTGGATACTAAGAGTCTCCATAATCGCCGGTACGCTCTGCATACACAATCCGAATACTACGACCAGTGTGAGTAATCCACAGCCTAATGTCACATAATGACGCTTTATTTTGTCCAAAACAATCAAGACAAACATGATAACAAAAATAATCACTGCTATTGCTGTTGCCATTCTTACGCCCTCTCTTCTCTGAGTACTTTTTCTACTTTCTTTTCGTCCGCAGATTAAGTTACTCCCAAAATTCGGGTCTGTCAAGCCTAAAAGGGCAAATTTTTGGCAAAGAATAGTTTATTTTTCGTTATTTCTTTTTCTTTTTTGCAATACATACAGCACCAATAGCTACTGCCACAACCGCTACTACTCCCACTACCACAAATACCGTAGTCTGTCCGGAAGCGGTATCCGCTACCATGGTATCCTGTGCAGGTGCCTGAGTTGCTTCCGGCGCCTTGGTAACAACAGGTGCCTCTGTAGCTTCAGGAGCCTCTGTCACTTTCGGTGCCTCTGTTACTTCAGGAGCCTCCGTAGCCGCAGGTGCCTCTGTAACTGCCGGTTCCTCTGTTGCCTCAGGTGTTCCACGATATTGTGTCGGGTCTACAAACGCCCAATAAGCAGGCTTCGCCTTGTAATTATCATCAAACAATGCCGGGCACTGCTTCTGCTTACCATCCGTACCACCGCCTACATTGGAACGGGACTGGAGCCAGGAACGACTGTCAATGGTACTCCAAACCACTATGGCGTTAATGTCTACACCTTCCGCTTTCAGTTTTTTAATGACTTCATAGAAAGCCCGATAACGGTTTGCCATTCGAATATATTCTTCTTCACGGGTAGCATCCGTACCATCAAAAGAACTGCTGGCAGTCATATCCCACTCGGTAATCTGCACCTTACCTGCTACCTGAGCATACAAACGAACGGTGTTTTCAAACACAAAAGGATCCGGGCTGGACATACTGTAATGTGCCTGCATACCCATACCATCCAGACGGGTTCCTTCCGCTTCTTTGACTGCAGTCAACAGGTTTACGATACTGTTTCTCTTTAAATTGCCACATTCATTATAATCATTGTAATACAGTTCAATATGTGCCGGAGCATATTTGTTGGCATAACGGAATGCGTTGATGATGAACTCCTCACTCTGGTATACATGCCACCAGCTGGAATTGCTTCCATGAGTAGAATTGCTCAAGGGCTCGGATGCCTTCTCCTTATCCGTACGATAACCGCCGCCATCGCTGACTGCTTCATTTACCACATCCCATGCATAGAACAAATCTCTGTAAGGACTGTCCTCTCCTGCAAAATAATCCAATACTGCTGCAATATACCACTCCAGACGTTTATCCATTTCTTCCTTGCTGACATAATCCTTGGATGCATCATAATCCTCGTGGAAGAACCACTCAGGAGTCTGGGAATGCCAAACCAGTACATGACCACGCACCTTTATCTGCTTCTCCGGATTCGCTTCATTCCACTGCAATACCTTATTCAGCATTTTCTCTGCACGAGAGGTATCCATCTTCGGCACGACCATGTCTTCCCCTTGGAAATTAATGGTTTCTGTGCCGGGGCATTTGTTATTACTATAACCGAACAAAGCATCCGGCTTCAGTACATTACCAAAGGTCACTGCATTGAAATGCTTCTGCACCAGTGCCAGATTCGCATCATCACTCAAATCCTCCATACCGATAACACTACTGACAATCATATCCTCATCGCCCAAATCCGCAATCACAGCATCGCAAAGGGCAGGAATATCTTCGATTTCTATAGGGTCCTCTTTCACTTCGCGAAGAGTTACGCCTGTTACATAATAATCACCTAATACACATTCGCCCTGACCATAGTTAGTACCCTGTTCCAACAAACGAATCACTACCTGATCAATGGTACCGCTATAATCCGGCTCAAAGGTTCCCTCATACTTGGTCCACTCATAGGGTGTTAAGGTCTGGGTACAGGTTCCTTTGATTTCCGGTGAATAAGAGCCCAGATAACTGGTCTGACCATTCACGGTTACATAAGGAGCAAAGTCCAATACTCTCTGGTCTGCCGGTGCTCCCTCGTAATCTCCGGATAACATGGCATAGAAGGAATACTGATACTTCTTACCATTCTCTACCACCGCTGTAATATCCTGCGCAAAACACTCATAGGGTGAAGTTCTGTCAGAAATCACACCATATGTAGTTACCTCATCATAGATAGGGAACTCATCCTGAGCGATACTGATTGTAGCACCTGCCACCTGCCAAGCAGATACATCCTCCTCTGCAAATACAGGGTTCACAATCAGATTGTCTCCATAGGTATCTGCCTTTGCTTCCAAAGACACTCCGGTCAATAATCCCAGAGACATGATGCCAGCCAGACAAAGAGCTGCCCATCTCTTACATTTCTTCTTCATAAAATACCTCCTGAACCGAAACATTCAAAAACGCATGAACACTTCCCCAGTATTCATGCGTTCATTATACCGTATTCATTTCTTCTTTTCTTATGATTTCTTGTGATATTCTTCGCAAATATTGCGGACTTTTCACGAAGTCCTTAATTGTCTCCTGTTGACTCCTTACCTGAAATCAAAACATCTCTCAGACTAGAATAACAAGTATACAAAGTATGCTGCATAACCAAGCAACATTACAATACTCCAAGGTCTGGTCAGCTTCCTGCCCTTGAAGGTACTAATCCAAAGCAGTACACCTGCTGCAATAGCAATAATCGTATCAATGACAAAGCTGGGCTCAAAGGTAATAGGAATAATCAATGCACTGGTACCAAGTACGAACAGGATATTAAAAATATTACTACCTACGATATTACCAATGGCAATATCTGCATTACCCTTTCTGGCTGCCGTTACGGAGGTTACCAGCTCCGGCAGAGAGGTTCCCAAAGCAACGATGGTCAGACCGATGAACTTCTCACTCAAACCAATGATTTCTGCAATAGCGGTTGCACTGTCTACGGCAATGTTACTACCTAACACGACTACAACACCACCTACCACAGCATATCCCAACAGGATCCATATCTTACGAGTTTCCTTTGACTCTTCTTCCTGCTTACCCTTCTTTGCCAACATAAACAGATATCCAAGATAAAGAATAAACAATACCCAGAAAATAATACCCTCTACAAAATTGATACTGTTCCCCATCATACCCATTATCATCAGTACGATAGTAACTATTAACATATAAGGAATTTCATAGAATAGAGTAGATTTCTGTACTGCCACGGAAGTAATCAGTCCGGTCAAACCTAAGATAATCAAAATGTTTAATATATTACTACCTACTACATTACCAACTGCAATTCCTGCATTTCCTTTCAATGCCGCAGTAATACTAACTGCTGCCTCAGGAGCACTGGTACCCATAGCAACGATGGTCAAACCTACTACCAACTGAGGGATGCCGAACTTCTCAGCAATACCTGCTGTACCATCTACAAACCAGTCCGCACCCTTTACCAACATAAAAAAACCAAGTGCCAATAACAAAATTTCCAAAAAAATCATTTTTCCTCTCCTCCTACTTCCTTCTTCTTTTCCCTTGTCTTCTTCTGCTTACTATCGTCAAAATTTTCAAACCACCAACACCAGACACCTGCACCCAGCGCAACGATTATCATGACCCCCACAAAAATATCATTGAACATACTTTTTGACTCCTCTCCAATTTATGCATACCAAAAGAAACCTATGCTTCCATAGGCTGTTCCTGTGTCAAAAAGCTTATTCCTTTGCTCCATCCTGTGTGTGAATAAAACGTATGATAACAGCGTGACTTCTTCCGCTTTCCCCAAAGCTTCTGCACACTGTTTCCAAAGACAATGCGGATATTTGTGGTAATAGACCCACAAACGCAAGACTCCAGACAGCTCTTTCTAACATACGGGACTGGTCTTCCTTCTCCGCTTTCAGAATACGAGATTCCAGACTTCCCTTCAATGTTCTGCCTGTACATAAGGATTCCTCCATGGTTTCTTCCTGTCCGCTGACAAAATCTGCCACCACCTGAGCACTACCCCAAGTGAAAAAGGAATCTGCCTGAACCTTCTCAAAGCACACCCCTCCTAAAATAATGCAGCAAATCAACCACATCAATATGCAATTACTCTTTTGCGTATGTGTCATCGAACTACCTCTCGTCAAACCACAAGGAAACATCCCCGTGAAGCAATACTGCTTAACGAGGATGTTACTATATTCCTTTGCGAAACGCAAGGTACTAAAAAAGTCTTTACCGTATCTTTACCACTACTTACCGATACTACAGATTACATATCTGAAAAATAACAGATTTTACTTATATTTTTCACGCCATTTATCGTATTCAAAAAGGTCCTGATCCCAAATGATTTCTTTTAAGGCTTCTTCTAATTTGTCTTTATTATTCCTATTTTTTAACGTTTTCCACATCGTTTCAATGCGTTCCAAAAATTTATGTGCCACTACTTCTAATTTACCGCAGTGGCCGGATTTGTATTCCACCCACTGCTTTGTACGCTTTCTGCAATATTCCAAACAAAAAGCGAAAATAACATCCAAACGTCTGCAGGCTCTCCTTTCTAAGGGATCTTTGTTTTCCCTGTCAAACTTTGAATTCATATAAACATAAAGTTCGGCAAAAGTAATCTGAGTCATACTGCAGGGTGGACCCTGCACAAGAAGAAACTGCGGTAATCCGTTGTCTACATAGGTGGATATAGTTGTAGTATGTCTTTCATAAACCTCTTCATCTGCGTGTCGCAGATACTGATGAATGAATTCCACAAGATTGTCACTGTATTGATTGTTGATATCGTAATAATAACCCCTTTCATCGCCGTTTGGCGTAGTCACAAACTCCTCCGTTATGGGAATTGAAACATCAAAGGTACGGTCATTGTATTCTCTGGGGTCCATTCCATAGATATAAAAAGCACCCTCTTTTGCTGCAATATCATCCTCGAAAGTCATACCCTTTTGGGTAATTTTGATTCTCTCAATACCTGTATCTTCCGAAAATCTGTGAATTTTTTTAAATTGCGTACTAAAATTAAAGTCCGAAAAACTAAAACAGGGGCTTACACCCGGTACATATGTATCTCCGATGGCAAACAAGCCATGTTCGGAATCAATGTGCATTTTTCCACATTGAAGGTCAGGCTTAAAAATATCCTTGTATTTTGCAATCTTTTCCTCTACTTCTGCCTTCGCTTTGGCCATTTTTTCTTTATTTAATTTGGGAACGACACAGCCGTTTGCAAATAAAGTATCACATTCCTGACATAGTAAATATGTTTTCTCTTTTGTAGGTACCGCATCTTTTTTTAATATTTTTTTGGAACATGCAACACATTCAACCTTTTTATTAAAAAGACTCATGAGCTTCTCCTTTTCTGTTTTATATTATATTTCTAATAGTACTTTTTATAATTGTAACATAACTTTTCATTTGTGTAATATTTTTTACAAATTTATTCTAATTTTTGAAAATTAATAAATTTTTCCCTAGCACTGAAATATTCACCGGATAAATATTTTTTAAATAAATTAAAAGAGCCTCGATTTCTCAAGACTCTTTAAAAGGTTAAATTGAAATTAGTAAATCGGATATTTTCTACGCTGCCAAATCCCTCTTACCATACACTACACCGCCGACACCTACCGCCAAGGCACTAATCATGATACCAACAATCAATAGTCCCCAGGATACCTCTCCGCTACTGAAAATATCTGCCGCATTGGTGTAATAATAAGGGGTGATATATTTCAACAATTCCAAATCCGGCACAATATGCACCATAATGTCCATTACATACAACAACACCGCCAACCCCAGAGCCATTCCCAGCTGCTTGCGTTTGCTGAGAGCAGAAATCAAAAAGCAAATACTGCCGATTTCCATCTGCATGCAAAAGCTTACTACGTGGTACCATACATACTCCTTCACAGGAATTTCTGCTCCGATAATACCGAAACACAACACATCAATGCCGATGCAGATGAAATTAAATACCACTATCAGAATCAATAGGGTAACCAGCTTCCATCCGTACACATAACCTCTGCTTACCGGAAGAGTATGCAAGAATTCTGCCGTATGTCCTTCCTCCTCCTTGGACAATAGTACGGCACCTGTCATAGCCGCAAACATGGCTCCGCCCAAAGAGAAAATAATGCTGATTTCTGTAGCATAAAAACCATCTATGGTTGCGATACTGACCTTATCCATGCCAAATGCCGCAGAGAAACCACCCATAGAGGCAAAGGTCTCTGCCATATCACCCATACTTTCTGCCACACTTTCAAATAGCAGGATACAACCACCGCAACAAATCCCCACACAAAACACCCATATCAGCAAGGATTTCAGATTCATTTTCCATTCCTGTCGAAACAATATCATCCCGGTTTCCTCCTTTTTTCTATTTCCATTTCTATTCCAATTCCTTCTATTTCTACTCTTTCCCTTCCTGAGCGAAAGAAGCTTCTGCCGGCTCGGTTTCGCTGTCGTCCTCATAATACTGCATAAACAACTCCTCCAAAGTCGGCTCCTGAATCAATACATCCTCCGGTTCCATAGCTACCAGCTTCTGTAGCAGCTGCGGCATAGCCCCTGTATACGAAAAGCTTTCTTCTTTGCCATCCTTCCACACCTTTACCAGACGCAGACCCGTATGGGACAGATTTTCCACACTGTCTACCTTTAACAACCTGCCGTTTTTGATAATGGCGGCGTTACGACAATACTTCTTTACTTCTGATAGCACATGGGAAGACAGAAAACAAGTAGTCCCCTTCCCATTCGCCTCTTGTAACAGCTGAAAAAACACCTCCTGCATCAATGGGTCCAGACCCGAAGTCGGCTCATCCAATACCAAAAGCTTGGGCTGATGCTGCAAAGCACAGACAATACCGACTTTTTTACGATTTCCCAGCGAAAGCTCCCGAATACGCTTCTGCGTATCTACCTGCAATCGCTCACAAAGTCGTTGTGCTTCCTGCCTGCAATCCATCCCTCGCATATCTGCCGCAAACTGAATGACCTCCTTCACCCGCATGGAAGGATAAAACATGGTCTCAGAAGGCATATAGCCGATTTCCTTCAAAACATCCACCTTCTCGGTGACTGCATCCTTCCCCATGATGCGAATACTGCCCCCATCAAAGCCAATCATCCCCAGCATGGAACGAATGGTAGTAGATTTGCCGGCACCGTTGGGACCCAGAAATGCAAAAATATCTCCCTCCTCTACAGAGAAGCTGATGTTCTCTACGCCCCTATGCTTTCCATAATGTTTGGTTAAATTACTGATTTCAATGATATTACCCATCGTATCCTCTCCTTTCGAAACCTCCGGTCTTCGAAATACAACATATACTCCCTATTGTTCTTTTTCCAGAGCAGCTTTCACCTCTTATGAACTTCTATTCAGCAGTAGTATCCTTCTCCAGAAACACCCGTAGCTCCTCATTTAACAATCTGGTGTCCAAATCCCGCTTGATCTTGTACACCAGAAAGGCACATACATACACCAACAACATATACGCAAAAAACGCAGCCAACATCCCGATACTTCCGGCGAACCAATCACCTGCCAGTGCCACAATGGTGTATATGCCGGTGCACAGAAAAATATAGCAAGCCTCCCGTACCCCCAGCTTCTCCCCTTCATCGAAATTATTCAAAGCCAGCACCTGTAAATATCCTATGGCATAAGCGGTTAAAATCATCTCGGCCATATGCAGGATGCTGGCTTCCCAGCTTCCCAGGGAAATCCGAAACATAGAGTAAAAAAACAGGATACAGAAAAAGTACAAACAGGCTTTAAACTCAATCCCAATCTCCTTATACAAAAACCGTTCCAATAAAGACCACTTTCCGGTCTCCTTCTTTTTCTCACTTCTCATCTTACAGCTCCCCCCTTAAACGTCTGCGAAAATCGGTAGCATAGGTTCTGGAAATCATAATGTGCTCCCCATTCTTCATGACAGCATCAATTCGATTGGAGGACAGGCTCCTTAAGCTTGCCACATAATGAATGTTCATAATCATGGATTTGCTGCAGCGGAAAAACCGTGCCTCCCGCAAAATTCCCTCCAGCTGTGACAAACTATAGTTCACCCGGTACACCTCTTTCTCCGTATACACAAAGGTTTTGTTGTCCACAGTTTCTATATAGTAGATTTCCTCCGGCGAAATCACTACCTGCTCCTTATCCAGATAGCCCAGAAGCTTACGTGCTTCCCGTCGCATAAAGGACAGTATCTCTTCCACCTCTTCATTTGTCTCCGCATAATTTAATATCAGCTCGTTTTCCCCGGAGCGGATATGGTTTATGGTATATTTCATGGTTTTCCCCTTTTTGAATTGTTCCGGTTCGCTTATTGTTACTGACCATTTTATAGTATAGACAATCAGGAATATAATCTCCTACCGCAGGACGCTCTCGCTCCGTGAAAAGCGTAACGGCACTAGGTTCGAAAATACCTCACCAAGTGCCGACGATTTTCAAGGCCATGCTTGTAGGAAATTATATTCCCGATTGTCTACCGCACACATGAATGTTAACAATAAGCGAACCACTACTACATCCATTGTAGCAAGCACAGTTACTTCTCACAAGTACCAAACCCATAAACTGCACTTTTTCAATAGCGAAATGCACTACAATATTCACAGAATCAAAAAAAGCACGACTTCTCGTCGTGCTCTTTTCACATGGAAATGGATGGAGGTGGATTCGAACCACCGAAGCAATTTGCAGCAGATTTACAGTCTGTCCCCTTTGGCCACTCGGGAATCCATCCATGCAGGAACTATGTCCTAACAAAGTTGAATTGTAGCATATGTTTATACAAATTGCAAGGAGTTTTGTGGAAAAGGAGTTAAATTTTTTTGAATTACCTTCACACTACCACAGCTCCCAGAACCCCAGTAAATCCGCCACGCTGAAAAAATCAACAATTCCGGTCAATGCCAATACCATGGGCACTACCAAAAGTACGAAGCTGATGAACAGACATAGCACTCGATTGGAAGTCAGAGTACTGAGCCCCATTACCAGCAATCCTATCAAGAAAGCAAACAGCATACGAAGCCCAAATACCAACATCAAGTATCCACCGATACTGATAGGGAAGGGAATCTCCCTGAAAAGAGCAATACTTTGTGCCGTTGCATCCAAATTTTGAAAACCTACCGTATCTGACACCTGATAAAGCTGTGCCCAGCTTACACCCAAAACCAACACCGGCACTGTCATGGCGAGGACGCCTACCTTTGTAAGAAGCAATGATTTACGCCCCTTAAAAAGAGTGTGCAACCACAAAGTCATGTTACATTCTTTTTCACAAGCCATCAGCCCTGAAAAAAGTCCGATGATACCCAACAGCATAAACATGCTGTTCTTATCCGTGGTGCCGGTATCAGAGACGAAAAGCATTTCATAAGCATCCGGCTTCACCAGCTGAGTTTTCACACCGGTTTCCATCGTATAGGTTAATGCTCCCGAAGCATTTTCTATGATACCCTCCAAGGCATTCAATACCTGTGCCAAATCATAACAGGCCTGCATCAGGGAAAGTATCTTTTCGTTTTCCGGCTCATGTGCCATCAGATACAATACTTCATCATTTGCAGCTCGCAGCTGCATCTCCTTTTCCTCATACACTGCCTGTAGCTCCAGTACCTTTTCCTCGGTAACATCTCCGGCATACTTCTCATAATAATACTCACGGTCCTTATCCTGATAGTAGTAATATCGATATTCCAAACCGGAAGAGGCTGCAAAGTACAGAATGGTCGTCAATATCAAAATTCCTCCCTGATGAAGGTATACCTTTCTAAGCTCCCAGAAAAATAGCGGTGGATTGGGTGCATGTATACTAAGCCAAACCCTCACCCTATTTAGCAAGGCAATTTGTAAGCTGTTTTCCGTACACTTGGCACTGCAAAAAGCAGAAAAGAAAATAAAACCTACTGCCACAGCACCAATCATTATGACAGAGAACGGTAAAAATCCCACCGCATGCCCAAATAAATTAATATTATAGTAGTGCTTGAAGAAAATTTCTGTGCGAAGCAAGGCAAGAATATTTGCCAGCTTGAACCCGGATAACTTATCCGAGCCTAATATCAGAGTATAAAGTAAGAACTCCCCAAACAGTACACTACCTCCTACCAATACCGCCGGAATAGCTTCCAGCCATACCAAAAGAAGCAACACCAAGACCCCGAAAGCAAAAGCAGCCAATGCCTTCAACAGCGTAGTAAGCAGTAAATATTCTCCAATGGTAATGGGAAACGCACACAAAGAAAATTCCGGTATGGACTGCAAAGGCCGACTGAAATCAGCTTCTCCGCAAAGCACATGGGAAATCAGCATACAGGCAATCGTTACCAAAAAGCTTGCCAATAATGCTGTTACTGCCAATATCCCCGCACGCTCCAGTGTCAGTACGGAGCGTCCGTTTTTGGTACAGCGCACCAACAGGGAGAGCCCTTTCCTTTTTTCTTCTGCAAACTGAAGCAGTACTATCAGCACCATAGCAATCACAACACCATCTCCCAACACAAAGTTGGAAAATAACACAATCCCTCTATTTTCTCCCAAACGTAACGTAATTCCTTCCAGCTTGGAATAATCCGCCAACGTTTTATCTATATTGTTTCTGGTAAAACCTGTATTATCACTAAGAGCCGCCAACATTCCCACTCCCTCAGCGTTGTCCTGCACAGACTGCAAAAAGGTCGGGTAGTTGTTTATGTAGTTTTGTAATTCTTCCCCGGAAAGGGTAATGCTTTTAGTACTGTCGCACTCATAAACAAAAAAGATACAACATAAAAACAGTCCCATCAGCCAGCTAAACAGTATTCGTCTTGAGAAAAATATTCGTCGAAATTCACTCATACTTTTCCCTCCGTATAATACAAATACACATCCTCTAAGGTTTGGATGGAAGGAGCCTGCGTGGCGGCTTTTGTAATTACCTCATGAGGACTTCCGCTTAACAGGATTTTGCCTTGCTTTAAAAGTAAAACTGTATCTGCAATGGCTTCGATATCACTGACAATATGTGTTGCCAAAATCACGGTATGCTCCTTGCCCAATCCTGCAATATATTGACACAGGCGGATACGCTCTCCCACATCCAATCCGGCAGTGGGCTCATCCAGTATCAGTATTTCCGGTTTATCCAGCATGGCTGCAGCCAGCAACACCCTTTGACGCATGCCGCCGGAAAAGGAACCCAAACGCTTATGTGCCTTCTGCTCCAAACCTACAATGGTCAAAAACTCTTCTGTTTGCAATTTGCAGTCCTTTCGCTTCATCCCCTTTAAAGTTCCGATATAATGCAGAAAATCTCTGGCACTGAATTCCTCATACATCCCCTGTAGTTGTGGTGTGTAGCCTACCCTTTTCCGATAAGCACTTCCCAAGGTCAGAATATCCTGCCCATTGTAAAGAATTTCCCCGTCGGTACGCTTCAAATTGTCGGTTATTAAATTCATGAGCGTGGATTTACCTGCACCATTGGCTCCCAATAACCCGTAAATACCTTTATCCAATGTGAAATTCAGCCCATCCAAGGCAGTAAAGTCACCATATTTTTTCGTTAGATTGCGAATTTCCAACATGTTCCTCTATCTCCTTTGCCACGTTTTTGAAGGTCCCAAATCAGCCTTCCTGCTCCTCCTGTGCGGTAACAAACAATGTGGTCCACTCCGGATTACCATTCAGAATGTCCTGCATGGAGCAACGCACCATACCATAATAATCTCTAAAATATGCATATCCGTTTAACATACAGAAATCCGGCTTGTAACCCTTTTCTATAAACTCCGGTGGGGTGAAATCTGTCAGCAAGGTACCCTCCTTAGAAAACACGAAATATTGATATACTCCGTTCTCTTTTTTCGGATAAGTAAATGTCACTATATATTCCCCATCAAAGAACAATGTTCCCTCCCACTCCGTTAAAAGCCCGGTTCCATCCTCACTCATCAGTGGTCCTGTCAGATCCTTAGTTTCCTTACTGTCCGGATCCATTGTATAAATGTGAACATATCCATTTTCATCTGCCTGTGTATATATCACCATACCGTCTACAATACAATAATCACGAAAATTCGTTAAAACAGCAATTTCCTCATTATTCTTTTGAGTAAGGTGATATCGGCAAAGCTTCGCAGGGGACTGATAAATATCCGACACATAGTAATACAAATAATCCCCATATGGAATATACTTCTTCTGCCCCAGAGAACTATAGGAATTGCACTCCTCCAAATATTCTACCTTTCCCGATTTAATATCTATAATAGCAGTTCCGTAATTATTTGAATTATCCTTTTGAGGTGTACTATAGGGAACAAATGCTTTCTCCCGGTAAATAGCCATATATTTTTCAACATCAAAGCCATACATAATCATCCCATCTGAAGGCTCATACCCATAGGTACAAATGGTTTCCAGCTTTGTACCATCCAAGGAAACCTTAAACAACTTCTTATCCACGCGATTATCTGCCGCTTCTAAGGCAGCAATATAGATGCCGTCCTCATATAAAACGGAATGCATAACATAACGTCCTCCGGCAGTCGCTGCACAGAATTCATTACCATCATGAGAACATTCCGGCTTATTACAAAGAAAAATGGATTTTCCGGAAGCCTTGTCATAATAGTGCAACTCATAATTGAAATCATTGGTGGTGTAGTAATAAGCAGAATCCGTTTCCATAACCGGTCCGTATAACGTCATAATATTTCCCTGATTGAAAATTTCCTCCTCCTTAGAGCTACATCCCACCAATGAGAATGCAAGCAGTCCGGAAATTAACAACTTTTTTAATTTGCACATAGTTATCTTCCTTTCATGAATTTATAAACCAGTTCCTTTTTACATGGGCTAAGTACCTGCACCCTCCCAGTACCTCTTCTTTATATCAAATTCCTTCCAAAAAAGAAACCGCCTCAGCAGAAGCGGTCTAAAATCTGACAGAAGCGGTTATTTATTGTTCAAAAGAATTTCGATGAGGAAGTGTTCATCCTCTGTAGAGATATTTACTTCCCCATCATAGGCTTTGGCAATCTCCTTCACGCGGGCAATGCCATATCCATGATGTTCTATATCGCCCTTGGTGGTAAAAAATCTCTCACCACGCTTTTTGAGTTCTCCCTGATAAGGGTTTTTACAAGAAATATAGAGCATATTCAGCTGATTGCTGATAAACAAGTGTATCGTCGGTTTATCCATGCCTGTCACAGCCTCCATGGCATTGTCTAAAATATTACCGAAAATACCACACAAATCATAATCGGAAATGTTTCTATCCTTCACAGAACAATGTATTTCTGTCTGAATATCTATGTTGTGCATATGGGCCTGACGCAGCTTTTGCCAGATAAGTGCATCTAATACATTTGAACCTGTACGTACCGGCATAATAGTCTGATCCAGTTCTTCGGAAATTTCCCCAATATAGGTTTTTGCATTGGTTAAGTCCCCCTTTTCTATCAAGAGACCTAACGCTAACAGATGATTATTCATATCGTGACGGATTTTTCTGGTTTCCTCATGTCTGCGATCCAACTCATCATAATAAGCTCGCTCGACAAAACTTTGAACCTCTCTGGTATAAGCACTCACACGCCGAATGGTAACAAAAACAACTATAACTACCAGTAATACCAGAAACACAGTAAACATAGTCAGTGCAGAGATTGCCTGTCCACCAATATCCAAATTCAAATATCGTAGGAAAAACCGCTCCACACCAAAAGCAGAGAACAAATTAAGCTCCCTGAGCAGCTCCCACATCCCACCTTGGTCTCCACAAAAAGCCAACCACAATTCTACAACCACCAAGCCTACCGCAACAATAATAGGCAATCTCTTGTGGCAGGAAACGCAAAACAAGCCTATACAAAAAACCACCACACAAGCTGCCAGCTTTGCAAGCATACACACGACCAATAAAGAGCCACAGCTTATCAGATAGGGACAGCTTTGAAAAGCGGTTAACGATTGCAGAGCAACGGAAAACTCCGGTAATCCTATGTATGCAGCAAGCATACTTGCATTAAACAGGTACATCAAACATACACCTGTTAACCATATCAGAATAGGGGTAATATAATGCTTCCTGACTGACAACTCTTTGGAGGGTGCCAACATCCATACCACCCCCAAGGTCAACAGCAGTGCGAAGATATCCGTGATATGGTAATTTATCAAACTCATATAGCCCGCCTCTGTGACCGGAGTAAGCGTAATTCCCTCCAAACCGTAGAAATCTTTGCGGGTTTGAATAATATTATTGCGAAGCCACCCTTTTTCTTGATAGAGGTCAAGCTCTAAAAGCTCCTCTGCATGTTCTGCAATACCAAGCACATAATCCGGATAGTCTTTGATATAGACCAACTGTGATAACACTGCTTCATAGGGTCCTTTTGCATCCTGCAAGGCAATATAGACCTCGCCTTCTGTATCGTAATCAGGATTACTTTCATACTCAATAGTCAAATCCTGTAACTGTTGTCTGAGAAACAGTTCTGCCTCGTTTCTATCTGAAGGAAGATTCTTCAAAATACTCTCCTGCAAGAGAATATCCTCCATGGTGTAGACATATTTTTTCCCAAATATATCCTTACTTTGTAATGCACCACCAGAACAATTGATATAATAAAAAATGATGGCGTTTAAAATAGTCACAGCCAGAACAAACAATATGAGCTGCAAAGGAAGAGATTTTTTCTTCATTGTCCACGCACCTTTTTCATCACTGCCAGCATAACCCTTTTTCGATTGCGTCGGCTGACAGGGAGCTTGTGATTATTTATTAGGGTAATCGTATCTGCATTTACACTTTTTATCTTTTCTATATTTACAAAAATCGATTTAAAGCATTCTATAAAATCCGCTTCGCTCAGAACAGGGGCAAGATTTTGAATAGAACGAGCATCTGTATAATCTGCTTCTATTGTATGAATGAGACTGCTTCTCCCATCAGACTCTATCCAAATAATATCCTTCACAGGAAGAACATGCACCTCATCCTTTCCTATAACCGTAAGTGCTTTTGTCATGTATAACTGCTTCCACAGCTTCTCCAAAACTATGGGCAATTTCTCCACAAAGTTTTTCTTTATGATAAAGCTGAAAGCATTCACATCATAACCGTCAATGGCTCGATTTTCCAAGCTGGTGATAAAGATAAGTGGCACATCCGGTGCCATTACCCGTAATCTTTGGCTAATGTCCACACCATCCAGCCGACCACCAAGATTAACATCCATAAAGATAATATCAAAGGAGGCTACCTCCTGACACATCTTTAGGGCTGCCTCCTCGTTCGCAAAAAATTCTATACTTGGCTCAATATCCTTCGTTTGGAAAAAAGTTCGAAGGTGAGTTGCCAACTCCTGAGCAAAAATCTGCTCATCTTCACAAATTGCAATTCTCATGATACTTACTCTCCTTGAAATTTCAGTACCACTGCCGAAGTCTTCGGCAACGTAATCTTTATCTTGCCGGCATGTATGGGATACTCTATCGGTTCTGTAGAATAATCATTTTCAAAGGTGGAAATCATCTGCACCATGGTACCTTCCTTTGGCGTACCTGCCTCCCAGACGGTAACGGTCTTCTCCATCTCATAATGATTGTTATTAATCAGGATAACGAAATGCTCCTTGCGATTAAAGCGGGCATATGCCAGATAATTATAATCTGCATCCATATACTTGATGGAACCGGTTCGAAGTGCCTCGTTTTCCTTGTGTATCCTGATAATATCCTTGTGGAATCGAATCAGTTCCCAGTCTTCATAGCCCCAAGGAAAAGTACGACGATTGTCCGGATCGGTAAAACCACACAAACCGGCTTCATCTCCATAATAAATGGTAGGTGCTCCCATCCAGGTCATCTGCATCACAACAGCTTCCCGGAAAACCGCTTTGTTCACACCATGGTTCGCTGCGTCAGCTCCTATAGTATTGATACGTCCTACTCTGTGGTTGGTACGAGTCAAGAAGCGGGAATGGTCATGGTTGGACAACTCATTCATGGCTACCATCCAACTAGGCATGGAAAAACTGGAAGTATGATGCTTCATGGCACCCCAGAAACTCTCTGCATTACCAATTAAATCTTCACGGTAATCATCACTGTGCTTCTCCATACCGGTTAAAAACCATGTAATAGGCTCCATAAAGGCATCGTAGTTCATAACAGTGTCCCATTCGTTTCCCTGTAACCATTCACGGGTATTTCCATAATGCTCTGCCAGAATCACCGCTTCCGGATTCGCTTCCTTTACTACACGGCGAAACTCCTGCCAGAACTGATGGTTAAACTCAGGCGAATGTCCCAAATCCGCTGCCACATCCAGTCTCCAGCCATCTGCATTGAAAGGAGGAGAAACCCACTTGGCAGCAATCTTCAGTACATAATCATATAACTTTTTCGAACCTTCATAATTTAACTTCGGCAAAGTATCATGTCCCCACCAGCCATCGTAGTTACGATTGTAAGGCCAAACACCGCCACGGAAGTCAAAATAATCATTATAAGGGCTGTCCTCAGACACATAGGCACCCTTTTCATAACCCTCTGCGTTTTCATAAATACGCTCACGGTCCATCCACTTATTAAAAGAACCGCAATGATTGAATACACCATCTAAGATAACACGTATTCCACGCTTGTGTGCCTCTTCTACCACTTTAATAAAAAGCTCATTGCTGGCTTCCAGATTCTCCTTACTGGTTACACGGCTAATATATTTAGTCGCCTGAAAATTACTTCTCTCTCCGGGCTGTAACAGCTCTCCCTCATCCACTATGATTTTCCCGAAATGAGGGTCGATATAATCATAATCCTGGATATCATACTTATGATTGGAAGGAGATACAAAGAGCGGATTGAAATAAATCACCTCTATGCCCAAATCCTCCAAGTAGTCCATTTTATCCAGTACACCCTGTAAATCTCCGCCATAAAATTCACGCACATCCATCTGTGCCGGATTACGGTACCAGTCCTCTACCCGGTGCACATGCTCATTAATATAGGTATACTCTCCGGTCAATACATCATTAGTCGGGTCACCGTTACGAAAACGATCCACGTAAATCTGATACATTACGGCACCCTTTGCCCACTTCGGTGTTTTAAAACCGGGAATCACCACGAAATTATAATATTCATTAGCATCTCTCACCAGACCTCGCACATCAAAAACCACTGCCACGCGACCGGTCTCTACCTCATAGTGATAACTGAGCTTTTCTTCTCCCAGCTGATATTTGATTATATAATAATCAAAACACTCATCCGTTTCTTCCTTGGTCATCATATATTTACGACCCTTGGTTACGAAAAATACCCTGTCTACATTATTCTTCGCTGTACGGAAACGAAGGGTTATCTCTTCATAGGGTTCCGGCTCCATAGGACTTACATAATCCTCTGTGGTGTCACTAAATAACCCCCTCCTGTCAAAAACGGGACGCATCAATGCAATATATAATTGGTTGTTTTGATTTCTCCTTATACGTTCCAGGTTCATAAAGTCCTATCCTCTCTTAGGAGTTCTTATAGCTTTTTTAATACAATGGCACATCTGGAGGGCAGATAACACTGGAAACCAAACCATCCGTCCTGCGTTGTCCAAGTCTGATACTCATACTTCTTATCCACACGATCATATCCGCCGAAGGCTCCATCATCGGAAGATAAAATCACCTGATAAGTACCTTCTTCGGGAACCGGTATAAAATACCCGTCAAAGGATTTCTCCGGGTTAAAATTAAATGCAAATACCACATTGCCCTTATTGTAAATAATTACCTTGTCGTCCTGATGCATCCATCTGTTTTCAGCAGTCTTCCTTAATACATTTTCCCTCTTCAACAAATGAATCATTGCCTTATCAAAGGCATTTAATTCACAATAACGCAAATCTTTATTATCTACTAAATTCCACTGGCGTCTGCAGTAATGATAGCTCCAGCCATTGCCCTCTCTGGGGAAGTCAATCCACTCCGGATGACCAAACTCATTACCCATAAAGTTCAGATAACCCTCACCTGCTAAAGATGCTGTCAACAAACGGATCATCTTATGAAGAGCAATACCTCTGTCTACTACCAGATTGCCGCCGAACTTGTTCATACCGGTGTACATCTCCGCATCACATAGGCGGAACATAATCGTCTTGTCACCTACCAGAGCCTGGTCATGTGACTCACAATAACCGATATTCTTTTCCTGCGGTCTGCGTCCGATAAGCTCATACCAAAGCTTGAAAACATCCCAATTCTCATCAGAGCATTCCTTCAGGGTCTTAATCCAAAGGTCCGGAACACCCATGGACAGACGATAATCAAAGCCGATACCGCCATCCTTTATCTTAATACACATACCCGGCATACCGGACATATCCTCTGCCACGGTAATCGCCTTGGGATTATATTCATGAATCAATTCATTTGCCAGCTGCAGATAAGTTACTGCTTCTGTATCCGTATTCATGGAGAAATACATATCATAGCTGCTGAACGCACTGCCCAAACCATGATCCAAGTACAGCATGGAAGTCACACCATCAAAACGGAAACCATCAAAATGGAACACCTCCATCCAATACTTCAGGTTGGAAAGCAGGAAGTGAAGCACTTCGTTCTTCCCATAATTAAACAGCTTGGTGCCCCACGCACTGTGATTACCCTTATCTCCTGTATGGAAGAACTGGTACTCTGTACCGTCAAACTCGTTCAAGCCTTCGTTGGTATTCTTCACAGCATGCGAATGTACCACATCCAAAAGTACTGCAATGCCCATCTCATGTGCCTTATCGATCAAAGCCTTTAACTCCTTGCTGGTTCCGTAACGGGAAGATGCTGCAAAGAAATTGGACACCTGATAGCCAAAGGAACCATAATACGGATGCTCCATAATGGCCATAATCTGAATGGTATTATAGCCCAGCTTCTTAATGCGGGGCAATATATTCTCACGAAACTCTGTATAAGTTCCGATATCATACTTATCCTGTGCCATACCGATATGACACTCATAAATAAAGGGGGTTTTCGGTGTTATAAACTTCTCATCCGTCCATGTATAGGGTTCCAGTGTTTCTTCGATTTCTGCACACCACAAATAAGTCACCGGATCCTGCACCACTCTGGTCGCATATAATGGTATTCTACGCAACTGCTGCCCATTGTGTACCACAACGGCCTGTACCTTCTGACCGGGCTTCAAAGCATTTTTGCCCTTCAGCTCCACCTCAAACACACCATTATCCAGCTTCTTCATGGGGCAGCCTTCTGCATCCCACTTATTAAAATCACCTGTCAAGTACATCTCTTCTGCAGCCGGTGCCCACTCACGATACACCCAGCCACCCTTCGTACGATGAAAGCCGAAATATTTATATCCATTGGCAAAGTCCACAAGACTCTTCTCTTCACCCAAAAGCTCTTTTCTTTTCCTTTTGTAGTTATCCATGCGCAGATTAATATCCTGCTCAAAATTCTCCAGGTACGGATCCATCTTTAAAATCTTGTAAGACATAGCTACCTCCTTATACTTTGCTGTATCATTACAGACATTCTGCCCTTATCTGTTTATTTTACCATATGTAATTCTATTTTGCACCATTTTTCTAGGGCGAAATTCCTATATGAGTAAAACTTCTTATGGTTTCTGATACGCATATGGTAAAACCAAATAAAATCCATACAAAGTAAAAAAGACAGCCACTTGACTGTCCTTTTTAGAGAAGGTATTTCTTTCTTATGGGGTATAGCAAAAAACTATATAATGTATTGGGGGGGTTACGAGTATTATAATAGCATAGGAAATCGTTTTTGAACACCCTCAAACTTCACAAACTTTACAAATCGACCATGTTGTTTTTGTGCATTTTTCACAAAATGCTGCTCTGTGACCTACCACCCAATCTTCCGATTTCAAACATTACTGCTGTGCAGGACTTTCATTTCCGGGCTTATGCCTCAAACAATGCCTCAAACTCCTGCTGGCTGATTTTTTCCTTCTGTATCAAAAGCTCCGCACATTTATGGAGGACATTTTCATACTTCTTGATAATCTCCGTTGCTCTTGCATAGCAATCATCGATAATAGCTTTCACTTCTTTATCGATTTCTCCGCTGATTGCCTCGCTGTGAGACTTGGCATGTGCCAAATCACGACCGATAAATACCTGCTCATCATCGTCATCATAACAAATGACACCGATATTATCAGACATACCATAACGGGTCACCATGCTGCGCGCCATCTGGGTAGCCTTCTTAATATCACTGGAAGCTCCGGTGGTAATATCATCGAAAATAATCTGCTCCGCAATACGTCCGCCCAGGGAAACCATAATATCCTGCAGCATCTTTCCCTTGCTCCAAAACATTTCGTCCTTTCCGGGAAGTGGCATGGTATAGCCTGCAGCACCGATACCGGTAGGAATAATAGATACAGTGTATACAGGACCCACATCCGGCAACACATGGAATAAAATCGCATGACCTGCTTCGTGATAAGCAGTGATTTTCTTTTCCTTTTCTGATACTATACGGCTCTTTTTCTCTGCACCGATACCCACCTTAATAAAGGATTTCTTGATATCCTCCTGCTTCACAAAAGCTCTGTTATCCTTGGCTGCCGCAATGGCTGCTTCGTTTAACAGGTTCTCCAAATCCGCACCGGTAAAGCCGGAGGTAGTCTGAGCAATCTGCTCCAAATCCACATCCTCTGCCAAAGGCTTGTTCTTGGCGTGTACTTTCAGGATTTCCTCTCTGCCTCGTACATCCGGAGAACTTACGGTAATCTTTCTGTCAAAACGTCCCGGACGTAAAATGGCCGGATCCAAAATATCTACACGGTTGGTCGCTGCCATCACGATAATACCTTCGTTGGCACCAAAACCATCCATTTCCACTAACAACTGGTTCAGGGTCTGTTCACGCTCGTCGTGACCGCCACCCATACCGGTACCACGTCTTCTGGCAACCGCATCGATTTCGTCAATGAAGACGATACAGGGAGCATTCTTCTTAGCATCTGCAAACAAGTCACGTACACGGCTGGCACCTACACCAACGAACATTTCCACGAAATCCGAACCGGAAATGCTGAAGAAGGGAACACCTGCCTCTCCTGCAACCGCCTTTGCCAACAGGGTTTTACCGGTACCGGGACGACCCTCTAACAGCACACCCTTGGGAATTCTGGCTCCTACTGCGGTATACTTGGCAGGATTTTTCAGGAAATCCACGATTTCCTCCATATCCTCTTTCTCTTCCTTCAGACCTGCCACAGTGGAAAAATTTATCTTATTGTCACCAAAGGACAGCTTAGCACGGCTCTTTCCGAAATTCATCATCTTGCTGCCGGCACCGCTGTTGGCGTTATTCTGAGCATTCATCATCATAAAGAAGAACACACAGATAATCAGTATCATGAGCAGAGGCATCACATAAGTAATAAACCATCCATCCCGCTCAATATCCTCAATAATCGGTTCATATCCATGCTCTCGAATAATTCCCTCCAGTTCCCGAATATCCGTTGCATAAACCTTCTCAGCATAATTGTCAAAAATAACCGTTGCATAACCGGTAGGAGCCTCCCCATTGGGTGAAATATAAATCTGCTCTACCTTCTTTGCCTCCATATCTGCAATCAGCTGTGTTTGTGTATAATCATTATCCTGCTTCTTCATCAGGTTCATGGCAAACAGCACGAACATCAGCAAAATAATAATAAAAATATACGAATGAAAACCTTTGCCTTCTCTCAATTTCGGCCTCCTAAATATTAATCAAATTCTACTATTCCAATGTACGGAAGATTACGATACTTCTGTGCATAATCCAAACCATAACCTACCACAAACTCATCCGGAATCTGGAAACCGGTATAGTCCACCGGTACCTGTACCACTCTTCTGTCCGGCTTATCTAACAATGTACAAAGATGCAAAGATGCCGGACCACGATCTTTTAACATTTCCAATAAGTAGCTAAGGGTTCTTCCGGAATCTACAATATCCTCTACTACCAATACGTCCTTGCCCATAATCGGCTCATCCAAATCCTTCACAATCTTAACCACACCACTGGATTTGGTATCTCCGCCATAGCTGGACACTGCCATAAAGTCTAAGGAAACCGGTACAGTAATTCTCTTCGCCAATTCACACATAAAGAAAGTACCGCCCTTCAATACACATATCATATGCAGTTCTTTATCTGCATAATCCTTACTAATCTGCTCACCTATCTCCCGGATTCTTTTGTTTACCTCTTCCTCTGATAAATGTACTCTAACATGCTCTGCCATATGTTCTCCTCTCCATCTGCTACCACGGTATATTATTATTCTGCTGATACTGTACCTGCAAAATCCGCTTCGTAGATGTTTCTACTTTGTAATATTCACTTATACGATATCCTACCAACCATAGCACATGGTTTCCTTCTGCCAGCAAGGGCAATTCCTCCCTTTGTCGCTTCGGTATTTTTTCGGAAATCATATAGTCCTTTATTTTTTTATGCTGTAATGTTTCCTGCCCTTTTAGGGTCAAATAGTCCCCCTGTTGACGTATTCGAAGCATTAGACATTCTTTTATTTTATCATAATCAAACCATTTCGTATACTGATTTTCCGGAATATCTTCACAATTTATTCCATCTTTGCCACAATTTAACACAGAAAAAATCACTTTACTGCCCTTTGGACCGGCAATCATATACTCCTGCTGCGATAAAATTGCCGGATTAATAATCATCGCCTCAAAGGTATCTGCCATACCTTCCTCCGTCTCCCGCTCCAAAACAATTTCTTCGTATTCCCGGCTACCACGGATACCATAGGGCAAATGCACCTCTCGGTTACCCTCCTGCAAGACCAGTGACAAAACCTCCTCCACATGCACTGCACCGATATCCTTGTGCATGGGAGATAGTTCCTTCAAAAGCCGCAAAATCAGTCGCTTCTGTATCAGGGCATGCTCCTGCAAAAAGGGCTGCCTGCGAATACAATACACCGTTCCTCTGATATCCTGCCCGGTGACACAGCTTACCAGAGCTTTTTGCACCTGTTCTTCTATATAATTCTCAGTTTCTTCCAAAATATCCGCCGTTCGTGCCATATTTGCTACCGAGCCCTGCACAATTTCCTCTTCCGCATAGGATAAAATATGATGACGGATTTTATTACGGGTATAATCATCGCTGTCATTAGTACAATCATGACGATATTGGATTTGCTGCTCTGCCAGATAAGCTTCTATCTGCATTCTGTTCAAACACAAAAGTGGCCGGATAATTTGCCCCCTCTTGGGACGGATGCCTGCCAGACCGGTCAAGCCGGTTCCCCGGAACAAATGAAACAGCATGGTCTCTGCCCGGTCATTGCTGTTATGCGCTACCGCAATCTTTTGACAATGCTGCTGCCGCAACACCTCTTCAAACGATTCATAGCGTACCCGCCTGCCAGCCTCTTCCTCAGAGCAGTTCCATTTCTTTGCCAAAGCAGGAATATCCTTTTCGTACAAATAAAATGGCACCTGATGGGCTCCACAAAGTGCTCGCACATAAGCGGCATCCTCTCCTGCCTCTTTGCGAATTCCATGGTTCACATGTACCACATGAAGCACCAAGTCCAGTTCGCTGCGAAGTGCCAGCAACACAAATAAGAGGCAAACCGAGTCTGCCCCTCCGGAAACTCCCAACACCACCCTGTCGCCACGCTCCAGCATTTGATGTCTGTCACAATATTCCTTTACCTGCTTCTCCAACATCTGTTGCATACTTCATCCCATCCGCGGTGTTCTCCGACACAAATCACTATCTCTACTATACCCAGTAAAGCAGCAAAAATCAACCTTATCTTCCGCGGAAAATCCCCAAAACCACCACTGTCATATCGTCCATAATGCGTCCTCCGCTGCAGCGAAGTGCCAATTGCAGGATTTTGCGGGCCATTTCTCCCGGATTGGTTTCCTGCAGCTCCTCCAAATAGTTACCCAACATATCCTCATAACCAGCCATAGCCAAACTTTCCGTCACACCATCCGTTACCATAATCACATAATCATTTTCTATCAATTCCCTGCGTACCACTTCGGCTTCCGGAATGGGCATCACTCCCAAGGGCAGGGAATTCATGGTAATCTGCTCCACATAGGTATTGCTTTTTAAGAAAGTTGTGGCAGCACCTACCTTGCGAAACTCGCACATTCCACTATACAAATCTACACTGCAAACATCCAAAGTAGACATATTCTGCTCCTCTGACACAGTCAGGGCTCCATTGAGCAAATGAATGGCTGTAGCAAGGTCATACCCTGCCTCCATCAGCTTTTCCATCAAATCCAGAACTCTCTCACTGTCCCGACACGCCTTCTCCCCGGAACCCATTCCATCAGAAATCAATACAGTCCATTTTCCGCTCACCGTTTCCACAATCGAGTAATTGTCCCCGGAAACCTGTTCATTTTCCCGCACTGCCTTGGCATAACCGGGCAACACCACGAACCCCGGCTCCTCCACAAAGGTATAATACTGTTCCTCCTTATCCACCAGATAAGGACTGTTAACTCCCGGCATCAGCCTTCTGTCCAAAAGTACGGACAACATATCCGCCACGTCACTCACCGTATATCCTCCCGGCTTTTCACAATGCATTCGCACTCCCAGACATCTTCCTTCGGATTCTTCTCCTGCTTTTGTCATATAAAAAATATCCGACACCAGTATTTTTTCCATACGAAGGGCGTGTACTACTTTCTTTTGCAGACGCTCCTTCAAGGGTGCAAACCGAAATACCTCCATGGCCATCTGCAGTAATATTCTGGAAACCTCTGTCATGTTTTCACACAGCATCTGCTGCTTTTCATTCAGGCGCTTTTTTTCCAGAATTTGTTGTCTGTCCATTCCTTCTCCATCATATTCAAAGACCAGACTATTTGCCAACTCCTTAAAGGAATCTGCGTAACTCATTAGTCTTCGCCTGCTGTAATCTGCCATCACGGCCTCTCTGCCGACTTGCTTGTCCTTACTTCCTGTCATCATATTCCTCATCCTCTCCACCTTTGCGATAGGAACTATTATAACCATGGCAGAAAGTCTTTTTTGTCAAAACGAGGAGTGGAAAACAGAAAATTTTAAGACATTTTTTGATAAAACAAAAAGGACTATCCTGCTTCGCACACAATAGTCCTAATCCTCCTGCAAAAAGATGATTTCGTCTTCATATACCAGACCCAGCTTTTTCTTAGCCATCTCTTCATAGAATCTCATGGTCTTGGTATATTTCCCATACTCCTCGATTTCCAATGCTTTTTGCCTCTCATCCTCTATTAAACTTTCGTATTCCGCCTTTTCTGCCAGAAGAGCTTCTCGTTGCTTGGTCAATCCATAGGAACGAATCCCTACTACTACCAGTAGGGTAAGTACCACCATACTCACCAAAAACATACTGAAGCGATTCTGAAGCTTCTTACGATGGGCAGCTTTGCTTTTGCCTCTTTTCGCTTGCTTTTCCATACGAACCTCTACATGTTTTTCTGATTTATTGCTTCGTCATTCTTATTGTAAGGGCTTTTAAACGAGATTTCAACCATATTTTGCGATTCTCTAAGAGTTTCCTTCTGCGTTTGCCGACCTTTTGTCCCAATATATGTATTTTTCTACCCCAAAAGCGTACCGGTGCCGCGAGCCGGTATAGTACCTTCTTCAAAATCCCCAGCAGATGGTTCAGTAGCTTTGCCAAGACATTCACAAAAAATGCACTCAACCATGCTTTGTACAAATACATACTAAATAATGCACCTGCCACTGCAAACCAGCGCATGCTGCCATTGCTGACCCGATACATCCACAAAAACACGGAAATAGCACAAAAAACCCAAAAGAAAAAATCCTCCAGCGATACCACAAACTGCTTATGCGGTACTACCTTGCGAAAAATACGCAGCCAGTCATACAAAAAGGGAATCAATACACCTACACCCATTGCCTGCAACAGGAAAATCGTGTCTCTGCTCATACCTATCGAAATAGCTTGGCGAACAGAGACTCACCCTTTTGTCCCAAGCCGGACACCTCACTATATATCAAGCTGTCGATTCTACCGTCCACATCCACTTCCCCATGATCCAGCGACAATCGGCTCACATGCAAATCGTCCCCTTTCATGGCCAGCATCCCCTGCTCCGTTTCCAACAATACTTCGTGAATATCAAAGGACAACACATCCTTTACTCCGCTAATCAGGCAGGTATGTCGGTTGGTCATAGTGATTTTATGTGTTCTGCTGTTTGGATTATTGATATTTTCCATAAATGCTCCCCTATATGACTGCTGCCACGACCCAAAAAGTGCAGGTCGTAGGCTTACTTTTATTCATTCTATGAGAGGTTTCCCGGAAATATGCCTTTGTATAAGGAGTACTGATAGTCCCCAATCTCTGGTCAAATAGGCATGTATATCAGTATCTACAGGTAGCGGAACAGCTCCTTAGCCTCATCCTTCTTCACGGTTTCCTGCACGTCCAGTACCTCCACCTTCACTTCCTTGTTTCCGAAAGCGATTGTAATAATATCGCCCACTTTGACCTGCGTGGAAGCCTTTGCGGGCTTATCGTTCACCATAACTCTGCTGGCGTCACAAGCCTCATTTGCTACGGTGCGTCGCTTGATTAAGCGAGACACCTTTAAATATTTATCCAGTCTCATGTTATTCTCCCTTCTTATTCGCAGCTCGGCTGCTTCGAGTTGTGCCACGGTCACCCATTCTCGCAGCTCGGCTGCTCGTTGTTCCCTCGGGCACCTCTTACTCGCAGCTCAGCTGCTCGTTGATGCGACGTTCGCCAAATGCGTCTGCCATAGCAGCCGCATCCCGGAAAAGATAGAGCTCCTTAGCCCTGCAAGCAGGCACGTAGCTCTATCCCTTCCGGGTCGCGCGTGGCCGCACGCGCATGGCTCACTGTTTACGCACAAAATAAGGGCTGACGCAAAGCGACAGCCCTTTCAAATACGTTTCTAAATTATGCGTTTAACATATCCTTTAAAGCCTTACCAGCCTTGAACTTAGGAGCCTTAGAAGCAGCGATCTTCATAGGTTCTTTGGTCTTAGGATTTCTTCCTTCTCTCTCGCCTCTGGTAGCTACTTCAAAAGTACCGAAACCTACTAACTGTACCTTACCATCTTTCTTTAATTCTTCAGCAACAACGTCAACAAATGCCTTTAAAGCCTTCTCTGCGTCCTTCTTAGACATACCAGCCTGGTCAGCCATAGCTGCAACTAATTCTGTTTTGTTCATCTTGAACTCCTCCTATTACGAATATTCTCTTTATTTATTGACAGATTCTAAATTATCGAAACGTCTAAATATATATATAGCTTTTTTCAAAGGGTTTGTCAAGGCATTTTGCTGTATTTATGGGACTTACACACATTCTCTTCTATATAATCTTTTACTGTTTCCATTCGAACGTCTAAATTTGCGCTTTCTTCTGCACACTCCATCAATTCCTTTGCCAGCATTTCCAGTATGCTGTCATCCAGATCCTTTTTATAACGCATCCGATGCTCCAGGCTGGCCCAAAAGTCCATGGCAATGGTACGAAGCTGTACCTCCACCTTCATCAAACGCTTTTCATTCTGCAAAAAGATGGGTATTTCCACGATAAGGTGTAGACTACGATAGCCGTTTTTCTTAGGATTTTTAATATAATCCTTTCGCTCTATCAAATACACATCATCTTGCTCCAGCAAACAATCCGCTAATCGGTAAATATCACTCAGGAAAGGACAAATCACACGAATACCTGCCACGTCGGTCAAATTCTCCTCAATGGACGAAAGCTCCATGGGCAAATCCTTGCGGCTCAGCTTCTCCATGATACTCTCCATGGACTTCAACCGGGTCTTAATGGTTTCGATAGGATTGTAGTCCTGTTCCAAAGAAAACTGTTGATTCAATACACGAAACTTCGTCTCAATCTCCAGCATGGCACAATTATAATAGGTCATCAACTGCTTTACCTTCTTGGAATTCTCCCAAAACTGCCGTATCATCTCCTGGGTAATCTCCGGTGGATTTTCTGCTATATGATTCATTTCCTTCTCATTTCTCCTTTGTTCTTTTTGTAGTACCCTGCTGAATACAGCATAAAAGAAAGTCTGCGAAAATACAACAAAGCATTGCTAAAAAGATGGTGAAATTTTCATAAAGTGTTTTCCATTTCACGGCAAAGAGTTTAATCCCTGCTAAATGGTATCCTACTCAAACATTATGGTATCCAGCACACCACCCAAAGTATGATTCAAGCTGCTGTCCAAATCACTGCCCAGACCATTATACAGGGAGGTACTTACCAAATCGGCAAAGGAATAGGACACGTCCTTTTCTTCTTTATCCACTGCGATAGTATAGCTGCGGGTTTCGTAACCTGTCTTGCGAAGGGTGATGGTATGAGTTCCGGCTTCTTTCTTGAAGCTGACCGGAGCAATGCCGATATAATTGCCATCCAGGTACACTTCTGCACCCTCGGGTGCATCGATATGCACCTTATAGCCTTCGTCATCGTCTTCTTCCTCTTCTTCCTTCACTGCTTCCAGTTCCAGATTGATTCCGGCAGAAGCCTGTCCCACCTTAATATAACTGGTCATGGTTTTGTATCCCTCGGCTCGAGCAATCAACTGATGAATACCGTATTCCAACGTAATGGGCATGCTGATGTCCACCTTGTTACCATCAATATAAAGAGTAACTTCCTCCGGAGTAGTGGTAAACACTACCGTGCCATATTGCACCAAAGCTACCTCCAAATCACCAATATCCAGTGTCACCTCCTGGTTGCGTCCGATGGTAACCTGCTTGGTACCACCGCCGCCCTTGCAACTAATGAGCACCTCGTAGCTTCCCTCCGGCACCGCCAGAAGCATGTCCTCCTGAATCTTATGTATCATGGATTGTCCGATTTCGATAAAGCCGCCGATAAAATTCACATCATTTTCCAATCGCAGATAACCATGTCCCTGTTCCACCACGATACTGTACACATCATTTCCCCTACCTCGGAAGGAAAGGGTATCCACCGCATTTAAATCAATAGGCTCGATTACCTTACCTTCGGACAGTATCACCACATCCTCCGGCAGACTGTACGCATCTGCACCAATCAGCAGATTTTTCTTCTCCCAGTCCATTTCGTACCGGTGGATGGCAGTATTGCTCCAACCCTCCGGAGAAATCTGCATACTGTTCAAACGCTTGATATCCTTTAAAAAGGTCACCTCCACAATCTCTCCCGGCTGCAGCTGTCCCAAAGCAACGGGCTCTCCATACTTGTCATACAGAGTACTAGTGCCTGTCACCTGCAGGGTATACTGCTTATCCACTTCCATATTATAAAGGGTGACCGTATTTTCCTCTAGGTTTTTGTTCAGCAAAATAGCAATGTCCTCCGAATCATAGCTGTCCGGACCATAAACTACCTGCTGTATCTGTTCGCTACCCACATGATTATAACCCGGTATGGGCTCTTGTGTCGTAGCTTCACTACCTACAGACTGCTGTCCGCAGCCACAACACAAAAGCATGAAAAGTATGCCACTGATGAAAATACTTATCCTTAGTTTCTTCATTCTTTCCTCACATTCTGCCCTCAAGGCAACTCTACAGCTCCGACCAGAAAACCTCCTCTAAAAAGGTCTGTCTGGCTGCCTCCTGTTCCAATACCTTATCCAGCTTCTCCATGTTCCGCTCAGGTATCCAAGCCTTTCTGGAGTTATAATAAAAATTTGCAATCTTCCAGAATTTCTCCGGATATGCCAACCGGTAGTACAAATCAATGTAGTCATAGGCACTGATAGGACGTATCTGTCGATAAGCCTCCAAAAGCTCCCTACCCAGACTGACAGACCAGTTGCTCTTTTCCAAAAGCTTACGCATAAGCAGATAAATATCGCTTACCTGACTACCCTTCTGGCATTTTTCGAAATTCACCACGTACCATTCCTTTTCATAAAGGATGATATTATGATACTGATAATCTCCGTGAAAACAAAGCTGCCCGTTCTGTTTGCTTCGCAGACGCTCTTCATACTCCCGCCAGTCCTCTGTGACCTGTCTGGCCTGTTCCAGGTAATCATCCATGGCACTGTTAAGCTGCCTTTCAAAAGGTAGTTTTTGTCCCTTCTTGCGCAAAAAGCTACGGATACGAGTCAACTCCCGGTTACGCTTCTCATATTCCTGCAAAGGAGAACGCCGCTTCACTGCTTCCGGCTCTCCCTCTGCCTCCATGCTGTTATGCAGCTTCGCCAAAAGCTGCATGGCAGTCAGGCATTCACTTCGGTCAAAAATATTACACTCTCTGCCCTCATAATAGGTTTTCAAAATGTAGCTGATGCCATCCTTATCCTTGACAAAAAGTGCACCCTCCCTGGTGGGAAGTAAGGCATCCACTCTGACCGTTCCCTGTTCAGCAATCTGCTGTAACAACCTATTCTCCAGTGCCAGTCGCTCTTCATTTCCGGCATATTCCATAAAAATCAAAATTCCCTGTGCTGTTTCGCACAGGATAGCTCCCCGCCCCTTTCTGGTGCGGAGTACCTCTATATCGTATTGCTCCAACAGAGTTACTGCTTTATCATTCACGCTTCCGGCCTCCCAAGATATACAATCAGGGCTTGCGGGGAAGGGGTATGGGGTGTATCTGCCATGAGGAATACTCCACTGAGGCACGCTCTCGCTCCAAATCCTTCCGCAATTCCTTATGTCCTATCTTATGAAGGGGAAGTGTGAATTATAACTGAACTTTACTTAATAATATTTCCTTGGTGTTCTCTTCCGGGTGGTCTAAAACATAATCCAGTAACTGGTGCAACACTTCGCCCATTTCCTTGCCGGGCTTCATGCCCAGGGCAATCAGGTCGCTGCCGTTTACTGCCAGGGTCTTTAGGGAAACGCACTGCTTCTTTGCCTGAACCTCTGCATAAAGCTGCTGCCAGCTTTCCAGTGCCTCCAGCTTCTCCGCTCTCTGATAATTGCTCTGTGCCAGCACATCTGCCCTGCGTACCAAAAAGAGCTCCTGCATAATGTCCTCGCCGATTTTATTCACAGCTCTTCGAACAAAGCGTAAATCCGGCTTCACACCATTGCCATAGTCATGGAATTCTACCAGTCTGGTAACAGTAGACATGGTATCATTGTCAAAGCGAAGTCGCTTGAGAATCTCCCTTGCTATCTGAGCACTTATCAGCTGATGTCCTTTAAAATGGGTGATTCCGTCTTCGTCCACCTTCAGGGTAGAAGGCTTGCCGATATCGTGTAGCAGCATGGTCAGGCGCAGCTCCTTTTGAGGCGGCACCTCTCCCAAAGAATGTAAAGTATGCTCCCCCACATTGTAGCAATGATGAGGATGCTTTTGAGGGGTTTCCATACAAATATCAAACTCCGGCAACACTACCGCGGTCACGCCGGTTTCATAAGCCAAACGCAAATAGTCCGGATGAGGAGATACCAATAGCTTGGTCAGCTCCACCTGAATGCGCTCCGCACTAATGTGACGCAGATTCGGCGCCAGCTTCGTAATCGCCTCCCGGGTGGACTCTTCTATGGTGTAACCCAGCTGTGCAGAAAAACGAATGGCACGCAAAATACGCAGTGCATCCTCCGTAAAACGCTCCATGGAATTGCCCACACAACGTATCACACCGTCCTGAATATCCTGCAAACCATCAAAGGCATCCACCAGTCCGGTAGTATCATTGTAGGCAAAGGCGTTAATGGTAAAATCCCTACGCTTCAAATCCTCCACCAGATTAGAGGTAAAGGTTACCTCCTTGGGATGGCGACTGTCCTCGTACTCACCATCAATCCGATAGGTAGTTACTTCGAAGCCCTCCTTGTCCAACATAACGGTGACCGTTCCGTGAGCGATTCCCGTATCAATGGTGCGACGAAACAGTGCCTTCACCTGCTGGGGTTTGGCAGAAGTGGTGATATCCCAGTCATTCGGCTCTCTACCCAAAATAGAATCACGAATACAGCCTCCTACTGCAAAAGCCTCGAAGCCTGCCTCCGTGATGGTATCTATTATAAACTTTACCTTTTCAGGTAATACAATCTTCATATATGAATCACTATTCCTCTCTGAAAAACTTTTCAATTACCTCCACCAGACCATCTTCATCATTCGTAGCCGTAATATAGTCTGCTGCTTCCTTTACCGCAGGCTGTGCATTGCCCATGGCAACACCGACTTTAGCATACTTTATCATGGAGATATCATTAAAACCGTCTCCGCAACACACCGCCTGTTCCTGTCCCATACCGATAGAGGGAAGCATCTTGTCTAAGGATGCTGCCTTATCCACCTTCTGCGGCATTACCTCGATGAAGAAGGGCTCTGAACGATAAATACTGAGTATATCACCGTAACGTGCCTGCAGCTCCTTTTCTATGATTTCTGCCTGCTCCACAGGAGCTGTCAACAAACACTTATTAATATCATAATCCACGAAGCTTACGAAATCCTCCACCACTCGAATGGGCAGTCCGTTGATACGTGCTTCCAGCTCTACATACTCATCCGGCTCAAAAGCAGAAATCACGGTGTCACCCAGATAAGTAATCAGACCTGCTCCCTGCTCCTTGGCATACTGATACAACCCCGGCACGATACTTAAGGGCAACAGCTTCTGGTAAACCACTTCACCGCTTTGACAGTTTACGATTCTGGCACCATTGAAAGACAGTAAAAAGCCACCTCTCTTCTCCAACTCCAACTCTGCCTCATAGCGACGCATACCGGGCGTGGGACGTCCGGAAGCCAAAATTACCTTATGCCCCTGGTCCATAATCTTCCAGATAGCCTGCTTGGTGGCCTCAGTAATCTCCTTCTTGGAATTCGTCAATGTTCCGTCTATATCCAAAACCAATACTTTTTTCATAGTTGTAATGTCTCCTCTTCTGTATTACATATGCATATGTTAAGAGCATACCGCAAAACTTAAATTTAATCAATGACCCAATTAACAGAAACCGGCAGAGTGCCAAATTCCTTCAGCCTCCCTGCCGTTCTCCTCATCCTTTATTCTGCGCTGTTTGCTTCTACCTTCAGGTACTCTAATCTGCCCTTAGGATCTTCCACGGCATAATCCTTACTGATTTCCTCCAGATAATCATTCAAGGTCTCATTGAGCAGTTCTCCGCGGATATTTACCATCCACCCCGGATCATTGGGCTCCAGATAGTATACTACATAATTGGCATCATCCTCTACATCGATGGCATAGGTATCTCCCGCCTTACGCTCGGAAGAGGTAAGCCATGCCTTCATTTCCTCCGGCATATAACTGGTGGCCAAGCTCTCTACGAAACCGTCTGCACTTCCGGCTTCATCATACTTATTTGCCAAAGCAATAAAGCTTTCCTCGGTAGCTTCGCCGCCCTTCCACTCTGCCAGTATAGCTTCGGAAAGCGTGGTTGTGGACATAATCATACGCACATCATTGGTAGGTGTTTCATCCAGATAACGACCATCGAAAGAAACCACCAAATAGCGGTTGTAGGTAGTATCCTCCGCCACATAGGTGTCTCCAACCTTTCTGGATTCGTCAAACAAAAAATCCTGTATCAAAGCATTTACATAGGACATCTGCAGGTTTACATTGGTATAAGCTTCTCCATCCTGGGCCACAGTCTTTGCTGCCTCGTCTGCTTTTTCCTTGGCCGCTGCCATAGCGGTAGCAATTTCTTCCTCAGTAGGCTCGTAAGCTACTTCCTTACCGGTTTCATCGGTAGGTACACTGCCGTCCGGTGCGGTAGTAGGAAGTTCTGCTTCCACAATAGTCATATGATAATCAATGGAATCATACTCGTCCTTATTTTCCTCATAGTAAGCAGTAATCTCCTCCTTAGAAGGCATCATTTCATCGGACTTCTGATTAAAGTAAGCTGCAGTATAGAGGGTTTCCTGAATAATATCCTTCAGTCTGCTTTCTGTAGCCAAAGGTCCATAAATAGCCTTCATATACTGCTTATAGCTCACGCATTCTGCCTCTGCTGCTGCCTTCATATCAGCTATGGTTTTCTGATACTCTTCAGCAGTGTCATAAATAAAGCCTTCTGCTTCTGCCGCTGCCTTCAAAGCCTTAGTATCGGTAATCTTATCCACTGCCATCTGCTCGAAATAATCGCCAAAGGTCAAATTCTCACTGTACTGCTGGCTGTCCAAGGTAGACATATCCATGCCATACATGGACATATAACTACCGTACATGTTCAAATAGCTTGCCTTTGCTAAAGCATAATTATAGTCAAATTCTACCTGTGTAATCTTTTCTCCATTCACACGAATGTACTCCCCATTTACTGCAATGGCACTGCGGATAGGGAAGGAAAGCACAAATGCAGCCAACAAGACCACTACCACACCGGTAGTAATTCTGCTTTTCAGCTGCTCTTTCTTGACACGTTCAGCCTCTTCCTTGCGTCGCTGCATCTTTTTGTCGTATTTGGTCTGTACCTTTTGGATCTCCACCGCTTCGGAAGCTGTTTTCTTATTGTTGTTTTTATTGATCTTAGACATAAACTTCATGTCTCCTTTCTCATTGTTTCACCTTGGTTTTCAGGCTTACATTCTTGTCGGGACTTTCCTTATCGTCTCAACTTATTTATCATAACTTTTTTTAGAGGAAAAGTAAATTGTTTTCACACAAATTTCGCAAAGTAGCCCAAATGCATGCCTGTCACTCCACGATTTCTTTCATCATACCACAAACCTCCACTCTTGACTACTTTTGTGAATTCTTATATACTAAAGCCATGAAAAAATTGGACAGGAGCGCATATGTACAAGGTTTTAATTGTAGATGATGAAGAATTTATTCGAAACGGCTTACGTTGTATAATGGACTGGGAAGAGGAAGGCTTCGAGGTTTGCGGGGATGCTGCAAATGGAGAAGTTGCACTGCAGATGATTCACCAGCTGCATCCGGACTTGGTGCTTATGGATATCCGTATGCCCAAAATCACCGGGCTGGAAGTTGTGAAGCACTGCTATGAGCAGGAAATTCCTTGCAAATTCATTATTATCAGCGGCTTTTCTGACTTTAAATATGCACAGGAGGCTATCCGATACGGTGTAGAAAATTATTTGACCAAGCCCATTGATGAAGACGAGCTGTTGATTGCCGTACGTCAGGTAAAAACTTCCTTGGACGAAAAATATCGCAAGATAAATCATTTGGAGCATATTCGCCAAAAGGCTAAGGATGCTATCCTGCATGATATCCTGGTGGGTTCTCCGGATTTGGAGGCTCTGTTACAGGATAATGATATCGACCAGTTGGAGCTGACCGCCGATGCTTATCAGATTGTGATTTATGAAAACTTCAGCAAATCCAATGAAGCACTTACCTACAATTTTGCAGATTTGCTGCGAGTGACCAATCGCGGAGAACATACTTTTAACCATTTTGTAGAGAACCAGCGGAATATCGTCCTGTTAAAGGGTGATTATGCACTCAGCCGTTTCAAGGACTTTTTGAATCACTATCAGGGCAGCAATCCTCCGCAAAAGGGCAGCCCCATGGACACTTTGTTTTTGGCCTATGGACAACCGGTTACCTCTCTGATGGACGTGCACCTTTCCTATCAGGATGCCTTGACCCTGATACAGCGTAGATTTTTCTGCATTCAGGGACAGCATACTCTGGGCTATGATGAGCTGCCGGATGTAAAAGCCAATACCAAGCACATTACCCCGGAATATTTAAAGGAAACCACAGATTATCTGGTAGGTTATTTGCAGACCTTTAATCGAAACAATGTAGCCAGGACCTTATACCAGCTGGAAGAATATTTGTATAATGTAGATAACAACATCTCGGAGGTAAAACTGTTTTTGACAGACTTGTATCTGCAGGTAAAAGAGCGGATGTCCATTCTTTATCCCAACAGCACCATCCCTTTCAGCGGCAACTCCGTGGTAATCAATATTATTGAAGCCAAGCACTATATGTATGAAATCATTAAGTTTTTGTCGGAGCAGTTCGAGATGGTGATGAACGCCACGGGCAACCCCTCCCGCAATAACATCATTGATGATATTCTTTATTACATAGAGCATAATTATCAGAATAATATTAAATTGGAGACTATCGCCCCGCTGTTTGGCTATAACAGTGCTTATCTGGGCAAAATCTTCAACAAAACCGTGGGTGAGAACTTTAACTCCTATATCGACCACATGCGTATCGAGCATTCCAAGGAAATGCTCCTAAACAATGCCTACAAGGTATATGAAATCGCTGAGAAGGTGGGCTATCGAAATGTGGACTACTTCCACAAGAAGTTCCGAAAATACGTGGGCGAAAGTCCCGCAGAATACCGCAAGAAATATGGACAGAGCGAGGAATAGACCTCGCTCTTTTTGTGTAATACCGAGGGGGGGGGAAGGGCTGAGGCTGCTATTGTGTCCTATAAAGAACCGATGAAAAACGTAGCAGCCTCTGCCCTTCCCCCTTCTGTATCCCTTTTACTCCAAATAAGGAGCGGTATCCTTCTCAATCCTCCGGCTGCATTCCTTCACGGCGTCGGAGACCTGATAGACCTCTTTTCCGTAGAGGAATTCATGGAGCCATACTACATTCTGCTCCAAATCCAAGGGAATGACGCAACTACCTTTCGCTTTGCCCAAAGTGGCTGTGGTACGCAAGCTTTCCGTGGGGAAGCCCGCTTCTTCTACGATGGAGTAATTGTTTACATTCTTCACCAGTTCCAAAATATCACCGGTATCGATATTGGTATAAACATACTTCAACACCTTGGGCGCCAGGTCCGTCAATTCTGCCAGGCTCATTTGCTTTGCTCGTACTTCCATAGCCTTTAATACCTCTCGCTGACGCTCTGTTCGCTTGAAGTCACTTCCCTTGGTCTGGCGGATACGGCAATAGGCTGCTGCCTGCAAACCGTTTACCTTCTGATATCCGGTCTCCTTCAGCTCCACATATTCACTTTTCGGAATATCCGTATCACGAATAATACTCACCTGATAATTGTTAATATGCTTCAGCTCTTCACTATCAATGTCAATATAAATACCGCCCATGCCGTCTACGCATTCCTTTACCGCATGGTAGTTCACTGTTACAAAATCCGTAATGTCCATATCCAGGTTCAAATTCAGCATGCTCATGGTCTGTGCCGCACCATTGGCACTATATGCTCCGTTGCACTTTCCATAGGTATCGTTACCCTTGTTCAGATAGGTATCGCGGTACACGGAAACCAGCTTGATCTCTCCCGTATCCAAATTCACGGACGCAATCATCATGGTATCACTACGGCTGCCCTTGAACAGCTGCTCACTTTTGGTGGCATCCACACCCAAAAGAGCAATGTTCCAATAGCCCTTTGACTTCCCTTCTTCTTTTACATCACTTCCGACCACATTATTATTTGTGGGAGGCTTTTGACTATTGTTCTTCACCGGTTCATTGATAATAATATCGTCCTTGGATATATCAGCGATATTGGGTCCTTCTACCTTATCTGTGGTCTGAAACACCTTCCACACCACCAACAACATCGCTACAATAATCGTGATTTCCACCAAAAAAATACCAACCTTTATGTATTTTCCGCCTACTCCTATGGGTTTCACTTGTGCCATAACATTCTCCTCTTTCCTTATGCGTATCTTTTGCATAACTATTCTTGTTCTTTCTGTGCATAATCATAAAACCTCCTTGTCATGCCCTTCTTATCAACTTGTTACCAAGTTGTAAAATGTTCCCCGTTCAGAGCCAAGCAGTGAGAAAAAGAGAACCGCTTATGAATGCTCGCATTCAAGAAGCGGTTTTCTTCTTTCTCACTATTTGGCGGAACGCCACAGCCCGAAATCCATAGGATTTCGGGCGTGGGCTCTGAACGGGAGACCTCGTGGGCTCTAAACGGGGTATCTCCCTCACTATCAATACGGGGGCTTCATACACCTCTCATAGTAAGCCATAATCCGTTCTGCACCACCTTTGTTACCGGGTGCTTGGTTTATCAACTCCTGCACCTTTGCCATATTCCTTTTGAGCTGACTGTCCTTAAGCACAGAAAAAACAGCATCCTTTAAACTATCCTTATTGACGAGCTTACGGTCCAGTGCCTTTCCAACTCCAAGCTTTTCCACACATTGTGCGTTAACCGGTTGGTCAGAAGAAAAAGGGATTACCACCAAAGGAGTACCGGAGACAAGAGCCTCCGAAACACTATTCATCCCACCATGTGTCACAAATACATTAGCAATCTCCAAAACGCTCACTTGTGGTACTATAGGATAAATATGTATGTTCTGCGAAATATTTTTAAGCTTTGTCCTGTCAAACTTTTGCCCTACGGATATTATCACCTCTACAGGTTCCTCACGAAAAGCATCTATGCAGTTTTGAAAAAAGGAAACAGCTCCTTTTACCACCGTTCCTAAAGAAATATATATGATGGGTTTCTCCTTTTTTACAAAATCAAATCCTGTTTCTCTTCTCTCATAGATGGAGGGACCGAGAAACATGTATTGTTCCTCTGAAAAATCCTCCTCATATGGCTGATATTCCCGAAGTGTATACACCAGATTCAATTCAGGGGGATTATATACAATTTCATCCAACCAGTTGTCGGTTTTTAAGGGAATGTTTTTTGCAATATCCTTTGTAAATGCTCTTGCAATCCATTTATGTCGGAAAATGGATAAAGGACCCCTTGCAGCAATAAATTGTTGCATTAATTTTGCGTTTGTAACCGGCGCTGTAAAAATCCTTACGACAGGCTTATTATGTTTCTCTGCAAGATGCTTTCCTAAAAAGAAAAATTGTTCATAAATGACACAGTCGAAGCTACTCACTATTTTGTCCGCTGCATGGTAGGCATTCTTTATCTGCTCCGATAGCTTTTTATGATTGTCATATCCGTAAAAGCTTGCTCCGCTTTCCGATATTTTTTCTTCCCACCCAAAAGGCATGAGATAGGTCACTTCGCAGCCACGTTTTATCAGCTCTTGCACAAGCCCGATTGTAGGTACCACATGGCCATGATATGGTAGATTGATAAATAGTATTTTCATTTGTGCTCTATAAATGTTATAATCCAAAGCTCGCCATAATTTCCGCAAACTCTGGTGAACGTGCGAAACCTTCCAGTACACTTTCTCTGGTAGCACCGCCGCTCAATGTATTCAACCAATATTTGATTCCCTGCTCATCCGGGTCTCTATCCATGAAGGTCCGGTATAAAGTAATTACATATTGCTTGTCTGTAGTATTTTTCTTAACATACTCTTCAGACAGGAAGAAATTTTTTGCTACCTCTTCCGGAGAGCGGCTACCATTCATAATACATTGTGTCCAGTACACGATACCCTCTCTGTCACTTCCACGGTCTAACACCTTGTCATAAAGTCTGCTTACGAATCGATATACGCCTGCATTAAGTACCGGTTCATTAGAAACATCCAAATATCCTCTTTTGATACCATAATCCTGACATAATCTGTTGAACTCGTCTGAGTTGGCAAATCCCGCCAACACAAATCTGCGACTTTTTCCTGATTCCAAATGGTTTAGCCAGTTTTGTTTGCCACCTTCATCAGCTGCACGATTGAAGAATGTTTTATACAAAACATCTATATATTCCTCATCACTTAATCCGCGACCTTGGGATTCCTCACTCATAATGAAGCCTTCTGCCAAGGTTGCTCCGTCTGCCATTAGTAGCATCAGCTGATTACTCCAGTCTGCCTTCCCCCAAGGGTCAGAGGTACGTCCCAATGCCACTGTATACATTCTTTCCACAAAGCTCTCAATATTGGCAATATCCGCACTAAAGGAATAAAACTGAGGCACTGAGTTGTTGGTGACATACCAAATCACTTTGTTGTTGGCAACGATAGGCTGACAGTCGGACAACTGTGCATTTATAAACATAGTGCGTCCCAACTGATTTCCGGCACCGTCCACAATAGCAATATAGGTTCCCATTTCCGGTACGGTGGAAAAATAGCCATAGCTGTTTTTCGCATATCTTTCCCACATTACCAAATAATGATTCTTGTCCACCTCAACCAGCTGTGCATTGGTGGTACTGTAATTGCCACTCTCTGTATAATCAGTCAGCCATATGGTTTGGGGCTCCCCGGACTCATCCTTGGGTGTTACGGACAGGAATACGTTTTTGACTTTATTGTTGGCAAAATTACTATCATGGGTATTACAGCAGCCGGTAACCAAATAATGGGTATCGGAGGTTTCAAAACCACCTAACATGGCACCGGTGAAGTTTTGACCGATACTACCCGGAAAGCTGATTAAATTATACTTCGGTCCCTGATTCCAATAATCTATTTTTAATACGCCGCTTTCTGCATCATTGTTGGAGCATGTTAAAACAATACTTCTGGGATAAGCATCGCCATGGTCCACCGCCACCAAATGTCCATCCACAATATCAATAAACTGGTTAAAAGAGTGACTGCAATATCCGAAGTTATAAGCAGAGACCTGATAATCACAATCCGCAATGGTCATGTCGGATTTTTTCACGGATATGGTCATATTTGCCTGATGATTCAAACCATCTGAAGATGCATACATTCCATGGGCTGTGCGGACATATAAGTGACTACTGCTCTCACACATTCTTAAACTGGCTGCTCTAAAAGGCACTGTAGTGTTGGCACCGTATACACTTACATGGCTTATTCTCTGCCAATCCTTGCTATATTTCACAATTCGAATGACTTCCATGGAATCATCTTGATTCGGATTATTCTGTCCAAATACAAAATAATTGGCATCCGTACCGCTGAAGAAACCGCCAAAGATAGTCAATTCCATAGGTATTTGTAAGGAACTACAAATCTCTCCTAATTCGTTGTATTTCTCCACCACAATAGTACCTGTTATGTATTCCACTCGGGTAAGCGTACCATCTCCATTGTCCGCCAAATAGGAATAAACAGGAACCGCCCAATTAGACCAATCCCAATAATTCTGATGATGCGCATTGTTGCTGGTTGCTGCATTCCCTTGATAGGTAATATCCTCTGAGACCCTGCTATTCTCATAAGGGCTTCTCTCCAATACTCCCGCAGACATCACTTTCTCTGACACCTCTGTCGCATAAACATTATCAACATTTCCTCCAAAAATGGTTCCGGCTAAGGTAACTCCCGCCACCAACAGAGAGAGAAATCTTTTTCGATAAATTTTCAACGAATTCATAGCTGAAATCTCCTTCCTTCTCATAGGTTGTTAACTTGTAGTATACGATATTTGCCAGAAGGATAGCAATGGTTTTTTTGAAATAATCAATTAATTCATCCTTTTTTGCTATTACATTAGTTGACATGGTTTTTACTCCTTTTCTTTCCTCGTTTGTTCGCAAAATCCCTCCTGCTCCATTTTCAAGTATCAGTATAAAAGTATAATGTCATGCACTTTTCAAGAAAATGATACCAAGTTGTAAAGAGTAATCAGGCAGACCAAACCCAAACAAAAAATGGATAGGTTCTGAATACGTACATTCAGAAACCTATCCACATTATATTTTTATTTAGCGAACGCATCACACCGGAAAAATCATAAGTTTTCCAAGTGGAATCTGCTCATTTACTTCTCTTCCTTCTTACCGCTTCCGCCGGCAATCTTCAGGGTGATGAAGAATACGCCTGCGAATACAACTACTGCCAATGCTACCATGCCGATGATGAATCCAATGTTGCTGCCTTCTTCTGCAGTGTCATTGGTTGCAGGCTGTGTTGCAGGTGCCTGGGTAGGCTCTGCCTTTTCCGGCTCCTTGCTTTCTTCAGGAGCTGCAGTAGGCTCGGGAGTTGCTTCCGGCTCGGGCTCTACAAAGGATGCATTTACTGTAATGGATGCAGTCAAACCATTTTCTGTATAAGCAGTGATAGTGGCACTGCCTTCACCCATTGCATATACCTCAACAGTAGCCACACCATCCACATCTGCTACTGCCGTATTGCCGACAGAAACTACCTTTTCATCAGAGGATACGAAAGTTACCTTACTGCTGCCTGCCGGAGTTACCTTTACAGAAACGGTTGCAGGTGCTTCGTTGGTAACGGCTACTTCTGCTTCCACAGCTTCGATAGCGGTTGCTGCAGGTGCTTCTACTACACCGGCACCCTCTTCAAATACCAGATTGGACAGGGTGAAGGTTACCTCTGCTGTCTGAGGATTTTCCAGCTCACTAAAGTTCAATACGTGGTTGCTTACGGTAACTTCCTCTATCACAGAACCGTCCCAAGAGTTAATGGGGTCATTGGTATCGAAGATACCGGACGCCTTCATGGCCTTCTTCGGAGCATCCATATTTACCTTATAAGAAACACCATCAATCTTTACTTCATCATAAATAATATCACAGCTCACCAATGGTGACTTCTTGGCATTGCCAAGGGTAACGCTATGGTCCTTGATATAAATGGCGGTCAGATTATTCAGACCTGTTACACCTGCGGTTCCTGCCTTGGAGGACAAATCGGTAGCACAATCAAACTTCACGGTGTACTGACCATCCTCGGAAACGGTAATAGGCTGACCATATTCATTGCTGAAATAACTCAAATCATTATCGTTAAAGTATACATTCAATGCCAGAGACATCTCTGCCTTTACTTCTGCTTCCTTTACGGTTACCGGAATCTGCTGGGTAATACCGTCGGAAGAAGTAATGATGATATATGCGGTTCCTGCACTCTTTGCTACTACCTTACCAAGCTTGGAAACAGTAGCTACCTCAGGATTCGAAGAGCGATAAGTCAAATAAGCATCGCTGTCCGCAGGTGCTTTTGACACATTTAAGTAAAAATACTGACCTTCTGTCACTTCATAAGCGGTCTGCTCCGGAATAATATCTGTACAAGGGTTAGCGGTAGCATGTGCCTTTACCTCTACGGGAATTTCCAACACTGCCTGACCACTGCGGGAATAAGCAGTTACTACGGTTCTGCCGATACCGGTTGCATGAATGTTTGCTGCCCATACACTCTTATCAGAATTGTCCGGATTTACAGTAGCGATGGTTTCATCTGCACTTTTCCACATAACCACATCGTTGTATGCACTCTTCTCCACATTTTCAGCCAGAGAAATGTCCACAACCTCACCAATGGTAGTACTTACCATACCTTCATAGGTGCCCAAATCAGTAATGGGTGTCACTGCAGGATCCTTGGTAATATCACTTAAGTCCATCTTACCATCAAAGAAGTAACCTCTCAGAATACCATCGATGATTTCCGGGTAAGTTTCTTCCATAGTTGCTCTGTCGAAAAGAGTGAAGCTGTAATCGGGGTTCATACTCTTGTCATACCAGCCCTGATCCCAGTATACCGGAACCACACCGGTCAACTGACACAAACGGTTCATACCTTCCAAGTGGTACGCACGCTCTACGGTGTTCTGCTTGTTAATCGCACCATACTCACCCATGATAACGGGAATACCCTTTGAAGTGAACTTATCTATCAGCTTCTTCATTTCTCCGCTGATGGTGTTAAACTGTGTCAAATCCCAAGTCTTGTGAGCGGTATTTTCTGCCAGACCGAACAACCAGTCATAGTGATGTACTGCCACGAACAAACGATTCTTTACGGTATCGTTGGGAATCCAGAATGCTGCTTCCTCACGGGTCATATTGGTGATATTGGTGTAACGACCCGGAACAGATAACCAACGCTCTGCATTATTAGAACCGGTAGCACGTACGGTATCTACGAAAATCTGGTTCAGCTCCATGATAACCTGTGTATCCTTGATAATACCATCGATATCATCGCTGGGACCAACTACCTCGTTCATGGATTCAAAAATAACATGCTCATCATAGTCTTTGAAACGCTCTGCAATGTTCTTCCAAACACCTGCGAACTTGTCCTTCACCGGCTGTAAATCCTCTGCACCTACACGCAGCCAACCGGACTGCTCTGCACCATCATGATGAATATTGATGATGACATACATATTCATATTCACACAATAATCTACGATATCCTGTACACGGCTAATCCACTTGTCATCAATAGCATAGCCATTGGCATCATCAATGGTGGTACCCCAGGTAACAGGAATACGTACCGTATTAAAGCCGGCATCATGTACGGTCTTAATCAGCTTCTGGGTTGTCTCCTCATTCTGCCAAATGGTTTCACCGGGAGTGAAACCGGTGTGTCCGTCCATAGTATTGCCCAAGTTCCAACCGGTGCCCATTTCAGCTACCATTTCATTGGCATTGAGTACCCGAAAAGGCATCTGCGCAGATACCGTCTGAGTGGCTCCGATACCTTCTACGGGAGCAGCCTGCACCGGAACATTCACACTGCCTAAAAGCAATCCAATGGTCAATGCTCCAACCAATGCCTTGGAAAAAAGTCTTTTCCCTTTCATTCTTCCTTCTCCTCTCTATTTTCATTATCACTTTCAATTCTGCGGAAAATGTACATTGCAAAGCCACTTATAGTGAAAATAATACAAATGGGTCCAATTAAAATCAAAAAAAACATGGTGGTCGTATTAAACAGGAAGAAAAACAATTCCACTGCCAAAACCACTACCAATGCTATGGTTCTGGGAAAATACCGTATGGTAATCTGTACGGAATTCATCAGGATGTTCTTTAAGGTGTTTTCATATCTGGCACACAATGGAAATGCATAAATAAAGGCAGACAGAAACCACACACAGGTGATAATACTGAATACCTGTACCAGTACAGAATCCGTTGCACGGAATAGCTGCAAATCCAGATACATTACATAACAGCAAAAGCAAAACAAAAGTCCCAAAGGAATACCCTGCTTCCAGTTTTTCTTGAAAGCCTCCAGAAACTGTCTTCCTACATATCCTTCCGTATCCTCAGCCATCCGATTGGTGACACTAAAAGCCGCTACCGTAGCAGCTCCCATGGTCACGATGGGAAGACTGAAAAGTAACCATAATAAATTCAACTTTATAACATCCAACAAGGTTGCCATAAATTTGTAAAAAGGACCATCTATATTAAAAAACTTCATAATTTACCTTCCGTCTCTTTTTAAAAAGGCTGCCCTTTTTAGGACAGCCTTATAAATATTTTAACTAACGAAGAGGAGCCTGCAACTCATTCTTTCTTGCTGCATCAGCTTCACACCACTTCTTACACTGCTGCTGAGGGTCATACATTCTTACCTTACCCTGCATTTCCTTTACATACTTCTCATAATCTGCTTCTGTTTCAGCATAGATTGCCTTCCAAGAGTATTCCTTGATACAGGTAGCAACCTGGCTCCAGATTACATCCAATTCAGCACTTCTCTTGTTCTCTGCATAGGTAGTAGCGATATCTACACGGTAGTTGCCACTCTCCATGTATTCTTCAACAGTAGTGCATCCGGTAAACTCTCTCCAGTCCTTATCCGCATCGTTCAAGCCATCAGGAGACTGTGTACTTGCCCAGAAGTCCTTGTCGTACTTCTCACCGGTTTCAGGATTGGTGTCAGCTGCAGACCAGGTAGTGTTATTAATCTGGTTTGCACCATCGTTAAAGGTAGCTCCGCCCCATTCAGCAGGCATCATAGTAGTTCTGTCACTGTCACAGGTCTTACCGAAATCGGTGAAGTAGGTCTTGTTGTTTTCGTCATAATCCCAGCAAAGTCCTCTAGGACCGTAGTCAGAGGTAAGTCTTCCTTCGGGAGTACACAAGAAGTTGATGATTTCCATACACAATTCAGGATACTGGGTCTTTGCACCAATACTCCAAATACGGTTACCACCATATACACTCATACCATAAGTAATAGGAGATGCTTCTGCAGGAACCAAGCTTCTCATAATCTTGTTTGCTGCAACATGGTCTTCACTATTGAAACCTGCACTACCTGCATAATCAAAGATGGAGAAGAATACGCCACCATTCTGTACCTTTTCGATCATCTGGTCATACTTCTGGGTCATAGAGTCAGGATCTAACAATCCCTTACGATACAGGGTATTGAAGAACTTTAACATCTCTAAGTAAGGGCTATCGTTATCCATAGCATAGTACCACTCACCATTGGAAGGATTGTAGTGACCGAAGCCCATTTCATCATATCCATAATAAGCAGTAGCCATAGCCTTAACATACATTACATAGTTACCATCCCAGTCAGGCCACAAGCTCATTGCGTAGGTAGGGTTTCCACTGTCATCAGTAGGGCAGATTGCCTTCATATTCTCGAACAAAGTAACCATATCATCCAGATTCTTTACCTCCGGATGTCCTAACTGCTGATACAAATCCCAACGGATATCCCAGGTGTAGAAGAATGCTTCATGGCTCTCTGCACTGGAAGCTACATTGTGACCAAAACCATAAATGGTGTCGCCACCGCTGATAACATTACCATTTTCATCCTTGATAGCGGATACTTCTTTGTTCTTCTCCAAAGCATGAGGCATATTCTCCAAAATGTAAGGACCATACTCAGCAAGGATATTATCCTCTTCCCAGTCGAAGAGAAGTCCTGCTTCTACTGCCTGCTGGTAGTTCTTTCCATCAGAACCCCAAACTACGATATCACCCAAGTCGCCATCTTCCATACGGGTCTCATAAACGCCTTCGCCGGCAGCAACCAGATTAATCTTTACATTAAACTTGTTCATCATAGTCTTTGCAAACCAACCCTGCATTTCACCGGAATAGTTTGCCAACTCACTGAATACAGTCAAGGTAACAGGGTCTTCGCCGGAAGAAGAGCTTCCACCACCATTGTTGCCTTCCTGTACTGTGCCGCCACCATTGTTGCCGCTGGTACCGGGAGTTGTAGTTGTTGTACCTCCACAGCCGGTCAGCATACCCATAGTCATTGCTGCTACCAACAGGGAAGAAATTACTTTCTTAAACTTCATAACATATCCTCCTTTTTATATCTATATTGGATTAGCCCTTAACAGCACCCAACATAATACCTTTTTCAAAATATCTGTTCATAAACGGATAAACAATTAAAATCGGGATAATGGTAATCATGGAAATCGTATACTTGATAACCTTACCATTCATCATACTACTTGCCATCACATCAGAGAGACCCTGATTTGCAATTGCCTGAATATTGGAAGCCTGATTCAGGTAATTGTACAATCTATGCTGCAAGGTATAAAACTCAGGTGCACCCTGCATCAAAATCAAGGAATCCGTAAAGGAGTTCCAATGACCAACTGCACCAAAGATAAAGATGGTTGCAAGGATCGGCTTACTCAGCGGCCAAATAATCTTGCGGAAAATAGTCATATAGGAAGCACCATCAATAAATGCACTTTCCTCCAGCTCCGCCGGTATGGACTCGATATAAGTCTTGACCAAAATAATGTTGTAAGGAGCCACGATACCCGGAATGATATATGCCATGAAATTGTTGGTCAAGCCTAACATGGACATATTCAAATACCAGGGAATAATACCTGCATTAAAGTACATGGTAATTACCAAAAAACGGTACCAAACTTTTCTGTGCCACATTTCCTGCTTGGTTACCAGGTAACCTACAAAAGCAGATGCCAATACCATCAAACAGGTACCAATAATGGTTCTGGTGATGGATACCAAAAATGCCTGTGAAATTTCACCTGCCTGCAACATGGAGGTATAATTATCAAAATGTATTCCCTGCGGAATAAAGTTAATTGCACCCTTTCTTACCAAATCGTTTGCGGAAATGGTGTTAATAAATAAGTAATAGAAGGGGAAAATACATGTTAAGGTAAATACGATGAAAAATGTATAGTTTAAAATATTAAATACAATATCACCGGGCTTTGCCTTGAAAGGACTTTTGTGTTTTTTGTAATACGCTTTTTCTTTCTTTGCGTCAATTTTTTCCTGCTTTGTCTTTGCCATCTTCGCTCACCTCCTATACAATACTTTCGCCACGAGTCAGCTTAGATACGCCGTTCGCAAGGAAGAGAAGTACAACTGAAATAATGGACTTGGACATACCAACTACGGTAGACAACGGAATAGCACCGCTGTTAATACCCAGCTTATAAACATATAAGTCTAATACATTCAGCCACTGACTGTTGTTTGCAGTTTCAAATACTAAGTACTGGTCCATACCATTGCTCAATACATTTGCTACGGACATGAGCAAAAGTACCATAAAGGTAGGAATCAGACCGGGCACAGTAATATGCCACATCTTCTGGAAACGACCTGCGCCGTCTACAGTTGCTGCTTCATAAAGCTGCTGGTCGATACCGGCAATACCGGATATGTAAATAATTGCACTCCAGCCGAGACCCTTCCAGGTTCCCCATGCCCACATCTTTAACCACATATGGTCAGTAGGCATCAAATAGTTAAAGCCGGAATCCAAAACACCAATATTCTGGAAATAGCTGCTGACAAAACCGTCAGTTGCAAAAATAGCTACTGCAATTGCATAAACCAAAACCCAGCTGATGAAGTTCGGAATGGTTGCAAAGGTCTGTACGAAACGCTTCACTCTGGCACTCTTGATTTCTGCCAAAAAGATAGCAAATGCCATGGGTAACCAGCTGGTGAAAATACCGATACCACTCATTGCCAAAGTATTGCGAAGCACTCGCAGGATATCTGTTCTGGTTGCTTCGTTCTGGAACAACTGTGTAAACCACTTCATTCCTACGAAGTTGTCAGCAGAAAGAGTACCGCCGGACTTGTAATCAAAGAATGCATATCTCCAACCATACAATGGCAAATAGCTAAATACGAAACACAGTGCAATAAAAGGAAGGAACATCAGGAAAAGCTTATATTTGGAAAGCATTTCAAACTTCATGTCCTTCGGAACCTTCGGAAGCAAAAGCTGAATAATCACGGTTGTTACCAATACCACAATAGCAGAAGCCATAAACAGGGAATAACCTGTAGTTTGGAACATAGGCTCTACTTTTTCCGGTCTGCTGGTTGCAGCAATCTGCAAGTAAGCATTTCGTATCATCACAAGACCTACAAGCTGTACGATGGAACCAACAATAGCAAACCAGTTCCCGGTCTTTTTCATTTTCAAATTACCAAGTGACATACATCCGCAGACTACTGTTATGACAATACCGATACATGTAATCATGCTGGCATAATATAACAGCTGGAAAGATGATTCCACTACCCAGCCCTGACGAAAGGCTCTGGTACATTGTTCAATCAGTCTACCGTAAGATGTACCCGTGGTTAATAAAGACATGTTTTTGTTAATATAACCACATACTTTTGCCGGATTAATACCCGGGAAGAACATCATTACGATAGAGAAGATGATTGCCAATCGATTCAAATAATAAACAACATTGGCAACTCGTTCCCTTCCTGTTAATTTGTTACTCATTTGTTACCTCCCTATAACCGTATTTTCATACGTTTTGGGGTAATATAAATACATTACCCATACTTTTAACTTTAGTATTATTATACAAGAGGCTTTGCCCGAAAAATACCGCAAATACTTAACGGAAAATACAGCACTTTTTAGCATTTAGGTGAAAAACTTGCACAATTTTCCAATAAAGAAGGACCCCCTTGCGGGGGTCCTGACCAAAGCATTATCTGCTTATATTATTTATTTCTTTTTCTTCTTTGCTACCACTACGCCGGCACCAACTGCTACAACAGCAACTGCTGCAACAATACCGATGATAAGACCGGTGTTAGAGCTCTTTTCTGCAGGAGTTGTAGCTGCAGGAGCAGCGGTAGGATCTGCTGCAGGTGCTGCAGTAGGATCTGCTGCGGGTGCTTCTGTTGCTTCAGGAGCAGGAGCTTCTGTTGCTTCAGGAGCGGGAGTAGCTTCAGGCTCTGCTACTACTGCATCATTTGCGAAACCGCTAACATCAAAGCTTACGGAGATGCTGCTCTTAGGAGCTGCATAGTAAGGAAGAGCGGAAATTTCTTTGTTCCAAATGTTTGCAAACAGGAACTTCTGAACTTCCTTAGAGTCACCATCTAAGAAAGGAGCATCCTGAGTAATGATTTCCTTACCGTCCATCTTTAATACTACATTAGAAATAACAACTTCATCGTTTACAGGTAAATCTGTAGAAACGAATAACAAGTTGAATAAGCCGTCTGCACCAAGGATAGGAGCATCTGCATAAGTACCGGAGAAGTCATAACCTTCTACAGCAACAGTGTATGTACCGTTTCCGGTAATCTCAACATCCTTAAAGGTACCGCCGAGTGCTTCCCATGTATTGGTCTCAGTGTTGATGATACCAATCTGATCGAAGCATCCAGAATCCTTACCATAGTTTGCATCATCCCAAGAGTTACGGAAAATCCAGGTAGGTGTCTGAACACCAATGTATGCATGGTAAGTACCGTTAGGATCAAATTCGTTCTGAGGAGCTTCTTCAGCTGCTGCAGATACCATAATAGTAGGAGTAATTTCAAACTTAATCTCAGAGAAACCTGCAGGAGATTCTGCAATGTACTTGGTTCCCCATTCATTGTAACCGCCACCAATACGGATACACTGTTCAGTTGCATAAGAACCGGTTCCTTCAGCCCAGAAAGCATCGCCTGCTGCGAAATCAGGAGTTACTTCTGTGCCATCTAAGAATACCTTTACATCGAAAGTAGAGGATGCATCAATTGCTGCTGAATCCGGAACTACGAAGCAAGGAGCAGTATACCATGTATAAACTACAGGTGTTTCAAAGTTCAAAGCAAGAGTAGTGGTTTCTCCACTCTTTAAAGTACCTGTTGTAGCAGTGATACCTGCAACAGGAGTTTCTTCGCCTGCATAGCTGTAAGCCCAGTCGCCAGCTTCCTTATCAGCGCCGATAGCGATAAATGCAGGATAGCTCTCTGTGCTTTCTACAGGGCCTGCACCGCCGCCATACATAACCTCTGTTAAGGTAATGGTGTACATGATTTCAGTGAATACAGGAGCTTCTGCCATGTACTTGGTACCCCATTCATTGTAACCACCAGCCAAACGGATTGCCTGCTCGTTAGTGTAATCACCGGTACCTTCATACCACCAAGCATCGCCTGCTGCTAAATCAACATTGCCTAAAACGTCATTACCATCGATAGTAATGCTGTCGATAGTGTAACCAACACTGGTAACACCCTCTGCCAACATAGTAGGAGCCAACCACCAGGTATAAACAGTTGCACTAGGTAACTTCAAACCAATAGTAACGGTATCGCCAACCTTTGCATTTGCAGTAACTGCTTCGATATCACCAGCATCTCCGCCAGCATAACCATAACCCCAGTCACCAGCAGCATCCTTATCCGCACCAAAAGCTACGAACATAGGGAACTCTTCATCTGCACCAGCAGGAACTGCTGCTGCAACAGTAGGAGCCTTTACATCAATTGCATTTACAGTGATGTTGTACTCAATCTTTGTAAAGCCTGCAGGACCAGCTGCCATGTACTTAGTACCCCATTCATTGTAACCACCAGCTAAACGGATAGACTGCTCGCTGGAGTATGTACCGGTACCTTCGTACCACCAAGCATCGCCTGCTGCCAAATCAACATCAGCAAGAACATCAGTACCATCAATCATGATGCTGTTGATTGTGTAATCAACATTAGAAACGTTCTCAGCTACCAATACAGGTGCCATCCACCATGTACAATCAGGTGCTGAAGGGAATTCCAAACCGATGGTTACTGTATCACCAGGCTTAACAGTAGCAGTTGTAGCTACGATATCGCCTGCGTTGTCAGCTGCATCAGGAGCATTATGCTGAAATCCCCAATCGCTGTTTCCGCCGTATCCAAGATACATCAAGTATCCTTCCTCGTCAGCAGATGCTGTTAATGATAATGTAGAGAACATCATCATGCTGGCAAGAAGAAAGGCGAAAAGTCTTTTCATTTTCTTCTTCATGAATAAACCCTCCTATTTTTTTGTACCTATCCATTTGTCGTGGTATAAGCACTTTATATGTTTACATTCTAGATTTTATCGTTTTTTTGTCCAAAAAGAAACAGAAGCTTTTTTACATTTAATACACGCATTATTTTACATGAATGCATGCATTTTTTACACTAGTCTTCCTCAATTTTGGCAGGTAAACGTAAAATAACTTTGGTTCCTTCTCCTTTGGTACTTTGTATCTGCAATCCGTATTCCTTTCCATAACAAAGCTTGATGCGTCGATCTATGTTACCCAGACCGATACTGCTGCTGGCATTCAAGGTATTCTTGCGGATTTTATCCCGCAGCTTGGACAGTTCTTCTCCGTTCATACCCACACCATTATCGGAAATAGTAGCAACCAGAAACTCTCCATCCTGCTCTATGTCAATGCGGATATGTCCGTTTTCCGTGATTTCCTCCAAACCATGCACAATTGCATTTTCAATCACCGGCTGCAACAAAAAAGGTAAAATTTTCTGTTCCTGTACCACCAATTGAGGCTCCACCGCAATTTCAAAATTCACTCGATCTCCAAATCGCAGCTTCTGAATCTGCAGATAGGTCTCTATGTACTCCATCTCCTTCATGAGCGTGATAAAGCCGGTTCCGGTATTTTCCAATACATAACGCATGGATTTTCCCAACAGCTTGATACTGTTAGCCACGTTTCGATTTCCACTGGTCAATGCCTGCATGCGGATACTTTCCAGTGTATTGTACAAAAAGTGCGGGTTTATCTGGCTGGCTAACATCTTCATTTCCATCTTTTGCTGTTCATTTTGCAGTTGCTGGTCACGCAGCTGGGCACTGTATACCTTGGCATCCTTTTCCTTAATATTCTGCACCATGATCTGCAAATCCGAGAATACCTCCGACAGCTCATCTTCTCCGTGGAAATCCGGCAAAATATCGTACTCCTCATTACTAACCTTCTTCATTTCCCGACGCAAGGTTGTGACACGACTGGAAAAATAGCCGGTGAAGAATAGAATCAGTACCAATGGCAAGAACATAGCCGCCAAAGCAATCAGTGCACAGGTCATAGTGATTTTACGAATTTCATAATACGCGCTATCACTGGTACTCATAATGTAAGTATTGCTGGCAGTCTGGTACATATTCAAGGCAGAAACATTATAGTAGACTTTTTTGCCATTCAGCCAATAACTATCATTCTGCACAAAATAATTATCATCGAAATCGATATCCAAATTTACAGGCTGTCCATAATCCCGGTAGGCAGAACTAAAGCAGACCTTGTTATTTTCTGTAATAATACGAATACCATACTTCTTGCTGTTAATACGTCCCTGCAGATAAATATCGTCCATGCTCGCTACCATCACCGCCGGATTGTTGCTGTCCGTTCCGGGAACTCTCCGCACCAGACACAGATTATAATGGGAAACCCCTGCTGCATCCACTCGTTCAATCGTCGTCCAGAAGCCAGGAGAGCTTTCTCTGGCTCTCTTCATCCAATCTGTCTGCTCCAGCTCCGGAGTAATCTCCGCAAAGTGCAAATAGTCCGCCGCATAGGAATTATCTGTATAAATCGTAATATCCTCTATTTCCACATTGGAACGGATCAACTGGTTCAGCTCCACATTATAATAAGAAGAGGTATTCACTTTTTCCGTAGGATACTCCGTAGTAGTCAATATCCGAATGATTTCCTCATCAAACAGAATGTCCGTAGTCTTTTTGTACAGCTGAGTGGTCAACTCCGAAAAAAGGGTTCGTACACGAGTACTTTCTGCCTGTATGGACTCCTGATAATAATTGTTCAAAAGGCGGGAAACATACGAGGTCAGGTAAATCCCTACCACCAGAATAGGTACAAATACCGCCACGAAATACACGGAAAACAGCTGGGTTCGTATTTTCTTTTTGCTTAGAAATCCGGCTAAACGCCAGGGCTCATGTTTCATGAAAAATCCTCCATCCGTATTCTCATTTGGTCAATCAGCTCTTCACTTTCCTGTATCTGACGAGCCAGGGATGCCTTGTCAAAGAGCCTCATCAACCGTTCTGCTCCCGGGGACCCTGCATTTAAGTAATAGGTAATCATCTGCAAGCCTGCATATAATATGAGGGCAATCCCTATCCAGGCAATCTCAATAAAAGGTATGCTAATTATAATAAAGACACCTATTAGCAATACCGGTATCTGCCAGAAGCAATCCTTTTTCAACTGATACAGTCGCCTTTCCAATATTTGCAGACGCTTCTCCTCTGATTCCAGTGCATCCTTCAGCTGATATACCTTGTAAGGCATTTTCTTTCCTGTCTGAGGTATGGGCTCTATACTGATGACACCATTTAAGCTGATCAGCTGTACCACTGTTACCACCAACAGCACGACACCGGCATCCAGAATCTCCTTCTTCTTCTCGAAGCTGACCTCTCGAATCACATACTCCGGAATGACTTTCTCTGCTGTGAAATCTTCACGCTCTACCCCCGAACACCAATCCAGATAATGGTCGTCTACGGGTAATTTAAGCAGCTCGCCTTCAAAGGAAATCTCTTCACCATAGCCCCTGTCATACTCCTCCAGTACATCCAGCCTGTCTAAGTCTCCTATCCAAACTCGGACAAACTGTCCGTTTCCGGTAGGAATAGTGTACAAGTGGTAATCTGCCGCCATCCCAACGATTACCTCGGGGGTACCATTGAAAAGACCACTCTCGCTATTCCCCACAAAGGAATCAAAGCTTCCGTATACATAGTCACCGGCTTCCATGCTTTCTATGCTTTCCGCTCTCAGCTTAGAAATCTCTGTCCGTTCCCTATATTCCTGCCTGGCTTCCACGCCCTGCACGATTACATATATGTTAAATGCCAGAAACAGCAGAAAAATCCCCAGCTGCTTCGTAATATAAATCGTTGTCCTCATCGTATTTTCTTCCCCCTCCGGCAGCGGAATTTCCCATCGTCAATGCATCTGTCTGAATAGGGGTCTTTACCCTATCAGGCGTTGCCATCTAAACAATGAAAAAGGTTACTGCCTGCATCAAATATCACGAATATCATAGCATTTTTCATAGGGTACTGTAAAGCAAATATAGGGATTTCTGCCATAAGTGCCTCCCTATCGCAAGACACACTTTTCTCTTTGGATAGGTTGTGGTATACTTTAGTAAGATAGGTTGAGGAAGCACTTTACTCTCCCAAGCCTACACCAGCTTGGCTTTTCTACCCATGGCGGAGGTTTGGGGCTGGTTTGGGTAGAACTTTTTGGCCGCACAGCTGGCTTTTGTCTTCCCATGGCGGGGATTGAGGCTATTGTGGGTAGAACTCGTTGCCCGCTCGGCTGGCTTTCGTCTTCCCATAGCAGGGATTAGGGCTGGTTTGGGTAGAAAAAGCCCGACAACAACGATAAAAAACCAACAATACTTCTGCCCCATTCCCTTACTTCCGTAGGCTGGGGGAGAAAGAAAAGGAAATGAATCATATGGAACAGGAAAAACAGCACAAACGCCGGGTACGTTACTCCGGCACACATCCGAAAAGTTATAAAGAAAAGTATAAGGAGCACAATCCGGAGAAATACGCCGACACCATCGAAAAGGTCATTCAGAAGGGGAGCACTCCTGCCGGAATGCATATCTCCATTTGTGTCAAAGAAATCATAGACTTTTTGCAGATTCAACCGGGGCAGGTTGGTCTGGACGCCACACTGGGTTACGGCGGGCACACCAAGGCTATGCTCCAGTGTCTTCAAGGGCAGGGGCATATTCACGCCTGCGATGTAGACCCCATCGAATCTGCCAAGACCAAGGAACGTCTGGCCGCACAGGGCTTCGGGGAAGATATTCTGACCATTCATCTGCAGAACTTTGCCCACATGGATTTGATTGTGAAGGAAACAGGACGGAAATTTGACTTTATTCTGGCAGATCTGGGCGTATCCTCCATGCAGATAGACAATCCGGACCGCGGCTTTTCCTACAAGGTGGAGGGACCCTTAGACCTTCGTATGAACCCCTTGAAGGGTGCCAGTGCCGCACAGCGACTGAAGGAAGTCACCGAAGAAGAATTGGTAGGTATGTTGGTAGAAAATGCTGACGAGCCCTATGCAGAAGAAATCGCTGCCACTGTCATGAAATGGTTTCGAAACGGCAAGGTCATCGAAACCACCACCCACATGAAGCAGGTGATTGAGCAGGCTTTGTGCTACGTGCCAAAGGCAGAGCGGGAGGAGGCAGTGAAAAAGTCCTGTGCCCGTACCTTTCAGGCACTCCGCATCGATGTAAACAGTGAATTCGAGGTATTGTATACTTTTCTGGAAAAGCTGCCTCAGGTACTGGCCCCAAATGGCAGGGTAGCCATTCTCACCTTCCACTCCGGCGAAGACCGTCTGGTGAAGCGTTCCTTTAAGGAGCTGGAAAAAGCTGGTATCTACAGTGAAATCTGCAAGGATGTCATCCGTCCCTCTGCAGAAGAATGTGCCAGAAACTCCCGTGCCAAGAGCACCAAGATGCGATGGGCCATTCGGGGAGGGGACTAACACTCCGGTACCATAGCGTGTCCTTGCAAGAGAGACACAGTTCCACCGGAAACACGGAAACAGCCCCTATTGTGTCACTCACACACTGATGAAAAAACATTCAATAAAAGCTGTATGTCACGGTTGAAACACGCAAGCGTGTTCCCCTTTGCCATACAGCTTTTATTGTCTGATTTTTTCAACGTTGCATTATGTGACACAATAGGGGCTGTTGCCTTATCTCATACAGGGCATGCTACCTAAAAAAGAAGGACCAGTTCTCCTCTGAACCAGTCCTTCCTAAGTATCTATATTGCTTTATTATTCTATCCCAATCTTATAAACTCACTACCATCTTTCCTGCATTCGGCTTCAGTACAGTATCGTTGCCTTCGATCACCATATCTGCGCCTTCTACGCTTGCAGCCATCACGTTCATCAAACGAATGGTATAAGCCTTGGACGCATCTACATCAATGATAATGGTGCCTGCTGCCTTTGCAGCCTTTACAGTCAGCTCTGCCTCGTTTGTCATACCATACACGGTCTTCACAGCCTCAGCGCCCTCCTGTAATTCATAAATGCGAAGCTCTACGCCTTCTGCATAGTCATAATCCGGTCTGTCATCATGGGCACCCATAGGCACGATAGAGTTTTCCTTTACCATGAGAGGCAGGCTTAAGTAATCATACTTGTCAGTGTACCACTTGCCACCCTCGTAAACCTTACCGGTAAAGAAGTCGGTCCATTTGCCTTCCGGTAAGTAATACTCACCGATGCTCTCTTCGTTAAAGATGGGTGCTACTAACAAGCTGTCACCCAGCATGTACTGCTTATCCAGATAGCTACAATTTCTATCCTGTGTATATTCCAGAACCATACTACGCATGGTAGGGATACCTTCACGGTTTGCCACGATGGCAGCCTCATACAAATAAGGCATAATCTGTGCTTTCAGTCGTGTGAAGTAGCGAACTACATCAACTGCTTCCTCATCATAAACCCAAGGCACACGATAGGACTGGCTACCATGCAAACGGCTGTGAGAGGATAACAATCCGAATGCTACCCATCTCTTATAAACATCCGCGGTAGAGGTATGCTCAAAGCCGCCGATATCATGAGCCCAGTAACCGAAGCCGCTCATTAACAGGGACAGACCGCCACGTAAGCTTTCTTCCATGGATTCGTAGTCTGACCAGCAGTCACCGCCCCAGTGTACAGGGAACTTCTGACCGCCAACGGTTGCGGAACGTGCAAACAATACTGCCTCGCCCTTGCCGCGCTTTCTCTCTAACAATTCATACACACACTTGTTGTACAAATATGTATAGTAATTATGCATCTTCTTCGGGTCAGAACCGTCGAAGTATACCACATCTGTGGGAATTCTCTCGCCGAAGTCCGTCTTGAAGCAATCTACACCCATATCCATGAGCACTTCCAACTTATCCTGGAACCACTTGTAAGCTTCCGGATTGGTGAAGTCTACGATTGCCATGCCGGGCTGCCACATATCCCATTGCCATACCTCGCCGGTAGGACGCTTAATGAAGTAACCCTTCTCCATACCCTCTTCAAACAGAGCAGATTCCTGTCCGATGTAGGAGTTAATCCATACACAAATATTTAAACCTTTGTCCTTAATTCTCTTTAAAAGTCCTGCGGGGTCCGGAAATACTCTCTCATCCCATGCAAAATCAGACCAGTGGAACTCCTTCATCCAGAAGCAGTCAAAGTGGAATGTTCTAAGCGGAATACCTCTGTCCAGCATACCATCGATGAAGCTCATAACCGTAGCCTCGTCGTAATTGGTAGTAAAGGAGGTAGACAGCCACAAACCAAAGGTCCAGGGTGCAGGTAAACTAGGCTTGCCGGTAATATCGGTATAAGCCACCAATACATCCTTCATGGATTCTCCGCTAAATAAGAAGTAATCCAAGTAGCCGCCTTCTACGGAAAACTCTGCCTTGGTTACCATTTCAGTGCCCAGCTCCATGGAAACGTTCTCAGGGTGGTTAATCAGTACACCATAGCCTTTGTTGGAAAGATAAAAAGGAATGTTCTTGTATGCCTGCTCTGTACTGGTGCCACCATCTGCATTCCAGATATCAATACTCTGACCGTTCTTTACGAAAGGAGTAAATCTTTCACCGGTACCGTATAACAATTCACCCACACCGATAGAAAGCTGCTGACGCATGTAAGTATCTGTTAAATCACCCTTGTCATAAGCGTCACCCTTCCAGTCAGTCTTCATAATCGCCAAATCCTTGCCGGTACTCTTGGTAATCACCTTGCCGTCTCTCTTGTAGGTCATGGACCAAGGCTTCTTGGTGATTTCCAATGCCAGGGAACCACTCTTAATGGTAATTAAATTCTCCTCTTCAGTAGTCTCCAAGGGTAAATTTTCTATATTTAATTCAAACTCAGGATTCTTCTTCACAGTACCCAAATGATGATAGGTCTGTACACGCAAAACATCTTTTCTGGGTGCAGTGACTTTCACTGTCAGATTGATACCGCCCAGAGTAGCACCTCTGTTGGTAATATGTGTAGTAGGTGCACAAATAGTCACCGCAGTCTCGGTAACCTTTACAAAATACGCTTCGGTAGGTGCAAAACAGCCACAGCCTTCTTTTTGCAGCCAACATCCGTTACTGAATTTCATGGTTTCATCCTCCATTTGCAATCTTTAAAGTAGGTTTGCCACACGCTCCATCTTCTCAAAAACAAAAAACATTACTGTGTTCTTCTTTTCGTAACATCAGCACCTTTTATTATCATGGCTAAACCGCTACAATCATAACATAACATGTTCGGGCGGAAAAAGGCACATCAAGATTTATAGTACTTTTGGGGTAATTTTTTGACAAAACTCTTTCGCATCTTGTCACTGTGCAAAATATATCCTATAATAACCCCAAACTAACAAAAACGGAGAAACCTTATGAAAGAACTTTTCAAACTTTATACTGCTTTCTTTCGCATCGGTGGATTAACCTTTGGCGGCGGGCTGACTATGCTACCTATGTTGAAATACGAGCTGGTAGAAAAAAATAACTGGGTATCGGAAGAGGAATTGATAGATTACTACGCAGTGGGGCAATGTACTCCGGGTATCATTGCTGTGAATGTGTCTACCTTTGTAGGCTATCGTAAGAAGGGCATTCCCGGTGCCATTTTTTCCACCTTGGGCATGATAAGCCCTTCTTTAATCATCATCTCTATTTTGGCACTGTTTTTGGAACAATTTATGAACAATACTATTGTGGCACACGCCATCGGTGGTATTCAGATAGTGGTTTGTGCCCTGCTCTTAAATACTGTGATTACCATGTCCAAGAAAAACATGGTATCTGCTGTCTGTTGGCTGGTTGCAGGTGCTGCCTTTGCCCTGTCTGTTTTTACCCCCATTCCTACCGTACTTCTGGTAGTTCTGGCAGGTATTTTAGGTATTCTTTTGTACAAAACAGGGAGGTTACCGCTATGAGAGTATTTTGGGAATTGTTTTATGAATTCTTTCAGATTGGACTGTTTGCTATCGGCGGCGGTCCGGCCACCATACCCTTTTTGATGGATTTGCCCTCTCGTCATGACTGGTTCGAAAGGGCTGATGTAGCCAAGATGCTGGCGGTCAGCGAAAGTACTCCCGGACCCATCGGTATTAATATGGCTACCTATGCAGGCTTCAATGCTGCCGGCATATTGGGTGGCATGGCAGCCACCTTTTCTCTGGTATTACCCAGCCTGATTGTCATTATCCTGATTGCCAAGCTGTTGGACAATTTTAGCCAAAATCCTTATGTGAAGGCTACCTTTTATACCATTCGCCCTGCAGTGACCGGATTAATTGCGACTGCAGTGTTGGGTATCTGGGAGACCACCCTTTTTACTGCTGAGGATGGAAGCTTTCGGTTTCCGATCTTCTCCATTGCTCTGGTAATCCTTTTTTTCTTTGCAATGAACCTGAAAAAGTTTAAAAAGCTACATCCGGCATTCTGGATACTCTCTGGTGCTGTTGTGGGAATTATCTTTCAGCTGTAAAATACTCTGCCAGCTGCCCGGGCGTCAAATAATCCGTGTACACGCCCTGTATGCCATACTGCTCTATGAGGGGGGCGATTTTCTCTGTCTCATTAAAGGTATGCAGATACACATAGCCATCCAAATCATGGATTTTGCCCAGGAATTCCTCGTCCGCACGTGCCGGGAAGGTAGTGATGACCTTGATATTGCGGGTGCTTACGAAATCATACACATTCTCGTAGGTAAATTCTTCTATGGTTTGATTATACAGGGTATAAATCACGGATTTCCAAGGATACAGTGTATAAATCAAATCGTACATTTCGTTATTATAAATCTGGGGGATGATGCGGTCCAAAATGCTGTCCTCCCCCTTCACCACAGACTTGATACGATGGAACAAGCCGTTCTCCAGCTCCTTTGCCTCCTTCACGAACTGACTGAAGGTATCCGTAATCATAGGGTCCGTTACATGCTTGGTGTCTGTCACAATATAAATATCCGGATATTCCTGCATGAGCTTGGCAATATCCATCCAGGTAAGGGGTGTGAATTGTCCGAAAATACGGGAAGCCTGAAACTCCTCCAGAGTTAAGGGTGTTGCCTCCTGCCCCTCCGCCAAAGTTCGATTGGTAAACTGATAAAAGGTGTTCCAATCATGTCCTGCCACCACGATGTTGTCCGAGGTCAGCATGAAGTCCACCTCAAACACCCGATGTCCCGCTGCATAATTCAGTTCAAAAGCTTCCAGACTATTGGTATAGGTATATTCTCCGATACCACCAAAGGCATGGCAGACGGAATGGGTGTCTTCCACCCAGGAATAATCCATTTCCATAGGCTGACCGCTGGTATACACATACTCTTCCTCTCTGAGCAGAAAGTACAAAACCACGCCCAGCACCAGAAGGATGGTCAAGAGCAGAAAGATGGCTCTCGCTTTTCTGTTATTCAAAACACTAAAAATTCTAAGATTTTTGCTTTTTGTCATTTCGAAAATATCCTCTCCACAAATATACCCCAATTACATTTTCACGATTACTACTGTATTTTTTGCTAAAAATAATGTATCATATATATGCATAAAAATCAATTTTCAGAAGGGTTTGTTTACCATGCAAGAAATACCAAAATGGATAAAAAAGCATAAAATAAGACTTTTATTAGGGACACTCCTGATAGCACTGGAGATGTTCTTCTTTGTTTTCCCTGTGGGGCTGGGATACAATTACAAGAAACTGTTGGTTCTTTTGGGTGCGTTGACCTGGGTAGCCATTATGGTACCCCTTCCCAAGAAGCTGCGACTATGGCTGGGAATAGGACTGGCAGCAATCATGCCGTACCTGATGATCACCTGGCTGGAGCAAATGACCGCTCATGTAACCAATGTGGCAGAGGCTGCTCACTTTTATAATATTGTGATGGCTTACCTTTTGGAGATTATCCTCATCCTGTTTACCATGTCTTTTCGCGTGGGGATTATTACTACAGCTTCTTTCCTAACCCTAGTGTATTCGGTGAACTACTTTGTCTATACCTTCCGAGGTAAGGCTTTTTCCTTTAACGATATACTGGCCTTCAAAACCGTGGCCCGTGTAGTGGGCAACTATGACCTGACCCCCAGCAATATCATGGTAGTAGCGTGGAGCTTTTTTCTGCTCTTTGTGGTGCTGGCAGCTCGTGCGAAGCTCACCCTGCCGGAAACAGTAACCCGTCGCAACCGAGTGATAATACATTTGGCGGGACTTTGTGCTTCCCTGGTGATTGCCGGCGGTGCTCACAGCGTATTCCGCAACATGCAATTCTGGGAAAAGCGCAATATTCTCACGGAAAATGGATTTTGGGGATTGTTTGTAAGCAATGGCTTCTTAGTTTCTACTTATATGGAACTGGTTCATGGCAGAGTGGTCGTCCCAAAGGATTATTCTCCGGAGACAGCACAGAAGTATCTGGCGAATTACAAACAACCCGCGACTTCCGCAGACCAGCCTCATGTGATTATGATTATGAATGAAAGCTTTGCGGACCTACGGGTATGGGGCAATCTACAGCTGAATCAGGAATGCCTCCCTTTCATGAGTTCCCTGCAGGAAAATACCCTCCGAGGATATGTGAATGTTTCTGCTCTGGGTGGCGGTACCGCCAATTCGGAATTCGAGGTGTTGACCGGCTGTACTCTGGGATGGCTGCCCAATGGTTACTACCCCTATCAGCAATGTATTACCACCCATACACCTTCCATGGTGTCTCTTTTGGAACAAAGAGGCTACCAAACCTTTTCCTTACATCCGGAAAACCGCACCAACTGGAATCGCGTGAATGTGTATAAAGATTTCGGCTTTGACAAAAGCCAGTGGCTGGAGGATTTTTCTCAAGAAGACTTCGTACATGCGGGAATTTCCGACGAAGCAGTTTATCAAAGAGTAATCGAACTTTATGAGGCAAAAACTCCCGGCTCCAAGCTCTTCTTCCACAATGTGACCATGCAAAACCACGGCGGTTACACTTGGACAGATGTGGAACAGACCATCTCTGCTACCAATATAAGCAATCACGAGCTGGATGTGTATTTGTCCCTTCTGAAGAAATCGGATGAAGCCTTTGAGATGCTGGTAAATTACTTTTCCAATCAGGAAGAAAAGGTCATCATCTGTATGTACGGTGACCACCAGCCCAAACTGGATGAAACCCTCACTTATGATGTGGTTTGTGCTCAGACGGAAGGCTTATCCCAGCTGGACAAGCAGATGAATTTGTACAAAACGCCCTTTGTCATCTGGGCCAACTACGACATACCGGAAGCCACAGGATTGGACATCAGTTTGAATTATTTAGGTGCCCTGACCCTGCACTCCGGCGGCATTACCGATGATGCCTACTTTAACTATCTGCTGGATTTGATGAAAGACTGGCCGGTGATTACTGCCAACGGCATGTTCGACAATGTAGGACAGTATTATCCTTTGAGCCATTCTACGGAAGCTTTGGAGAAATATAAGGTATTGCAGTATTATCAGTTGTTTGGAGAGAAATAATTACTCCCTTACAAAGCTCTTCTTCAAGCCTCGGATAATAAATACACACAGCACTGCCATGATAGTCAGGAAGCTATAAATCAACACATAACTGGTATTCTGGGAAATTACAGAACCCATGTAAGGTGTGCTCAAACCACTGATAAGACCACTGGCAGTGTCCAAAATCGTATGTAACACCAGAGAAATCAACACGCCCTTCAAGGTCTGCTTCTTTGCTACGAAATAGCACACCAGTAAGGACATTGCTACATGACAAATCATAGTTAATACTCTCTCATAACCGGCTAATGCAAACAAATACGGAGCCGTACTCACCAAGGATGCCTTCACTGTATGCAGACTGCTTACATCCACGCCCATGGCTGCGGTCTGCTGCACCAGAGTATCAAAGCTACCACTATTAATCATCGCGGTATACAGCAGATTGTTGATATAAGTCATGCCTACCAACAAAATAGCCTCTATGCCGCCATGACCCAAACCTGCCGCAATTCCTCTTTCGTAAGTCAGATTCTTACTCATGATTTTTGCCACCGCAAAGCGACCAATCACCTCAAACAATCCTGCGGTAAATCCTAATAACAAAACATATAACACATAATTCTGCTCCACAAAAGTCAGAAATCCGGGCAACATGGTCAATACACTTATAATAGGTATCCTTATGAGCATCTGCAGAACGAAAAAGCCTGCTGCTCCCAGAAACCATGCACTGACAATTCCCTTCCCCTTGTTTGCCACTGCGTAAATAATAAATAATACCACCGGTAATATCAAGCTTATCACCAACGTGATAACCATAAATAAAATAGATGTTGCACTTACCATAAAAAATACCCCCTTCAGTAAAATATACTTTTATCAAGCATAAGGCTGTTTCTACAGCTTTAATCCATATTCCTCAAACAACTTCTCTCGGAATTCCTTCTCCGCCATTGCTCTTCGCAAGTCTTCCAGACGCCCTTCATCCAACAAAAGCTGCGTCAAACTGGCCATGCGCTGTTCAACCTGTTGCTCAACCTGCTGTTCTATTGCTTTCTCCAACTTCGGTCTTAGCTCCTTGATAATCTCCTCAACCTCTTCTTCCACCTGATATTTAATCACTTCTGCCATATGCATATACTTCACCCCGACTTCCTTACTGCTTTTCAACCGTTCCACTTTTGAATGAAGCTTTAACAATTCCTCGTCCACCGCGTTCTCTTCCCTGCTGTTTTGCAGATAGGCCAACAAGTCGTGCAGGGCCTTG
>JAZLEI010000065.1:0-28709 GCA_045615205.1 Acetatifactor sp.
CAAGGCCCTGCACGACTTGTTGGCCTATCTGCAAAACAGCAGGGAAGAGAACGCGGTGGACGAGGAATTGTTAAAGCTTCATTCAAAAGTGGAACGGTTGAAAAGCAGTAAGGAAGTCGGGGTGAAGTATATGCATATGGCGGAAGTGATTAAATATCAGGTGGAAGAAGAGGTTGAAGAGATTATCAAGGAGCTCATTCCGAAGCTGAAAGAAGAGGTGGAACAAGAGGTTAGACAAGAGGTGGAACAGCAGCTACGAAATGAAACAACCCAATTAATCAAGTTATTATTAGATGAGGGACGATTGGAGGATTTGAGACGTACTACGGAAGATAGGGCTTATTTGGAACAGTTATTGATTGAGTATAAAGATAGCTTGAAATAAAATATTGAGCAAAACAAAAGAGATACCCGTTTGGATATCTCTTTTTCAGAGCGCGAGACGGGGATCGAACCCGCGACCCCCTCCTTGGCAAGGAGGTGCTCCACCGCTGAGCCACTCGCGCATGTCTTACGAACAAATATTACTATACAGGATAAAAGGGAATTTGTCAATGGGTGAATTGTACTTCTTTTGAGAAAGTTTTGGCAAAGTGTATGAAAATTTAAAACAATTAAAACAATAGAAAGAAAAAAACGGTTTTCGTGTTCAGATTGCAAGGATTTCGGTTGTGTGATACAATAATCATAGTAAGGAATGGGGAGAGAAAAGAGTGGAAGTACGGAATTATAAAACGGGGGAGCTGTTTCGACGGTTCCTGCCTTATTATGCAAAATATAAGAAGACTTTATTTTTCGATTTGATATGTGCGGCAATGACTACCGTGTGTGAGTTAGTGTTGCCATTGATTATGCGCTATATTACCAATGAGGGGATTCACAATCTGGCGAATTTGTCGGTGAATATGATTGTGCGTCTGGGTGTATTGTATCTGGTGCTTCGTATTGTAGACAGTCTGGCGAATTTCTATATGGCAGACATGGGACATGTGATGGGTGCCGAGATGGAAACCGATATGCGAAGGGATGCTTACAATCATTTGCAGAAGCTGTCCAACACTTATTATAGCAATACCAAGGTGGGACAAATCATGGGGCGTATTACCAATGATTTGTTCGATGTAACAGAATTTGCACATCATTGTCCGGAGGAATTCTTTATCGCTTTTATTAAGGCAGTGATTTCCTTTGTGATTTTGGCAGGGATTGATATCCGCTTAACTTTGATTATCTTTTTGTGTATTCCTTTGATGCTGGCAGTGTGTATGCCGCTGAATTTTTTCGTGCGTGCTACTTTTCGAAAGCAGCGTAATCAAATTGGTGAGCTGAATGCACGTATTGAAGATAGCCTGTTGGGGCATAAGGTGGTAAAAGCTTTTACCAATGAGGCAATGGAGAATGAGAAGTTTGAAAAAGATAACCAAACCTTTCTGGGGATTAAGCGTCAAACATATTTTTACATGGCGGCGTTTCATTCCTCGGTAAGGATTTTCGATGGTTTGATGTATTTGATTGTATTGGTGGCCGGCGGAATATTCATGATAAAGGGACATATTGAGCCGGGGGATTTGGTGGCATATATGTTGTATGTGACTACTCTCATAGCAACCATTCGTCGAATTATTGAATTTGCAGAACAGTTTCAGAGAGGTATGACCGGTATTGAGCGTTTTCTGCAGATATTGGATGCAGATATTGAAATATTTGATGAACCGGATGCAGTGGAGCTGAAGAATCCTAAAGGAGAAATTGCTTTTCATGGGGTGAGCTTTGAGTATCCGGATGATCATAATCAGGTGTTCAGAGGACTTAATCTGGAGATACATGCCGGAGAGAAGCTGGCTATCGTAGGTCCTTCCGGTGGTGGTAAAACCACCTTGTGCAATCTGATACCTCGCTTTTATGATGTAACAGCCGGAACAATTACCTTAGATGGTAAGGATATTAAGAAATATACTTTGAAAAGTTTGAGAGGCAGTATCGGGGTAGTACAGCAGGATGTATATTTGTTCTCAGGAACGGTAATGGAGAATATTTTATATGGAAGACCCGGTGCTACCAGAGAAGAGGTCATAGAGGCGGCGAAGAAAGCCGGAGCCCATGAGTTTATCATGGAACTGAAAGACGGCTATGATACTTATGTAGGAGAACGTGGGGTGAAGCTCTCCGGTGGTCAGAAACAGCGTATCAGTATAGCACGAGTATTTCTGAAAAATCCGCCGATTATTATATTGGATGAGGCTACTTCTGCACTGGACAATGAAAGCGAATTCGCGGTGGCAAAATCTTTGGCGGAGCTTTCTAAAGGCAGAACTACATTAACTATAGCACATCGATTATCTACCATTCGTCATTCTGACCGCATACTGGTATTGACGGAGGAAGGAATCGTGGAGGAAGGTAATCACGACCAGCTATTGGAGCTGAAGGGTATGTATTATCAGTTGTATGAAACGGCAAATGCATTGAAATAACAAGGAGGTATGGGTATGAAACTTACGTTTATTGGTGCGGCACATGAGGTGACCGGAAGTTGTCATTGCCTGGAAGTGGGTGGCAAGTATATTTTGGTGGATTATGGTATGGAGCAGGGGGTGAATACCTTTGAAAATGCGGAATTACCGGTGGCGGAATCCATGATTGATTATGTGCTTTTGACGCATGCGCATGTGGACCATTCCGGCATGCTGCCTCTTTTGTATGCCAGAGGCTTTCGGGGACAGATTTTTGCAACAGTAGCTACAGCAGATTTGTGTGAGATTATGTTGCGCGACTGTGCACATATTCAGATGATGGAAGCAGAGTGGAAAAACCGGAAGCTGCGACGTAAATCCGGTGCTCAGTTGGTAGAGCCTTTGTTCACCATGGAGGATGCAGACGGCTGTATTAAAAGGATTGTACCTTGTCCTTATGACAGTGTTATAGAGATTTGTGAAGGGGTAAAGGCACGTTTTACGGATATCGGTCATTTGCTGGGTTCCTCCAGTATCGAGGTGTGGGCGACGGAAGCCGGCACTACGAGGAAGCTGGTATTTTCCGGCGATATCGGAAATAAGAATCAACCATTGTTGAAGGATCCTGCTTTCACGGAGGAAGCAGATTATGTGATTATGGAATCTACATATGGAGACCGTCTGCATGACAAGGAACGCTTAGACTATGTGGCAGAGCTGGCAAAAATCTTGCAGGAGACATTTGATAGAGGCGGTAATGTGGTAATTCCTTCTTTTGCGGTAGGTCGTACCCAGGAAATGTTGTATTTCCTGCGTCAGATTAAGGTGAATAAGTTGATAAAGGGACATGAGAATTTCCCGGTCTATGTGGACAGTCCCATGGCAGTAGAGGCTACAGGAGTCTTTACCGAAAATCGCTATGAGTGTTTTGATGAAGAGGCCATGAAATATGTGAAGGAAGGCATCAATCCGATTTCCTTTGCAGGACTTCGTCTTTCCATTACCAGTGATGAATCTAAGGCCATTAACTTTGATGAAACACCCAAGGTAATCTTGTCCGCTTCCGGTATGTGTGAAGCAGGACGTATCCGTCATCATTTGAAGCACAATCTTTGGAGACCGGAATGTACGGTATTGTTCGTAGGCTATCAGTCAGTAGGTACTTTGGGACGTGCGATTTTAGAAGGGGCTCATGAGGTGAAGCTGTTCGGAGAGACTATCGAGGTGCGGGCACAGATTATGAGCATGCGTGGATTAAGTGGTCATGCAGATAAGGAAGGCTTGTTGGAGTGGATAAATGCTTTCAAGGAAAAGCCGAAAAAGGTATTCGTGGTTCATGGAGAGGATAGTGTGTGTATAAACTTTGTGGAGTGCTTGAAGGTAGAGCATGGACAGAGAGCCTATGCACCTTATAGCGGAACAGTGTATAATCTGCTCAGCGGACAGTTTGAATTTGAAGCCAGTCCTATTCCTGTGCAGAAGAAAGTGCAGCCGGCAACCGGTGCTTATGCGAGACTGCTGTCAGCAGGTCAGCGCCTGATGGCGATTATCAAAAAGTCCGATGGCTTCGCCAATAAGGATTTGGCAAAGATGGCAGATCAGATTATTTCTTTGTGTGATAAGCTGGAAAAGTAGAGAAGGAGAAAGCAACATGAGCTTGGCAGATAAGATTTTTATAGATATGTGCAAGGATATTTTGGAGAATGGTACCAGCACAGAGGGGGAGAAGGTGCGTCCTCATTGGGAGGATGGCACACCCGCTTATACTATCAAGAAGTTTGGTGTGGTGAACCGGTATGATTTGTCCAAGGAGTTTCCGATTATGACCTTGCGCAGGACTGCGTTAAAGAGTGCTACGGATGAAATTCTGTGGATTTGGCAGCAGAAGTCCAACAATATCAATGACTTGCATAGTCATATCTGGGATGAGTGGGCAGACCCGGATGGTTCCATAGGCAAGGCCTATGGTTATCAGTTGGGTGTAAAGCATCAGTACAAGGAAGGCATGATGGACCAGGTGGACAGGGTGATTTATGACCTGAAGAACAATCCTTTCAGCCGTAGAATTATGACGAATATTTATGTGCATCAGGATTTGCATGAAATGAATTTGTATCCCTGTGCCTATAGTATGACCTTTAATGTCACCCAGAAGCCGGGAGATGAGAAGCTGACCTTGAATGCAGTGCTGAATCAGCGCTCACAGGATGTGTTGGCAGCAAATAACTGGAATGTAGTACAGTATGCAGTACTGGTACACATGTTGGCTCAGGTATGTGACATGAAGGTGGGTGAGCTGGTACATGTCATTGCAGATGCTCATATTTATGACAGACATATTCCGATTATTAAGGAACTGATTTCCAGAGAACCTAAGCCTGCTCCTACATTCTGGCTTAATCCGGACATACATGATTTTTACCAATTCACCAGAAATGATGTTCGTGTGGATAACTACGAAACCGGCGAGCAGATACTGAATATACCGATCGCCATCTAACGCTTCCGCAGGAAGCCAAGCGGCTGCGAGGTAATTCTATTATATCATATAGTGACTAAGGTGGTATATTTCAATGTTGCATGCTCCCGCAGGGTGCTTAGAAATTCTTGGTTTCTCAGTTTCTGTGTTAGGGAAAAAAATCTCACATGTTTGAACGAAGTGAGTTTGAGATTTTTTTTCTGCATTTAGCAGAAAGAGAGAAAGCTAGAATTTCTTGTGTCCGAGGACTTGCACAACATAGGAATATTCCACATTGGTCACAGAATATGTGGAGGAAATTTCATGAACCTATACGTTACCGCCGATGAAAACTGGGCTATCGGCAACAATAATAATCTACTGATACAGATACCCAGATGCCAGAAGCTGTTCTTAGAGGAAACCAAGGGCAAGGTGTTGGTGATGGGCAGGAAAACACTGGCAACATTTCCACAGGGACTTCCATTGGCCGGCAGAACCAATATTGTATTGTCAAAGAATAAGGAACTGCAGATTAAAAATGCAACAGTAGTGCATTCTGTAGAAGAATTATTGGAGGAGTTAAAACAGTTTCCCTCAGAAGATATTTATGTAGTAGGAGGGGAAAGTGTATATAAGCAATTACTTCCCTACTGCAACGTGGCTCATGTGGTGAAGATGGACCACACATATGATGCGAATAAATACTTCCCTAATCTGGACAAGGATTCGCAGTGGAAACTGACTGCAGATAGTGATGAGCTGACCTATTTCGATATTGCTTATGAGTTTTTGAAGTACGAGAGGGTCGCTTTTGCAGATTAAATTAGCACAGTGTATTGACTTTTGACCTAAAAAGTAGAATAATAAAACTCGAGTAGTTATAAATAATAAACAGAAAGAAGGAATACCTATGGAAAAGAAAAATATTGATTGGGGTAATTTAGGTTTTGGATATGTTCAGACAGATTACAGATATGTATCCAATTATAAAAATGGTGCATGGGACGAAGGTGTCATCACCACAGATGCAAATATTGTGTTGAATGAGTGTGCAGGTGTTTTGCAGTATGCACAGACAATTTTTGAAGGTATGAAGGCTTATACCACAGAGGATGGTCATATCGTAACCTTCCGTCCTGACTTAAATGCTGAACGTATGGCGCAGTCTGCTGAGAGATTGGAAATGCCTGTATTCCCTAAGGACAGATTTATCGATGCAGTGAATCAGGTGGTTTCTGCCAATGAGGCTTTTGTGCCTCCTTATGGCAGTGGTGCTACCCTTTACATTCGTCCTTATATGTTCGGTTCTAACCCGGTTATCGGTGTGAAGCCTGCAGAGGAGTATCAGTTCAGAATTTTAACTACACCCGTTGGTCCTTATTTCAAGGGTGGTGTGAAGCCTCTGACTATCCGTATCAGTGATTTTGACCGTGCAGCACCACATGGTACCGGTCATATCAAGGCAGGATTGAACTATGCCATGAGCTTGCATGCAATTGTAGATGCTCACAAGCAGGGTTTTGATGAGAATATGTACTTAGATGCATCCACCAGAACTAAGGTAGAGGAAACCGGCGGTGCAAACTTCTTGTTCATTACCAAGGATAATAAGGTAGTTACACCGAAGTCTGACAGTATTTTACCTTCCATTACCCGTCGTTCTTTAATGTATGTGGCAAAGGAGTACTTAGGACTGGAAGCAGAAGAGAGAGAAGTATATGTGGACGAGCTGGCTGATTTCGCAGAATGCGGTCTGTGTGGCACTGCAGCTGTCATCTCCCCTGTTGGAAAGATTGTTGATCATGGAAAGGAAATCTGCCTGCCTGCAGGTATGACAGAGATGGGACCTATCACCAAGAAGCTTTATGAAACCTTGACCGGTATTCAGATGGGTCGTATTGAAGCTCCTGAAAGATGGATTCATGTGATTAAATAACTTTATATTTTATTCAGTAGACCAAAGCGTAGAAAAGGTGTTATAATGCATGTAAATGTATGTAACACCTTTTATTTTTGGGAGGAAGTGTAGCTGTATGAAGCTTCAGAATAGAAAAATGGGTAGTCGATGGATATGGTTGTCAGTATTGGTGCTCTTGGGATGCGGTTTATGTGGCTGTTCCGAAGAAGAAGACCGTGGAAAAGTAGTGTTTACTGCCGGTCTGGGGAAGGAAGAACTGTTTCGAATTGATGAGGTTTCCTGTACCTTACCGGAGTATAGGCTTTATCTGACCAATACGAAAAATCGCTACGAAGGCGTGTTTGGTTCGCAAATTTGGGATGTGACTTATGAAGGAACCTCCTTTGAGGAAAATATGAAGGAGATTGTTCTGGCAAAGATTGCACAAATGAAATCAGTTTACCTTTTGGCACAGGAAAAGGGAGTAGAGCTGACAGAGGTAGAAAGCAGAAAGCTGGAGCAGGCAGCCCGTGCTTATTTTTCTTCCTTATCGGAGGCTGAAATCACACAGCTGAATGTAACGGAGGAGATGGTATTGCAGTTGTATACAGAGTATACGCTGGCAGATAAGGTGTATCAGCAGATTATTGCTCAGGTCAATCCGGAAATCAGTGACGATGAAGCCCGAGCAGTGACGGTAGAGCAGATTATGATGAAGAAGCAAACTTCAGATGGCAGAGGGAATGTGATTGTTTATACGGAGAAGACCCAGGCAGAGAGTTTGGCCAAAATGGAGGAAATCCGGGAGATGGTGCTGGCAGGTGAACGGGACTTTACCGAGATGGTAGGCAAATACAATGAAGCCGAGGAAGGACAGATTACCTTCCAAAAGGGTGAAATGGACAAGGCTATCGAAGACGTTGCATTTCGTCTTCAGACCGATGAAATCAGTCCGGTTATTGAAACAGCTCAGGGATATTATTTACTAAAATGTACCAGTACCTTTGACAGAGAACAGACGGATGCCAACAAGCTGGTACTGATTGAGAAGAGAAAGAATCAGGCATTTGGACAGGAGTATGATGCTTTTGTGAAGAAACTGGCCAGAAAGCTGAATGATGATTTGTGGGAAGAGATAGAACTGCCGGAAGGCTCAGAGATCAAAACGGAGAGCTTTTTTGAGGTATATGAAGAATATTTTCCTGCCAAATAGGCTGTTTACAAAAATTTTAGAAAAAGAAGAATGCTGGGAAAACCCAGTAAATATGAGCGTTTTCGGAAGGGTATTAGCACTCAACTTGTTTGAGTGCTAATTTTGTCTTGACTTTTATGGAAGACCGAATTAAACTTGTTTTTATGAGGAATTGGGAGAGTAGATTCCCAAAGTATAAGTTAAGTAAAGAAAAGGAAGTGATTTTATGGCAGCTAGAAGCGGTAGTTTGTCAATTAACAGTGAAAACATTTTTCCCATCATCAAGAAGTGGTTGTATTCCGACCATGACATTTTTTACAGAGAGTTAATCTCCAATGGTTGTGATGCAGTAACTAAGCTGAAGAAATTGGATATGATGGGTGAGTACACCTTGCCGGATGGTTATAAGGCAAAGATTGAGGTGATTGTAAATCCGGAGAATAAGACCTTGACCTTTAAGGATAATGGTTTGGGTATGACTGCAGAGGAAGTGGATGAGTATATCAATCAGATCGCTTTTTCCGGTGCAACAGACTTCATCGAAAAATATAAGGATAAGAGCAATTCTGACCAGATTATCGGTCATTTCGGTTTGGGCTTTTATTCTGCATTCATGGTAGCCAATGAGGTACACATCGATACCCTTTCTTATAAAGAAGGTGCTACACCGGTGCATTGGGAATGTGATGGCGGTACAGAATTTTCCATGGAGGACGGTGACAAGGCAGAGGTAGGTACTACGATTACCTTGTTCCTGAACGAAGACAGTCTGAAATTCTGTAATGAGTATGAAGCCAGAGAAGTGATTAAGAAGTACTGCTCTTTCATGCCTACAGAGATTTATTTGTCCAAGGCAAATTCTACAGATACCCAGACTATCGGTGTGGATGAGAAGCTGGATACCGATGAAGTGGTAGAGGTAATCAAGCCGGAGAAGGAAGAGGACGAGGAAAAGCTGAAAATTAAGAAGCGTCCGGAGCTCATGAACGAGACCAGACCTCTTTGGAGCAAGCATCCCAATGAATGTACCAAGGAGGAATATCAGGAGTTCTATCGTAAGGTATTCAAGGATTACAAGGAGCCTTTGTTCTGGATCCACTTGAATATGGACTATCCTTTTAATCTCAAGGGTATTTTATACTTCCCGCAGATTAATATGGAATATGAATCTATTGAAGGTATTATCAAGCTGTACAACAATCAGGTATTTATCGCAGATAATATCAAAGAGGTTATTCCGGAGTTCCTGCTTTTGTTAAAGGGCGTGATTGACTGTCCTGACCTGCCGCTAAACGTTTCCAGAAGTGCTTTGCAGAACGATGGCTTCGTAAAGAAAATTTCAGAATATATAACCAAGAAGGTAGCAGACAAGCTTTCCGGTATGTGCAAGACTGAGAAGGAAGAGTACGACAAGTACTGGGATGATATCAGTCCTTTCATTAAGTTTGGTTGTTTAAAGGATGATAAGTTCTGTGAGAAGATGAACGATTACATTCTGTTTAAGAATTTGGATGGCAAATATTTGACCTTGCCTGAGTGCTTGGAAATCAAGCCTATGGACAGCGAAGAGAACGCTGTGGACGAAAACGGTGAAAAGGTAGAAGCTGAGGTAGTAACCGATGAAATGATAGAGGCAGAGGATGCTGAGGAAGAAAAGAAGGAAAAGGTTATTTACTATGTTACCGACGAAAAGCAGCAGGGACAGTATATCAATATGTTTAAGGCTGCAAAGATGGATGCAGTTATCTTAACCCACAATATCGACCAGCCCTTTATTTCCCAGCTGGAGAGTAAGAATGAGGGTATCAAGTTCCAGCGTATTGATGCAGATCTGACGGATACCTTCAAGTCTAAGACTTCCAAGAAGGCAGAGAAGGAACTGGAGGAGCAGGCAACAGCACTTTGTGAAAAGATGAAGAAGGCTCTGAAAAACGACAAGCTGAATGTGAAGTTGCAGAAGCTGAAGAATAAGAAGGTTGCTTCTGTAATTACCCTTTCCGAAGAGAGCAGACGTATGCAGGATATGATGAAGATGTATGCAATGCCAGGTATGGACATGAGTGCATTTGGTGGCGATGGTGAGACTTTAGTGCTCAATGCTAATCATCCTTTGGTAGAGTATGTAGTGGCAAATCAGGATGGCGAAAATACTGCTATGATTTTTGAGCAGCTCTACGACTTGGCAAAGCTGCAGCATGAGCCATTGTCTCCGGAGGCTATGACGAAGTTTGTTGCCAGAAGCAATGAAATCATGATGATGTTAGCAAAATAGAGATATGTAGAATAACAGTGAGAGGTGTGTGCCGGGAGTGGCATGCACCTTTCTTTGTGTCAAAATATTTTTTTACGCATATATTATCCATAAAGGCCTATAAAGGGAAAAAATATGGACATCAACAATCAACAGCAGTATGGACAGCTACGCATCAGTGTAATCTCCAGCGTGGCATATATACCTATAGTGGGAGCAACAGTAACCATAGCATACACGGAGGAGCCATCATTACCGATTTTTTCGGGAACAACGGACCGCTCCGGAGAAACAGGAGTGATTCAATTAACTGCACCGAATTTTGATTATTCGCAAGTACCCTCTTCGGTACAACCATACACGGATTATAATATTACGGTTGAGGCACCGGGGTATGAACCGGTACTGATAAGCGGAACAGAAGTGCTGCCGGACAGATTGGCACTGCAGCAGATCAGAATGCAACCGGTGGAGTTAACACAGGAGGAAGAACGTATCGTGGTAATACCGGTGCACACTCTATTCGGGGAATATCCACCGAAAATACCCGAGGATGAAATCAAGCCCATGGCAGAAACCGGAGAAATCGTTTTGAGCCGGGTGGTGATACCGGAGTATGTCATCGTACATGACGGAGTGCCGACAGATTCCACTGCACCGAATTATTGGGTACGGTACAAGGATTATATTAAGAATGTAGCCTCCTGTGAAATTTATGCTACTTGGCCGGAGTCTGCACTATATGCGAATATTTTGGCGATTATGTCTTTTACTTTGAACAGAGTATATACGGAATGGTACAGGAATCAGGGATACGATTTTACCATTACCTCTTCCACAGCCTATGACCAGAAATGGATTTATGGAAGAAATATTTATGAGAATATAGATGTTTTGGTGGACAATGTATTTGCTAATTATTTGTCCCGACCGGGGGTAAGGCAGCCCATACTGGCAGCTTATTGTGACGGAGAGCGTGTGACTTGCAATGGATTGAGTCAATGGGGATCCAGATATTTGGGAGATGAAGGGTACTCGGCGATTGAAATCCTGCGCTATTATTATGGCAATGATATTTACATCAATACGGCACAAGCTATTTCCGGAGTGCCCTCCTCCTATCCGGGGTATGACCTGACCATCGGTTCTTCCGGGGATAAGGTGCGCCAGTTACAAAATCAGTTAAACAGAATCGCACGAAATTACCCGGCCATTCCGACTATAACAGCGGATGGTATTTATGGTCCGGCTACTGCAGAGGCCATCCGGGTATTCCAGGGAGTGTTTAATCTGCCCCAGACAGGAGTAACCGACTACGCAACCTGGTATGAGGTGTCTGATATTTACGTGGGTGTCAGTCGTATCGCAGAGCCTTCATGAAGGCTCTGCCCTTCATGCTATAGCCTTAATACACCTCATGATACTTACCGGGTGACACCCCGAAGGTTTTTTTGAAGTTCCTCAAAAAGGAGGAGTAGTCGGAAAAACCGGCTTCCTGATACACCTGACTGATGCCCTTACCGCTACGCAGTCCTTCCGCAGCATGGATAAGGCGCTTGTTGGTCAGGAAGGTGTGAACAGTGACCCCTGTTAAGTCCTTGAATTTACGCAGAAAGTGATATTTACTCATATGCACCTGACGAGCCAGTTCGTCTACGGTAATACTTTCTTGAATATGTGCATCGATATAGGAGGAAACGGTTTCTACCAAAGGGTGAGAAATGGTTTCCTCTTCTTTGAATAAATATTCCCGGCGGCTACACAGTAGGTTCAAATAGCTGAAAAATAATGTCAGATAGCCTCTGTCCATTACCTCTTTTGAACCGGGAAGTTGTCCCTCTATTAATTCCGACATAGCCAGCTTCATCAGGTAACCTCGAAGCATTTCTTCATAGTAAACAGGAAAGTGGTAAGCGTTGGTATCCCTGCTACGAAAGCAGGCTGACAAGTCCATGGCACCATCGGAAAGCTTTTCCAACATGGTTTTCGTAATCCAAAGAATGATACGGCGGGAGTCATCATGCTTTTTTTCTTCATAGTGATAGCGATGCATGATATTTGCATCAATCAGTAAAAAATCACCCTTTCGCAAATGATACATTTGATTTTCCAACAAAGAAGAATACTCTCCTTCTAAAACGTAAATAATTTCATAGAAGTTGTGATAATGAAAAGCAGCTGCACCGATAGGAGCTCCTTGTTTTTCATATACTTCGTAATTTTCATGAATCATATACTGACGTTCATCGGTAGCTTCCAGCATTTTGATTTTTGTGTTTTTCATGCAGTTCTCCTTGCAAATAGGGTTTATAAGTTCCCAAAAGAGCGAATAATATAGGATAGTGTCCTATAATTTATATATACAGCAATTTTTGCATGTTTTCAAGCAATATTTGTGGTTTTCAAGCAAATTAAATATGGTAAACTATTATCAAAGAGCAGAAAAGGAGGAGACTTGGAAAAGGATGAGGGCTCCGAAAATTGCTCAAGATGTAGAATAAAGGAACAACAAAAACAGTAGAAAACAGGAGGAAACAGTTATGCAGATGACATTGAGATGGTACGGCAGCAAGTACGATACCGTAACCCTGAAACAAATCAGACAGATTCCCGGTGTGGAAGGTGTAATTTCAACCCTTTACGGAACTGCTCCCGGAGAAGTTTGGGAGATGGAGGATATCCTCGCACTGAAGAAGGAAATCGAGGATGCCGGACTGAAATTAATCGGTATTGAAAGTGTGAATATTCATGATGCTATTAAGGTAGGTACTCCGGATAGAGAACAGTATATTGAGAACTATATTACTACCTTGGAGAGATTGGGACAGGCTGATATTCATATGGTTTGTTATAATTTTATGCCCGTATTTGACTGGACCAGAACAGAGTTGGCTCGTGTGCGTCCGGATGGTTCTACTGTTTTGGCCTATACGCAGGAAGCGGTAGATGCTATCAATCCGGAAAAGATGTTTGAGTCTATCGCAGGCGATATGAATGGTACCGTAATGCCCGGTTGGGAGCCTGAGCGTATGGCAAGAGTAAAAGAGCTTTTTGAAATGTACAAGGATGTGACTGATGAGAAGCTTTTCGAGAACTTAAAATATTTCTTGGAGAGAATTATGCCTGTTTGTGATAAGTACGATATCAACATGGCGATTCATCCGGACGACCCTGCATGGAGTGTATTTGGTCTGCCTCGTATTATCATCAACAAGGAAAACATCCTTCGTATGATGAAGATGGTGGACAACCCGCATAATGGTGTGACCTTCTGCTCCGGCTCTTATGGTACAAACTTAGAGAATGATTTGCCGGATATGATTCGGTCTTTGAAGGGCAGAGTACACTTTGCACATGTGCGTAACCTTAAGTTTATCACTCCTACGAACTTCGAGGAGGCTGCACATCTTTCCAGTGACGGTACCTTCGATATGTATGAAATCATGAAGGCTCTTTATGACATTGGCTTCACCGGACCAATCCGCCCTGACCATGGTCGTATGATTTGGGATGAAGTGGCTATGCCTGGATATGGTCTGTATGACAGAGCGTTGGGTGCAACTTATCTGAATGGTTTGTGGGAAGCGATTTGCAAGAGCGAGGAGAGAAAATAATGGAATTGACTTTAAAGAGTTTGAAAGAGCATCGTCAGGATTTCCTGAATGCAGGCTATAGCCTGCCGGAGTTTGATTTTGATAAGGTAGCAGAAAACACAAAGAACAATCCTACCTGGATACATTTCGGAGCCGGCAATATTTTCCGTGCTTTTCAGGCAAATGTGGTACAGAATCTGTTGAATCAGGGTGTGATTGATACCGGTCTGATTGCTGCAGAAGGTTATGATTATGAAATTATCGAGAAGATGTACTGGCCTCATGACAATCTGGGTATTTTGGCTACCTTAAAGGCAGATAATACTGTAGAAAAGACTATCGTAGGCAGTATCATGGAGTCTTTGGTTTTGGATAGTGAAAACGAAGCACAGTATGGTCGCTTAAAGGATATCTTTGCTAATCCATCCTTACAGATGGCCAGCTTTACCATTACCGAAAAGGGATATTCTCTGGTGGATGGAAAGGGGAATGTACTTCCTGCCATTGAGGCAGATTTCGTAAACGGTCCGGCGAAGCCGACCAGCTATCTGGGTAAGGTAGTATCTCTGCTTTATACCAGATATGAAAAGGGCAGATTACCTATTGCTATGGTAAGTATGGATAACTGTTCCCACAATGGTGACAAGTTGGCAGCAGCAGTGTTTGCCTTTGCAGATAAGTGGGTAGAAAACGGTGTGGCAGACAAGGGCTTCGCAGAGTATGTGCGTAATGCACAGGCAGTTTCCTTCCCTTGGAGCATGATTGACAAGATTACCCCTCGTCCGGACAAAAAGGTAGAGGAAATGCTGAATGCAGACGGTATCGATGGACTGGATGCAGTGATTACTTCTAAAAATACCTATGTGGCTCCTTTTGTAAATGCGGAGGAATGTGAATATCTGGTAATAGAAGATTGGTTCCCCAATGGAAAGAGTGCCTGGGACAAGGGTGGACTTATCTTTACCGATAGAGAAACCGTAGATAAGGTGGAGAAGATGAAGGTTTGTACCTGTTTGAATCCTCTTCATACCACTCTGGCAGTGTATGGATGTCTGTTAGGATATACTTTGATTTCTGCAGAAATGCAGAACCCGGATTTGAAGAAGTTCGTGGAAATCGTAGGCTATAAAGAAGGGCTTCCGGTAGTCGTAAATCCCGGCATCATTGACCCGAAGAAGTTTATTGACGAAGTAGTAAACAGCCGTATTCCGAATCCGTTTATGCCGGATGCTCCTCAGCGTATTGCTACAGATACCTCTCAGAAGCTGGCAATCCGTTTCGGAGAAACCGTTAAGGCTTATGCAGCCAGTGAAGAACTGGAGGTGGCATCCCTGAAGCTGATCCCTTTGGTGTATGCAGGCTGGCTTCGTTATCTCATGGCAGTGGATGATGAGGGCAATGCCTTCGAACCCAGCTCCGATCCGCTGTTGGATACGGTAATGCCTTATGTGGCAGATTACAAGCTGAGCGAGGAACCGAAGGATTTGTCCAAGCTGGATGAATTGCTTCGCAATGAAAAGATTTTCGGTGTGAACCTGTTCGAAGTAGGTCTGGCTGACCTGGTGAAGAAGTATTTTGCAGAGCTTTCTACAGGTGTAGGAGCGGTTGCGGCTACTGTAAAGAAATATGTGAATGAATAAAGATACAGGTGGTGTATTCCGAGGTGCGGAATGCACCACTTTTTTCGAAGAATTGTTTGCCTTGAAAGCACTCACATGGTATACTTAGTAATAGTGGTGTATCTTGTCCTTTTCGACTGGAAAAGGGTGGAAGAGGTATAAAATGAGCTGGTAAGTAGGTGATATTGTATGCGAGAGGTTGTGGAACAGATTTTAGATGGTACATATGATTACGAAAAAGGTTCTTTGGACTTTTCGTGTGCAAAATTGGAAATAGAGTTGCAAAAGGGTGAGGTTTATGAAGGAAACTTCACGATTTTTGCATCCGAAGGCAAGTATACGATGGGCTATATTACTACTACAGACCCCCGTATGGAGTGCCTGACGAAGGAGTTTTCCGGCAATGAGGAGGTCATTAGCTTTTGCTTCCACGGAGAGTGGATGGAAGAAGGCGAAGTGACCAAGGGAGAGTTCGTAGTAGTGAGCAATAAGGGAGAGTATTATCTGCCTTATGTGGTAAAGGTAGTACATACAATACCCCAGTCCTCTATCGGTCCGGTGAAGAATTTGTTTCATTTTACTAATCTGGCTAAGAGTAACTGGAAGGAAGCGGTACGCTTTTATTATTCACCCGCCTTTATGCATTTATTAAAGACTGCTGATTCCCAGACAAATATGCTTTATCAGGGACTGTCGGTGCAGGATGGTAATGAGCAGAACATGGAAGAATTCCTCATAGCCACAGGGAAGAAGCAACCGGTGGAGTATGTGATCACAGAGCCTCAATTGCAGGTGGAGAATCCGCAGGGTGTAGTAGAAGCAGTGTTGAACATTTTTCGGAATGGCTGGGGCTATACCTATCTGGAGGTCTGGACGGAAGGTGACTTCCTTTTTGTGGAAAAGAATTTGATAACGGATGATGCATTTCTGGGCAATCGTTATGCACTTCCGGTATACATAGATGAAACACTCCTGCATGCAGGAAAAAATTATGGAATGGTATATTTGCGGAATGCGTATGTGAGCCTGCAGATACCGGTTTTGGTAATTGTAGGAAGAAGGCATTCTCTAGACTATGCTTACCATGTGGAAAAAGAAAAGAATATTTTCAAGTTGATGAATTTGTATCAGGCATTGCGTTTGAAAAAGATAAATTCTGCAGTCTGGATTAAAGATACCAACCGTATCGTAGAACGATTGCTGACCTTAGATGAGAAGGATGCAGTGATACGTTTGTATCAGGCACATCAGTTGATTACCAAGGAGTACTTCAATGAGGCCGGATGGGTGCTGGAGCATGTGGGCGAGCTTTTGAGTGAGGAAGCAGAGCCGGCACTGGAGGCTTATTATCTCTATTTGAATACCTTGTTAAAGCAGGAACCCGGTTATACAAAGGAAATCGGCAGACAGGTATTGCAGATATACAGGGAGTGTGGAGAAGACTGGCGTGTAGCGTGGTTATTGTTGTTTTTAAATGAGGAAGTTGACAGGGATGTGGCCACGAAGTGGGAGTTTTTGGAGAAACAGTTTGAGAATGGTTGTCACAGTCCGTTGTTGTATGTGGAAGCCTTGCAGTTATTAAATAATAATGCCACATTGCTTCGGAAGCTGGGAAGATTCGAGATACAGGTTCTCAACTATGGCAGGAAGAAGGTTTTGATTAGTGCGGAGTTGGTAGAGCAGGTGCTGTATCTGATGGACAGGGTGAAGGAGTATCAGCCGCTTCTGTATCAGCTATTGGTTTTCTGCTACAGACAGAAAAAGGATGTTCGGATTTTGAAGGAAATCTGTACTTTACTTATTAAGGGAAATAAAACCGGCAAAGAGTATTATGAGTGGTTCGAGAAGGGTGTTACAGAAGAACTGCGTATAACCAATTTGTATGAGTATTTTATGCTGTCTCTGGATTTGCAGCAGGAACCGGAAATTCCCAAGAGAGTATTGCTCTATTTTACCTATCAGACCAATCTGGATTATCAGCATAACGCGTATTTGCTGTATTATATCGTGAAACGTGCCAGGGAGATGAAGGATATTTATGAGAGCTATCGTCCCAGAATAGAACTGTTTGTTCGGGAACAGCTGTTAAAGGGACATGTAAACCGTCATTTGGCGTATTTGTACAAGCTGTTTTTGACAGATGTCATGATTGATGAGGATTTGGCAGAAGTATTAGATACTATTTTGTTTGCACATGAAATTCAACTGGAGCAAACAGGAATTCGTAGTGTTGTGGTTTGTCAGCCTAACCATTTGAAGGAAAGTATTTATAGTGTAATAGGAGACCGGGTGTGGGTACCCCTGTATGGAAATGATACACTGATATTATTTGAAAATCAGCAGGGACACCGTCTGGTAAAGAATGTACAGTATACCACCGAAAAGCTTATGTCACCGGAGAAGCTGGCTGAGAGAGTGGCTGCATTTGTAACCAAGAATCTGGCATTGGATATTTATATGCAGGAAACAAGAGGCGATGCAGTGGAAGTCGGTACTAAGGATTTGTATCGTTGGATGCGTCTTTTGAAGTATCCCTATACCCCCAAGAAGCTTAAGGGGGAGTTAGTAGTTAAAATTGCCTGGTATTATTATAACAAGGACGATAAGAAGCATCTGGTAGAGTATTTGGGAAATTTAAGCGGTAGGAGTTTGAATGCCGTACAGAGAGGTGAAATCATCCGTTACATGGTGCTCTGTGGTCATATTGACAAGGCTTGTGACTGGATGAACCTTTATGGAGATGTGGCCATTGATGAAAAGATTTTGTTGCGTCTGCTGGAGGTAGCCATTGATATACGTGATTATGAATATGTGGAAGGTATTTTACGGGCAGCCTATCGGTTGTTTGTAAAATCCAGATACAGTAGCTCTACTCTGCAATATCTGATGATGCATTATCAGGGAATGTCCAGAGAACTGCGCAATATCTGGAAAGCTTCCAAGAGCTTCAGCTTCGACAGAAATGCCTTCTGCGAGCGGATTTTGATACAAATGCTGTTCACCGGTTATTTTGTAGGGGAACAGGATGAAATCTTTAGGGAATATGTGCAGGGAAAACCGGATAGTCAGGTAAAGGAGGCTTATCTGGCTAAAAATTGCTATGATTTCTTTGTGGATGATACCATCATGCAGCACAGTATGCTGGCTGAGATTTGCCGTATGGCGGAGGAAGGGCATAGTGTATTAAAGGTTTGCAAGCTGGCTTACCTAAAGTATTATGCTGAGAACCAACAGGAAATCAGCAGAGAGGATGAAAAAGTGCTAGGTGATTTTCTGGATAGTCTGGTGCAGGAAGGTATCTGTCTGAACTGCTTCCAGGATTTGAAACGCTATAGCAGGAAGGCTCTGCGGTTTACGGACAAAACCATTGTGGAATACCATGCCGCTGCAGGAGCACAGCCCAAGATCCATTACCTGATTATGAAGGGAAATGAAGAGGTCGGGGAGTATATGACAGAAAATATGCAGGCCGTTATGGGTGGTGTTTATTTCAAGGAATTTGTCCTTTTCTTTGGAGAAAGCCTGCAATACTATATCGTGGAGGAACAGGCTGGGGAAGAGAAGCTGACCCAGAGCGGTGTTTGTCACAGAACAGAAAATCCGGGAGAAGAGTCTGTAGGAAGATACGGTGCTATAAACGATATCGTCATGAGCAAGGCTCTGCAGGATTATAATACCTTTGATACCTTGCTGGAGGAATATTATAAGAGAGAGTTTTTCAATCAGACTTTGTTTGAATTAAGAAAGTAACGGAGGTGGGAACGGTGTTGATGAATACGAGAGATGATAAACTGATTATAGGGTATGATTTGGCTAACATCTGTTCCCAGATTAGTTATTCCTATATAAATGAAGAGGGAAAGGTAGAAACGGTTGCTTCGGTAGCCGGGGAGGAGAATTTCGATATTCCTACGGTGTTATGTAAGAAATGTGGCTTGAATCAGTGGTTATTTGGAAAGGATGCCCTTCGGTATTATGAGGAGTATCCGGAGCAGGGGATATTAATAGACAATCTCTGGCAGCTGGCGTTGGCAGGAGAATTGATTCAGGTGGAAGGAAAGAGCTATGAGCCGGAAGCACTTTTAACACTTTTTATCAAGCGTAGTTTGGGGCTGTTGTCCGGCATCTCTTCATTGGATAAGATACAGTCACTGATGTTTACCTGTGAGGAGCTTTCCGAGCGGGCAAAAGAGGTGCTGCAGATTGTAAAGAACGGGCTGGGCTTGAAAAATACGGAAGTTTTCATGCAGGACTATCGGGAGAGTTATTACAGTTATATGCTCTATCAACCTTCTGATTTGTGGTTATATGGCTCAGTACTGTTGGATTATCGGGGAAACGGTCTCAAGCTATTGCGACTGGAGAATAATAAAAATACCACGCCCATTGTAGTTTATATTTCCGGAGAAGAATATTCTTTTCGGGGAGAAGATATAGAGCTGTTGGAACTGGCTCGGGAAATATTCGGTGAGGAAAGGATTTCTTCGGTTTACTTAATCGGTGAGAGATTTGCCGGTGGCTGGATGAAGGAATCACTGAAATATCTGTGTGACGGCCGGAGAGTTTTTCAGGGAAATAATTTATACAGCAAGGGAGCCTGCTTTTGTTTGCAGGAAAAAATGCGAACCAGTGATGCCGGAAAGCAGCATGTCTTTTTGGGAAGTGATAAGCTAAAGGCAAACATCGGAATGAAGGTGCTGAAGCGGGGCGAGGAAGCTTACTTTGCATTGTTGGATGCTGGTATCGACTGGTTTGAAATCGATTATGAATGTGAAGTCTATCTGCAGGATGAGAATGTGTTGGAGCTGGTGGTAACACCGCTTATTCATACTGCGGTAAAGCGGATAGAGATACCCTTGGAAGGTCTCGGATTAAAAGAAGGGGAGAGTACCCGAGTATATTTGCACTTTACATTACTGAGCGAGAATGTATTATGTGTAGAGGCGGAGGATCTGGGCTTTGGATGTTTCAGAACTCCGACAGAAACAAAGTGGAAGCATGAAATAACACTTTATGAATAGGTGAGGGAATGATGAAGGCAAGAGCATGTCTTGGGATTTATTCGAAAAATGCATATTATTTTGAACGCCTGGAGCTTTCGGTGTATTGTATGGAGGAGCTTGTCTTTTGCATGAAGGAGTATGCTTTCCTGATAGGAACGGAGATTATGACTGACAGGATGTTACAGTTTATCGGAGCAGATTGTCAGGTGCCGGAATTGGCTAAGGTGTTACACCCTATGGTGCATCAAAAAGGTGCACTCAGTGTATTTGTAACAACAATTTTGGAGTATGTGGGCTTTTTTGAGCAGTCTGTGGTTCGACAGGTAGAGAACACCGTGCGTATGGGCTCCGGCTTGACGGCTTATGAAAAGCAAAAGCTGCAAATCGATTACTTGGTAGAAAAGAAGAAATATGTAGCAGCAGTGGAGGCTTATAAGGGATTGATACTGGATATGAAGGATGCCGGGGTGAATCATCCAAAGGAAGCTTCTGTGTTGGCAGATTTGTATTATAACAGAGGTGTGGTATATACCAGAATGCTGTTCTACAAACAGGCAGCCAATGATTTTCACCGATCTTATGAATTGAAAAGAGATAGGGGGGCGCTACAGAGCTTCTTCTTTGCCAAAAGGATGGAGCTTTCCGAGCAGGAGTATGTGAATCTGGTGGCACAGTATCCGGAGAGCTATGAGATTACTTTGGAAGTGGAGCAGAGAATGGAGGCACTGGAACAACAGTGGAAAGAGACCCGTGAATATGCCGGCTTGAAAAACATGCGCAAGTGGAGAACAGTAGGCGATAAGTATATGTACTATGAAGAAAGTGTTCAAATCGTGGATGCTTTGAAAGAGGAGTATAGACGATGAGTTTTTGGGAGAAACTTTTCAAGCGAAAAAGAAATCGTGTGGAAGAAGAAAACTGGGATGAAATAGTTTATACCAGAGATGGTGTGGATTTTGCGGATATGGCGGAGAGAACCCAGTATGTAGACAGTTGTCTGGAACAGATGGAAGAGGCAGGACGAGAACTGGAATTGTTAAGTGGGGAGTATGCGTTGGTTACAGCATATCTGACGGATACGGAAGAGATAGAAGCACTGCCGGAGGGAGAGCAGGAAACTTTGGTGGCTGCGGCGAACCGCTTACGAATTGTGGAGCAGGAGAGAAAGGATTATCTGGAAAAGAAGGATAGGATGCCGGATTCTGTGTTTAATCGTATGCAGGAAAAGGAAGATGAACTGGAGGGGGCTATACGCAAGCTGAAGGATGCAGAACAGTATGGCGGTGTCATTAAACAGGATATGCAGCGACTTTCCAGAGAGCGGCATGCATATAGCTATCGTAAGGAAGAACTACTGGAGATGATGGATAATCTGCGAGGAATGCTGATTATTTTCGTAGCAGCATTGGTGGCATGCGTGTTGGTGCTGGCGATTCTACAGTTTGGTTTTCAAATGGATACGCAGATTGGATATTTTATAGCCATTGTATCCGTGGCCATAGCTCTTACGGTGATTTGGGTCAAGCATATGGATGCAAAGAAGGAATTGGTAAGAGTGGAAAAAGCCAACAATCGTCTGATACAGCTACAGAATAAGGTAAAGATTAAATATGTAAACAATACGAATTTGCTGAATTATTTGTATCTGAAGTATCAGGTGAAGAATTGTAAAAGTCTGGAAAAGCAGTATGCACAGTATCAGCAGGAGAAGGAAGAACGCAAGCAGTATGCAGAAGCAGATGCAAAGCGTGAGTATTATGTGAAGCTGTTGACGGAACAGCTCTCCCGATATCGTGTCAGATATCCGGAGAAGTTTACCGCCAGAGTGGAAGCTTTGTTAGACCGTAAGGAATTGGTAGAGATGCGACATGAGCTCATTATTCGCAGACAGGCACTTCGTAAGCAAATAGAATACAATAATGAAATCCTGAAATCTGCAAAAAATGAGGTGATGGAAATTGCTCATACATATCCGGAATATCGGGATGAAGTATTGATGCGATTGGAGATTGCAGAGAAACAAAAGCGTTGAAAAACGAGTCTTCCGCAGAGGCGAATGGGTGCGATGAGAGCGACTTTGGGTTGACATTATTCAAGGGTTATGATAACATACATTCAGTCTGACAAGCCATTGTGCTAAAGTGATGAAACAAAAAAGCTGGCTTGCGGCGAGGAGGAGATATTATGAAAAAATTAGTAGCATTATTATTAGTCGGCATGATGTCTGTAGGCATGCTGACCGGTTGCGGACAGAACAATTCCGCAGATACCTTTATCGTAGGTTTTGACGCAGAGTTTCCGCCTTACGGATATCGTGATGACAATGGCGAGTACGTAGGTTTCGATTTGGATTTGGCTGCAGAAGTGGCAAAGAGAAACGATTGGGAACTGGTAAAGCAGCCTATCGATTGGAATTCCAAGGATATGGAACTGGAATCAGAAGCTATTGACTGTATCTGGAACGGATTTACCATGAATGGCAGAGAGACACAGTATACCTGGTCCGAACCTTATGTAGATAACAGTCAGGTTATCGTAGTGGCAGCAGATTCCGGCATTAAGACTAAGGCAGATTTGGCCGGAAAGATTGTTGCAGTACAGAAAGATTCTTCTGCTTTGGCAGCTTTGAATGATGAAGAGAATACAGAGAATATTGCACTTAGAGATTCCTTTGCGGATTTGGTAGAATATGCAAATTACAACACTGCTTTTATGGATTTGGAGCAGGGTGCAGTAGAAGCAGTTGCTATTGATATCGGTGTTGCAGCATACCAGATTGAGCAGAGAGAAGCAGGAGCTTATGTAATGTTAGAAGAGAAGCTGGCAACCGAACAGTATGGTGTTGGATTCTTGCTTGGAAATACAGAGCTTCGTGATACCGTTCAGAAGACTTTAAATGAAATGGTTGCAGACGGCACATTCATGAAGATTGCCGAAGAATGGGGATTGTCCGATAGTGTTTGTCTCGGCAAATAGCTTTTAGAGGGTTGCTGCAAAATGTAGCAGCCCTTCCTTTGTTTTACGTATGATAGATAGGGAAAGGTTTGGTTACCGTATATGAATATTTGGTCCATGATTGTACAATTATCAGAAGGTTTTTTGGTGACAGTGGAGATTTTCATGCTGACGCTGTTATTTTCCATGCCCTTAGGAATGGTGGTATCTTTTGGACGTATGTCAAAAAGTGTGATATTGCGTACGATTACCAAGGCGTATATTTCTATTATGCGTGGAACCCCGCTTATGCTGCAGATTATGGTAGTGTACTTCGGACCTTATTATGTATTCGGACTGCGAATGGGTACCGGATATCGTTTCCCGGCAGTAATCATTGCCTTTGTAATTAATTATGCAGCATACTTTGCAGAGATTTATCGTGCAGGTATTGAAGCGATTCCTTTGGGGCAGTATGAAGCAGCAACAGTATTGGGATATACCAAGGTTCAGACATTCTTTAAGATTGTTTTGCCTCAGGTGATTAAAAGAGTATTGCCTCCTGTGACCAATGAGACCATTACATTGGTGAAGGATACTTCTCTGGCATTTACCATATCCTTAGCAGAAATGTTTTCCGTGGCAGAAGAAATCAGTGCGGCAAAGGCCAATATCATGCCTTTGATGGCAGCCGGTGTATTTTATTATGTATTTAATCTGTTGGTAGCAACAGTGATGGAAAAGATAGAAAAGAAGCTGTCTTATTATCGTTAGTATGACAGGAGGTATTTATGAAGCTGTTAGAAATCAATCACTTAAAAAAGAGCTTTGAGGGCTTAGATGTTTTGAAGGATATTTCCCTGTCAGTAGAGGAGGGAGAAGTGATTTCCATTATCGGTCCTTCCGGTTCCGGGAAATCCACTCTGTTACGTTGTGCCACTCTATTAGAAACAATGGATGGCGGAGAATTGATTTATATGGGGGAAACGGCGGCTGCCGGAGAACCTTGTACATATGCATCTAAGGTACAGCTAAAGAAAATCAGAAAATGCTTCGGACTGGTTTTTCAGAATTTTAATTTATTTCCACACTATACAGTGATGAAAAATATTATCGATGCTCCCGTTAGTGTAGAAAAAATTTCCAAAAAGGAAGCAGAGGAACGTGCGAACAAGCTGTTGAAGCAGTTGGGACTGGAGGATAAAGCAGATGCCTATCCCTTCCAGCTTTCCGGTGGTCAGCAACAGCGAGTATCCATTGCCAGAGCATTAGCATTGCAACCGAAGATATTGTTTTTTGATGAACCGACCTCTGCACTTGACCCGGAGCTTACCATAGAAGTATTAAAGGTTATTAAAGAACTGGCAAAAGAGAAGATGACAATGATTATTGTTACTCATGAGATGCAGTTCGCGAAGGAAGTTTCTGACAGAATTATTTTCATGGAACAGGGAGTGATTCAGGAACAGGGAACACCGGAGGAGATTTTTGCATCCGACAATGCCAGAGTGAGAGAATTTATAGGAAAGATGAATAGTTAAGGAAGGAAAAGAAAATGGGCGGATTTTTTGGCGTGGCATCAAAAGAGGATTGTGTTTTTGATTTGTTTTTTGGAACGGACTATCATTCACATTTGGGTACCAGAAGAGCAGGTATGGCTGTGCACAGTGATAAAAAGGGGTTTGACAGAGCGATTCATAATATTGAAAATTCACCTTTTCGTACTAAGTTTGACAAGGATGTAAATACCATGCAGGGCAATCTGGGTATTGGTTGCATTTCGGATTATGAGCCTCAGCCGTTGCTTGTACGTTCCCATCACGGAACCTATGCAATTTCCACAGTGGGAAAAATCAATAATATGGATAGTGTAGTGGAAGGTCTTTTCGCCAAAGGTAATTCACACTTTTTGGAAATGAGTGGTGGAGATATCAATGCTACGGAATTGGTAGCAGCTATTATTAACCAGAGAGAAAATCTGGTAGAAGGTATACAGTATGCACAGGAGTTGATTGAAGGTTCCATGAGTATCATGCTGTTGACACCTAAGGGGATTTATGTGGCCAGAGATCGAATGGGACGTACGCCCATTGCTATCGGCAGAAAGGAAAATGCTTATTGTGCAGCTTTTGAAAGCTTTGCTTATTTGAATTTGGGTTATCAGGATGTAAAAGAACTGGGACCGGGAGAGATTGCAGTAATCACACCGGAAAGTATGACTACATTGGTACAGCCGGGTAAGGATATGAAAATCTGTACATTCCTATGGGTATATTATGGTTATCCCTCTTCTTCTTATGAGGGAATGAGCGTGGAGCAGATGCGGTATAATTGTGGTGCCAAGTTGGCGGACAGAGATACTGTGGAGCCGGATATTGTTGCTGGCGTGCCGGATTCAGGATTGGCACATGCCATTGGTTATGCAAACCGTTCCGGTATTCCTTTTTCCAGACCTTTTATTAAATATACTCCTACCTGGGCACGTTCTTTCATGCCTACCATACAGACACAACGTAATCTGATTGCCAAGATGAAACTGATACCGGTGCACGATCTGATACAGGACAAGAGTTTGCTTTTGATTGACGATTCTATTGTGAGAGGAACGCAGTTGGGAGAAACTACAGAATTTTTATATCAGAGTGGTGCCAAGGAGGTACACATTCGTCCGGCATGTCCGCCTTTGATGTATGGCTGTAAGTATTTGAATTTTTCACGTTCTTCTTCTGAGATGGATTTGATAACCAGAAGAGTGCTGAAGGAGATTGAGCAGGAAGGCAAGGAGATTGATCTGAAGGATTATGTGAATCCGGAGACTGCTGAGTATCAGGACATGGTAGAGCGTATTCGTAAGAAATTGAACTTTACAACCTTGAGATATCATCGTTTGGATGACATGATGGATGCGGTAGGTATCGACCGTTCCAAGCTTTGCACATACTGCTGGGATGGTAGAGAATAATGATTAAGAATATTATCTTTGATATAGGAAATGTATTGGTAGCCTTTGATTTTTTGGGCTTTTACAGAAGCTTTGGGTATGAAGAGGAAACGGTACAGCGCCTAGCGAAGGCAACAGCACTGAGCCCGGTGTGGAATGAGTTGGACAGAGGAGCAGTTGCGTTCGAGGAAATTCTACAGGGCTTTGTAAACAATGACCCGGAGTTAGAACCGGTGATACGCAGAACCTTTGAAAGCGTAGAAGGGCTTTTGCACAAGTATGACTATGTGGATGCATGGTTGCAGGAGCTTAGGGATAAGGGTTATAAACTGTATTATTTGTCCAATTTTTTTCAAAAGGCAGAAACGGACTGTGCAGCGGAGATAGATTTTTTGCCCGGTATGGATGGGGGTATCTTATCCTATCGGGAGAAGCTGACGAAGCCGGAGCCTGTTATTTACCAATTGTTACTGAATAAGTATGGTTTACTTGCAGAGGAATGTGTATTTCTGGATGATACAGAGAAAAATATCAAGGGTGCTGAGGCAGAAGGCATACATGGTATTTTATTTCGAAGCAGGGAACAGGCAGTGGAAGAATTAAAGAAGTTGGGTGTGAACCTATAGCATGTGAAAGGACCGTTTCCTGAGAGGGAGACAGTCCTTTTATTGATGTCCATATTTACATAGTGTTATTTATCCTTGTGTTTCTTCATCGTCCAATTTCAAATCTTTCAAATAATCCGGGTCTGCAATGGTGTGGCGGTTGGTAAGCTTGCCATACATCCAGATATATATCCAAAGAAGTACCGGTACGGCAACAGTGGCTACCAGACAGGCCTGAAATAGTTTGCCGGAGCCATCCGGATTGAAGATGGCAACAAAGAGAGTGACGAGATATAAAGCAACCAACAGAAATACACCGACGAGTGCCACAAGCTGTTTGGAGGTAAATTTTTTCTTGGTGTTTTTATTATCTTTCATGAGAAATCCTTTCTGCTACGAATGTGAGTTGGTTTTTTATCAGAATAGCATTTTTCGGAAGTTTACGCAACAAAAATTCCCGAACCTATCTGCAATAAGCCCGGGAATTTGATAAGGGGAGGATTTAAGTATTATTTTTATCTTCCGTAAGATCAAAGGAGGGGTCCAATGATAATACTAGTATGGGAAAGTTTTTTTGAAAATATACATCTTTTTTTCACCTTTTTATTGTTTTCATGAGGATTTTGTTATATACTATTGTGGTATAGGGATGGTTTATATTCCGAAAGCAAAAGAGCTTGCATGAGACAAGCAGTAGAAAGGTATGGTATTTAGAAATGGCTTTATTAGCACAGTGGAGAGAAGTTGCATATAATGAAGAGCTGGGAAGAGACAAGCTTCAGCAGTTCTGGGGTGCATACTTTCAGAAGGAAAAGGAAATTTATCAGCAGTTATTAGCAAATCCGGATGAGGAAGTAAAGGGAACCGTAAAGGAATTGGCAGATAAGTATGATGTTTCTCTTATGACAATGGTTGGTTTCCTGGATGGTATCAATGACAGCTTGAAGAAAGCAAATCCTATCGAAGAGATGGAAGAGGATACCGAGGTTAGTCTTGCATTTGATAAAGCACTTTTATATAAGAACATGGTTGCTGCAGAGGCTGACTGGTTATATGGTTTGGAAGAATGGGCTGCAATTTTTGATGAAGAGACCAGAAAGGCTCTTTACAAGGAGCAGAAGTCTTCTACCACTATCAAGAAGGAAGCAAAGGTATATCCTAACGATCCCTGCCCTTGCGGAAGTGGTAAAAAGTACAAAAAATGTTGTGGGCGAAAGTAAAAAAAACTGAGACTGTAAAAAATTTTGTGTAAACTAGATATGTAGTATATATATCCTCTTGGATTGATGTTAAAATAAATATTAATCCAGGAGGATATTTTTATGGCAAGACAAAGAAAACTTTCACCGGAACGCAAAGCGTTCATCAACAGTTTACTGGAGCATTACCAGCCAACCGATGCCAATGATGTACAGGAAATGCTCAAGGACTTACTGAGCGATACCCTTCAGGGCATGCTGGAGGCTGAAATGGACCAGAAACTGGGCTATTCCAAGTACGACTATCAGAATAAGGCTACGGATGACAGCAGAAACGGCTACAGTAAGAAAACAGTTACATCGTCTCTTGGAGATATTGACCTTGATATTCCCAGAGACCGTAAGGGCGAGTTTGAGCCACAGATTGTCAGAAAGAACCAAACGGATATTTCCAACATTGAAGATCAGGTGCTGTCCATGTACGCCAAAGGTATGACCACCCGTGATATTTCCGCCCATCTGAAATCCGTTTATGGTGTAGACGCTTCTGCAGAGATGATA
>JAZLEI010000066.1:0-102195 GCA_045615205.1 Acetatifactor sp.
AAGACACAGCAGAATATATTCATACGGTGGATGGTGTATTATCTGCCTCTGCTATGTTAGAGAAATTCTTGTTTCCGGCAGAAAAACAGTATAGTCCGATAGGAAAATTATCCGGTGGAGAGAAAAAACGCTTGAATTTACTACGTGTTTTGGCATCGTCACCTAACTTTATTCTGTTGGATGAACCTACCAATAATCTTGACATTGCTACTTTAACCATTTTGGAAGATTATTTAGATAGATATGATGGAATTGTGGTTACGGTTTCTCATGACCGATATTTCTTGGACAGAACTATGAAACGTATCTTTGCTTTTGAAGAAGGTGGAAAGCTGAAACAGTATGAGGGTGGATATACCGATTATTCTATCCGAAAAGCAGAGGAAGAAGTTGAGAAGCAAAATAGAGAAAGTGGAGCCAAAGGTAAAAATGTATTTGGAAGCCAAAACGAAGTAAAAGAAAAGAAAGGAAAACCCAAGGGTCCTCAGAAATTAAAGTTTACTTATCAGGAACAAAAGGATTATGAAACCATTGAAAGCGATATTGCTGCACTAGAAGAAAAAATAGAAAAACTGGAATGTGAAATGGCTGCAGTATCAACAGATTTTGTAAAATTGAATCAGATTATGGCTGACAAAGAAGCGGCAGAGAGTCTATTGGAAGAAAAGATGGATAGGTGGATGTACTTGGAAGAATTAGCTGCAAGGATTACAGAACAGTAGAGAGTAAAAAAGTAACCAAAGAAACATTGGTTACTTTTTTTATGATTATATAAGAGGCATATTCAGTTTAGACAGCAATCCTTTTTCAAGTGCGGGATGTTTTTGTGCCGGTAATATCTCCATAAATGGGTGTGGCGAGACCAAAGCCACCGGATATGGCAAGAATTTGTCCGGTAGTATAGGCGGATTCATCACTGGAAAAATAGACTACAGCAGCAGCGATTTCCTCAGGCAATCCGATTTTCTTTAATGGTATATGACGAAGAAACAGGTTCCGGAAATCTCCAGAGAGATGCTTTTCAACGGCTTCTGTTGCGGTCATTCCCGGCAAGACAGCATTGCACCGGATATGGTGAGAAGCCTCTTGTACAGCAATTAATTTTGTCAGGTAGTTGATGGCGGCCTTGCTGCTGCCATAGGCAACCTGTGAGATGTCCGGTACCAATCCTCCAATGGATGAAATATTCACAATGCTTCCGCCTCCATGCTTTGCCATATGCTTTGCAGCGGCCTGACTTGCCATAAAAACACTTCTAAGATTTAGTGTTACAATATCCAGGTAATCGATGATGTTTGTGTGCGAAAAGTCTAAATCCTTTTTAGGATTGGAGGTTCCGAAGTTGTTTACCAACACATCAAGACGTCCTTCTTTTTCCACGACTTTGTCCACCATGGATAAAAAGGTGTCTGGTTCACCGGCATCGTTATAAACATATTTCACACGATATCCTTGGGCATTTAATTCTTTTGCAATTTTTTCGGCAGTTTCTAAGTTACGTGCAGCCATATAGACGATTGCGCCTTCTTTAGCACATGCTTTTACACAGGCAAGCCCGATTCCTCTGGTAGAGGCTGTTATGAGTATGACTTTGTTTTCTAATCTCATGGTTGTTAGTCTCCTTTTAAATTATTCTCTTTATAAATTTTAGGTAGTAACTGAACAATAAAGATACCTATACCAACACAGACCAGTTCAATGATTGCAAGCATTTGGATGGAACTGACTGCGACATCTGATACGGATAAATTAGTAGTAGTATCCGCAGATAAACGAGTAATCTCATTGGTAAACATAGGCACAAATACTGCAACCCCAAAAGGGGCAGCAAGGTCCCTGAAAAGTCCATAGATACCGGTACCGGAACCAGCAGTTTCGATAGGCAGGTTGGAGAGAACAATTTTCATAAAAATAGCAGCATTTGCTCCAAGTCCCAGACCTAAAGTACCAAGGGATGCTGCCAGTAGGAAGAAGGTTGTGGTTTGAGAAAAGAAAAACATGATTCCACATCCTGTGCCTGTCAGCAGGAGAGAGACGGTCAAAATATGCTTTGGTTCAAAGCGGTCAGCCAGAGGACCTATGAGAATCGAACCAAGGGACATTCCAACATACATAATCGAGATTGCATATCCGGAAAGGGTGGTATTTGTTGGTTGAGTGTAATTTACAAATACAATGGTATTGGTCATGTTTGCCTGCATTAATCCTTGGGTTAAAAAAAGGATGATAACAGGCATAATGAAGGCTTTTCGAGCCATAAAAGATCCGATAAGAATAGGATTCTTTGCTTTTTTTTCTGTTACTATGAGAAGCACCAACATGATAAGTGCCATAGTAAGTACCAGTAGGAATGGAACGGATGTCCATCCAAAGTTTTGACCAAAGGACGGAACACAAAGCAAAAGGCTAAAAAAAACAATGACAAGAAATGCTCCGGCCAAATCAAAATTCTCTAAAGGCTTTCTGACAAAGGTCTGTCCGGGAAGTGTAAAAAAGCATAGTGACATAAATACGACACATATGATAGAAGAAATCCACATAAGTGCCCGCCAGCCGGAAGCCTCCAAAATCAGTCCCCCAAGGGTTGGTCCAAAGATAACAGCTGCACTGGAAATCAGCATGTAAAAGGAGAATCCCTTAGCAATCTGTTTGGGAGGGAATTCTGTAATAATATAGGACATAACTGTAGGGGAAATGGCAGCAGTACCAATTCCGACTACAAATCTCGCTATTAGCAGGAAGAGAAGGGATTTAGAGAGTGCACTTAGCATGGAACCAAGGGTAAAGATAAGGATTCCTAATAAGAGCGTTTTTCTCCTTCCAAATAGGTCACCTAATTTTCCAAGAATAGGTGCGCATGCAGCAGTAGATATTGCTTGTGCCAGAGCTGACCACGTAGTATTGTTGTATGCAAGATTCATATCTAGCATAAAGGCAGGGCCAAGTACAGTGGAGAGACCACCAACTATACCTACTAAAAAGGCCGCAAGTGCATAGGGTAGAAACCCCTTCATATAATTTGTTCCTTTCGAATACTCCATACATACACCTCATTTTTGTTGTTAAATTATAGATAGTATTGCCTTTTTTAATAAAAATATGTGTATTTTAAAATATTTGGGACAAACTAATCATTGAGATATTCTCAAAATATAAGAAGAAAAGGAGTAATCACTATGTCAATGATAAACAAAGAAATTGGAGATTTTAAAACCTATGCATTTCATGCTAAGGATTTCAAGATAGTATCTAAGGAAGACATTTTGGGAAAATGGAATGTGTTTTTTTTCTATCCGGCAGACTTTACCTTTGTATGCCCCACAGAATTGGAGGATTTGGCAGAAAAATATGAAAAGTTTCGAGAAATCGGATGCGAAATCTATTCCGTATCAACTGACACACATTTTGTGCATAAAGCATGGCATGATGCATCAGAACGTATCCGTAAAATAAACTATCCTATGCTGGCAGATCCAACCCATAGTATCTCCAAAGATTTTGAGGTGCTTATTGAAGCAGATGGTTTAGCAGAGCGTGGTACTTTCATTATTAACCCGGAGGGAAAAATCGTTGGCTATGAGGTGACAGCAGGAAATGTAGGTAGAAATGCAGAGGAGTTGCTTCGTAAAGTTCAAGCATGTCAGTTCGTGCATGCACATGGAGATCAGGTATGTCCTGCTAATTGGAAACCGGGTGCTGAAACCTTAAAACCAAGCCTTGATTTGGTAGGACAGTTATAATGGTAGATACAGAAAAACTTTATGATGTCGTCATCATAGGTGGTGGACCGGCAGGACTTTCGGCTGCTATATACCTCACCCGCGCAAAATATCGTGTCTTAGTATTGGAAAGAGAACAGTTTGGTGGTCAGATTATCATAACTCATGAAGTGGTAAATTATCCCGGAGTAGGAAAATGCAGCGGAAAAGATTTGACCGATATCATGTATTTGCAGGCTGAGTATTTTGGCGCGGATTTTTTGATAGCAGAGGCAACCGGACTAGATTTAAAAGAAGATATGAAAATCGTGCATACTAATCGCGGAGATTTCAATTGTCTTGGTGTATTATTGGCTACCGGAGCACGCCCTAAAACGGTGGGTTTTAAAGGTGAGGAAGAATATAAAGGGCGCGGAGTTGCTTATTGTGCTACCTGTGATGGTGAATTTTTTACGGGAAAAGAAGTATTTGTTGTAGGTGGTGGATATGCAGCGGCAGAGGAAAGCGTATTTTTAACTAAATTTGCCCGTCATGTTACCATTCTGATTCGTAGTGCAGATTTCTCATGTGCAGAATCAGTGGCAGAACAGGCACGAAATCATGAAAAGATAAGTGTAATAACGAATACCGTGGTAGAAGAGGTTAAAGGTGAAAACGGTTTGAATTATCTACGATATAAAAATCGTACTACGGGTGAGGTGACAGAGTATCATGCCAAAGAAGGAGACGGTTTTGGTGTATTTGTATTTGTAGGCTATGCACCGGAGACGGATTTAGTAAAAGATATTGCGCAGTTGAACGAGCAGGGCTATATCATTACGGACAAATCTCAAAAAACCAGTGTGGACGGACTGTATGCAGCCGGCGACATTTGTATTAAACCACTCAGACAGGTAGTAACAGCCACAAGTGATGGTGCCTTGGCAGCCACAGAACTGGAAAAATATGTGGCAAAGATACAGAGCAAAACAGGGCTTCGTACAAAAGACCCTATAATCCGGGATAAGGTGTCTTTTGTTAAGCCGGTAAAGGAACCGAGTAAAGATAATGCAACACAAAGAGAGGAATTATTCACGCCGGAAATGCGTGCACAGTTAGAAACCGTTTTTGAAAGAATGGAAAAGCCATTGTTGTTAAAACTATGTCGGGACAATCGACCGGTATCTAAGGAGTTACAAGAATATATAGCAACTTTGGCCGCAATGACAGATAAATTATCTATGGAAATTGAGACAGATATTGATGACGAGTTTTCCCCATGTGTTAAGTTGTATAAAGATAATATTTATACAGGGTTAGCTTTCCATGGAGTTCCGGGAGGTCATGAATTTACGTCCTTTATATTGGGAATGTACAATGCAGCGGGTCCGGGGCAGTCAATGGATGGAGATATTCAAAAGCGAATTAAAGATATCAGAAATCAAGTGGATATTAAAATATTAGTATCCTTATCTTGTACTATGTGCCCCGATTTGGTAGTTGCAGCTCAGCATCTGGCAGCAATCACTGAGTATATTACCGTAGAGGTCTATGATATTCACCACTATGAAAGTCTCAAAAATAAATACAAGGTTATGAGTGTTCCCTGTATGATAGTTAACGAGGAGCATGTATATTTTGGTAAGAAAAATATGCAACAGATATTGGAAATTGTAGAGCATATTGTTAAGTAAATTTTTAGAGTAGTCCTTGCTAATGAGGAAAAATTATTTTTTCATTGGTAAGGACTATTTTGTTTGTAAATTGGTAGAACAGAAAGTTGCTTATATATAATGCTTTCGGGACGCTATGAACTTCAATTGCAGTGTTTTCACTATAGCAGAAGGTTGTTATTTTCTATGCCAAATGATATAATTTGTGACAAAAGAAACGAGCGATTGTACGATTTTCCCGCACAGACATGCGGAGAGGGGAGAAGACTGAATGTTCCAGCATCGGATGACAAAACAATTGCAACAGGGGTATTTTCCCTGTGTGGAAGCCTGTTATTCCTGGACATGGACAGATTTCCATATGGCACCCCATGCTCATGACAGAGCAGAGATTATGTATTTATTGCGCGGACGCTGTCGCATACAGCTTTTCGAGGGTGACAGGCAACAATGCTTTATGATGGGTGTGGGAGAATTTGTGTTTATCGATGCAGGGACGATTCATGCTCTGCAGGTGGATGAAAGCTGCTACATGGTCAATGTAGAGTTCTCCTTTAGCCCTGCTCCGCCGTTGATGACGATGCAAAGCTTGATAGCAGCCTCCCCGACTCTGGCACAGTGGTTGCGGGAACTCAGTTCCTGGCAACGGGGAAAGGATGATAGCGGAATGCTTTACAACGCGTTGTCTGCGGTGGTGGATGATTTTTCTCATGCGGAAGATACAGATGTCGCACTAAAAGAAATACATATTGCTCAGATGCTGGTTCATTTGGCAACGGCATTGATGGATGATAAGGCGGCGGGAAAAGGTTTTGTATATGTCCGCCGGTGTGTAAATTTACTGTCTGAGCGGATATCAGATGATGTCCGGATTGAGGAACTGGCTAAGGAATTGGGAATTTCTGTTGCTTATCTCCAACGCCTGTTCCGTCAGGTACATGGAGTGACTATCATCGACTATCTTAACCGAATGCGTATTGAGCGAGCAAAGCTTCTTCTCTTGAACACGAATGATCCGGTGGTGGAAATTGCAATGGAGGCCGGGTTTAACTCCCGGCAGCATTTTACAAGGGTGTTTACCTCTCTGGAGCATATTTCGCCTCAGGAATATCGCCGGAAAAAACGAAGCTCAGAGGATAAACAGATTTTTTTGTTTTAAGGAATATGTCAGAATATGTGACATGTGTAATGCCGGAAGAAGAAATATGTTCCACATGATTTAAGATTGTTTGCTAATATAATAGTATGATTTTATCTTAGGACGTGAAAGGAGCATATCTATGAATCGGAAGAAATTTAAGATTACATTTATTGGTGCGGGTTCCATTGGCTTTACCCGTGGTCTGCTGTCAGATTTGCTATCAGTTCCGGAATTTCGGGAAATTGAGGTCGCCTTTATGGACATCAATCCTCGCAACTTGGACATGGTTTATCAGCTTTGCCAGAGGGATATTGAAGCCAATGGTTTGGATATTAAGATACAGGCTACTACTGACCGACGCGAGGCACTGAAGGATGCCAAATATGTTATTGATTGTGCCCGCATCGGCTTATTGGACGCTTTTGAGCTGGATGTGAACATTCCGCTAAAGTATGGAGTGGATCAGTGTGTAGGTGATACCCTGTGTGCCGGCGGCATCATGTATGCCCAGCGAGATATTGCCATGTTAGAGGGGATGTGTAAGGATATCCGCGAGGTGGCAGCTCCCGGCTGCATGTTGCTGAACTATACAAATCCCAATGCTATGGTTACCTGGTACTGCAATAAGTACGGCGGAGTTCCTACAGTTGGTCTGTGTCATGGTGTCCAGGGCGGTCATGCATTGATTGCTTCAGCGCTTGGTTACAAGCAGGAAGAAATTGATATCGTATGTGCAGGTATTAATCACATGACCTGGTATCTTTCAGTGAAGCATGATGGTGTGGAGTTGAAGGATAAGTTGTTAGAGGCTCTTGAGGCACATCCTGAATTTTCGAAAACGGAGAAGGTTCGTATTGATATGTTGAAGCGCTTCGGATATTTCTCAACGGAGTCTAACGGTCATCTTTCCGAGTATGTGGCGTGGTATCGCAAGCGTCCGGATGAAATTAAGAAGTGGATCGACTTGGGCTGTTGGATTAACGGTGAGACCGGGGGTTATCTGCGTGTCTGCACAGAAGGCCGCAACTGGTTCGAGACAGATTTTCCTAACTGGCTTAAAGAGCCGGCTAAAACATATGCAGCAGAAAACCGCTCTCAGGAGCATGGTAGCTGGATTATCGAGTCCATCGAGACCGGACGGGTTTACCGTGGTCACTTCAATGTGGTGAATAACGGCGTCATTACCAATCTTCCGGATGACTGTATTGTCGAGGTGCCGGGCTTTGTAGATACCTTTGGTATCAACACACCTGTGCTGGGTGATTTGCCTTTGGGATGTGCGGCTTGCTGTCAGTCAAACATTACTGTGCAGCGCTTGGCAATGGAGGCAGCTGCACATGCAGATATCAATCTGCTCCGCCAGGCCATGATGATGGATCCGTTGGTAGGTGCAGTGTGCAACACCGAAGAAATCTGGCAGATGGTGGACGAAATGCTAATTGCTCAGGCAGAATGGTTGCCACAGTATGCTGAGGAAATCGAACGTGCTAAGGCACGCTGGGCGAAGGCAGAGACCGAGGGAACACTGATTCCTCCTATCGTGACGGAAGGTGCGGCTCGTCTGCATACCAAGACAGTGGAGGAAATGGCTGCTGACAAGGAAGCTGCCCGCAAGAATGCTGCGGAAGCAGACAAGGCAAAGGAGCGCCCTGCGGAGAAAAAAATCTACACCACCGGCAGATAACGAAATTCATATTGTAAGAAATAGCAATCATATCCCCCTCAAGTGCAACATACAATGTAAAAAAGCACTTTGAGGGGATTTCTTTTGAAGGATTATATTGAAGAGCGAGCCATCAGTATCGCTAATTATATCATTGATTACAACGCCACCGTCCGGCAGACTGCTAAGGAGTTTGGGGTGAGTAAGTCTACTGTACATAAGGATTGCACCGAAAGATTGATGCAGATAAATCCCGCATTAGCAAAGCAGGCGAGAAAGGTGCTGGATGTGAACAAGTCCGAGCGACATATCCGTGGTGGGTTGGCTACCAAAGAAAAATACATGCATCAGCAGCCGGAGAAATAGAAGGTATCTGTGGAGAGTTCCCTTTGCGGAACTCTTTTTACATTATTGGAAATAGCTTATATTTGGGCGGTTTCAGAACACAATTTTGGTAGTATTTGCGATTGTGCCGAAAGTAACAAAATGCTAGATTAAATATAAGAATACGACAAAGAAAAGAAGGAAAACTATGTTATATACGAATAAAGATTTGAGAAAGCTCATACTTCCGCTGGTGATGGAGCAGTTTTTGACTTTGCTGGTGGGTATGGCAGATACGATTATGATATCCGGTGTGGGTGAGGCGGCAGTGTCCGGAGTATCTCTGGTGGATACCATTAATGTATTGGTGATTAATGTGTTTGCTGCCTTTGGTACCGGTGGTGCGGTTGTGGCAGGACATTTCCTGGGGCAGAAGGATGGCGAAAAAGCTTGTAAGGCAGCTTGGCAGACTACTATTTTCTCCGTGTCGGTTGCATTAGTAGTGACGGTGCTGTTTATCGGTCTTCATGATGGACTGTTGCGTCTGATATTTGGAAATGTGGAAGCAGCGGTTATGGAGAATGCCAAGGACTATTTGGTGATTACCGCATTATCCATTGCTCCTCTGGCACTTTACAATTCCTGTGCCGGTATGATGCGTGCCATGAACGATTCGAAAACCACCATGTGGATATCCATGCTGATGAATGTGATTAATATCAGTGGCAATGCTATTTTGATTTATGGTGTGGGAATGGGAACTGCCGGAGCTGCGTGGGCGACTACTATCAGTCGATTGGTGGCAGCGGTGATGATTTTCAGCCTGATGTTCCGTTCCGGGAAGGAGATACACTTTCGCGGGCAGGTTACCTGGCGTTTCGAAGCAGAGTATATTAAGCGAATTCTTTATATCGGAGTACCCAACAGTCTAGAAAACAGTATGTTCCAGTTGGGTAAAATCCTGACCATCAGTATGGTGTCTACCTATGGAACCTATGCGATAGCAGCCAATGCAGTTTGTAATACTTTGGCGGCCTTTAATGTATTGCCGGGACTAGCTATTAACAATGCTTTGCTGGCAGTGGCGGCAGTATGTGTGGGTGCAGGTGCTTATGACCAGGCCAGATATTATACCAAGAAGCTGATGAAGTTGTCTATGGCTTTTCTGGCCGGTATGACAGTGCTGATAGTGCTGGGCGGTGACTGGATTGTTGGCTTTTATAATTTAAGCCCCGAGGCTTCCGAGCTGGCAGTACAAGTATTTACTTACCATGGTATCATGGCAGTGTTCTTCTGGTTGCCCTCCTTCTCACTGCCAAATACCTTGCGAGCGGCAGGAGATGTGGTGTGGAGTATGGTCATCGGTATTTTCTCCATGTGGGTGTTCCGATTATTATTCTCTTGGTTGTTAGGTACTTATTTCGGTCTGGGCCTCATGGGCGTTTGGATTGCTATGACCATAGACTGGATATTCCGTGCCGGCTGTTATATGCTTCGCTTTCGAGGCCATAAGTGGGAAAAAGCATAAAAAGAGTATTGACCTTTCCCTTGCGTAAAGGTGTATGTTGGGAAAAAGGAGGTACGAAACCATGAAATATACAGCAGGAGAATTGGCAAAGAAGCTGGGAGTGTCAGCCAGAACCGTGCGATTTTATGATGAAAAGGATTTGCTGATGCCAAGCGGTTATTCCGAAGCAGGATATCGTTTGTACAATGAGGACAGTGCGGAGCGTCTGCAAAAGATTATTATGCTGCGTTTTTTAGATTTTTCACTGGAGCAAATTCATAAGATTATGCAGGAGGGAGACTTTGATATCCGACAGTCTCTGGAGGAACAGGAGGAGTTGCTCTTGGAGAAAAAGGAGCATATTGAAAGACTGATTGCGGCAGTACGGGATACTCGTAATGCTACGGACGAGCAGCTTTGGGGGCATATGCGCCATATCATTGATATTACGAAGGAAAGAGAAGATGTTATTCGACAGTATATCAAGGAAGATAATTTGAAGAAAAGAATCTCCATTCATGATTATAGTACAGCCCGTGTGGGATTTTATCCTTGGATGTTGGATAAAATAGAATTAAAGCCCGGTATGAAGATATTGGATATCGGTTGTGGAAATGCTGCTTTTTGGAAAGCAGTTGCTGCCGATTTACCTAAGGGTTTAGAAATACATCTGGTGGATTATTCTGCAGGAATGTTGGAAAGTGCAGCCCAAACCGTCGCAGAAATCAAGGCTGCCTATCCGCAGAAGGAGCTGCAATTTGTATTGGATAAGCGGGATGCAGCAGACTTTACCTATCCGGTTAGCGGTTTTGACAGAATCATGGCAAATCATATGCTATATCATATTAACAAAGAAAATCGTTTGGATTTGTACCATAAGATAAAAGAACTGCTGACGGAAGAGGGAAAATTTTCCTGCAGCCTGATTGGCAAAAAGCATTTGCAGGAGTTACATGAATTTGTACAAGAATATTATCCGGAGATAAAAATACCTTCTGCAGGATTCGACCTTTGGTTAGAGAGTGCCGAGGAAGAACTATGTGATACTTTCCGAGTATTGGAGGTTTCAGAACAAAAGAATGACTTGCTGGTGCCGGAGGAGGAACTGGTTTGGGAATATGTTTCTTCTTATTCGCAGCAGGCAAAAGAGTTGATTACACAGGACAAGGAATTGTTTTTGGAGCGGGTTCGCTCACAAATGAACGAAGAGGGTTATATGTATATTCACAAGGCAACCGGACTGGTCATTTGCGAGAAAGGTTAGGTAGGGCTTATGAAAAATGAACGGATAGTGATAATCGACTTTGGCGGGCAATACAACCAATTGGTGGCAAGACGCGTTCGAGAGTGCAATGTTTATTGTGAGATATATTCTTACAAGGTGGATCTGGAAAAGATAATAGCGATGAACCCGAAGGGCATCATTTTAACAGGAGGTCCCAGCAGTTGCTATGAGGAAGGTGCAGCAACCTGTTCCAGGCAGCTATTTGAGCTGGGAGTGCCGGTGTTGGGACTTTGCTATGGCGCCCAGCTTATGGCACATGTGTTGGGCGGTCGTGTAGCACGAGCTGTAGTGCGTGAATATGGTAAGACACAGGTGCAGATTGACAATTCGTCCATGCTCTTTCAAGGCGTGGAGCAGGAAACTACTTGCTGGATGAGCCACTTTGACTACATCGCAGAAATGGCACCGGGCTTTCGAGCCATCGCTGTGACAAAGGATTGCCCGGTGGCAGCAGCAGAATGTGCGGAGAAGAATTTATATGCAATCCAGTTTCATCCGGAGGTATTGCATACGGTGAGCGGCTCCCGGATGCTGTATAATTTCGTGCGAAATATCTGTGGTTGTACGGGGGATTGGCGAATGGACAGCTTCGTGGAGGAGGCAGTTAAGTCAATTCGTGAGAGGGTCGGTACCGGGCGGGTGCTTTGTGCATTATCCGGCGGCGTGGATTCTTCTGTGGCAGCAGTTCTCTTGTCGGAGGCGATAGGCGAGCAGTTGACCTGTGTATTTGTAGACCATGGCTTGTTACGAAAGGATGAGGGAGACGAGGTAGAAGCCATCTTTGGTTCTGAGGGAAATTATAAGTTGAATTTTATCCGTGTGAATGCACAGGAGCGTTTTTATGAGAGGCTGGCAGGTATAGAGGAGCCGGAGCAGAAGCGTAAGGTGATTGGAGAGGAATTCATCCGGGTATTCGAGGAAGAAGCACAGAAAATCGGTGCAGTGGACTTCCTGGTGCAGGGAACCATCTACCCTGACGTAGTAGAAAGCGGTCTGGGCGGTGAATCAGCAGTCATTAAGTCCCACCACAATGTAGGCGGTCTGCCGGGCTGTGTAGATTTCAAGGAAATCATCGAACCTCTTCGCAACCTGTTCAAGGATGAAGTGCGCAAGGTGGGCCTAGAGCTGGCTATTCCTGAGAAATTAGTATTACGCCAGCCCTTTCCCGGTCCCGGATTGGGTGTGCGTATTATCGGTGAGGTTACCGCTGAGAAAGTGCGAATGGTACAGGATGCGGACGCCATCTTCCGCGAGGAAATTGCCAAGGCGGGTTTGGACAAGAGCATCAATCAATATTTCGCAGCCCTGACCAACATGCGTTCCGTAGGGGTTATGGGGGATGAGAGGACTTATGACTACGCTATCGCTCTACGAGCTGTGGAGACAGTAGATTTCATGACTGCTGAGGCTACAGAGATACCTTATGAGGTGCTGAAGAAGGTGATGAGTAGGGTGATTAATGAGGTGAGAGGGGTAAATCGAGTTTTGTATGATTTGTCCAGTAAACCGGCGAGTACGATTGAATTCGAGTAATGTAAATGAGCCAAGAAAAGCCGAATTTTCGGTGTTTCTTGGCTCTTGTTTTGTTGTAGCATTTATTATATTACAACTCTTAAAATAAATTTGTTTTCGTCAACCATAAACTGATAGTTGCCTCCTAGTTTTTCGGTCATATAGCGAATGCTTTGTGTACCATACCCATGTCCTGGCTTGTTTGAGACAGGGATACCATCAGAAAAGGTGATTTTTCCCTGAAATGGATTTTGGATTGATAATAGGAGCTTTCCGTTGTCTGTTTTTAACATAAGTTTTATATTACGCTCTGCAATAGGAAGAGTGGAAGTTGCATGGATAGCATTGTCTAAACCATTTGACAATATAGAAGCAAACATAATCTCATCTACCGGAAGATTACAAATTTCTACTGTTGTATGGAATGAAATAGAAGCTTTTTCACATTTTGCGGCATAGTCAGAAAGAATACAATTTATTATATCATTATTAGAGTAATGGTGTATAGCAGTGGCTTCAATGTTGGAAGCAAGGGTTGTTGCCAGCTTGAAAGCGGCTTCCTTATCATCTTGATTGATATACAGGATGAGAGTGTTTAAAAATAGACGCATGTCATGTCGTAAGATGCGGATTTCCTGTTCCTTTTCCTTCATACGTACCATTTCTCTTTTTTGTTGTTCAAAGGAAATATTTATAATCTGTTCTTTTCGTTCCAGATCAGCCTTTTGTTCGTATTCTTTGTAATATACCACGCAAAATAGTAAAAAAATAATACACACAAAGAAGCGGAAAAACTCTGTAATTATAGGGTCAGTAGTTGACCAAAAATTCGTTTCTATTTCTAAGAAATAATTTATCACATAATAAAGAATTGGAACACTTCCGAAAATATAGACACTTTTATTATTTTTATTAAAGAGCCTGGAAATGTACTGTGACAAATACCATGCAAGTACAAATGTGAGGATAAATATTCCTAAAAACATGCATATCTTTAATGTTATAATATTCGGTACAAATTTTATCAGAATAGAGTATATCCACCTGGGAGGCTGACAGAGCAGATACGATGTGCAAATAGCAGCAAGAGCAGTGGAGAAACGCTTGTGATAATAAAAAACCAACAATATTAAATTTGGAACATGAACAAGTAATGGCATTATACGCCAACTTATTATCTGATTAGGAAGAGAATTAGACAGTAATACAGCAACGCTGAATAGTATGGAGGAGAAAAACATAATCCAAACATTTTTTTTGCTATATTGAATCCCTGCGAATGCGCAAGAAAGAAATGCACCAAAGGAGAATGTTGTAATTGCTTTGATAATATTAAAGACAACAGCGGTCATGTGTTTTCACCTGCCTTTCTAAAGGTATAGGAAAAGTATGTGTTTTCAAAATCAGACTGGTATTTTCGGGAGATGGGAATACGATAACCGGAACGCATACGAATTTCCTTGGTGGTGTAAGAGTCAATGTGATTGATATTCACAATATAGCTACGGTGACATTTAAAAAAACCGTCAGTTAGAGTGAGCTTCTCACTGTAAAAGGAGAGCAGTTCAATGGACTCCAATAGTTGATTGTCTCGTAAGGTAAACAGTGTATGCTTGTTCTGGGCTTCAACATACTCAATATCGTAGAGAGAAATCTTGTGTACTGCGTTGGTGCATCGAATATGAATGACTTTCTGGTTGTCCTCTAATAATTCATTACAAACTACCTCTAAACACTGATATAGTTTCTTACTGTCAATGGGCTTTAACAGGTAGTTGGCTGCCTTTACCGTATAAGAGTCAACAGCATATTCCGGTGAAGAAGTAAGAAAAACAATCTTAACGGATGTATCGTGTTTACGTATTTCTCTTGCGACTTCAATGCCATTAAACATTGGCATTAAAACATCAAGCAAAATGATATCATAAGGAGATTTTGCATGTGACTTGAGCAAGGAATCTCCGTTATTAAATGTTTCAATGAAAAACTGAGACGTATTGTAGTGCCATGCAGATAATGTTGAGTATATCTGGGTTAAAAAGGTGTTTTCGTCATCACAAATAGCAATTCGTAACATGTAAACATTCCTCCCTAATTGGGGTTATTAATTTATTAATATATCATGATAAAAAGAAATATTCAATTTTTGAATTTACCATTCGCTTCTTGAAACTGACATTTCACTCTTTTTTTGCAAATTTGGAAGAAAATATGCTATAATATAAAAACATGAAATGAGGAGGCATTATTATGAAATCTATACGAATGAAAATTACAGTTGCAATTGTGATATGTTCTTTAATTACAGCGTCAGTTATCAGTTTTCTTAGCATTTCTGATACCAGAAAATTATCGAATGCTGCTGCTGAAAATGAACTGGTACTAACCTGCGAAAATACGGGGGAAGAAATCAATGCTTTGATTTCCAGAATTGAGCAGTCAGTGAATACGTTAAGTGATATTGCTATGGGAAAGCTGGAATTTTCTAAGTTTAAAAATAACAATGCGTATGTAACCGATTATACAAACGGACTTTTGGAAGATTTTTATACTTTTGCAGAGCATACGGACGGAGCAATTACAGCTTATATACGTTACAATCCGGAATTTACAGAGCCAACTTCCGGTATCTTTCTGACACGTAATAATACGCAGTCTGCATTTGACAGCGTAACACCAACAGACTTTAGTATGTATGATCCGTCAGATTCTGCTCACGTTGGTTGGTATTACATACCGGTGGCGAATAAGGCACCTCTTTGGATGGATCCGTATTTAAATGCTAATATTAATGTTTATATGATTTCATATGTAGTTCCGCTTTATGAAAACGGTACCTCTGTGGGAATTATCGGTATGGATATTGATTTTGGTCAGTTGACATCTTTGGTAGATAAAGCGATTGCTTTTGATACAGGATATTCTTTTGTGGTAAGTTCTACTGGTAGTGTACTGTATCATAAGGATATTGAAGCCGGTACTGACCTGGCAGAATATAATGGCGGAGAACTGACTTCCGTTAAGGATTTTGTATTGGATTCTTCCAATCAGGGGAAGACATTGCAGTACAGCTACAATGATGAGGATAAATATTTGTCTTATGTGGAACTTAAGAATGGCATGAAGCTTGTATTGACAGCTCCTTTGGAGGAAATTAAGGCAGATGCAAATGCTCTTTCAGTTCAGATATTGATGTTTCTTGCTATGGGGCTTGTGATTGCAGTTGTGCTTGGAGTTTTAATAGGAAGTACCATTGCAAAACCGATTAAGCGAATTACCGAAATAATTAAGCAGACTGCACAATTGGATTTCCAACGGGCAGCTGATATTGACAAATTAATGAAGAAAAAAGATGAAACCGGTATTATGGCAAAGGCGGTAAATGAGATGCGTTCCGTCTTGCGTGAACTGGTAAGCAGCATGGAAAGTGTTAAAGATGATTTGATTGGCAATATGAAACGTCTGGATGATGTGATGAGAGAAAATAACGCTATCTCAGAGGACAATTCTGCAACTACTCAGGAACTGGCGGCAGGCATGGAAGAGACTACCGCTAGTGCAACCATGATTGTAAACAATATTGATGCAATCCAGACAAATGCAGAGGAAATCAGGGAACTGTCTGAACGAGAGCAGCAGGAATCAAAAGCAATTATGACGAGAGCGAGGGAGCTTCGCGATAATACGAGTTCTTCTAGCGAGAAGGCAATGGTCATCTATGCAGATATGAGAAAACGTACGGAAGAAGCAATCGAAAAATCCAAAGTGGTTGCAAAGATTAACGAATTAACTGATAATATCAGGAATATTTCTTCCCAGACGAATCTGTTGGCACTGAATGCAAATATTGAGGCTGCAAGAGCCGGAGAGGCCGGACGCGGCTTTGCGGTAGTTGCAACGGAAATAGGAGCACTTGCTAACCAAACATTCCAGACTGTAGATGGCATCAATGAAATTGTAAAAGAGGTCAATGAGGCTGTCGTTAATATGACGGGTTGTATTCAGGTTATTATGAATTTCCTGGAGGAAACAGTAGTTGTAGATTATAATGCTTTCGGTCAGGTTGGGGAACGTTATGAGAAGGATGCAGAAAGCTTTGCAGAAGCGATGCAGCATATTTATTCTGAGATTTCAGAACTGAATCGCAAGATTGTAGAGATTGTGAATGCAATGAATGGTGTGAATAGTACTATTACAGAGTCTGCCAGTGGAGTTAATTTGATAGCAGAAAAGTCCGGAGATGCAGTAGAAAAGACATTAGAAGGTTATGAGCATCTGAGAGAAAGCGAAGCAAGCCTAAATATTTTGAAGATATTAATTGAAAAGTTTAATGTATAAGATACTGCTGGTAGCATAAAACAAGAAAGTTGCTGATGAAATGGAAAAGCAATTGCTTCTTCGCGCCAAACAGGATAACATTTCCCTGATAACAAAATGATAACATTAGTTCGGCTACCCCATATACATTGGATAATTGAAACTAATTGGTATCAAACTATGCGAAAACTCCTAAACAGATTTGTTTAATACGAAAATGATTTTGGCGAGTTCGAGTAGGAAATGGACTGAGAGCAGTCATAAATAAAATGAGACACTGTGAACAAGCTTGCTTGTAGAACAGTGTTTCTTTTTATTTATGGCTATTTGAAGGCATGACACTCATCTTAGCCGCGAGCGAAGCAAGCGGGTAAGATGAGTGGCAGGACTGTTCTCAGTCCTGAATTGTGATTTTAATAGTCAATTTGATTACATATAAAGAAACAATCGCAACAACTTGCGAGGTTTATTGAAAAAGGAGATATGTTGTGATATTCTGAAGAAGGTAGAGAGGCGTTTTCTGGAAGCAATTTCATTGCATATATAAAGATGGATTATGTTGTTGGGAGAACAGGAATGGTACGACTATATGGTAACGAACCGTATAAAGTTGTTTTGGTATACGGAGGCCCCGGAGCAATTGGCTCATTAAAAGGATTTGCAAAGGAACTAAGTATTCGAACAGATAAAGGCGTAGTTGAAGCAATACAGTCCAAGTATTCCATAGCAGAACTGATAGAGGAATTATATTATCAGATTAGAGAAAATTGTGTGGAAAAAGTAACACTTATTGGACATTCATGGGGAGCCTGGTTAGTGGCTCTTTTTGCTGAAAAGTATCCTGAAGCTATAAAAGAGATTATTTTGGTTGGAAGTGGTCCTTTAGAGGACAAGTATGTATCAGAGATAGGTTCACGCAGAGTTGGCAATTTGTCTGGCGAAGATTTGGCATTATATAAGAGGCTGATAAACAACCTAGTAACGGATGAAGATATGAAAAAGATACCCGCTATGTTTGAGAAATCAGATAATTATTGTTTGGAAGATAGAGAGTCACATAGGGCGGATGAATCGGATAGTGAAATGCATAATTTGATTTGGTGTGAAGCTGCCAAGCTGCGGACTGATGGAAAATTATTGGAAGTATTTCAGAAAATAGATAGTAAAATTTATCTAATACAAGGACAGAATGATCCTCATCCGGCAAAAGGGGTAATGATACCATTACAAGAAAATAATGTTTCGTGCGAGGCGTATGTATTAGAGAAATGTGGTCATAGTCCCTTTATGGAAAAAATATGCGAAGGATGAGTTTTATAGTATTTTAAGTGCGATTATTTCCTGAAAATTTGAAAAATGGATTATTGTCAGCGTATAGAGCTGGATGTAAGCTAATCATGATTCCGGATTATGAGTATAAATAATGGAGCTCAGAAATTTATGAAAGAATTAATTATCAAGGATACCATAGAAAAATACTTATCGGTATCAAAATATATAAACTGGAAGGACGATAGCATCCTATCAAAAGCGGATGAATTTAAGCATAAATATGCAGATGAAAATTCTTTGATTAAGGCTGTATATGAGTTTGTGCGTGATGATATAAAACATTCATGGGATGTTCAGGACAAGCGTGTGACTAAATCCGCTACAGAAGTGTTGGAACAAGGCGTTGGTATATGCTGGGCAAAAGCCAATCTTCTTGCTGCGTTGCTTCGAGCATGTGAAATACCTGTCGGTATTTGCTATCAGCGTCTCACATTAGGTGATGTACCCGAAACTGGATTTTGTATCCATGCATTAAATGCAGTATATATTAAATCACTTAACAGATGGATTCGCTTGGATGCAAGAGGTAATAAAGAAGGCATAGATGCACAGTTCGATTTGGAACAGGAAAAATTGGCTTTTCCGGTGCGTAGTGATTTGGGAGAGGTAGATTATGGGATTGTTTATGCAAACCCATCTGAAAAATTGATGCAGGTATTGGAAGAGAATAAGGATGCACTTTATATGTACTTGAATTGTTTGCCGGATAGTATTTTTGAATACAAAAAAGCAACCATAGCAGATATAGATGAACTGGTAAGGACAAGAATGATTGTTCTTCGTGCAGCCAACAAATTGTCGGATGATGTGGATATGTCAGTGGTGGAAGCGGAGGCTTATGCATATTATAAGCGTGCATTAGAAAACGGTGAACATATTGCATATCTGATGTATGATAATGGAAAATTTATTGGTGCAGGCGGTGTCAGTTTCTATCAGGTAATGCCCACATATCATAATCCGACTGGTAAAAAGGCGTATATTATGAATATGTATACTGCACCGGAGTATAGAAGACAGGGAATTGCAATTCACACATTGGATTTTCTGGTAAAGGATGCGAAAGAACTCGGCGTGTCACAGATTGCCTTAGAGGCAACCGATATGGGGCGACCATTGTATGAAAAATATGGATTCGTAAAAATGGAAGATGAAATGGAGCTAAAGTCATGAACTGGAAAAACTGTTTGCGACGCGAGAATATGATTAATACCTTGAAAATGCGATAGAAAAGTCTACCTTTGCAAATATTCTTTCACAAAGATATAATAAAAATGTGTTTGTTAAGGACACAATCAAAGAAGTATTAGCCAAAATTGATGTGTTTATAACGGAATAAAGAATGGAAACAATATTTTTTATGCAAGTATTGCAGAGGATAAAATGGTCTTACGGTTGTAGTGTAGTAGGAGTGAACACACACTACAACCGCCCAAAAGCAAGAAGATTGTCAATTCATCAGAGGCTTGACAAATGTATTACTTGGTGCTATACTTCCAACTAATTCAAAACAAAAAGGCTTTGACGAGGAATAGTAGGTGTTAGGGATTTCACAGAGAGAAGATGGTTGGTGCGAATCTTCAATGAACTAATATTGAAGCAGCCTCTGAGCTGTGAACCGAACAGAGAAACTTAGTAGGCTTCAACGGAGTTCCCCCGTTAACGTAGGAAGCAATATCGGAGAAATCCTGTATTGGCAGAGTGCAGAGAAATCTGAAATTAGGTGGTAACACGGACATGAAAGTTCGCCCTAAGTTGATAATATATCAGCTTAGGGCTTTTTGTTTTGGAGAAATGTCAGAAAGGAGAATGAAACATGACAGCAAATGAATTAAGAACAATGTACATAAACTTTTTTAAAGAAAGGGGGCACAAGGAAATCGCGTCAGCGTCACTTCTCCCGGAGAATGACCCGACCGTGTTATTTACTACTGCAGGAATGCATCCATTAGTACCATATTTGTTGGGGGAGAAGCATCCAAGTGGAAAGAGACTTACAGATGTTCAAAAGTGCGTGAGAACAGAAGATATTGATGAAGTGGGAGATGATACACACTGCACTTTCTTTGAGATGTTAGGAAACTGGTCTTTAGGGGATTATTTCAAACAGGAATCTATTGCCATGAGCTTTGAGTTTTTAACTAAGTATCTTAATATACTGGTAGAGCGATTGGCTGTAACGGTGTTTGAAGGTGATGACTTGGTACCGGCTGATGTGGAGGCAGAAGAAATCTGGAAAAGCTTTGGTCTAACAGATGACCAGATTTTCCGATACGGAAGAGAAGATAACTGGTGGGGACCGGCAGGACAGACAGGCCCTTGTGGACCGGACACAGAAATCTTCTATGATATGGGTAAACCTAAATGCGGACTTAAATGTGGACCATCTTGTCATTGTGGAAAATATGTTGAGATATGGAATAATGTTTTCATGCAGTTTAACAAGGAGGCAGATGGTAGATTTACGGAGCTTAAGCAGAAAAATGTGGATACAGGAATGGGCTTAGAGCGTGTACTGACTATTTTCAACGGAAAAACAAATGTGTATGATACTGAATTATTTATACCGGTTATGGAAAAGCTTAAAAAGATTCTGGAAGAAGAAGGAAAAGATCTTGCGGAAAGAGATAGGAGAATTATCTGCGAGCATACCAGAACCATCACATTTATTCTTGGGGATCCGATGAAAATTAGTCCGTCCAATACAGAACAAGGATATATTTTAAGAAGATTGATTCGAAGAATTATCCGATTATTTAAGAAGGCTGATATTAATACAAATTATCTGTGTGATTTGTCAGATGTAATTATTCAGCAATACAAGGTAACATATCCGGAGCTTGGGAATAATAGAGAGTTTATTTTGGAGCAGCTGCAAAAGGAGTACACCTTATTTTCAAAGACTTTGGATGATGGACTTAAAAAAGCAAACAGATATCTTGATAATATCCCCGAGAGTGGAATTCTTAGTGGTGAGCTTGCATTTAAATTATATGATACTTATGGATTCCCGATTGAGTTTACATCAGAACTTGCTTCAGAAAGAGGATATCAGGTAGATATGGATGGATTTCACAAGAAGTTTGAGGAGCATCAAGACAAATCCCGACAGGGAGCAGCCGGAAAGTTTGCAGGCGGCTTGGCTGACAATAATGAGCAGACAGCAAGACTTCATACGGCGACACATTTGTTAAATGGAGCATTAAGAAGGGTACTTGGTGATGAAGTGTCACAAAGAGGTAGTAATATTACTTCAGAGCGTTTGCGTTTTGATTTCTCTTTTGGAAGGAAGGTTATGAAGGAGGAACTCGCACAGGTAGAAGCAATTGTGAATGAAGCCATTCAGAAAAATATAGATGTGATTTTAGAAGAAATGACACCTGAGAAAGCATACGAAGAGGGCGCAGTCGGTGTATTCTCCGGTAAGTATGGAGAGATAGTAAAGGTTTATACAATTCCTGGATATTCTAAAGAAATATGTGGCGGACCTCATGCTAAGAATACTGGAGAGCTTGTTACGTTTAAAATTTTGAAAGAGGAAGCTTCGTCTGCAGGCGTTAGGAGAATTAAAGCAGTAATTGGGGCTGACATAAGAGATGGAGGAAGGTTACTATGATTAGAAAAGTAGGCAAGAGGATATCAGCTTGACCGGGAATTGACATATAATAACAATGATGATAGAATATGTATATAAATACAACGCTTGCAAAAGCGGAATCTACTATATTTTATCAACGGAGGAAAGTGCTATGGAAGTATGTGAAAAACTCGAGAAATGTCCATTTTATCAAGGTGTTATGAGCATGGAAAAAGGCTTGGGCAGTATGTATAAGAAAAAATATTGTGAAAGTGATAAAAATAGTTGTGCCCGTTATATGATTGCGACCCAGTTGGGACCTGAGTTTGTAACAAATAAAATTTATCCCAATATGGTTGACTTGGCAAAAGAAATGATTGAAAAGAATAAGAAGTAAAATAGTTTTGGATAGTAGAGAAATAACCCATCTGTTGAAAATTAATTTCGGATGGGTTATTATTTTTATATTATTTAAGATGTGTCATATGAGGCACAAGTGTATAGACAATGTGTAAAGTGGTGGTTAGGATGAAGATTGAACAAATATATGAGCCTGAGATAAAAAGAAAAGCTGTACGGAAAATATTAGAGGCTTTACCGGATTGGTTTGCAATCGAGGAGGCTAGGGAGCAGTATATTGAGGAGAGCGCTGAACAGATATGCATCGGAGCAACTGAAGAGGCAGAATGTGTTGGATTTTTGTGCCTGAAGGAGACCGGAAAGGATACCTTGGAGCTGGCAGTTATGGGTGTTTTGAAGGAATACCACAGGCAGGGTATCGGCAGAAAATTGTTTCAGACGGCAAAGGATATTGCTCATGACAAGGGATATTCCTTTTTGCAGGTAAAGACTGTACAAATGGGGAAATATGAGGATTATGATGATACAAATAGGTTTTATATCAGCCTTGGTTTCAAGGAATTTGAAGTGTTTCCCACATTGTGGGATGAAGCAAATCCGTGTCAGATATATGTGATGTCGATAGAATAGAATAGTAAGTTATAATTCGCTTATTGATGCTTTTTAGTATATGTAGTCGGGTACATATAAGCGAATTTGTACAATAATTGATGGGGGTACGAATTAGTATGTGTGAATGTGTATTTTGTCATAAAGAGCAGATAGTAACGGATTTTGTATACGAGGACGAGCTGGTAATGGCTTTTATGGATATGGACCCGATTAATGAGGGACATGTGCTTATTGTGCCAAAACAGCATGTTGATACTATAGTAGAATTGTCAGATGAAATGTTGACAGTTATAATGAATGTGGCGAAAAAGATTGTAATTGCACTAACCGAAATCTATGGGAATGAGGATTATAGTATTATGCAAAATGGCGGGAAATTTTGTGACTTTGGACATGCTCATTTTCATGTGTTCCCAAGATATGAAGGGGACGGCTTCGGCTGGACCTATGGCAGTGAAGAAAGAAAAGTAAATTCAGAAATAGCAGAACGGATACGAAAACAATTGGAAATGAATTCGTGAGCGTGAAGATGGAGGAAGAATGAAGGTGAACATTAAAAGGGCTACTGCTGAAGATGCGAGAGCTGTTGCCGGTTTAGCAATACAGATGTGGAAAGAGAATACTCTGGAAGGACTGACAGAAGATTTTTGCGATAGCATAAGCAAGGGGAAATACGCAGTGTTTCTGGCAATGGTGGATAATTGCCCAATAGGTTTCGCACAATGTGGATTACGCAGTGATTATGTGGAAGGAACCGATACCAGGCCGGTGGGCTATTTGGAAGGTATTTTTGTCACAGAAGAATACAGAAACAGAGGCGTGGCAAAGGATATGCTGAAGGTCTGTCAGGAATGGTCAAAGGAACAAGGATGTACGGAATTTGCCAGTGATTGTGAGTTGGTGAATGAGGAAAGTTTGAAATTTCATCTAAGGATGGGCTTTGAAGAAGCAAATAGAATCATTTGCTTTACCAAGAAGTTATAGGTGCTGTTCTGTTGATATTCATTGATACAGCCCAATGGATGGATAAGTATCTGCATAGGCAAGGATGAGTTATGTTGACTGAATAGAATGTGAGGAATGACAAATGAACGTAATTTTTGATATGGATGGATTAATGTTTGATACAGAGAAAGTGTTTATACTGGCGTGGGACTATGCAGGAGAAAAGATAGGCATAGGAAAGGCAGGGTATATGGTTCACAAAACCTTGGGCATGAGCATTGTTGCAGCCTATGAGGTTTGGAAGGAAGAGTTCGGTGACCGATATAATCAGGAGGAATTGCGTAAGTACACGAAAGAATTCCTGAAAAAATTTTATGAAGAAAATAAAGTGCCTGTGAAGCCGGGATTGTATGTGCTTCTGGAATATCTAAAAAGTATAAATGCCAAGCTGGCAGTAGCCACCTCTTCGCCACGTTGGGAGGTGGAACGACATTTGAAGGATGCGGGGATAATAGATTATTTTCCGGTAATCGTATGTGGAGATATGGTGGAGAAATCAAAGCCGGATCCCGAGATTTATTTAAAGGCATGCGAATTGCTACGAGTAGAACCGGAAGACTGTATTGCGTTGGAGGATTCGAAAAATGGATTGTTGTCTGCTCACAGAGCAGGATGTAAACCTATTATGGTTCCGGATTTGTGGGAGCCGGATGAGGAGATTTTGCAGATTATCAAAGGAAAGTATCCTGATTTGGAGCAGGTAAAAGTGGCTCTGGAGTGTGGAGAAATTTAATAGGGGATAGGTCCTCTGACATGGTCAGAAGGCCTATCCCTTGCTTTGCAATATAGAATCTTTTAAAGCAGCGGTTCTTTCTTCTTGTCGAATTCCGGATTAAAACAATAAAAGTTCTTGCTATCCAAAGATTCCTTCGTCATTTCTAATGCCTCGCCGAAACGCTGAAAGTGAACAATTTCTCTGGCACGTAAAAATTTCAGTGGGGCGATTACATCCGGGTCATCGATAACACGGAGCAGGTTTTCGTATACCGTGCGGGCTTTCTGTTCTGCAGCGAGATTTTCGAACAAGTCGGTAATGGCATCCCCTTTGGATTGGAACTCCAAAGAAGTGAAAGGAATTCCTGCAGCTGCCTGGGGCCAGAGACCTTTGGTATGGTCGATATAGTAGGCATCAAAGCCTGCTTTCTTCACATCAGATTCTGATAAATCTCTCGTCAACTGATATACCATGGCACAGATGATTTCCATATGATTCAATTCTTCCGTACCAATATCGGTTAAGAGCCCACCAACCTTTTTCACAGGCATGGTGTAGCGTTGTGCTAAATAACGCATGCTGGCGGATAGTTCACCATCCGGACCACCGTATTGGCTCATAATCAAGCGAGCGATGTCCGGGTTGGTGTTCTTAATTTTTACAGGGAACTGCAATCGTTTTTCATAAGCAAACATTAGATACACGCTCCTTCCCAGGGCATAGGTCCTTCGGACCAGCCATACTTACTTTGGTCATAATCTCCGGTTACCATAGAGGTTTGTGTCAAGGGATAAAATTTGGCTGTGAATTCAGATAGTAGTGCCAGTCGTTGTTCCAAAAGCTGATGAAATAGGGTGATACCTTTGGAACAATCCGGATGCGTGTCCAAATAAAGCGTTAAATCATTGATTGCAAAGCTGATTGCAGCAAGCCGGCTCATCATTTCCTCACGATTTTGTTGAGAAATGTTGGACGTATTGCTGCTGGTCTTGCAGTTACATTTTCCGGCAGGAGACTTATAAAATGTTAAATTTAAGCAGGGGAATATGGTTCCCTCAGCTAATGCAGTTGTGAAATCGTATGGTTCACACCATTCTTGTTTTGGAATGCTGGCCATAGCCAGATATTCAGCACAAGTACAAATGTTAGATGAAGCCATAGGATACCTCCTTCTGAATGCTGGATTTATAGTGACATAAATATTTTGCACAAAAAGGAGGTACTTTAAAAGGGATGATATTGGTAATGGTTGTAAGTGTCTCTTATAAATATCCTCTCAAATCACGTCGCAGTTCTTCTTCAATATCAATTAGCTTTTGACAAATATCTTTCACCTTTTCTTCTGCGGTAGGGTATTGATTCAGGTAACGGTATAAGGATTTGATACCCATGTTGCAACCATCGGTAATCAGGTCAGCGATGGTTGCATCGCAGTTATCCATGCTGATTTTCATGTTGGTTTTCAACCAGGACATGCCTTTGGCCATAGGATTCGGGTCCTTTTCCTCGCTGTTGTATTCAATTAACAGGGAGTGGATTTCATTCCCCAGTTTTTCATGATTGTCTTTGCTTTTCAGGAACAATTCCTTCAATTTGGAATCCTGAGTGTGTTCCAATACTTCGTCGATAGATGTTACGGCCATTTTAGAGCCTGCATCACATTCTTTTAATAGCAAAATAGTATCTTTTCTGTCCATAATAACCTCCAATTTGTTTTTTGTTAGTTTGTACAAAAAGGAGAAATAATATTACAGTCTTTAATTCCCTTTTGCTTGATTATTTCGCATAAAAATACTATAATAAAAGTGTTGTCATACAAATACAAATTAGGGGGTATTACAATATGGGTTTTACAGAGTTAATTGAATATGCCAGACAGGATAATTGTTCTGATGTGCATATTACAGTGGGTACAGCGATAGCACGTAGAAGATATGGTAAGTTGGAATTATTAGAGCCGATTCCGCCAGCAGAAGAGTCTAAAGCAATGATTTTAGAGAAGCTGACAGAGGAACAGAAGGCAAAGGTTATGGCCGGCGAAGATCTGGACTTTGCATTGGTAATGCCGGACGGTTCCAGACTTCGTGCGAATATTTATCATCAGAGAAATAACTTGGCAGCAGTTTACAGAATTTTAAATCAGAACATTCCTTCCTTCGATGAATTGGGTGTTCCTATGGCAGCCAGAAAGCTGGTAGAAGAACCCAGAGGTCTTCTTTTGATTACCGGACCTACCGGTAGCGGAAAGACTACTACTATGGCTTCTATGGTAGATTATATTAACAGAAATATGGATAAGCATGTTATTACCATCGAGGATCCGATTGAGTATATGTATTATCACAAGAGATCCATGATCCACCAGAGAGAAATCGGTAAGGATGTTCCTACTTATGCGACAGCTTTGTATTCTGCACTTCGTGAAGACCCGGATGTTATTCTGGTTGGTGAAATGAGAGACTATGAGACAATCCGTGCAGCGATTACCGCGGCAGAGACAGGACATCTGGTGCTTTCTACTTTACATACCACTAGTGCGGCTCAGACAGTGGAACGTATCATTGAAGCATATCCGCCTCATGGTCAGAATCAGGTTAGGGCACAGTTGGCATCTGTATTGAAGGGTGTACTGTCTCAGGTATTGATTCCTATGCAGGATGGTAATGGTATGGTAATGGCTTCGGAAGTGTTGCTTAATAATGATGCTGTAGCGAACCAGATTCGTGAAAACAAGACACATCAGATTTTGAGTACCATTCAGAGTAATAGTGCAGCTGGTATGCATACCTTGGATGCTGATTTAAAGAGACTGGTTAGAGAGTGGAAGATTTCTCACGAGACAGCATTGAAATATTGTGCGAATCCGAAGAATTTCTTAGCACAGTAAGGAATGATTAGAGGTAAGGTTTAGTTACATGAATAAGAAATGGCTTAAAAGGCGTGAAAGGCTATATGAGATAATCGAGGTGGGAAATGACCTTGATACGACTAGCCGTACTTATGATTTCTTGAATGCTTTCTCTATTATATTGAATCTGGTTGCGAGCATTATGGGAACATTTGAGGAATTGAGGATGCAATATGGAACCTGGCTGGTACTTATAGAAGAGATTACAGTTGCCTTTTTTGGAATTGATTATATTTTGCGAATATGGACTGCACGCTTTATGTATAAAAACATGGCAGAGAAGCGAGCCATAAAGAAATATGTCTTATCCTTTACCGGATTAATTGATTTGTTTTCTTTCCTGCCGCATTATTTACCTATTTTTTTCCCAGCAGGAACGGCAGCATTCCGTATGATACGAATAGTACGTATTTTCAGACTGTTCCGTATCAATGCGTATCATGATTCCTTAAGTGTAATTACAGCAGTTATTGTGAGTAAGGGGCAGCAGCTGTTTTCTTCGGTATTTATTATTTTGGTTTTGATGCTTGCTTCCAGCTTGTGCATGTATAGTTTGGAGCATGAAGCACAGCCGGAGGTGTTTACCAATGCTTTTTCTGGCATTTGGTGGGCGGCATCTACACTTCTGACAGTTGGATATGGTGATATTTATCCGGTAACAATGTTGGGTAAAATATTCGGTATATTCATAGCCTTTTTAGGCGTGGGTATGGTTGCCATACCTACGGGTATTATTTCAGCAGGTTTTGTAGACCAGTACACTATCATCAAAAAGAGGATGGAGTACGGATACGAAGCAGATATGCACTTTATAAAGGTGTTAGTGGAAGAAAGCGACAGCTGGTCCGGAAAGCGTATCAAAGAATTGGATTTGCCTTCGGATATGATTATTGCTGTTATAAAAAGAAATGATGAAATCTTAATCCCACGAGGTGATTTGCTTATCATACCTCATGATATTCTCGTAATTGGTGCAGAACCTTTTGATACGCATGAGCATATTCAGTTAAAGCAGATTGTCATCGAAAAGAAAAATCCATGGGCGGGTGTTAGAATTTGTGATTTGGATATTTCCAGACATGCAATTATTGTGTTGGTGAAGCGTAAGAATAAATCCATCATTCCTCACGGTAATATGGTAATACGTGTGGGAGATGAGGTATTCATGTATACGAAATTGCATATTGGTGAGACGAAAGAAATTGAAATATAAAATACACGGGAGTGAAAATAGGCTCCCGTGTATTTTGGTATGTAGAATATTTAGTCCCTTTTCCCGGTGTCAAGGGTCAAGGGCTTGGACATTCTGTCACGCATGCAAAGCATGGCTAGATAATTAATCAAATCAACCTGACTGGGTTCAGAAAGCTCCAGTGCTGTATTCATAACAGAGGAAATGGTGTATTCTGCAATCATATTCGTATCCCAAGAGGAAACCGGATAGATGTATTCTGTACGACCTAACAAGAAGTCTGTTGAAACATCAAAATAATCGGCTAATTTAACCAGTGTTGGTAAATCAGGTTCGTGTACATCATTTTCATAATTAGAAATAGTACTGATGCTTACGTGCAAATAGATTGCCAGTTCTTTTTGGCAGATGTTTTTCTGTTTGCGTAAGCATTCTATTTTGTTTCCCAGAGTAATCACATCATTGGTAGATAAAGCTGATATATCTTTCATCCCAAACCTCCATTTGTAGAAAATTTAAATAATATAAAATATTCTAAAGGTTTTTTAGGAAAACAAAATACGATTACAGATAGTGGCAAAAAGTCGCAAGAAACATGTATTTATATTTATAGAAAATAAAAAAGACCTTGAAAAATCAAGGCCTTTTTGAGTTATACTATTGAACTACACGCTTTATGGTTGCTAAAACGTCTTCATTAACGAAAGGTTTGGTAATAAATTCTTCTGCACCTCTCTTTAATGCTTCTACCATCTTTTCCTTTTGACCTGCTGCAGTAATCATAACTACTTTGGCATTCTCATCAGCATGCTTGATTAAGCTTAAGGATTCGATGCCATCCATGGTAGGCATGGTAATGTCCATGGTAACCAAATCCGGCTTTAATTCTTTATATTTCAGGTAGCCTTCTTCGCCATTGGTTGCTTCTCCAATGATTTCGTAACCGGCACCTTCTAAAACACCTCTTAATATTTTTCTGGATGTTCTTGAATCATCTACGATTAATACTGTTGCCATTTTCATATCCTCCTACACAAGTTCTGCCACTGTAAAGTATAAACTCTTATCACCAATATAAATAGGAATTCTGCAGATTTTTGGTTTAGCTTTTGCCGTAACATCACTGTAATCAGGCGGCATCAGCTCTAAGAACTTGCCTTCTCTGCTCAGTGAAGATACATATAAACCATTAATACAGTTCAGTAATTCTCCGGCAGCATCTAAAGCATCCATATCTAATACAGGGAACTCCTCCTGACCGAATACAGAGCATACATTTAACAATGCACCATTGCCTTCGGAGAAGCAGTTGATAACACCATTATCACCACTCAATGCCTGACTAACCTGTGCAGAAGCAGGGAAAGCAGATACCATTTCTGCCTTGCCGATATAAGCATGTCTGTCAATCAATCGAATCAAGGTACGTACTGCAGTAGCAATGATTTCTGTGAACTGCTTACCATTATCCGGTACGAACAATGGAATGATTCTATCTACATCATCACTCTTCAGAGCATCGATTTCAGAATTGCTGTATCCATTAGCCTGACGGAAACTATTTACCATTTCGTCCATATCATTCATAGAAATGAAACCGCTATCCACCAATGTCTGAATAAAAGTCATGTAACTATTTCCCTGCATTTTCAAAAGCTTACCAACCTGATCATCGGTCAAATAGCCCTTTGAAACAGCGATATCGCCATAACGTTTGTCCATTATAGCCTGAAGTCGGTTTACTTCTTCTGTCTGAGCCAATGTCATCATGCCTTCTGCCACAGCAATCAGACCTAATTTAACACGTACGGAATCCTGTTTTTCTAATACTTGTATCAGTTGCTCTTTGGTGATTTTGTTGGTTTCAACCAAGTAATTACCTAGTATGTATTCTACCATATCATTTCCCCCATTATGCTAAAATTTTGGTTAAAATCAACAAAAAAACAGACGATTTCAACCGTTTTCTCTAAATTTTAGTATATACTTAAGTGTTGAGCATGTCAAGGAAGAATCCGTTTTTTAGGGAGAAAATGATGGTTTTTAATATAACATATTGTAGAATAACAGGTATTGATGATAAAATAAAAAAACAGTATATGTATAGGGGAGATATATTTTATGAAGCAGGGAAAAAGAGAAAATCCGGCATCTTCAAAGGAGATAACAAGGGATTATTTTGATAGTTTGTTATTGGAGATGCGCTTGATGGACAGTGTGATTCCGAATACGGAATTGCAATTATATGGGAAGAAGTTTAAAACCCCGATTATGACAGCAGCACTTTCTCATATTGGTACTTTTCATCCGGACATGCCCAATGGTATGGTTCAGTATGCACAGGGAGCGGCTATAGCCGGAGCTGTGCACTGGATCGGTATGGGCTGTGAAGAAGAGTTTGAGGCTGTTACTGCGACCGGAGCACCTACCATCCGCATTATAAAGCCTTATGCTGATGAAGAGAAGATTTTTCAACAGATTCGCAATGCGGAACAAAACGGAGCTTTGGCTATTGGAATGGATATTGACCATATGTTTGATTTAAAGGGCAAGCCGGATGTATGTGTAGGAGAACAGATGGCGGTGAAATCCTCTGAAGATTTGCGAAGATATGTGGAGTGTACGAAGCTGCCCTTTATCATAAAAGGTGTTTTGAGTGTGCAGGATGCAGTCAGATGTGCAGACATTGGAGTGCAGGGTATCGTGGTGTCTCATCATGGTGGCAGATTGAATTATGCAGTGCCGCCGCTGTATGTATTACCGGATATTGTAAAGGCAGTAGGAGATAAGATGCCGGTTTTCGTAGATTGCGGTATTTGTTCCGGTATGGATGCATATAAGGCTTTAGCACTGGGAGCTACGGCAGTCAGTGTAGGTGTGCATCTGATACCCTATATTGGTCAGGGCGGAGCAGAAGCAGTGGGAAGACGCATTCAGGAAATGACGGATGAATTGGCAGGGGCTATGGCATATACCGGTGTGAAGAATTTGCAGAGCTTTGATGCAACAGTGATACATAGAATTTGAGGAGAATAGGAATGAGATTAGGTGGAAATGTTTTTTATCAGGGAACAGATGCGGAAGAGTATGCATTACTTCATGTGAAAAAGGGCTATGGCGCTGCATTATGCCCGGATTGGTTGTCCTTAAAAAATCCGACACAGTTACAGGAATTTAAACAGGTGATGAAAGCATATGATATTCGGATTGCCGAGGTAGGTGCCTGGTGCAATCCTTTGCATCCGGACAAGCAGGAAGCAGAGCGTATGATACAATATATGATAGAAAGACTTCAGCTGGCAGAGGAGTTGGAGGCGGCGACTTGTGTCAATATTTTGGGAACCAAGCAGACGGAGAGTTGGTTCGGTGCAGATAAAGCTTGCTATAGCGAAGACTTTTTTGAGGAAGCCGTGAAGGTAAGTCAACGAATTATTGATGCTGTGAAGCCGGTTCATACGAAGTTGTCTTTTGAAATGATGCCCTATTGTTTTTTAGATTCTCCGCAGGAATATTTACGATTTTTAAAGGCTGTGAATCGTACGGCGGCAGGAGTGCATTTGGATATTTGTAATACCATGAATCATCCCAGACGCTTTTATGCAAATGGAGAATTTATTCGAGAAACTTTTGCCCTGTTAAAGGATTTTATCGTAACCTTGCATTTAAAAGATATTGCTCTTCGTACAGATAGTCTGACAGTGGCCTTTGAAGAGGTATTGCTGGGAACGGGTGGCATAGAGTATGTAGTGCTGATGCAGGAGATAGCAAAGTTGTCTAAGGATATCCCTGCCATGTTGGAGCATTTGGAGAGACCAGAGGAATATGAACTGGCCACAAAAGCTGCGGAAGGATTTGCCAAGGAAGCCGGAATGAAGAAGGATGGTATGGTTTGGCTATCCAATAGGTGAGTTTTGTGGTATGATGTTTGGGATAGATTATGAAATGAGTTGGAGGCAGTGAAGGATGGAAGACACGTTGAAGCAGCAAAAACGAGAAACGAATATAGAGCTGTTACGTTTGCTTTGTATATATGGAATTGTGACTATGCATACCTTTGGGTCATTCTATGCCAATGCTACAGGTTTTAATTTAGTTTATGGTGTATTGATTAACAGCGTGTTTAATATGGGCGTTTCGGTTTTTATGCTCATATCCGGGTACTTTGGAATTCGAACAGGTGCGAAAAAAATCGTCCATTTGGAGCTGGCTGCGATTTTTTATTCGGTGCTTCATTTATTATATGTCAGCTATTTGCAGGGAGCACTTTCTAAGAAGGCTCTAATTAGAGCTTGTTTTCCGGTGTCAGACGGTACCTATTGGTATATTACCTGCTATATGATTTTACTTCTTTTTGCTCCGTTTATTAATCCAATACCGGAGAAGCTGAAAAAAAAGGATTTTGAGAAGTTGTTGGTGCTGATGCTTTTGGTGTTTTGTGTACTTCCCTCTGTTATCCAGTTGCATGTTATGGGGGATAATGGTAAGGGCGTAGCAAACATGCTCCTCATGTATCTGATTGGCAGATATTTGAAGTTGTATGGAAAGGAAAACTATGGGAAAGCAAAGATGCTTTTGTATGGTGGGGCATGTGTACTGGCAGGCTTTGTTTTGAATTTTGGATTAAGCTTGCTGATAAATAAAGGGCAGGGCATTTATGCACCCTTTGCCCGAGATTGTTCGGTAACTATTGTATTCGGCAGTATTTTCTTCTTTCTGCTGTTTCGGGAAATTAAGCTGCAGTCAAAGGTTATTAATTTTCTGGCAAAGTATGTAATCGGTATCTATATGTTCGAGGGAACCTTCCGGGGGATACTGCGAGAGTTAATCGATATTACGGTGTATGGTGACAAATGGTATTTGTTTGTGGTGATTACTATTTATGTGTTGGTGACTATGGTGGCATGTATCATAGTAGATATACTAAGAGAACAGACTATAGGCAGGCTGGATGAGCCTGTTAGTAAGTTGTTGAATAAGCTATATAAGAAGATGACAGGGTGCTCGTAGAGCACCCTGAGTTTGTATAGGCGGATGAAGGTATTAGTACTTTCCTTCTATTGCACATCTGTTCACATATTCCACGAATCCCCCTACCTTTTTCATATCCGGATTGTCAGGTAGAGAGCTGTTCTTGGCTGCCAGTTCCAGGCGGGCTTCATAATCTGCCAGCATATCATAAAAATCTTTGGTAAAGGTATGGTCTTCCTTCATAAAGGCACCGCTGCGGATGCTGAGCAGAAGGGGCAAATCATCTGTGCGGTGGGTGCGGATAACGCCCTTTTCCAGAATATCAATAGCCATCATAAACAGGCGTATCAGGTGCATGGCATGCTTGTTTAAATGCTTGTCATCCTTTTTGTGATTGCGCTTTCCGATTTTATCATAGTCGCGTACCACAGAGGTTAGGGTCGAAAACATGTGGTTGTAATCTCTCAGAGGAATGTGGGTGTAGTTGGCATCCACAAAGATTTCCGTGTCTAATGGAGGAGTTATAGCCTTGTCAATATATAAGCGGATACTGCCATTTTGTTCATAGTCAAATTTGCGGTTGAAATCTTCCAGTGCATTTTTCACAGAGGTTAAAATATGATGTTCCCGTTCAGTTTGTGGAATGGAATCCCGTGCAATTGCATTTTGCAGGCGACGCAGCTGGGCCCCGGCATATCCGCCAAAGGACTTGGCAGCCCGTTTGGAGAGGAAAAGATCGGTATGATCAATTAGTTCCTGCCCTAAGGGTGTTTTTATCAAGTATTGATCCTCATCCAGTCCCAGTATTTCACAAGTGTTTGGATTGCAGTCCAATAGGAGTTTCACGATTTTATGAAAGGAGTAAATAACGGTATCCGTGAGAGGGTCATCATATTGTTCGAATTTTGTCAGCCCCAGTATGTCTGAGGAGGAGTTTAAGGTAATCCCTCTAAAATCGATGTCACTGTCTGCATTATTTGTACCATATGCATGGCTGCCGCCTAAGCCCAGTAGAATAATCCGGTTACCAAGATGTTCGTTAGTACGCAGAAAGTCATATTCCGGGGAATGTAGTATTGCATGAAAGTCCATAATAAAACCTCCTATCAGTAGTTCTCTTTTAGTATCAATGTGTAATGGTTTCCGTTAACAGATACCTTTATTTTATAATAATCCGGAAAAAAAGAAAATACTACTCATAGTTTAAGTGGAAAAAGTTTTCCTTTCTTATACATGGATATTATGATATAATGGGAAAAATGTTTTGGGCGAAAAGAAAGGGAAGGAAAATGAGTTTTAATGATGTATTGACAAAAATCAATGATGTAATGTACACCTATATCCTGATAATTCTGCTAATCGGTGTTGGTGTGTACTTTACGGTTCGAACCAAGGGAGTGCAGTTTCGACTGTTTAAGGATGGTTTGAAATCCATTATGGAGCCTACGGATAAGGGGAAAGATGGGGAGAAGAAGGTATCTTCTTTTCAGGCGTTGATGATTTCTACGGCCTCCAGAGTAGGTACCGGTAATATTGCAGGTATTGCAACTGCTATAGCAGCAGGTGGCCCCGGAGCAGTGTTCTGGATGTGGCTGATGGCGCTGATTGGTGGTGCTTCTGCATTTATTGAGAGTACTTTGGCACAGGTTTATAAGGTAAAGGATAATGGACAGTTTCGTGGTGGTCCGTCTTACTACATGGAACGGGCATTGGGTAAACGTTGGATGGGTGTATTGTTCTCCATTCTGTTGATTATCTGTTTTGCTTACGGTTTCAATGGTTTGCAGTCCTACAATATGTCCTCTGCATTGGAGTATTATATTCCGGATTATTCCAACACTATCTGGCCTATGGTATTGGGAGCAATTCTGGCGGTGCTGTTTGGTTTGGTTATTTGGGGTGGTACTCATAGAATTGGTTTTATTTCTTCTGTTATAGTGCCTATCATGGCAACTATTTATATTTTGATGGGACTGGTGACCATGGTATTGAATATTACAGAACTTCCCGGTGTAATCGCATTGATTGTAAAGGAAGCTTTTGATATAAAGGCAATCATGGGCGGTTTCGCAGGAAGTGCAGTGGTTCTGGGTATTAAGAGAGGTTTGTTCTCCAATGAAGCCGGTATGGGTAGTGCACCTAATGCGTCTGCTTCCGCAGATGTAGAGCATCCGGTGAAGCAGGGTTTGGTACAGGTGATTTCCGTATTTATTGACACTATATTGATTTGTTCCAGTACAGCTTTTATGCTTTTGTTAAGTGGTGTAGAAGGAAAGAGTGGTGTATTGGATGGTATCCCTTATGTTCAGGCAGCTATTAGTGCTAATGTAGGTAACTGGGGCATTCACTTTATTACCTTTTCTATTTTTGCATTTGCATTTACCAGCTTGATTGGTAATTACTGCTATGCAGAATCTAATATCTTGTTTATTAAGAACAATAAGGTGTTATTAAATGTATTCCGTGTAACCTGTTTGTTGGCTATTTTCCTGGGCGCACAGGCAGATTTCAGTGTGGTTTGGAACTTGGCAGATGTAACTATGGGTTTCATGGCTATTGTAAATATTATTGCTATGTTTATGCTGGGTAAGATAGCCCTGAAGGTATTGGCAGATTATGAGAAGCAGCGTAAGGAAGGAAAGAAGCCGGTATTCTATGAAGACGAAGTCGGTTTGACAGGAACGGTTTGGAAGAAGGAGAGATAATCTCCTATCTTCCACTTCTAAACTTTTTGGGTGTGATGCCACGATGCTTTTTGAAGCTTTTAATCATATAGCTGCAGTCCGAGAAGCCGGTTTCCTGAGCAATATAATTTAAATCAAAATCCGTAAAGAGGAGATATTCTTCTACTTTAAAGAGGCGCATCTCCTCTATATATTCCTTGCAGGTTTTTCCGTAAACTGCAGGGAATTTTTTTGCAAAATAAGAATAACTCATACCGCATGCCTTGGCTATCTCAGATACCTGAATATTGGTATGGAGGTTTTTGTCAATGTATTCTGTAATAGAGTAGATATCATAATCATCAGAGTTGTAAGCAGTGTTATCAATAACAAAGCCTTGTGAGTTCCAGATACGAACTATTTCAATCAGAAGCTCACTGAGTTTGGTACGAACCAGCTGGTGGTAACCATAGCTCTGAGTCTGCATTTCTAAGATGCAACGCTGAAAGATGCTTTCTGCATGAATGATGGCAGTTTGTTGTGCAGGAAAAAGCACAGGCATGTGGTGAGCCTTGGCACTGCGGAAAACATTGCGGAATTTCAGGGCATTGGAGGAAAAGTTTCCTACAACACTTAAATCAAATTTCAGTACAGCGTATTTTACAGGAGAATCAGAGCGTATCATGTGTACAGTCTGGGGATGGAAGAGCATCATGTCCCGCTCGCGGACAGTATATTCTATATTGTCTGCAGTCATTTGGGCAGTTCCTTCCAGCATATAAATGATTTCTACATAGAAATGCCAATGGGAATGTACCGGATAGCTTTCTGATGTAGAGTCAAAATAAAAGCATTCCACAGGTTTGTTAATGATATCACCATATTCAAACAGGTTGTTCATAGAGTACTCCTTAGGATAGATTTTTACCATTTTTTGAATAATTATATTATAGCAGAAAGTGTAAAGAAAAACTATAATAATTATGTTGGGTTTTTGCCAATCTAGTGAAGAGAAAGGAAAGAGAAGAATGGATAATTTTACATTTTATAGTCCTACGGAGTTTGTATTCGGAAAGGACACAGAAAATGCATGTGGAAAATATGTGAAGAAATATGGTGGAAGTAAGGTATTGATTCACTATGGTTCCGGCTCCGTGGTACGCAGTGGTTTGCTGGATAGAGTGAAGAAATCCCTGGAGGCAGAGGGAATTGCCTATGTAGAGCTTGGGGGTGTACAGCCAAATCCACGAGATACCAAGATTTATGAGGGTATTGAGCTTTGCCGCAAGGAGGGAGTGGACTTCATCCTTTCTGTTGGTGGCGGTTCTTGTATTGATAGTTCCAAGGGTATTTCAATTGGTTATTATTATGAAGGAGATTTCTGGGACTTTTATGAGAAAAAGGTTCGTGTAGAAAAAGCACTTCCTATCGGAACCGTTTTGACCATCGCGGCAGCAGGTAGTGAGGGCTCCGGCGGTTCTGTAGTGACTAAGGAAGAAGGCAAATTAAAAAGAGATGTAGGCTCCGATTTGTTACGTCCGAAGTTTTCGATTTTGAATCCGGAACTGACCTTTACGCTTCCTGCATATCAGACTGCTTGTGGTGCAACAGACATTATGGCACATGTATTTGAGAGATATTTTACCAATACCAAGGAAGTGGAGATTACCGATAGATTATGTGAAGCAGTGCTTCTGACCATGGTAAAGGAAACACCCAGAGTCATAGCAGAGCCTGATAACTATGCAGCACGTGCCAATATCATGTGGGCAGGTACCGTGGCACATAATGATATCGTGGGTGTAGGCAGAAGTCAGGACTGGAACAGTCACAATATAGAGCATGAGCTATCCGGTCTTTATGATGTGGCTCATGGTGCCGGTTTGGCAGTAGTGATGCCTGCATGGATGGAATTCGTGTACAAGCATGATGTGATGCGCTTTGTACAGATGGCAACCAGAGTATTTGGCTGTGAAATGGACGAGGCAAATCCGGAGAATACTGCAGTGGCAGGTATCAATGCATTCCGTCAGTTCCTGCATGATATAGGGATGCCCATTAACTTTGCCGAGTTGGGAGCAAAGGAGGAGGATATTCCTTTGCTGGTAGAAAAGCTGGGTTTGGGAGACAGACGTACCGGTGGTTTCGTGAGCCTGTCTTCTGCAGATGTAACAGAGATACTGAAAATCGCAGCACATGCAAGTTTATAGGAGGTCTTATGAAAATATTATTAATCGGTGGTACCGGAACAATCAGTTCTGCGATTACCAGACAGTTAGCAGAAACGGAGCATGAAGTATACTTACTCAATCGAGGCAATCGTAATGCAGATTTGCCGGAAAATATCAGAATTATTCAGGCAGATGCAAACAATGAGACAGAGGTGGCTGAGAAGATACAGGATATGAGCTTTGATACCGTGTGCCAGTTTATCGGTTTTGTGACAGCACAGGTGGAGAGAGACTATCGTTTATTCAAGGGCAAGACAAAGCAGTATATTTATATCAGCTCTGCATCAGCTTATCACAAGCCGGTGAGAGACTATCGTATCAATGAGGCGACTACCTTAGCCAATCCTTACTGGGAATACTCTAGAAATAAAATAGCCTGTGAGGAATTTTTATTTAAAATGTATCGCGAAAATGGCTTCCCGGTAACCATTGTGAGACCCAGCCATACTTATTGTGAACGCTCCGTGCCTTTGGGCGTACATGGCAACAATGGCAGCTGGCAGGTACTCAAGAGAATGTTAGAGGGTAAGCCGGTGATTCTGCATGGAGATGGTACTTCTCTTTGGACATTGACCTTCAATGAAGACTTTGCAAAGGGTTTTATCGGACTGATTGGCAATCCTCATGCGATTGGTGAGGCGTTCCAGATTACTTCAGATGAATCTGTGACATGGAACCAGATTTATCAGATGATTGCAGATGCTTTGGGTGTAGAGTTGAAGCCTTATTATGTGGCGTCTGACCTGTTGGCTGCACTCAGTGATTATGATTTCATAGGTGGTCTCATTGGTGATAAGGCAAATAGTGTGGTATTCGACAATTCCAAGCTGAAAAAGGCTGTACCGGGCTTCGTGGCAACTATTCGCACAGAACAGGGTATTCGCAAGGCTGTAGAGTATGTGTTGAGCCATCCGGAGGAGCAGGTGGAGGATCCGGAATTCGATGCTTGGTGTGACAAAGTAATTGATAGATTAGAACAATTGAAGAAGGAGTTTTAGAGATGGTAGATGTAAGAGGACGTTGGGCGTTAATTACCGGTGCAAGCAGAGGAATTGGTTACCTCACTGCACTGTTCATGGCAAAGCAGGGATGTAACTTAATCCTGCACAGCAGAAAGCCGGAGAATACACAGAAGGTACTGGAAGAAGTAAAGGCATTGGGGGTAGAAGCCTATGCCGTAAGTGCAGAGCTGGCAGATTTGGATGCTGTAGCGGCAATGTTAGCAGAAATCGATAAGCTGGGTGTGAGAGTGGATATTGTACTGAACAATGCAGGCCTGCAGATTGCATATCGTACAGAGTACTTCACAACACCGGTATCTGATTATACAGAAAGCTTCAAAATCAATACCATAGCACCGGCTATGATATGTTATCATTTCCTGCCGAAGATGATTGAGTATGGTTTCGGAAGGATCTTAAATACTACCAGCGGTATTCGTCTGGAGCCACAGCAGGCAGGCTATTCTGCCAGCAAAGCAGCTTTGGACAAGATTACCATTGATTTGGGCTCCACGGTAGAAGGAACAGATGTAATGATTAATCTGACGGATCCCGGCTGGTGCAGAACCGACTTGGGTGGACCGCATGCTCCTAATGCTCCGGAAAGTGCGATTCCCGGTATTGTGGTAGGTGCTTTCGTAGACGACAAGAAGTCCGGCAGATTTTTAAATGCACAGTTTTTCGCTGGTATGAGTCTGGAGGATGCAGTCAAGAAGGCTGAGGCAGAGTTTGACAGCCCTTATGAGAAGTAGTATATTGGAATTGGGAGAAAAAACGTCTGGGAGTCATTCATGAAAGGGATGTGGAATGGGAAGACCAGAGTATGATATGAAGGAAACAGGAAAACATCTGCGGCAGCTGCGGATATGGAATGGTTTGTCTGTAGAGGAAGTTCGTGCTTATATGAAAATGGCTTCCCGGCAAGCTATTTATAAGTGGGAAAAAGGTGATAATTTTCCTTCCGCAGACAATCTGCTGGCGCTGGCTGATTTGTACGGAGTGCGTGCCGATATGCTGCTGGTGAAGAAACAGGAGAGAACGCCTCAGACAGTGAGGGAGACTGTGTGGCTGTTTGGAAGATATGGGGATGATTATGAAGTCATTCTATGGTGAAAATCGTGTAAAAGGTTATGGGAGCTCTGAATGTTCAGGGCTCCTTTTTATATGGAACTTTATAATTATACGAATAGAAATGTAATGTCTCAAAAATATACTTATACAAAATATAGACGGCGAAAATTCTAGCAGAGCTTAAATGACGGATACTCATAATACTTGCTAAGATAAAAGTAGAAATCTTGGAAAGGGGCAATGGGTATGACCTTATTATTGGTGGAAGTGGATGTACGAAAGATAAAGCAGTTTCCGGTGGAGTGGATACCGGGACAGATAGATATCATATTAGAGCCGTATGGGCTGAAATGGTCCCATGGAAACTATTATATGGTACAAGAGGGCAGAGACCCGCAAAAGGCACTGAATGGGGCCATAAGAGCCTTAAAAACCAAACCGTGGCTACAGGGAGCAGTGCAGGTAAAGGTGGTACGCCAGGAAGTGAGGCGCAGGTTGGAGGAAATTCGTACGGAAAACATGGAGCCACCTCTGCCGGATAAGATGGAACAATGCAGAAGGTTGCTGTCACGTGAGAGAATAAGCAGTGATAAGTTGATTTATCCTAATTCTATCCGGATTGACGAGGAAAATCGATTACTGGATGGATACACCACCTATCTGATAGCAAAAGAACAAGGATTGAAAGAAGTGATTTGTGAGCTGGTGAGGGAGGCTTTGGACAAGTAAATAATCTGAGAGGTTGATGGCAGATATGCTTTCATGTGTTTGTAGTATCTGAAAAAGCCCGTTGTTATCGGAACAACGGGCTTTCAATGCATATAAACTATAAATTAAAATATTTTTCAAACTCTGCAGGATGAGGAATAGCTGCCATCTGCATGCATTCCTTACGCTTGTTGGCGATGAAGTTCTTGATTAAATGTTCAGGGAATACACCACCGGCAGTCAGGTAATCATGGTCTGCTTCCAAAGCGTCCAAGGCTGCATCCAAGGTGGTAGGTAAAGCTTTCAGCTTCGCCTTTTCTTCCTCCGGCAGATTGTAGAGGTTCATATCGTAAGGTCCCCAACCATTCTCATGAGGGTCAATTTGGTTCTTCACACCATCCAGACCGGCCATCAGGATAGCTGCATAGCAAAGGTAAGGATTACAGGTAGCGTCGGGGTTACGGATTTCGAAACGACGCAGCTCAGGGGTCTTTGCATAAGCAGGAATACGGATAACTGCACTACGGTTGGAGGTAGCATAACCAACGGTTACAGGGGCCTCGAAACCGGGAACCAATCTCTTGAAGGAGTTGGTGCTGGGGTTGGTAATGGCACAAAGAGAAGCAATGTGCTTCAACAAGCCACCCATGAAATAATGAGCGGTCTTGCTCAAGTGAGCGTAGCCGTTATCGTCGGAGAATACAGGCAGTCCATCCTTTAACAGCAGCATGTGTACGTGCATACCATTGCCTGCTTCGCCGTAAACGGGCTTAGGCATGAAGGTGGCTACTTTGCCATATTTCAATGCAGTGTTGTGAATAATATATTTAATCATCATGGTGGCATCAGCCATCTTGGACATCTGACCAAGCATGGGCTCGATTTCGAACTGTCCTGCAGCACCTACCTCAGGATGATGATATTTGATAGGAATACCAGCCTTTTCCATTTCCATACACATTTCGGAACGGCACTCATAGGAACGGTCAAAGGGCTTAGCTACATGATATGCCTTCTGGTGAGGAATAACACAGCCGTGACCTTCTGCATCACTATTCCAATAAGCCTGCTCTACATCCAAAGCCATACCGATGGAATTGGGCTTTACCGACCAGCCAACATTGTCAAAAAGGTGGAACTCAAACTCCGGCAGAATCAACATAGTATCTGCGATACCGCTATCCTTCATATACTGCTCGGCAGCCAGAACGATATTTCTGGGATACTGGTCCAAAGGACGATTTTCCGGATAATCAATAATCATTGCATTACCGGTAACAGAGAGGGTGGGTACTTCGCAGAAGGGATCTACGATAGCAGTATCCAAATCAGGGATAAATACCATATCACTCTTTTCCACTACTGCATAGCCATAGTTGGATGCGTCAAAACCAATACCATCCTTTAAAGTGTCCTCGGAAAACTGTCCGGCAGGAATGGTAACGTGACGATACTGACCATTGATATCGACGATTTTAAAGTCAATCATTTTGATATCATTTTCTTGAATCATGTTCATAAAATCTTGTGCAGTTCTTGCCATTGTTGGTAACCTCCGTGTGAATTTTGTGTTTCTCAGTTCGAATATTCATTGCTGAAGTGTGGGCAAATTTCATAAATGGTATATGCCTATAGGCAATAAATAACAAATTGAGAGGCAGAATTTTCAAAAGACTTCTGTGATAGGAAGGCAGTTGAAAGTTTATAAGTATAGAATACTGGAAAATAACGGAAAATGCAAGGGGGAGAGCGGAGTTAGTGAATGAATAGTCTATAGTATTATTTTATTTAGTTATTCGACAAAACTAATAGTTGTTAGTTTTCTCATGTGTATTTGCTTGTAAGTGTAAAATAAATGCGAAATAAATAAAGATTACAAAAAAAAGTTGATTAAAATGCAAAAACATGATACTATTTATAAAAACAAAGGAAGAGGAAAAAATATGATAACGTTAAATGAAATACAAGAGATTGAACGAATTTATGAATTATATGGTTTTACAAAAGCTCAATCAAAACAAGGATTATTAGTTTTTACATATAGTAACGGATATTTTTATAATGCAGAAATGGTTCTTTTAAACGAAAATATGTCTACCTTATCTGCTATAAAAAAAGAATATGAAGATTTAGGGTATTCAGTGAGAGAAATTGTATATAAATCCCTTGAAGAGATGCATAAGCTTCTTTTTAAGGGATTTTTTTGCATTGATAAGGTGCAAGAAAGACTTAAAAAGGACTATTTAGAATTTTGTAAATTGCAGTCTTCAAAGCTATTTCATGCAGAATATCAATATGTAGAACCTTCTTTTTTTTGGAATGATAGTTCAGAAAAAGGTGATTTGATAGAACGTATATTAGAGCAGATGTATCAAGAAGGTTCTCAGTTAATTATTTTAGAAGCTGCTGCAGGATACGGAAAGACATGTACCTCTTATGAATTAATTAGAGAAATGTCAGAACTTACTACATTAGAACAGGCTCCTATATTCATAGAATTGTCAAAAAACCGTAAGGCATCATTATTTCGGTATGTATTGTTAGATGAGATTGATAAAAAATTTACTTCATTATCGTCACAATTAGTTATTCATGAAATACAGAATGGTAAAGTGCCTTTGATCATTGATGGGTTTGACGAGTTGATTTCACGCTCATACAAGACAATGAATAGTAGTAATTTGCAAGACGAAGAAGCACAAACTATGCTAGATACCATAGCTGATCTATTTACAGAAGGAGGTAACACTAAAGTTATTTTGACCTCACGAAAAAGTGCAATTTTTACTGGTGATATATTTAGAGATTGGGTGGAAAGACGTTTAAGTAAATGTAATGTTACAAGAGTGTCTATTGAAGAGCCGACAATTAATGATTGGTTGGGCTATGAAAGAACACAGCATATAAAAAACCAGAAGATCCCATTTGCGGGAATTATTAATCCTATTTTGCTGGCATTTATGAAAAGCATGGGAGATGAAGATTTTAAAAAGCAATGTGATAATGCAGAAAATGTTATTAAGTTTTATTTTACTTCTCTTTTGGAGAGAGAAAGAGGGCGTCATTCACTACAAATGACTGTAGATGAGCAGTATGATGCTATGAAACAACTGGCTTGTGATTTTGTAGTACTAGATATTGTGGGAGAAGAATTGGCTTTTATTAAGGATTTATTTGTTGAGATAAATCATGCAAAGTTTCATGAATATAGAGATAGATATATTGATGTAGAACAGCGCCCTACAGAAGAGGAATTTGCAAATAAGTTAGCTGAACATGCATTATTAGACAGAATTTCCCCAAATAAAAATACAGTGGGCTTTATTAATGATTTTATTTTTGGAATTTTTATTGGTGAAGTTATGATAGAGCATCCGGAAATAATTCCTGAAATGGATAGTAAATATATTGATATTGCATGTACCGCATATGCTAGTAGGAACGTGGAATGCAAAAATAAATTGCTGATGGTAGTATCTCCATATCTTGAAAGACTGAATTATGAACAGCAATTTGAAATTGAATTAAAGTTATCAGGAACAATACAACAAGAATATACAAATCACTATTTTGCAAATCATACGTTTCATTCAGAGATATATTTTGATGGTGCGTATCATTTTCAAAATTGCACATTTCGAAATTGTACATTTAATGAATGCATTATAATGACAAGTGCATTTAAAGAATGTTCATTTTCAGATTGTCGCTTTTATAATGTAGTTGTTTTACGTGATACAAGTAATAATTGCAACTTAGTTTTTTATGCTAATTGTATTGGACATGAAGAGTTTTTTAAAGAGGCCAGCTATGTTGCACTTGAAGGAGAATCACAAGAAAAGAACTATCAAAAGGCAATTCTAAGGAAGTATTGGGGGAGTGGTGGAAGATATTCTAGAGGAAGGTTACCAGAAATAATGCTTTTACGCACACAAGATGCTGTAGAGCGTGAAGGACTTGAAGAAGCGTTAGATGAGTTGCGTAGAAATGATTTTCTGAGCAAAGAGGGACATTATTGGTTTATAAATAAAGAAAAGATAAAAGAGATTAAAGAAATACTGGAGAATTAATTATGGTAGAGTTGTCTTATGAAGAATTAAATAGAGATGTGGCCAGAATCTTACCATCTACAATAAGGGATTTAGAGATGCATTTAAAAAGCTATTTAGATAAATGTGGACTATTTTATAAATGTTTTTGTCGAGTTAAAAGTGCCAATTCTGTGTGTGATAAAATACAGAGAAAAAATTACCTTTTTACAAAAAAGAAATTGCAGGATTTAATAGGTATTCGTATAGTAGTATATTTTAAGAATGATATCAGACTATGTGAAAAAATCATTGAACAACATTTTGAGGTATTGGATGTTACAAAAGATGAAGAAAAAACGGAAGTATTTAGACCCCAGCGTATTAACTATGTCTGCAGATTGCCTCAAAAAATGGTTAAAAATTTTGATTCTAATTTGTGGAACTATCCAATTGACCAATCATTTGAAGTTCAAATTCGAACCATTTTTTCTGAGGGATGGCATGAGGTAGAACATGATTTTCGATATAAATGTCAAGAGGAATGGATTAATAACTTAGACTTGAGTAGAAATTTGAATGGTATTTTTGCAACTCTTGATAATTGTGATTGGGCAATTAGACATCTTTTTCAGGAAGTTTCCTATAGGCATTATAAAAACCGAGAATGGATTCCTATGTTAAAAAATACTTTTTTGATCAGAATAACTGATATAGAAGATATGGATGATATATTAAATTATTTTAACCAAAATAATGATGTGGCAAAACAATTTTTTAGATTAGATAGGGAACAATTTATAACATGCTTAGTTGATATTGAGCGTAAAGTACCATTGAGAATGCGTACAATTGTTTTATTGGCAAATTTACTACTTATTAAGGATGAATACTTAAGTTCAATTACGTCAGAGGCTCTTCGAGATTTGGTTTAGTTGTTTAATAATTGCATAATAGAAAAATTCTTTATAATATGATAAAATTAAACAAGAATTATAGTACAAGGAGTTATCCTATGTCCTACACACCAGATGAAATCCTACGAGTATCAGAAACAGCCTTTATAGATATGATAGTTAATTCAAACTTAGCACTTCGTCCTAAGTTTATTTCAAATGATTTTAAACGAGGAAATAAAGTACTTAGTAGTATTGAAGATGAACTGCGATATTGTGATGAATTCATGATTGGTGTAGCATTTGTAACGCAGGGGGGAATTACTCCTTTGTTGCAGGTACTGAAGGATTTGAGAAAAGAGAGGTTGAAGGATGAATCCTGACAACCAATTATCTTACTTTTAGTGCGCCTAGAGCGCTTAAATTGCTTAATGCGCTTCAGAATATTGAAGTGAAAATGTATCGTGTAAATCCAGGGGAGGCGGGATTTCATACAAAAGGCTATATATTCAGGCAGGGAGAAGATTATAAAAGTATTGTTGGTAGTTCTAATCTTACTTCGAGAGCCCTTACTGAGAATAAAGAATGGAATATGCAGATTTTGTCTAAAATGAATGGTGAAATGATGCATGATGTTTTGACAGAATTTGAGCAATTTTGGAAAGATGCATTACCCTTAGATTCATGGATTGATACATATACAAAAATCTATGGAGAACAGAAGCAAGTTGCTAGATTATCTAAGCAGAATCAAGTAGTTTCTTTCGAAAATATACACTAAAACCAAATCAGAAGCAGGTTGCTTTTGTGGATAAATTAAGAAGATAACAGATGTCGGTGGTGAAAGAGCGTTACTTATTTCTGCAACAAGAACTGGTAAAACATATGCATCAACATTCGCTTTGAGAGATTTATCTCCTAAGAGAGCACTATTTTTAGTGCATAGGGAACAAATTTCAAAGCAAGAATTAAAGAGTTATAGAAGAGTTTTTGAGGACGGAAAGGTTTTTGGATTATTATCCGGTACGTCAAAGGATTATGAGGCAGAGTATTTATTTGCAACAATACAGTCCATGTCAAAGAGAGAAATCTTAGAAAGATTTGCAAGAGATGCTTTTGACATAGTTGTTATTGATGAAGTACATCGAGTTGGTGCTGAAAGTTATCAAAAGGTAATGGAATATTTTGAACCGGAACTTTGGCTAGGAATAAGGTGCTTCTTTTGACTATAGTATTTTTAGAACAGTAGAAGGTGGTACAATTAAAAAATATGGAGGAGAAGAGAAAAAATAAAATCCCTGATAATATTATTTTAGCAATACAAAGCTTTTTTAAATGTAATGGATTTGTTGAAGAATTTAATTATTTTTTAGAAAATTATAATGATTTAAAAAATTGTAGCTTTTTTATTTATTCAAATGAAGAAGGTATAGAGCTCCCAGAACTTTTCAAAACAAATTGTGATAATGATTTTGCAATTATTGAGATAGGGTTTTCGGATAAATATTATGCAATCGACGCACTGATATGTGAAGATATGATTCGGACAGGAGAGGCAAAATATGCACTAGATATTTGTGTGGAGTTAGATACTCAAGTAGTTAGCTATTTGAAAAATATATTTAAAGGGTTAAGTGATGTTGAAATACCAACCAATAAAAGACAACTATTTAGCTATCTTACAAATGCAGGTGTTAATTACAGTAGTTTGCCGTATTTGGTTGAGAATGCTACAAAAATAGATGCAGATAGTTTTGCTGACTGTTATCAGAATCTGATGAGTTATGAGATGTTTAAATGTTTTGATTTTGCAACATATATGGAAACTGGTAACATATGTTTTTTTAGAGATATGAGCAACATTCAAATTAATACAGACAATTCGTTTAGTGATATTAAAAGTAATTTATTTTATGAACATATGAAAGATTTTTATGATATGCAAAAAAATATTTATTGCTTACTTATGAAAGCTGTTAAGATTGAAATAACTAATTCGAAAAAGTCTGCTAATAATAAAATGAAAATGTTTATAGAATTTGTTAATTATAAGTTGGGGATTTTTTGCGAAAGAGAAATGGCGATTTGCTATTATTATTTTACCCACAATGAAAAAACTCAAAAATTTTTTAAAAAAACAAAAGCTAACAGCAAAAAGTTAAAGGATACATTAAAAGGAATGGCTTGGGACTTGACACATATTAGGATGCTGGAATGTCTGTATGATCTACGAGTGTCAGAAGCAGTTAAATTTGGAATTCATCCAATTTTGACTTATGATAATGGACTGAAAGATGTATTGATGCTTTATCCAATAAAGAAGATTGCTATATATGAAGGACATACAATTCCATGTTTTAAGCAGAAATTTTTTGAATTGTTTCCAGAATCGATTGAGCTGATTTTTGAAAAGGAAGTGGCAGAAATAAGAAGGAAAACGTTTGAGAGAAGGGATATGCAATTATTGATAAATGAATTGGAAGAAGAAATAGATGGGATAAATAAAGATAACGAATAAAAGAAAGGGAAGTAATAAATCTTGGGATAGATTTTTATATGAACTCTCAAAGAAGTAGTCATTCAAAAAGTTTGATCCCAGCCGAGATATAGGGCAGCAATGATAGGTTGCCCTATTTTTTGCTTAAATCACGACATTTTCACATAACTCTTTGTATTTTATCGGAAATATGTTACAATAAACTATTATAAACAAAAGTAACCAAGCAGTACCCTGCAATACATACAAAGGAGCCCCACGTGAACGTAAACGTAGAATTTTTCGATGAAGAACCTATAGAGAATTTAGTTACCTGCATGAATTTCAAGATGGACAAGGTATTGTTCTTTGGACATAGTGATATTATGACAAAGGATAAAGTAGAGGACACCAAAAAGGCACTGCGGAATATTTGTGGGATTACGGATGTGGAGTTCTATGAGGTGAGCCAGAAGAGTTTGTACAAGATTGAAGAATTGATGGAGAGTGTGATATTAAAGGAAGTGCGTGCCGGTGGGAAGTGTTTCTTTGACTTGACCGGTGGAGAGGATTTGGTCCTGGTGGCTATGGGGATATTGTCTACCAAGCATAAGGTTCCCTTGCATAAGTTTGACCTGCCTTCCGAGGAGTTGTATTTGCTGAATAAGTGGGATGATGTGCCTCATATTGATGAATGTGTGGAGCATAGAGAGGTGCATTTGACACTGGATGATATCATTCGCTTGTATGGTGGTGTGATTAATTATCGTTTGCAGAAGAATGTGAAAAATCATTTGGAGGAGACAGAATTCGAGCAGGATGTAGAACGCATGTGGCAGGTGGCACAGAGCGATGCACGTAAGTGGAATGCCTTGTCATCAGTATTTAAGAATTGCATCAAATATGAAGATGGTGCATTAGGCGTTTCTGTGGCAACGAGCGATTTGGAAAAGATTGCGAAGAAAACACCGGATATGACTTCGTTAAAGGAAATTCGCAGATATTTACAACAGCTTTGTGCACAGGGAATTTTGCTTCGGGTTTGGACGGATGCACAAAGTACCAGATTTACATATAAGGATGAGTTAATCAGAGACTGTCTGTTGGATGCGGGGTGTTTGTTGGAGCTTCATACTTATTATGTGTTCCGAAATACCGGCAAGTATTCGGATTACAGAGTGGGAGTACATATTGATTGGGATGGTGTCATCAACAATTATGAGGTGGATGTAGAGAATGAAATCGATGTGATGCTTTTGGAGGGCAAGACACCGGTATTTATTTCCTGCAAGAATGGTAAGGTGAACCAGATGGCTCTATACGAGCTGGATGCAGTGGCAGGACGTTTTGGCGGCAAGTACGTGAAGAAGGTACTGGCTGCTACCCAGCAGATAAATGTAGGGTATGTGAAGCGTGCGGAAGAGATGGATATTTCTATACAGATGATAGAGTAGGCAGGAAACCAAAGGGTTGACTGAAGTACAGAGATGTTGAGATAATGTAGAAATAAGTGTGAACAGGGATTGTTTTATGGATAGTAAGCGATATCCAATTCTGGATAGTCTCCGGGGATTGGTATTAATTAGCATGATTGTATATCATACCGTTTGGGATATGGTATATATATTTGGAGAAAAATGGAGCTGGTACAAATCTGAGGGAGCTCATGTGTGGCAGCAGAGTATATGTTGGGCTTTTATATTATTGTCCGGTTTTTGCTGGTCTTTCGGACGGAAAAAGTGGAAGCGTGGGGGGATTGTTTTCCTGGCAGGACTGATCATCAGTTTGGTAACAGCCATCGCCATGCCACAGAACCGGGTGCTTTTCGGTGTGTTGACTTTGCTTGGAAGCAGTATGATTTTGATGATACCTATGGAAAAAGCTTTAAAACATGTAAATTCTGTGTTGGGCTTGTGTTTGAGCTTCGTGCTGTTTCTCTTTTTGCGTAATATTAATGATGGCTATTTAGGTTTTGGAGACTGGCGGGCGGTAGTGTTGCCTGAGAGTTGGTATATGAATTGGGTTACAGCCTATCTGGGATTCCCGGCCAGGAGCTTTGCATCTACGGACTATTTTTCTATATTGCCATGGATATTTTTGTTCATAACGGGGTACTTTTTACATAGAGTGTTTCGAGAGAGGCAGTGGCTTTCATATTTGAATTTTAAGTATGGAAAGAATGCCTTTTTGGAGAAGCTGGGAAAACATTCGCTGGTAGTATATATGTTACATCAGCCATTGGTGTATGGAATGTTGTTTTTGTATTATAATTTTGTGAGTGGTTATTTGAACTAGAATAGGAGATGGGTATGGAAACAGCAATACCGAAGATTCGGGAGCCGGAAAAGTTTATTTATCATGCATTTGAGGAAGAGGTATTTGTTGAGGTGACTTCAGACATGGGACTGGATGTGTGCATGCAGTATCCAAAGCTGGGGATGGATAATGCAGAGCCAAGATGTCTGATGCGTCAGGAAGTGTTGGAACGTTTACAACGTGCACAGAGTTATTTGCCGGAAGGGATTTACTTGCGTATTTGGGATGCATGGAGACCTTTTGCGTTGCAGAAGGAGTTGTATGAGGAATATGCAGAAGATATTATTGAGCAATTTGGGCTGGACAAGGTATCGGAGCAGGAAAGATTGCGTATCTTAGGTTCTTATATATCCTTGCCGATTGCTGACAGAACTTGTCCACCGGTGCACACTACAGGAGGAGCTGTGGATGTGACCTTGATAGATGGACAAGGTAGGGAATTGAACATGGGAACGGCATTTGATGCTTTTTCTACAAAGACACATACCGCGTATTTTGAGGATGCAGATGAACCGGAGGAGTTTGAAATAAGGGATAATCGACGGATTCTATATCATGCCATGATGAAAGCAGGATTTACGAATTTGCCTTCGGAATGGTGGCATTATGATTTTGGAGACCGTTTCTGGGCCTATTACAGGCAAGACCCTGCTATTTATAAAGGGGTATTTTCTTTAGAGGAGGTTACGGAAGAGTGAGTGAAGATAACAAAAGAAAAAAGCTGGAAAGTGAACTGGTAAGTACCATAAAGCGTGAGCAACGCAGAAACTATATTATATTGTATTCCGTTACGTTTTTGATTTTGATTGTATTGATATTGATTTCTGTAGTGAATGGTTTCTTTACTTCAGAGGAGTTCATTGTTAATATTTTGCACAATATTATCGGTATCTTGCCGCCATTGTTGATATTTGATTTTTTCAATGAGAAGCTGAGTAGAGATGCATCTGCTATGGAAATGTCTAATAAAATTACGGAGACCTTGATGAGTAATCCGGAGACATTGGATTTGTTTACGGAGGAGCAGAGGAAACGCTTCCTGCAATCTACCATTGAATCGGTGGTTCGTGATGCAGATGTAACGGAAATGATTACTAACAATCTGGAAAACTATTTGATGACAGATATTCAGTATAAAATCCGTACAGAGTTTATCTATAATTTTGAGTTATATCAGGATTTGCCTGCTGTATATGATGTGTTAAAGGACAAGAGCCAGTATTTTTATATTCAGGAGAAGTTGCATTACAAGGTGAAGTACTTGAGCAAGAATGGTAAGGGTATGAACAGCAATGAAGTAAAGATTGGATTTCTGTTCGGAAATATGAATTTGGACAATGTGTTGCGTGACCGGAAGGATGACAGTGCTTTTGACAATTGCATTTTCCGGGAAAGCTTGAGTATTACAGCAGAGGATATTGAATACTTCTTCCGGTTACAGAAGGAGAACCCGGAAGAAATGGTGAATCAGTTCAAGGCATTGTTTAAATTGGATTTACAGATTGACGGCTTTAAGGGGCTGATTAAGTCTGTAGAGGCAAATACGGTAGGTATTCTGGTGAAGTTACATAGTGATTTTGATGTGAATTTGATGGAACATACCGTAAGAATTATCTTCCATATGCCTATGCGTTGGGGCTCTGTGCTGGAGGTAGCAATTGTAGACCCTACTAAGGCTCCGAAGATTTCCCTGAGCTATCCGGAGGATGTGATGGATGTGGATATGTATTCCTTCCTGAGTAAGGGTGAGGAATCAGCGTTGGAGGTAGCACATGAGCATCAGAATGGTGTGTATGATATTGTGTTAAATACGGAGTGGATGTATCCGATTAGTGGTATGGTGTTTACAGTAGAAAAGAAGTGATAAGTTGAGAGGTGTCGCAGGAATGTGGCACCTTTTTGTGGTGGGGGAATGAGCCGTGCCACTCGAAAAGTCTGCGGCTTTCCTCGTTCCGCGGGCATGCACCCTATAAAAAATAGCAATCATCAACTCATATTCGTGCGAGCACGATATGAGCTGAGATTGCTATTTTTTGCACGGCTCGTTTTAGTCCGTGAAGTTGTCAAAATATCCCTGGATTAAGATAACCGGGGTACCCTTGTCACCGGAACCGCTGGTCAGGTCGCAGAGGGAACCAAGTAAATCGGTTAACTGTCTGGGGGTAGTACCTTGAGAAGCCATGTTACCAACTAAGTTGGAAGACTTCTCTTTGATGCTCTTAGAAATTGCTTCCTTCAGAGCTTCACCACTCAAATCCTTAAAATCATTATCTGCAAGGTACTTTAACTTTAATTCGTTAGGAGTACCAATGAGTCCGTTGGTGAAAGCCGGAGAAACTACCGGGTCAGCAAGCTCCCAAATCTTACCCTGAGGATCCTTGAAAGCACCATCACCATAAACCATGACTTCTACATGCTTTCCGGTCTTCTTTAAGATTTCTGCCTGAATGTCTTCTACTAAATCCTGACATTCTCTGGGGAAGAGCTTAATCTGGTCTTCGGTAGACTTGTTTGAACCAAGCAGACCATATTTCGTATTATAGCCACTACCATTTACGGGAGCATTCATAATGTCATCCAAACCACACACTACCTTTGCACCGCCTGCCAACAGGAGACGCTTGGTTCTTACTCTGGTGTGGATATCGCAGGTAATCACGCAATCGGTGTAGTCTAAGATAGTCTTAGGCTGGTTGGCAAAGATAACCTCTACCTCAGCACCTGCTTCTTTAATAATATTGGAATAGTATTCTACATAATCAACACCGGTGAACTCATGCTTGTTTTCGCCGAATAATTCACGATACTTGTCCAAAGTCAATACATCAGAATAAGGATTGATGCCTGCTTCATCGAGCTGGTCGTAGGTTAAAAGTGCATTACCTACTTCGTCGCTGGGGTAGCTTAACATTAAAATAACCTTCTTAGCACCCATTGCAATACCTTTTAAGCAGATTGCAAAACGGTTACGGGACAAAATAGGGAAAATAACACCCACTGTTTCTCCGCCTAACTTAGCCTTTACATCATCTGCAATATCCTGAACACTGGCATAGTTGCCTTGGCTTCTGGCTACAATAGATTCGGTTAAAGCAATTACGTCTCTGTCTCTGAGAGAAAAGCCTTCGCTTTCAGCAGCTTCCAGAACGCTGGTAACAGTCATATCTACCAAATTATCACCCTGACGGATAATAGGACAACGAATACCTCTTGAAATAGTACCAACTTTTCTTTCCATATAATTCTCCTCACATTCTGAGTATTAGTTTTTAAACACATTGCATATTATACATTGAAGTATTGTTACATGCAAGAAAAAAAGATGATTTTGAATAGGAAAAGTCTACTATTTTTGGAAATAGTAGACTAATCGCTTTCTTATCTGTTTAAAATTAATTTTGTTAATTCTACAGGGTCAACAATCTTGCCGTCCTTGTAAACACGCATGTTACCGGAAGCGATTTCGTCGATTAGAATTACTTCATCATTATTGTAACCAAATTCAAACTTGATATCCCACAAGTCAAGACCGATGCTCTTTAAATCATCTGCAACAATCTTGGTAATCTTTAAGGTCTGTTCCTTCATGCTGTTGAACATTTCGGCGCTCATTACGCCGAGAGCTGCAAGACCTTCGCTGGTTACAAGGGGGTCACCCTTTGCGTCGTTCTTAAAGGTACACTCTACATAACCACCTTCTAATACGGTGCCATCTTCAATATACTCGCCGTATCTGCGGATAAAGCTACCGGTAGCTACCAAACGGCAGATAACTTCAAGACCATGTCCAAATACGGTTGCAGGAAGAACTTCCATCGTAGCATCTTCTACATTTGCACTTACATAATGTGTCTTGATGCCGGCTTCCTTCAATAATTCGAAGTAGTGGATAGAGGTCTGCAGGTTTGCTTTACCGATACCCTCGATGGTTAATCCTACTGTGTTTTCGCCCGGATCAAATACGCCGTCCTTACCGGTACAGTCATCTTTGAACTTTAACATTACATTTCCATTGTCAAGGCCAAATACGTCTTTTGTCTTTCCTTCATAAATCTTTTTCATATTAGATTTTCCCTTCTTTGATTGGACTGTTTGCTGTTAAAAATAACACCACTGTTACATTATCATACTTTGGAGCAGTTGACAATTATCATTTTTGAAAAGTTTTAAATGTTTTTTTACATATATATCTGACAATATGCATAAAAAGTGTTTGGAACAGGTGACAAGCACAGAAGAATCAGTTAAAATAGTATATTAAGTGAAAAGAATACGAAATTCGGAGGGAAAAAAGTGGCAAAGTATATTATGGCACTGGATGCAGGAACAACCAGCAACCGATGCATTCTTTTTAATGAAAAAGGTGAAATCTGCAGCATGGCTCAAAAGGAGTTTACCCAATATTTTCCAAAGCCGGGCTGGGTAGAACATGATGCCAATGAAATATGGTCTTCACAGCTGGGGGTTGCAGTAGAAGCAATGTTAAAGATTGGGGCTGCTGCACAGGATATTGCAGCAATCGGCATCACCAATCAGAGGGAAACTACTATAGTATGGGATAAGCAGACAGGGGAACCTATCTACAAAGCCATTGTATGGCAGTGCCGCAGAACTTCGCAGTATTGTGATACTTTAAAGGAAAGAGGACTAACAGAGCTGTTTCGCAGTAAAACAGGTTTGGTCATAGATGCCTATTTTTCAGGAACCAAGTTGAAGTGGATTTTGGATTATGTGGAGGGTGCCAGAGAGCGTGCTGAAAGAGGTGAGCTACTGTTTGGTACGGTAGAGACCTGGTTGATTTGGAAGCTGACGAAAGGAAAAGTTCATGTGACTGATTATTCCAATGCTTCCAGAACCATGCTTTTCAATATTACGAAGCTGGATTGGGATGAGGAGATTTTGCAGGAGTTTGGAATACCCAGGTGTATGTTGCCACAGGTACGACCTTCCAGTCAGGTGTATGGTATGGCAGAGGCATCTTTCTTTGGGGCAGAGATACCCATAGGTGGTGCGGCAGGTGACCAGCAGGCAGCTCTGTTCGGACAAACCTGTTTCACACCGGGAGAGACCAAGAATACCTATGGTACGGGATGCTTCTTATTAATGAATACAGGAGAGAAACCGGTGTTTTCCCAAAATGGTTTGGTAACCACTATTGCCTGGGGAATAGACGGAAGAGTAACATATGCTCTGGAAGGTTCTATTTTTGTGGCCGGTGCAGCCGTTCAGTGGTTAAGGGATGAGATGAAGCTGATTGATAGTGCCACAGATACGGAATATATGGCAAAGAAGGTAAAGGATACGAATGGTTGCTATGTAGTACCTGCATTTACTGGACTGGGAGCTCCTTATTGGGATCAGTATGCCAGAGGAACGATTGTAGGAATTACCAGAGGTGTGAATAAGTGCCATATTATTCGTGCTACATTAGAATCTATTGCGTATCAGACCAATGATGTATTGCAGGCTATGCAAACGGATTCGGGCATTGCCATTAATGTATTGAAGGTGGATGGTGGTGCCAGCGCCAATGACTTCCTCATGCAGACACAGGCAGATATCGTAGGAGTTCCGGTGAATAGACCATCCTGTGTGGAAACCACAGCTATGGGGGCTGCTTATCTGGCCGGTCTGGCTGTTGGATATTGGAAGGATAAGGAAGATGTGGTGCAGAATTGGTCAATTGATAAAACTTTTGTACCAATGATTGAGGAAGAAGAACGTTGTCAGAAAGTCAGGGGTTGGAATAAGGCTGTAAGGTATGCCTTTGACTGGAGTAAAGAAGAATAAGAGTATAAGAATAGGAAGAATGAGGATAAGATAATGAATCAAGAGGTAAAGAAGGGAAATGTTTGGGCGTTACTTCCCATAGGAGTGTTTTTGGTGTTTTTTCTGGGAGCAGGAATTGTTTCGGGAGATTTTTATGCAATGCCTGCCATTGTGGCATTTTTGATAGCATTGGCAGTGGCTTTTTTACAGAATAGGAAGTTAAAATTCAATGATAAGATTAAGGTAATCGCAAGGGGTGTAGGGGATGAAAATATCATTACCATGAGTCTGATTTTCCTATGCGCAGGTGCATTTTCCGGTGCGGTGAAGGCAGCCGGTGGTGTAGAAAGTACTGTAAACTTCGGACTTTCTATTTTACCTCCCGGTATCGCTGTGGTCGGTTTGTTTGTAATCGGTTGCTTTATATCTGTATCTATGGGTACTTCCATGGGAACCATATCTGCACTGGCTCCCATTGCTGTGGGAATCAGTGAAAAGACCGGATTTGCCATGCCTATTTGTATTGGCGCGGTAGTGTGCGGTGCTATGTTTGGTGATAATTTGTCCATGATTAGCGACACAACCATCGCAGCAGTAAAGACACAGGGCTGTGAAATGAAGGGCAAGTTTAAGGAAAATTTCTTCATCGTGCTGCCTGCAGCTGTTGTGACGATTATCATATTCTTTGTGATTACATTAAATGGTAATTTTGAATTGGCTACAGAATTGGATTATAATTTATTAAAAGTGGTACCCTATTTATTAGTATTGGTAGGTGCTTTGATTGGTATCAATGTTTTCGTGGTGCTGATCGGCGGAACAGTTGTTTCCCTAATCGTAGGTGTGGCGACCGGAAGTATTCCCTTGAATCAGATGTTTACGGTAGTAGGGGATGGAGTGACCGGTATGTATGACATCACCGTGGTATCCATTATCGTGGCATGTATCGTGTCTCTGGTAAAGGAACATGGCGGTATTCAGTTTGTATTGGATTTAATCCGCAGCAGGATTAAGAGTGCCAAGGGGGCAGAGTTGGGTATCGCAGGTCTTTCCCTGATGGTAGATGCCTGTACGGCAAATAATACGGTGGCAATAGTTATGGCTGGTCCTATTGCGAAAGAAATCAGCGATGAGTTTGATGTGGAACCGAAACGTTCCGCATCCCTGTTAGATATTTTCAGCTCAGTAGGACAGGGCTTGATTCCTTATGGCGCTCAGCTTTTGTCTGCAGCCAGCTTGACCGGGCTGACACCATACATGATTATGCCTTATTTGTACTATCCGATTTTGATGGCTGTGAGTGCAGTGCTTTTCATCCTGTTTCGGAAAAGATAAAATTTTTAAAGAAAATAATTGATTTCTGGAGGGGCATTGATTATAATTACTTTGTTGTAGCGTTAGAAAGAACAATTTTTGCTTTATATTAATATTTATTCAGGAGGAATTAACATGGATTCAAATGTAAGACCCAGTGATATGCTGCGTATTACCACACCTGAGCTGGCAGAGAAGTTTATTGAGGAGCAGGTTGCGGCAGTTCGTGAGCAGGTAGGTGACAAGAAGGTATTATTGGCATTGTCCGGTGGTGTAGACAGTTCTGTTGTAGCAGCACTGCTTATTAAAGCCATTGGCAAGCAGTTAGTGAATGTACATGTAAATCATGGCTTGATGCGTAAGGGTGAAAGCGAGCAGGTTATCGAAGTATTCCGCAATCAGTTGGACGCAAACTTAATCTACATCGATGCAACAGACCGTTTCTTGGACAAACTGGCAGGTGTAGCAGAGCCTGAGAAGAAGAGAAAAATTATTGGCGAAGAATTCGTGCGTGTATTTGAAGAAGAATCCGGCAAAATCGAAGGAATTTCCTTCCTTGCACAGGGAACCATTTACCCGGATATCTTAGAATCAGATGGTGTAAAGGCACATCACAATGTAGGCGGACTTCCTGAGGACTTCAAGTTCGAAGGCTTGGTAGAGCCTGTGAAGCTTCTTTTTAAGGATGAGGTGCGTGTGGTAGGTAAGGCTCTGGGTCTTCCTGCATCCATGGTAGACCGTCAGCCTTTCCCGGGTCCCGGATTGGGCGTGCGTTGTACCGGTGCGATTACCAGAGATCGTTTGCATGCTCTTCGTGAAGCAGATGCTATTTTGAGAGAAGAGTTTGAAATCGCAGGTTTGACTGACAAGATTTGGCAGTTCTTTACCGTAGTTCCGGACATCACCTCTACCGGCGTAAAGGATGGAAAGCGTCTGGATTACTGGCCTGTTATCATTCGTGCCGTAAATACAGTGGATGCTATGCACTGTACCGTTCCCCGTATCGATTGGGAGGTACTGGAGAAGATTACCAATCGTATTTTGAGCGAGGTAGATGGCGTTTGTAGAGTCTGCTATGACTTGAGTCCGAAGCCGATAGCTACGATTGAGTGGGAATAATCGCGAAAGCTACAAGCCGTGTAAGTAGGCGAAATAATTGAGGAAGAGTGCTTGCATTCTTCCTCGTATTTTTTTCCTATATATTGGGCGACAGCTTGCGATACGGATGAAATCCGTAGGATTTTATCCGAAATAGAACGACGCGAGAGATTGAGAAGTGTTTCATGTACCTTTTTATATAATATTAACTTTTTCTTTAAAAGTAGTTGCATGTTTTCTGGATACTCGGACAGTTACTTTTCCTGTTAAGGTAGCTATAAGCGTTCGGTCAGTATCCGGAGTGATGCTAATTACTTTGGATAAGTTCACTAAGGCAGATTTTGAAACTCTTAAATAGTTTTTCTGAGAAAACTCTTCTTCCAGTTGAGCGAGAGTTTTTTTGATTTCATAGCGCCCGCTTTTCATGACAGCAATGGTTTTTCGACCTTCCGATTCAAAAAGAAGGATGTTTTCCAGAGGAACTTTATGCAGACTATTATCTTTTTGAATAAAAATGGTTTCTTGGAGATGAGGTGGATGTGTCTCCGCCGATATAGTATTGTCAATCGGATTTTTAGGTGTGGCTAGGTGTTTTTGTATATTGGAAATACCAATGGCTAAACGTGAGATGTAACGTTTTAAAATTGTGTTATAAACAAGTGGCTCATCATATCCTACAACTACATGCCCCAGAAATTTTTTGTTAAAGGTTATGGGTAACACATGTAAATTTTGAGAGTGATATTTGGGCAGATGGATTGGGTAAAGTTCCCGACTGTCAAATATTATGGGGGTATCTTCCCAAGCATGGTTTCTTATGTAAATACATCGAGAAGTTTTTTCTGTCTCTTTGATATTAACAGAAAAAAAGTTTTTATCTTGTATCAAATAGGAAGAGTGAAGAATGATTGGGTGGAGTTCTTCATAGTTGGTACAGTTGTGGAGTTTTTCTTCCAATTCACTGTTATGGTAGCAAATTTCCAACAGTCTCCGTTTTTCGTGAAGCTCCAATTGTAAACGGATATCAGATGGTTTGAGGTCACCACAGCCGCAGCTCATGCCGGTAATAATACAGCTTTTGGGAGATGCAATTTGTGGTTCGTCACATTCGGTAATCAGTGTATGGAGACGAGCCATGACTTTTCGTCCATCATATTCTGCGTTACTGGGATACGTGGTAATGGATAGGATATTATTTCGAGAGTCCTTACGAGCACCAAAGCCTGTAACAATAATGTCCTCTGGGACACGAATTCCGTATTTGCTAAGAGCTTTGATAAAGAAGAAAGCAACGGTATCATCCTGACAGACTACGGCATCCGGTTTTTCAACCTTGTTGTAAGCAATATCCTTGGCCAAAGCATTTCCGCATTCCATCCAATAACCACCATAAATTAAGTTGTCTGCAGTACAAGGAAGATGATGCTTTTGTAAAGAGTTCATAAAACCGATATCATTGCGCATGGGAGAGCCCTGTTCTCCACCTAGAAAATATATGTTTTCACAAGAATGCATTTCGATTAAATGATCTGTGAGAGCTTCTGTACCATTGCTGTTATCAGCCTGAAATGTTTCAGGAAAGAGCAGAGATTCTCCTAATACAATAACCGGTTTATGACAATTTTTGTGAATAAAGGATTCCAGAGCATTTCCCAGTGCTTTGTGAGAAGAAAAAGAACATTCAAAAAAAACTACACCATCATATTGTTCAAAATCAATGAGTTGATAAATTTCTGTTTCCTTTTTTATATGTATTTCATCCAACAATGGCAAGGAGAAGGTAATGGTTTGGTATCCAAGCTTGTTTGCCTGCTTTTCGATTCCTACAACATAATCATCACGGTAGTCTTCTGTCATATTTAACATGATAATACAGATTTTTCTTAAAGATTTCATAACCTTTCTCCTATTTATCACAAAGAATATAGATATATCACTTAGTTCTGTTATAGTTCATATGTAATACATTGTCAATAGTTCCCGCATGTTTTTTTGAGGTTAAAATGCCAAAAATAAAACATAAAGTACCATAAGGGATGTTGTGGAAAGTCGTGTATAAAAAATGGCAATACATACATGTAGAAAACCTCTTATGTATGTCAACACGCATTTGATTCATAGATACTTGTGGGGATATGAAATTTAATATATAGTTTTATGTTGGAAGTAATTAGCTGTCATTTTATAAAATTGGCAAAGGTATTCTTTTAGAAAAATGAATGGTAAGTAATGATTGTGATTTTGATTTGGGAGGAAGAACATATGAAAATGAAGATGATAATGAAGGGGTTAAGTTTCATAATGGTATTGTGTTTGTTGCTACAGTTGTTTCCTATGGAAACTTTTGCGGTGGCAGGAGAACCACAGATACAGTCTACACCTTTTCCGGTTCAGTATGATCCAAATGACGGAATGATAAAATATGGTCATTCCGGAGAGGTGGGTATGCGACCGGAAAATGATATAAACAATTATTATGAGAAGGATGAAAATGTTGTATATTTTCCGGATGATGTGATTTATGAGAAGGATGAAAACGGAACTCTTTTATTTTCAGATTATGACCCGAATAATGCTTATTATGATTATACGGATATGTTTAATAAGGCCTTGGAAAAAGCAAGAAACATGGATAATGCAGATGTTTTTGTAAAGGAAGGTGTATACTATTTTACCAAATCAGTTTATTTGTTTGGTTATACAAATATCAATTCCGAAGCAGGAAAGACGGTCTTTATTATAAAGCCTAATTTTCAGGATAAGGAAGGGAATCCTGTAGATGTGAATGGATTTTTTACCAATGGAGATTTATCCTCTACATATTCCTGGTATTTTGCAAGAATCAGTGATATTGCCTTTGTTGTGGAAGGAACACATGATTCTTTTCAACCTACTAATTCAGCAGAAACAATTATAAATAATCTTTGCAGTGATAAGGTGAATGCAACAAATTCATTTAGTTTGTTTTATCGAGTACGCATTAAATATGGTGCAGTGGATAATATCGGAGCCAGCGGTTTTCAGGCATTTATGCGTTGGTCTTATGTGGATATGCTGACCAGAGTGACAAATGTTACAATAGGACCTACCCGATTTGTATATTATGGTGTAGAAACAAATGATGCTTTCTTTTATGATAGTTATTATTACGGTGGATATTACACGCAAGATTCATTACATGAACTTCCTGTTTTTCAGTTGAACTTCAGTATGGGTACCACGGTATTTAGTAATTCCTATCTGGGGAATTATTTCTTTTCACGTAGCGGTGCCGGTACCTGGTGTCCGCATACGACTTACTCTAATCTGACACTGGAGAGGGTATATAGTTTTGTAATGGATACTACAGTAGTATCGTCTTCTGTAAGCGGTTGTCTGTTTAAGGATTGTGCATACAATGATATAGAGGCATATTTTGAAAAGCAGGGATTAAAGGCTTATGACCATGGGTTAGGGTATTGGGATGATGAGTTAAAGACGCATATATATCCGGACACAGGGTATATTATTCGTGATAATATCGTGGGAGATAACCCGGGAGATAGAAAGAGTAGTGCTAATCATTTTTATGGGCAAAAAATCCCTATGATTCGGTTACATAGCGGTATTGCTTTTACGCAGAATAAGATACAGTGCGATTCTTTGGATTGGACGACTCTGGTATCTATTACGGATTCTGAGTGGAGCTCTAGGTATGACAAGAAGCGAGGCGCGAATAATCTGCAGTTTTCGGACAATGCTTTTGAAATCAGAGAATGGGATTATGAAAATCTGATGGTAGATGATTGGCGTGGTGGTCTGCCCTATACGGAAGGCTGGCATGACAATACTATTATTGTCTGGGGAGAAAGAGGATGGAATAATGCAGACGGTACTCCGGCTATGGGGTGGGTTGGTGCAGAAGGACCTAACCCTATATGTTGGCTGCAGGATGGAGTTTATGTTTCTGTGGAGTTAGAACGTTATATCGATTTGTCAGCTTTTTTGGATAAAAATAAAGCTTCTGCCGGTTATGCGGCTCTGGGAAAGGTGGGAGCTGATGAGCAGGGACTTTGGAATGCCGGATTGGAAGATTGGTATTATAATGATATGAAATCCGGAGCATATGAAATGGTATTTTTTGAAGAAGCATTTGGAGGTATGGGCTGGAATGCCGGAAGTAATCATGAAAGATTGCAAGAGGCATTTGATTATGTGGCGACGCATGATGCTATACTCTATATTGAGAGTGGTACATATTATACGGATAAACCAATTGTTCTTCGAGGAGGAAAAAGCTATCGGGTAGTATTTAACGGTACCATAAGAAGTAGCAAAACTGCAGATATGGATGGGACTGGGGTGTTTGTTATGAGTGCAGATGATAATGCCCCCATAAATGGTTATTTTATAAATACAGATTTGTATTTACAGGATTGTAATACTAGTGGGTTTTATAATGTAAATATGGACCATTTTTATATGAAGGTGCGTTCTATTGCTCGTGGTGTTGGCGCGTTCACTAACTGTAGATTGAGTAATACAGTTCTGCATGAAGGGCAGATACAGTATAACGATTATGGTTTCTTTTATAAAACGGTAACAAATAATACGTTGGTAAAAAATATATATGGTACATCCAGTACTTGGGTAGAAAAGATGTGTGAAGACAGTATTTCTCCCGGAGATAAGAATTATCGTTACTTTATTTCTTCTTCTGATTTTAGTAATTCTACCTGGAGAGGTTGTTGGTTGGAATTTGGACAGTTTTCTAACGGTAAGACATTGACAGGTGCCGGAAACAGTATATATAGGGGAAATATAATGGATTATACATATAATTACAGCTTTGGTAGAAATGATGTTGTATGTGGAAATACAATGACTAGAGCTAATTATGGTTCGATTGTGAATCATATGGAGAATTCGAATTTCCCAATTGACAAGCCAGATATTCTGACCGATCGTCCCATGATTATGTTCCATATAAGTGACGGATTGCGGTTAATTGGCAATACGGACTTGGGAGCTATGAATCAGGATACCCACTTTATTGAATTTGATAGTCCCGGTATCAGTTACAAAGATGCAAATGATAATATTGTGAAAGCTATTTCTAATGTCCGGGTGGCAGGAAATGTAGTATATACAGAAAATAGCGGAGAGTATAGGCAACGGATACCAATTATGCCCTTTGGCAAAGCATCTAACGTGGTTTTTGAGAATTGTAAAAATAATCAGATTTTACTCTTGTCTTGGTATTTGATGAACCAGATAGATAATCCGGAAACGGAAGAGATAGAACAGCCATTTGTTATAACGAAGGAAGAAGTGAGCAGCTGGTCTATTCCGGGTGTAAAGACCTATGTCAATGGAGAATATTTAGAGGTAAAGGAGCCTGATACATCGGTAAAGAACTTAGAACAAATTGTAACGTTACCGCCGGCACAGGAAAAGATATATGATATTCCGAATAAATGGTTGGGGGAAACGCGGTCTACGGAATATTTGTTGTATGATTTTAAGGGTAGAACTTGTGAAGAGAAGCAACTTTTGGCAGAGAAAATGGCAGGTTATATTGATAACTCTACCATAGTACCTTATTTTCAGTCTCAATATAATGTGGCTACATTTGGAGAAGAGGAAAAGAACTTTACGTATGATGATATTAAGAATCTCTCAAAGGAAGAACGCTATGATATTTACAGCCAGACCCTCTCGTACGGATTGGTACAGAGTGTGAGTAGCGGTGATGCATTCTTTATGGATAGTAGCCGTGAAGTCATAGGGGATGCGGGTATAAATAATGATAGAAATAATACAAATCGCCCCACCTTTGCCATTGTATTTAGGGATGACAATATTTCCGGAGAGGATTTGGTCAGTGTAAGCAGTAGCTTCTATTATGACTTTAAATTATCTTATGCTTGGGAAGGGAAGAGACCAACATTTATTATTCTGTCGGAGGATACTGTGAATTACTATGGTTTTATTTTGGGATACTCCGGGGGTGATAATGGTATTTTTACCGCTCCTTGCAGTTTGGAAAAAGATTATTTTAATCATTTGGTAGACGGAACGGATAATCACCGATTTGCATATAGTACATATGATGTGATTTCTTATGTAAGAAGTCAAATAAACAGGCTGTCTCACATAGATCCGATTACCAAGATTACACGTCCGATAAATGGGGAGCAAGCAAAATCTGTATTAGGTGACTATACAGAGATACCTATGTTTGAAGGGAATTCTTATTTATATGATTCTGTTGTGTTGGGTGTGGATTTGACGTGCGAGTATGATGATGATTATGATACGGCATCTGTTTATGCAACATTTGATTTTTCGCGGATTGGAGATGATACAACACAAACACCGGCTATGAGAGCTACTACCAGAAAGGTGTGGATAGGTACTTTTGATATTCAGGGAGATAATAAGATTTTTGGTATTTGGAATGGAGATAAGACATGGTTGCAGAGTGTTCAATTTGAATATGCACAAAGAGTTCCTTCTGTATGTACTCATGTTTATGAAGATGAGATTACCAGAGATGCAACTTGTACCAAGGAAGGCGTGGTCAGACATTCTTGTATCCTATGTGGATATGAGTATGAAGAGATGGTGAAGTATATGGGACATGTGTTCTGGGATAGGCAGCAGGCAGATGGAAAAACATTACGATCTTGCAGTATTTGCGGTTTTTCATTTGTTACTTCAGAGCAGGTAAAATATGAATGTACACATAAGTATGTGGATACAATGGTGAAAAATACAAACTGTACAATGGAAGGGGTACTTCGTCATGTTTGTAGTATTTGTGAAGTAAGTTATACGGAGGTTATTCCGGCAACAGGACATAGGTACATAGATACAATAGTAAAACCTACAAAGACAGAACAGGGATATACACAACACATTTGCAGTCTATGTGGGGATTCTTACAAGGATAACTATATGGATGCAATTAAGGAAAATGTAACGCCTACAGCAGAGCCGATAATAAAGCCGACGGAAGTACCGACGGAAGCACCAACGTCAGAGCCGATAATAAGGCCGACGGAAGTACCGACGGAAGCACCAACGTCAGAGCCGATAATAAGGCCAACGGAAGTACCGACGGAAGCACCAACGTCAGAGCCGATAATAAGACCGACGGAAGTACCGACCGATGAAACAGCATCGAAGTTAGTGGAGCAGGAGGTTGTGAGCGATCTGGAGTTACAAGAAGAAAAAGAGGATACTATTTTCGATGGAGTGTTGTTGGGATTGTTGGTTTTAGTCGTTATCGTTATGATGGTAATAGTATTCTTGAATAAGAAACAAAGAGAATAATTAAAAAGGAAGTTGAAATCGAAAGATACAAGCCGAGTGCGTACGAGCGACTTTGTCGCAAGTTCGCACTCGGCTTGTGGTGCATATGTGCTGTTTGTAAGTTTACTTGCTAAGCAGTGCTTTTTGTTTTTAGATATAGAGTGCTCGCGTACGTAGTCAGTAACCTACGGTCACTGACGTGCATTGCTCAAATTCTTATTTGCAATGCATTGTGCAAAATATACTAAAACCAATTGCAATAATTGTTTAAAACACTAAAAATTAACAAAGTACTTGCTTTTAATGTATGCAAGTGGTAATATTTAGGGCTCCTAAGAAGCAATTTATATTTATATGGGAGGGAGTAAAATGAGCAAACCGGGAATTGATTTACACACACATACAACAATTTCTGATGGAGCACTTCGTCCGGAGGAATTAATTGCACTGGCGATAGAGAAGGGGTATGGCGTTCTTGCTATAACGGACCATAATCGTTTGTTGCCGGATTTTGAGAAATATAAAAAAATAGCTGAGCCTAAGCTTTGCCTGATACGAGGAACGGAGGTAGGCTGTGAGTATACATTGAGTACCGGTAGGGTTGCTGGCTTGCATGTGGTTGTATTGATTCCTGATGATGCCGGAGATATTACCCCGCTGGAGCGATTGCTGGAAAAGAATGGTTCTGAGGTGCGAGAGGCGTATATTAATCGTATGCTGGATGCCTTGCGAGTAGTGGGCTGTGATTTGGGAACTTATCAGGAGCTTTGTGAAGAGTTGGGAGTAGAATATATTGGAAAGTCTCAGGTTGTGAAAGCCATGGTAAAACGTGGATTTGTAAAGGATGAGCAGGAAGCACTGGATATTTATGTAGGAGATTTTGGAGAGCGAAGAGCTTGGGTGGCAAAGGATAATAGAATCGGCTTGGAGGAATTAATACGGGTTGTTTATCAGATACGTGGAATTCCTATTTTGGCTCATTTATATTATTACGGATTGACAGAGGAAGAAAACCATGAAGTGATAAAAGTATTCCGTTGTCTTACCGATGCTATCGGCTGTATGGAAACAGATTATGGTTCTTACGATGAGGCTCAGAGAAAACAGTTGAGTGGGTTGGCTAAACAATATGACCTAATGGAATCTGCCGGTTCGGATTTTCATGGCGTGTATGAGGATGACAGGCTGGAAGAACTTTTTGACTATTGTAAGTATGAAATCATGATGGAGCGTTGGAAGGAGTTTTATCGTATTCCCGGAAAGTATTTTGGAGTAGATAATGGGAAAATCTATCCGTTACCTCTATTAAAAATGAAGCAGTATGAGGATGGGACTTTAAAAGTACAGTAAAGGGTGTGTGCTATGGTGCACAAAAAGAATAAATAATTAGAAAGTGGGGATGGGTATGACAGAAAGTGGAAAAGAACCGGTAGCAGAGGAACAAGAGAAAATAGTAAATCAACAGCCATTCTTGACTAGCCTGCGTAAGCAGATGGAAGAACAGGAAGCGGAGGCTGATAAGCTTCGTATGGACGAAACTTATGAAAAGGAGTATAAGGCTTATTTGCTTTACAAGGAAGCAGCTACTTTTTGGGGAGATAGAGTTGAATTACGTGCAAGAGATTTGGAACAGTGTTTTAAGAGAACAGCCATTCTTTATGCAAAAATGTCAGATTGCCTGCGAAAAGGTATTATTTGGAGAGATGAAAAACTTAAAGAAGATGAAATTGAGTTGGGGGAGAAGGTAGGTGTCTTAAAAGCGGCTATTATCAGAAAGAAGGGAACCTTGGAGGGACTTATGTTTTTGCGTGATTTGGCATTAGAATATGGCAAAGAAGTGGCAGAAACAGCGGCGCAAGAGGGGGTGATGGTAGCTGATATGGTATTTTACTTCCAGTGGTTGTTTGATATTTTTATCTGGCCTGACGAGGAAGATAGGCATTGGGAAGAATATCACGCACTTCCTCTGAATGAGAGTGAATTAACATTGTATACCGAATTTAAGAAAAAGATGGTGGGCAGACAGTTTTCACCTTGCGGATGGGTAGAAATGTATGGAAAGGAATATCTTTTTACCTCTCCACCCAAGCCTAAAATGGGTGAGCTGGATTTGGACGATGATTGGGAATACAATTCTGAATGTGACGGTCTGAATATATTGGCGGGAGGCAAAGTCATTTTGTGGGAAGTTAGTGCTTCGGATAAACCGGAGTACATACTTAAGCTAAGATCGTTGAACTATAATCAGCGCACAGCAGAGATTTATTCTTTATATGAGGAGATGGCAAAGGAAGAGAACGTATTGCTTCAGAAAGACATTCATTCGGTACAGTTGTTGAACTTTCGAAAGATAAAGATAAGTACAGATAAAAAGCAGACAAGCGAACGAGATAGGAAGTTAGCTAAGCTGCGGGATATTTTTTTAGATATCATATTGTTTGATTTCAAGGAGAATGAAAGGTATTGGTATTATTAAGCGCTAAGTTTGGGGAATAGTTTAGAGCTTACAGAATATTTTCCTGAAAACCATTGTTATTTTTATCCTCTCATTTTATAATAGAATTTGGTAATAAGTCATAGAAAAGAAGTATGAATGATAAAGGATTAGAGATATATGGAACCATATTACGAGGAGGATGAACTGGAACGGCAGGCGAGGCGTTCCAGACGGTTGGAGCAGATGCTGCGGGAGAAGAGAAAGCAGGAGAAGCGACGCCGATTTATAAAGAAGTATTGGCCATTTCTGATGGGAGGAGTGGCTGTTTTGGCAATTGTACTGGTGGTAGGAATAGCCGGCGGTAAGAAGGATGATATAGAGGATAGTAAGCTACTGGCAGGGATAGGAGAAACCTTGGAGCAAAGCGGAGACAGAGAACCGGTTGGCAGCAAGGGAGACAGTCTGACCCAAGGCGGACAGGAAGGAAATGGAGCTACGAATGGCACAGCCACAGGAAGCAATGAACTGTCACAGGGGCAGGATGTTGCGAGTGAGATGTCAACTGCAGAACCTTCTGTGACAGAGGCGCCGACTACGGAGCCGGACAATCACCAGAACAATGACAATACCGGTAACGGTACTAACGGTGGAACAAATAGTGCTGTTTCTGTACCTTATCAGTTTGAAACCACTTCTGACACGGTGACCATAACCAGTGAAGAGGTTATTAGCACCAATGCGATTTTGATTAACGAAAGCACGGATACCATTATAGCTTCCAAGGGGGCAAAGGAGAGGATTTCACCCGCATCCATGACCAAGGTATTGACGGTGCTGGTGGCAGCAGAGCATATCGCTATGGAGGAGTTGGAGGAACCTTTTCAGATTACGTTGGAGTACACGGATTATGCCTTTGTAAATGATTGTAGTACGGCGGGCTTTGCAAAGGATGAGATGGTGAAGGTAAAGGATTTGTTTTATGGAACCATACTTCCTTCCGGCGGAGAAGCAGCGGTGGCACTGGCGACCTATGTGGCAGGCTCTCACGAAGCTTTTGTGGAGCTGATGAATGAGAAGTTGGAAGCGTTGGGATTGTCTGAGAGTGCACATTTTACCAATTGTGTGGGACTTTATGATGAGGAGCATTATTGTACAGTTTATGATATGGCTGTGATTATGAAGGCTGCTTTGCAAAATGAGTGGTGCAGAGAGGTGTTAGCGGCACATACCTATACCACTACTTCTACCAGTCAGCATCCGGATGGAATTTTGATTTCCAACTGGTTCCTGCGTCGCATAGAGGATAAGGATACCGGCGGAGAGGTGCTTTGTGCCAAAACGGGCTATGTGCGTCAGTCCGGAAGCTGTGCAGTCAGCTATGGTGTGTTTGCAGATGAAACACCATATATATGTGTGACGAGAGGTTCAGATAGTACATGGAATTGTATTTATGACCATGTGGAAATATACAATAGATATGTGCCGAAGGAGTAAGGGAGGAGCAGCAATGGAAAAGATGGATTACAAATCCTTCGTTATCAGCGTGCAGGGAATTGCGCAGATGATACTGGATGGTTGTGACTTGGGATTGGTTGTGAAGGCTACGGTTTGTGAAACGGACAGAGATGGAAAGCACTATATGGGCGTAGATTTGAGAAATGTCACAGAAACCCATATTATTGCACTGGCAGAGCGTTATTATCTGGAGGAAATGTATGCGGACTATCTAAAGGGTGAGATTTCTATTGCGGAAATTGCACAGATGATGGTGACAGAGTACATAATGAAGCTGGATGCCGGCTTAGAAGAGGAATAGAACACGATAGAGAAAGGAAGCATAACGATGGTAAAGCATATTATTTTATGGCAGTTAAAGGATGAACTGTCAGAAGTGGAAAAGAAAGTAGTAAGAGCAGGGATTAAGGAAGGATTGGAGAGCTTGCAGGAAAAGGTGCCGGGATTGGTAGAAATCAAGGTACAGACGGAGTATCTGGCAACTTCTAATGTGGATGTGATGTTAGATTCTACCTTTGAGAATGAGGCGGCATTGAAGGGTTATGCAGTGCATCCGGCGCATGTAGAGGTAGCAGATAACAAGGTAAGACCTTATACCAAGACTAGAGCATGCATCGATTACGAGGTGTAATGATTAGGGGATGGCGGCTTGGACAGGATGCTCTCATGAAAAACAGAACCGGCAGGAATAAACCGAGAGGCAAGACTATGTAGGTAAGCTTTCGGAGTTCTTGAAAGCAGAATAGAAGAGGAAAGAGGAGATACACATGGATAAGAAGGAATTGGCAATTGCATTGCATGATAAGAGATATAATTGTTGTCAGGCAGTAGCCTGTGCATTTTGTGAAGAGATTGGTATGGATGAGCAGACTCTGTTTAAAATTGGGGAAGGCTTCGGTTTGGGTATGGGCTGTATGGAAGGTACCTGTGGAGCATTGTCCGGTGCTATCATGCTGGCAGGTTTGAAGAATAGTGATGGGAATATTGATGCACCCGCCACTAAGGCAGATACCTACAAGCTTTCCAAGGAATTGCTTTTGAAGTTTCAGGAAAAAACAGGTAGTACTGTTTGTAAAGAATTAAAGGGTATCGAAACCGGAAAAATGCTGTGCTCCTGCCCCGATTGTATTCGGATGGGTGTAGAAGTGGCGCAGGAAGTGTTGGGACTGTAATAGGACATGAGTTGTTTTTGGAAGAAGAGCATCAAAATAGGACTGATGCTGGGCGTGGTGTTAGCAGCGTTAAAAATTTTACTGGTAGGTTATGATGTGGACGAACAATATGCTATCAGCATGGCATATCGTTTTTTTCGGGGAGATGTGCTTCTAAAGGATATGTGGGAGCCACATCAAACCTCTGCTTTCTTCATAGCTATTTTGCTGTGGCCATATTATAGGATAATGGGAAGATTAGATGGTATCGTTCTCTATTTGAGGTTTTGCGGTCTATTGGTACACCTGGGGGTATGTGCTTTGCTGTACCGATATTTGATGAAAGATGGACTGTGTGGGATAGAAGATAGGGAAAAAAGAGTTTGTTATAGTTTATTGATTACCGGAATTCAATTTTTGACATTTCCCAAGCTTATGTTTTTGCCGGAATTTTCCAATATGCAGGTTTGGTTTCTGCTTTTGAGTATGCTGTTTCTTTTGCGGCATAGGAGGGAAAGGAAGGAAATGGGGCATTCCCGGTACTTGGTATTGGCCGGCGTGTTTATGATGTTGGAGGTGCTTACGTATCCATCCACCATACTGGCATTTGTGTTGGCACTTATTTTTTTGATTTATGATAGAGATAAGTGGTGGTGGTTTGTGTTCCCCTGTGTTTTGGGAGCAGTTCTTTTGGGTATTTATTTGATGCTGCATATGAATATTGCCGAAATGATGCAGTATGTGCCGCATATTGTGCAGGATGGCTCCCATGCAACTACCTGGATGGAGAAAATCAGTGATAATTTGTGGTCTGTGGTAGAAATTCTGAAGTTTTTCGGAATGTATGCAGTGATTGCGGTGATGCTTAGTTTGGGGAGCCGGAGACTTCAGCGAATAAGTGAGATTTCTTTTGGTCTATTGTTTTTTCTGAACTTATTGGCAGTGACCTGTGTGGGACAGATATTGATATGGGTGCTGGGAAAGAATTATCCCAATTATCCTTCAGTGGAGTATTTCTTTGTACTGGTAGCAGGTCTATTGTTGGGAATAAGAAAGAAAACATTCCGGACACAGGAGTTTTATTTGCTGGTTCTGGTCCCTTTGGGTGCTTTTTTGGGAGTAGTAGGGCTGACGAATCATCCCTTATTGGTATCGGCACCTTTTTTGGGTATTTGTGTAACCGGGGTATGGGTATTGTTGCTTCGGTACGGCAATCGCCATACGGTTTTACAAGCGGTGATGGTAGTATGGTTGGTGACACTGATTTTCGGTAGAGGTTATCTGGTGAGAATGACAGGCGGAACACATCATACTGTTTTTGACTATGTAAATATCATGAAGGACGGACCGGCGAAAGGGATTATTGCAGATTATAACGCAATCACCCGTTATAAAGAGTGTCTGGATATGGTAAATGGCTATCTGCCGGAAAACAGCAAGGTTTTTTATGCCGGAGAAAATACGGATATTTATTTGATGAAAGAGTTGGAGGTTTGTGTACCATCTACCATTAGTACACCTACCTTTGATGAAAAGATAAAGGCGTACTGGGAGTTGCATCCAAATAAAATGCCTGAGTATATTGTTTGTGAACATTGGGTGTTGCAGGCAGAGCAGGAGAATTATCTGCTACAGTTTATAAGTGAGAATTGTGAATCGGAACCTATGATAGGTAATCATTATATGGTATTATATAAAGTAAAGAAATAAGTATGAAAGGCGTTCCCGCTAATTAACGGGAACGCCTTTTGTCATACCATTTAGTATTTATTTGTCATGAATTTCAGCATGTAACTCCTGTAAAGACTTAATCGGGCTGTCTGAGTGGGTCTTGATATAGTGAATACCTTCGGCAGTAGCCTTTGCCGCAGCGATAGTAGTCATATAAGGGATCTTGCCTTTGATAGCAGCCTTTCTTAAGTAGCTGTCATCGTTTGCACTGTCTTTACCCACAGGGGAGTTGATGATTAAGTCAACCTTGCCATTGGTGATGACATCTAATACGTTAGGACGACCCTCGGAAAGCTTTTTCACCTTCTCAGCAGGTATGCCTGCTTCATTTAAGAGGTCACAGTTTCCGCCGGTTGCCAGAATGTGGAAGCCATCTTCGTGAAGCATCTGTGCTACTTCGACGATTTCTTCTTTGTCCTTACGGTTTACGGAAATCAGTACGGTTCCCTCTAAAGGAAGCTTGGACTGAGTTGCTTCCTGCGCCTTGTAGAAGGCTTCACCATAGGAAGCGGACAATCCCAAAACTTCACCGGTAGAACGCATTTCAGGTCCTAATAAGGGGTCAACTTCAGGGAACATATTGAACGGGAAGACTGCTTCCTTCACACCATAGTTGGGGATAACCTGTTCCTTTAGTGCAGGAACGGGGGAAGGTCTGCCGGTTAGCTCGGAGGTAATAATATCGGTTGCCAAAGGTACCATGCGGATGTTACATACTTTAGATACCAGAGGAACTGTACGGGATGCACGAGGATTAGCCTCTAAAACATATACCTTACCGTTTTCAATAGCGTACTGCATGTTCATCAGACCGCGTACATGCATTTCCTCAGCAATCTTTCTGGTGTATTCCTTAATCGTAGCTACATTTTCCTCAGAAATGTGAGCGGAAGGAATGATACAAGCAGAGTCACCGGAGTGAACACCTGCAAGCTCAATGTGTTCCATAACTGCAGGAACGAATGCGTGAGTACCATCACTGATCGCATCTGCTTCACATTCCAGAGCGTGATTTAAGAAGCGGTCAATCAGGATAGGTCTGTCAGGTGTTACACCGATAGCAGCATTCATATAGTTAATCATACCTGCATCATCATATACGACCTCCATACCACGTCCGCCAAGTACATAGGAAGGACGAACCATGGTAGGATAACCAATCTTGTGTGCAATTTCCAAAGCTTCGTCAACGGTAACAGCCATTCCGGATTCAGGCATAGGAATTTCCAACTTCTCCATCATCTCACGGAACAGGTCACGGTCTTCTGCAAGGTCAATAACTGCAGGAGAAGTACCGAGAATCTTCACACCATTCTTCTCCAGGTCAGCAGCTAAGTTCAGAGGTGTCTGTCCGCCAAACTGAGCGATGACACCAAGAGGTTTTTCTTTGTTGTAAATACTGAGTACATCTTCCAAGGTAAGAGGTTCAAAGTATAATTTATCAGAGGTATCATAGTCGGTTGAAACAGTTTCGGGGTTACAGTTCACGATGATGGTTTCAAAACCGAGTTTTTTAAGTGCCAAAGCAGCGTGTACACAGCAGTAGTCGAATTCGATACCCTGACCGATACGGTTCGGACCTCCACCTAAAATCATAATCTTAGGTCTGTCAGTGGATACAGGATTCTTATCTTCGGCGTTGTAGGTTGAGTAGTAGTAAGCATTGTTTTCGGTACCACTTACGTGTACACCTTCCCAAGCTTCCTCTACGCCAAGCTCGATACGCTTGTTGCGGATATCTGCTTCCGGAATTGCAAGAATCTGACTCAAATATTTATCAGAGAAGCCGTTCTTCTTAGCTTGAATCAGAGCTGTGTCAGCAGGTAAGCTACCCTTGGAAGCTATGAGAGCTTCTTCTTCCTCGACCAATTCCTTCATCTGTTCGATGAAGTAGTGCTTTACCTTGGTCAGTTCATGGATTTCTTCTATAGTAGCGCCCTTTCTCAAGGCTTCGTACATTACGAAGTGACGCTCGCTGGAAGCGGTGATAAGCATCTTTAACAGTTCTTCCTTGGAAAGTGTATCAAAGTTCTTTGCATGTCCGAGACCGTAGCGACCGTTCTCTAAGCTGCGGATAGCCTTCTGGAAGGCTTCCTTGTAGGTCTTGCCGATACTCATGACTTCACCTACGGCACGCATCTGAGTACCCAGTTTGTCTTCCACGCCTTTGAACTTTTCAAATGCCCAACGGGCAAACTTAATTACAACATAATCTCCATCCGGCTCGTACTTGTCAAGAGTACCATACTTACCACAAGGAATATCCTTTAAGGTAAGACCGGCTGCCAACATAGCAGAAACCAATGCAATAGGGAAACCGGTTGCTTTGGAAGCCAGTGCGGAAGAACGAGAGGTACGAGGATTGATTTCAATAACAATAATTCTGTCTGATACAGGGTCATGAGCAAACTGTACGTTGGTGCCACCGATAACCTGTACGGATTCAACAATCTTAAATGCCTGTTCTTTCAAACGTGCCTGACATTCCTTAGAGATGGTCAACATAGGAGCGGAACAGAAGGAGTCACCGGTGTGTACACCCAGAGGGTCGATATTTTCGATAAAGCAGACAGTAATCATGTTATTATCTGCATCACGAACAACTTCTACTTCCAACTCTTCCCAGCCCAGGATGGATTCTTCGACCAGAACCTGTCCTACCAGACTGGCCTGTAAGCCACGGGCACATACGGTCTTCAATTCTTCTTTATTATATACAAGGCCACCGCCTACACCACCCATGGTATAAGCAGGACGAAGAACTACGGGATAATTCAATCGGTCTGCAATTGCGAGAGCTTCTTCTACGGTATAAGCAACTTCGCTGCGTGCCATTTCGATGCCGAGGGCATCCATAGCCTTCTTAAATTCTACACGGTCTTCACCACGTTCGATAGCATCTACCTGAACACCGATAACTTTTACATTATATTTATCCAGAATGCCGGCATTGTTCAGCTCCGCACATAAATTCAATGCGGACTGTCCACCCAAGTTGGGAAGGAGTGCATCCGGACGTTCCTTTGCAATAATCTGCTCTAATCTTTCTACATTTAACGGTTCGATATAAGTTACATCAGCCGTTTCCGGGTCGGTCATAATGGTAGCAGGGTTGGAATTCACCAACACGATTTCGTATCCCAGCTTACGCAGTGCCTTACAAGCTTGTGTGCCGGAGTAGTCAAACTCGCATGCCTGTCCGATAATAATGGGACCGGAACCGATAATCAGTACTTTGTTTATGTCTGTTCTTTTTGGCATTGAAATATCCTCCTTTGTTCTCATAAGTCCATAATGAACCAGAGTAACACATTTTCTCTTATAATATTATATAGGAAATGTGAAAAAGCACAAGTCTTTTTTGTTGGAAAAACGTCAGTCTTTTCAAAAAAATACAAAGTATATTCAGAAAATTGGAAGGCAGACCAATATTTAAAAAAGAATGTAAAATGTGTATAGAAAAAACGCGACAAAAGCTGTACTTAATTACTTTTTTGTGTTACAATGATGTTACTATTCTATGTGATATATAATTTTTCATTCACTAGAGAAAAAATGGAGGCCGTTTTATGAAGCCAGATTTATTTGGAAAGAAGAAAACAGATGAATTAGAGATTGGCGAAGAACTGTTAAAGGAAATTAAGCCAAAGAAGGAAAAAAAGGTGAAAGAACCAAAAGCACCTAAAGAAAAGAAAGTAAAAGAACCGAAAGAGCCAAAAGCACCGAAGGAGAAGAAGGTGAAGGAACCCAAGCTCCCGAAGGAGAAGAAGGTGAAGGAGCCAAAAGCACCGAAGGAAAAGAAGGTAAAGGAAGCAAAGGGGCCGAAGAAACCCAATAAGATTATTGTTGCTTTGAGTAAGGTAAAAATCGGTATTTCTCAGAAGCTGTTGATGATGTGTCTGTTACCTATGCTGGCAATTTGTATTGGTATCACGATTTTCTCTGCTACTTCATTAAAATCCGGTATAGAAAACGAAATCGAGAAATCATTGCAGATTGTTGCGACTTCTGTAAATGAAACCTATACCAATTTATATGAAGGTGACTATAAGTCAAGCCAGAGTGGTAAGGTTACCAAGGGTGATAAGACCATTTCCGGAGAAACACAGTTGATTGATGGTTTGAAGGAGAGAACCGGTTTTGAAGTATCCTTCCTGTTCGGTAACATGCGACTGATTACCACTGTGCGTAATGCAAATGGTAGCCGTGCTACCGGTACTCCTGCTGATAGCGATATTTATAAGCAGGTAGAATTGGGCGAGCCTATTAGTATAGAAGATTTAGAGATTAGTACCTCAAATTATTATGCGTTTTACCAGCCGTTGATTAACTCCGATGGTTCTGTAATCGGAGCTATTGAAGTTGCTATGGAATCATCTGAGGTAGATGAATTAATCAGTGGTCAGGTATTGAAAATTGTACTTTTTGCTATAATCTTTGTGGTGATTGCAGGTGTGCTGGTATTGTTCATGTCCAAAGCCATGGTGAATACATTAACTGCGATACATAAATTCCTGACAAAGCTGGTAAATGGTGAGTTGGATGCAGAACCAGATGAGACCCAGAAGCTTAGAAGTGATGAGTTGGGTGATGTTTATCGAATTGCAATTAATTTGCAGGAAACATTGCGTAAGATTTTGATGGATATTAAGATGTCATCTGATGATTTGACAAAGTCTGCAAACTTGCTCACAGAGATGTCTCAGAATACCAGGAACACTATGGAAGGCGTAGTTGTAGCAGTAGATGAGATTTCGCAAGGTGCTATGACGCAGGCTGAAAGCAGTGCAACTGCAAATGATAACATTGTGAAGATTAGTGAACAGATTGACCTGATTACACAGGAAGTAGAACAGCTTACCATACAGGCAGGTCGTATGGATGAAGATGAGAGAGCATCCGTACAGATTGTAGAAGAACTGAGTGCTTCCAATGAAGATACAAAGATTTCTGTTGATAGAGTTGGCGAACAGATTACTATTATGCATAGTTCACTGAAGGGTATTAAGACTGCAGTTGAAGTTATTCAGAATATTGCAGATGAAACTGATTTGTTATCCCTTAACGCCAGCATCGAGGCTGCCAGAGCCGGTGAAGCAGGACGTGGATTTGCTGTGGTGGCAGAGCAGATTTCCAAGCTGGCAGATCAGTCTAATCGGTCTGCAACAGAAATTGAGAAGATTATTGATGAGTTCCTGCAGATTTCGAACAAGATGGTTTCCATCATGGGCGAAGTTAAGGTGAATATGAATCATCAGCAGGCTAAGCTGGCAGAGACACAGGAAAAATATAAGGATGTATCTCAGAGCGTAGAGAAGTCCTTGAACAATATCAACAATATTAAGAATAAGGTAGAAGTACTCAGCGAATCACGTAATGCAATCCGTGACGGTATTGAGGATTTGGCGGCAATTTCTCAGGAAAATGCAGCATGTTCTCAGACCACTATGGAATCTGCACAGAATGTAAGCGACACTATGCAGCAGCTTCAGACTGCTTCTGAGGATTTGTTGAGATTGTCCGATGTGTTAAAAGAGGGTCTGGTTATTTTCAAGATTTAAGGATTATAAAGGTAGGGAGTGTATGCTTCCTACCTTTGTTATTGGGAGATATTATATGTTAAATAAGAAGAAATACATAGAATATGGTGTAATAGTCGCTCTGACAGTATTGGGCTTTTTGTACCTGATGTCATTATTGTTGGGGGTTGATATGTTTTCGCAGAATCCTTACAATACTTATACATTGCAGGCAGATTCCTGGAGACAGGGAAGATTAGACTTGGGACAAAACTATGAGTGGCTGGAGTTGGCAGTTTATGAGGGAAAATATTACTGTAGTTTTCCGGCATTCCCTTCCTATTTATTATTTCCGCTGACATTTTTCTTTGCCAGTCAGACGCCGGACTATTTGGTGATGATATTGGTGGATGTGGTGGCTGCGATTTATTTGTATCGATTGGCAGTGAAGCTGGGAGCAAGAGAAGAAAGTGCTGCGTGGTTAACCCTTTTTGTGACCCTTGGTGCTAACACCATGTTTATTATGGTGAGCCCCTGGGTGTGGTTTTTCGCACAGATGTTGTGTTTTACTACAGCGGTTATGGCGATTTACTATGCCAAGGTGGGAAAGGGCGGACTGTCCCTGTTCTGGTGGGCGGCTTCCGTAGGTTGCAGACCCATGCAGATACTGTTTCTGCCGGTATTGCTGGTGTTACTGTATCAACAGGAACGGACACAGGACGGAGAAACAAAGCCGGTGCGACTGGTGTTGAGACGATGGTATTGGGCCATACCCATGGGAATGCTGGCACTTTCCTATATGTTGTTAAACTATCTGCGTTTTGGAAGTGTTATGGAATTTGGAAGAAAATATCTGCCGGAATTTGTACGGGAAGAAAAGGGACAGTTTCATCTGGATTATTTACAGAAGAATTTGCCGGCACTTTTTCACGCAGTTGAATTTAATGAGGATGGAACCATGTTTATCAGTCGGGTAGGAAATACAAATATATTACTGGTATGTCCGATTTTGATTGTAGCATTGCTTGCAATGGTTTACATAATATTTAAACAGGAAGATGCTATCCTGTACATGGGAATATTGATATTGTTGTTAAGCATCGGTTATCTGTTGATAATAGCTATGCATCGAACCTTAGGAGCCTGGCATTTTGGAAATCGGTATGCTATTGATATTTTGCCTTATGTATATTTATTTGTAAGTATGGTAGCAGGAAAGTATCCGTCGGTGGTGAAATACAGTGTTCCCTTTGGGATATTTGGAATTTGTCTGAATATGGTGGGAACGGTACTGGTGTATAACGGACTGGTATAGAATCTCAGAAGAGATAGGGAGTGTTAGAAGATATATCGGATGACATAGAAAAAGGAAGGACTTACTTGTCCTTCCAAATTCTTAAGGTTTTAATCAGTTTCATCTTTTCAACATCGTTGAAGTCTGCAAGCAGTCCCATGATTTCATTATCAATGGCAGTTGCTGTGTAAGAAGAATCCATGCTTCCAACCAAAGAGTCCAAAGTAGTGTTGGTAAGCTTCGCAAAATATACAAGCATACGCAAAGACATTGCAGTTCTGCCGTTTTCTACATTACAAATGTAGCCGGGGGTTGCATCCAGTGCTTTTGCTACCTGCTCCTGCGTAAGATGGTTGTCAATTCTGATTTGACGAATTCTTTTAGCCAGATCCATATCTGTGTTAGAAGTAATCATACAAACCTCCTGTTTTTATAAATATTTGTAATACATAAGCTAATATTATTATATATCAAATTTAGATAGGAAGCAAGCCTTAGGTACAATTCGGCGAAGATTGTTTTATTTTTATTAGTAGCTTTTTTGTGATTTATTCAAGGTTTTTTGTTGCGAAATGATTTTATAACTAGTAATATATTGATATAGGGATAAAGGAGAAAAATAAGATGGAGTGGAGTAAATTATTATGTTCCCAAAGACTTAGACAGGTTCCCGGGAAAGGTACCTCCAGTGATTGGCGAACAGAATTTGAAAAGGATTATCATAGAATCATTGGAAGTGCTTCGTTTCGTCGTTTGCAGGACAAAACGCAGGTGTTTCCTTTAGACAAGAGTGATTTCATACGAACCAGACTGACACATTCTCTGGAGGTATCCTCCTTCGCCAAATCATTGGGGCAGAATGTTTCCCAAAGGATTTTGAAGGAGAAGAAGGACAGTGATTTTCTGCCCGAGTATCAGGCGGATGTGTGCGATATCCTGCAATGTGCAGGACTTTTGCATGATATTGGCAATCCCCCTTTCGGACATTTCGGAGAAACGGTTATTCGGGAGTGGTTCCGAAATAATATGGACAAGCTGACCTTTTGTGGAGAGTCTTTGAGTAATATATTATCAGAACAGATGAAGAATGACTTTTATAATTTCGAAGGTAATACGCAGGCACTTCGTCTGGTGTGTAAGCTTCACTATCTGGTGGATGAGCATGGTATGAATTTGACCAAAGGCCTGTTGGGAACCATCATGAAGTACCCCGTGTCTTCCTTGGAAATTGATAAGAACAGTGGGGATATCCACACCAAGAAGATGGGTTATTATTATGCTGAGGAGGAAATTTACCAAGAGATACAGGATAGTCTGGGAACGCATGGCAGACGGCATCCGCTGGCATTTTTGTTGGAGGCTGCGGATGATATTGCCTACAAGACAGCAGATGTGGAGGATGCCTTTAAGAAGGGCTGCATTACATATGAAAAGTTAATTGGGGAATTGAAAGAAGGCGGTCAGGGAGAGCCCAAGGATGGTGGGTACTTTAATCTTATAGAGATTTTGGAAAAGAAGTTCACCAAGGCTCAGGAGAGAGGACTTTCCAGACCGGACATCAATGCTATACAGAACTGGATGGTCACTGTGCAGGGACGCTTGATAAGCTGTGCTACAGACAATTTCATAAAATACTATGAGGAAATCATGGCTGGTACCTTCCGAAAAGAGTTACTTGCGGAGGGCGATGGAGCTAAAATGGCACAGGTTCTGGGGGATATTGCATATCGCTATGCTTTTATTACAGAACCAATATTTAAGCTGGAGATTGCAGCAGAAACCATTATGCACTTTTTGTTAGAGCGCTTCGTAGAGGCGGCAATTTTGTATGATACACAGGAACCAAAGACTGACGTGCAGAAAAAGCTGATGACCTTGATTTCTGACAATTACAAGGCTATTTACAAGATTTTCAGCGAGGGCAAAAGCGAGCAGGAGAAGTTGTATTTGAGATTGCTTCTGGTAACGGATTCTATCTGTGGTATGACGGACAGCTATGCAAAGCGACTTTATCAGGAACTGAGCGGTATTCTGTAAGCATATTGCCCGGTGTAAGGGGAAAGGATTTTAGAAGGAAATCCAAACAAAGGAATTTAAAACAGAAACCTGACATATATTTTAGTAAAAATATGTGTTGGGTTTTTTATGAAGAATTTTGGAAACTTGGAAGCATTGCCAGCATGGTTGAATCTGAGAAATGTACTCACTGTAATCTTTCTGCTGGCGATGTTCTTTTTGGGAAGAGCTATTGCAGTGGCGGTAGATTCTTCCGGTGTACCGGTATCAGCAGTGGCGGCTCAGGCTGAGAATTGGGGCTTAGGCTTTGGGGCAGAGGGCACCACACCTACGGGAAATGTTTCTGCCAAGGAGCTGGAGAAGTATAATGCTTATTATGTTGGGGATACGAAAGAAAAAGTAATTTATTTAACCTTTGATGCGGGTTTTGAAAACGGAAATACGGAACCTATTCTGGACGCATTGAAAAAGCATGATGCCAAGGCGACCTTCTTTGTGGTAGGTCATTATCTGGAAACAGCTCCGGAACTGATAAAGAGAATGGTGGAAGAGGGACATACAGTGGGCAATCACACTTATCATCATCCGGACATGTCCAAGATTTCCGACAGAGCAAGCTTTGCCAAGGAAATGCAGGATGTAGAAGCATTGTATAAAGAAATCACAGGAGAAGACATGAAGCTGTACTACCGTCCGCCACAGGGGAAATACAGCACTGCCAATCTGGAAATGGCAAAGGGGCTTGGTTATCATACCTTTTTCTGGAGCCTTGCCTATGTAGACTGGTATCAGGATAACCAGCCGACACATGAGGAAGCGTACAGCAAGCTGTTGAAGCGTATTCATCCCGGAGCCGTTGTACTGTTACATAGTACCTCTCAGACCAATGGAGAGATTATGGATGAACTGCTGACCAAGTGGGAAGAGATGGGGTATACCTTTGGGACGCTGGATGAGCTGGTAGGGAAGTAGGAAAAGGGGGTATTGGGCTTGTCTCCCCACCATAAGGCACAGGACACGAAAACCTTTCGTGCTCGGTGCCTTGTAGTCAATCTGTCCCTTCCCATTGTCTAGGAGCTTCAGCAGTAGGGAGAAAAGGCCTGATAATCGGGAAAGCGTGTTAAGAGATACCGACTAAAGCCAATAGAAACAACTATAGTCGGTATCAGGGATAAAATTCACCCGACGAAAACATCCCTACAACTCCCAATTTGATATTTAGAAAAGGAAAAGGTAACAATAGAGATTTTATTGTTACCTTTTGGGCTTTTCTGATACTAATAGATGAAGGCGAAAGGAGGTGCGGCATGAGTGAATTTGAAGAACTATACAATTTGTATTATAAAGACGTTTATTATTTTGTGTTGAAACTGACTGGCTATCAAGACCATATGGCTGAGGAAGTGACGCAGGAAAGTTTCTATCAGGCATTTATTTCTTTGAAACGATTTCGGGGAGAGTGTTCCATAAAATCATGGCTGTGTCAGATTGCAAAGAATACATATTATAAATATCTGAAAACTCATGCGAGAGAAACCTATCTGGAAGAGGAACTTCATCAAGAACAGGAAGAAAAAGCTGTCAGTACGATGGTAGAAGAAAAGCAGATGACAATCCATATTAGAAAAGTGATTGCAGATTTGGATGAACGGAGTCGAAGTATCGTGGAGTATCGCTTGTTTGGTGAAAAGTCCTATAAAGAGATAGGAGAATTGATGGAAATCAGGGAAGCAACGGCGAAGGTGTTGTTTTCTCGGGCAAAGATAAAGATTCAGCAACAGTTAAAGGAGGAGTATGGTTATGAAATATAGATGTGATATGGTGAAGGATTTGATGCCTCTTTGTCTAGACCATGCAGCAACAGAGTCCAGTGAACAGACTGTGATAGAGCATCTGGCAGAATGTAAGGAATGTACAAAATATTATGAGGCTCTTGGCAAAGAGATGGCTCCTATGGGGGAACATAGTGAGAAGGATAATAAGTTTGTTAAGTTAGCAGCAAGAATCCGAAAGAGAAGAATTGGAGTAGGCGTATTAATTGGAATATTTGTTTCGATATGGTTATTTGTTTGTGCGAATTATGCATTAGGCTATCGCTTGAATTCCAGAGAGGCGGCAGTTTTAAGTGGACGATTAATTGACATATCAGAAGAGATTGCCTGTTATGAGTGGAAGAATAATTTACATTTTTATATTTATGACAGTTATTCTTGTTATGATGTCATAGGTGTTGAGAAAACATGGCATGGTTGGAAACGGATAGATAATTATTTGAATTGGCCCAAATGGAGTGTATACGATGAAAATATAGGTATTGAGGTGGCCGGTGCACTGTGTCATTTTCGGTATGATGAAGGCGTGCAAATATTTCCGATTATCCCATATGATGAGAATGTGAGGACCGTGAAAGTAACCTGTTACGAGCAAACACAGACAAAGGAAGTAAAAACAGGAGAGGTAGCACTATTTGCATTTGATGCAATCGATGGACAGTCTAATACAGTGGAAGCAACAGCCTATGATGCAATGGGGAATACTATTTATCGTTTAGAGGTGCAGGATAATCACTGGATTTGGGTACCTGCAACAGAGTAGATGAAATTCCTTGTTTGATAGGAAAATTCTTCGTACTAAAACATACAATGTTTTTTTATAGTTGGGAATCGTAAAAAGCTGTGTAATATGGAATATGGCGAACAGGGAAATATAAGAATATGAGATTTCCGGTTAAGTGCAGAAAAGAGAGGAAACAAAGAAATGAATCAATTATCAACAAAGAAAAGTATTTTATTGGGCTTTGGTATGTTTGTTGTCGTAGTACTATCGCTGATTTTTATTGGCGCACCATTGCAGGCGAAATTCGGCATGGTGGGACTTTTGCTTACGGAACTGGTATTACTGGTACTGGCAATTGGTGGTGTTTTGTTAACAAAGGATTCTTTTAAGGAAGTTTTCCCATTTAAGAAACCTACATTGAGACAGACAGTTGCTACGATTATTTTGTGGATGAGCACATATCTGTTGGTATTATTCTCTACTATAGTGATTGCTTACTTTTTCCCGGATACATTAAGTCAGACCGCATCGGGTATCAGTGAATTTATGGTAAGTATACCATTCTGGGCAAGATTTCTGATTATAGCGGTATCGCCTGCCATCTGTGAAGAGGCGGTTCATAGAGGATTTATTCTTCATCATTTGAAGCCTTTAGGCAAAAAGTGGCTGATTGTTCTTATTATGGGTATTTTATTTGGGGCTTTTCATCTGGATCTGACTCGATTCCTTGCAACAGGTATTTTGGGAGCAATCATGACCTATGTTGCACTTGAAACAGAAAGTATATTTTATCCATGCTTAATCCATTTTATGAATAATGCTCTTTCTGCTATTTCTACAAAGATAACAGAGGGAGTTGAAATCACAGAAGAAACTTATGAGATGGCTTCGTCATTGTCTACGGTTGGTGTTTATATGATTATTATCTGCGTGACACCTTGGTTATTATGGCTTGGGGTGAAGCTGTTACATCCTAAGAAGCAAAAGACAGAAGGACAGAAAATAGGTACTGGAAAAAAGGTCTTAGTATGTACAGTTATTTCTCTTGTTTGTGTGGTTGGAGGATTTATGATTTCTGTAGCGGGAGTGGCTGCGAATATGATATTCGCAGATACGAGAGTAGTAGCGCTTACAGAATTGTCACAGACATCCTGTAATTATGATTTTGTGGTAGAAGAAGCAGGTACATATGAATTGACAGCAGTGATAAATACACCGGAGGAGTTGTTAGCGGTAGTAATAACAGACGAAGCCGGTAATGTGGTTTACGAGTTTTCGGCAGCACAATTAACTGCTAATTTTTTCCTGGATTTGGAAGCAGGAAGTTATCACTTGGAGGTTTCGTGTATCAATCATGAAGGAGAATTTAGTGTGAAGCCGGAATCCATGGGAACGTTTAATTTGGTATTACAAAAGATATAGATACCATAATGGCGGAGCATTTTAAAATGTTTTTTGGGGAGTTGAGAGTGTTGAAGACATTTACTTGTTTTTTCTCGTAATAGGTGGGATAATAGCAGAGAGAAGCTTCAGGGGTTCTTTATGAAATAGGAGTGGCAGAATTAGGATAGCATCATGACTGAACAACAAAAAGTAGAAAAAATTCAAGCGCTTGCGAAACAGGTATTGTCTCTGGCAAGGGACAATATCTTAGTTTCCATGCGCTTTTTTGATATGGCACTGACCGGACTGGCATGGAAGGAAGTAGGCAGAACCGGGCTGGTGGCAACAGATGGGCGTACTTTGCAATATGATGCAGTGTATCTTTTGCAGGAATATGAACAGGAGCCTAAACGGGTCACCAGAACGTTGTTACACGTACTGCTACATTGTATTTTTTATCACAGCTTTCAGTATGACAAGGTAGACAAAGAGGTGTGGGATATGGCAGTGGACATGGCGGTGGAACACACGATTTTGGAAATGAAGCTACCATCCGCAACCATCCGTACAGACGAGGAGGCAGCTGCCAAGCTGCGTGTCTGGAAGGAAGATGTGGGAAGCCTTACCGCAGAAAAGATATATCGATATATGAAGGCGAATCCTGTTTCTGATAGGGAAAAGCAGGAGCTACGCAGGCTCTTTTACAGAGACAGCCATCATTTATGGCAGGCAGTGGAAGAACTGGTAGTTACACAGGAACAATGGCAGAAGATTAGCGAACGTATCAAGGCAGATTTGAAATCCTTCACAAAGGCTCGTTCCAACACGGAAAGTTTGCAGGAAAATCTGAAGGAGGCTACCAGAGACCGATATGATTATGCAGATATTCTGAGCCGATTTACGGTGATGGGGGAGCAGGTAACCGTCAATGATGAGGAGTTCGACTATGTGTATTATACCTATGGACTGGAGGTTTATGGAAATATGCCCTTGGTAGAACCCTTGGAATATCGGGAGACCAAGAAGGTGAAGGAGTTTGTGATAGCACTGGATACCTCCGCCTCCTGTAGGGGAACCGTGGTGCGGGCATTTTTGAATAAAACTTATTCTATATTAAAGAGTAAGGAAAACTTTTTTTCGAAGATTAATGTGCATATTATTCAGTGCGACAATGCCGTGCAGCAGGATACAAAGATTACCGGTGACGAGGATTTTGAAGCATTTTTGAAAAATGGCAGATTACAGGGCTTCGGCGGAACGGATTTTCGTCCGGTGTTTGATTATGTGGAGCAGCTGCAGGAGCAGGGTGAGTTTGAAAATTTAAAGGGACTGATTTACTTTACGGATGGTTATGGCATATACCCGGAGCGAATGCCGGATTATGATGTGATGTTTGCCTTTTTAGAGGAGGATGAGCATCGGGCATCGGTGCCCCCGTGGGCTATGAAGGTAGTATTGGAGGAGAATGAACTATGAATATAAAGCAGGCCAAGGAATATATTAAGAATTCCATAAACATTTATTTGAAAAAGGATGAGTTTGGAGAATATTGCATCCCGGTGGTACGTCAGCGTCCCATCTTTTTGTTGGGGGCACCCGGTATCGGCAAGACCGCAGTCATGGAGCAGATTGCACAGGAAATGGGGATTGCCCTAGTGTCCTATTCCATGACCCACCATACCCGCCAGTCAGCACTGGGACTTCCTTTCATCGCTCACAAGACCTATGATGGCAGGGAGTATGATATTTCCGAGTATACCATGAGTGAAATCATTGCCTCCATTTATGAAACCATGGAAGAGGGCGGCATGAAGGAAGGTATTCTATTCTTGGATGAAATCAATTGTGTGTCCGAAACTTTGGCACCCTCTATGCTACAGTTTCTACAGTATAAGGTGTTCGGCAGACATCAGGTACCGGAGGGTTGGGTGATTGTGACTGCCGGAAATCCGCCGGAATATAACAAATCCGTGCGGGAATTCGATGTGGTAACCATGGACCGATTGAAGCTGCTGGAGGTGGAGCCGGATTTCCGTGTATGGAAGGAATACGCTCAGGAGCGGCAGGTGCATAGTGCTATCCTGAACTATTTGGATTTAAAAAAGGAGCATTTTTATCATATGGAAACCACCACTAAGGGCAGAAGCTATGTGACCCCTCGTGGTTGGGAGGATTTGTCGGAGATATTGTACCATTATGAGGCAGAACAGATTAGGGTGGATGAATCTCTGGTGGGACAGTATATCCGCAACGAGAGAATCGTGAAGGAATTTACGGCTTATTATGATTTGTATAACAAATACAAGAGAGACTATCGGATAGAAGAAATTCTGGAGGGGTGTCCTTCCACGCAGGCACTTACCCGTGCCAAGGAAGCTGCGTTTGATGAGCGTTTGTCCTTGTTGGGTATGCTGTTAGACCGTTGCATGGCGGATATGAAGGAGGTTGTGGAGCTGGCAGCTTATTTGACAGAGGTGCGTACTCTACTTCTGGCAGTGAAAAACACCATAGCCAAGCCGGAAATAAGAGTGGAGAAGTGCCGCGATTTCCTGATGGATTTGGAGGAACGCAAGAGGAAGCAGATGTATGGATTGGAGCGTTCCAATGCCTTATCCAAGGAGGAGAGGAGAAAGTTTAAGAGAGTGCTACGCTTTTTGGGGCAAATGAAAAAGGAACTGGTGATGGGCGGAGCAACAGACGGAGAGCAGGCATTTCAGGTACTGAAGGAAAAGTTTGAGGAAGAAGTAGAAGGGATGAAGAGTGCAACCCGTTGGACAAGCCGGGAATTGCATCATCTGTTTGCCTTTGTGGAGGAAGCCTTTGAGGAGGGAAATGAGTTGCTGATTTTAGTAACAGAGCTGACTATAAACAGTGCCAGCAGCCGGTTTATTGCTTCCTTTGGGTGTGAAGATTATCAAAGACACAATAAGGAGCTCATGCTCAGCGAGAGACAGGATGATATCAAGAAGCAGATAGGAGAGCTGGGATTATAATGCGTAAGGAAATAGAATATCAGGGTGCGGACTACTATTTGACCCTGCAGGAAGGAGCACAGGGACTGGTAGTGACCGGTTGCGGCGGCAGGGCAGCTGTGGTGGACGTGCCGCCACAGGTAGAAAACAAACCGGTAGTGGAAATCGCCAAGAAAGCCTTCTTAAGCCGAAAAAATATCAAGGAGCTGGTGCTGCCGTCCTCTATTCGAAGCATTGGAGACTGGGCTTTTGCATATTGCGGAAAGCTGGAGAAGGTGGTATTGCCGGGTGTGCCCATGGAGATTGGAAAGTCGATATTTCTGAACGATGGTGCTTTGTGCCGGATAATCTGTTGTGAGGAGACTGGTTTACATAACTGGTCTAAGGATGTGGAATTCTTATTGGCAGCAGCGGTTCGGGAATTGGAGGCATACTATTTATTGGAACCCATGGTAGCAGGAAAAGAGGAGTGGCTGACCAAGTGGGATGCCAGACTGCTTTCTGTCATGGAGGAGGATGATCTGGAAGGTTATCAGAAACAGGTACTCTGCGGTGAGGAGGATTACGGCAGTACGGATTTGGGACTGTTTCTGTCTAATAAGCGTCGGAAAAAGGCGCGTTTGAGTATGCTTCGTTTGATGCATTCACAGGGGCTAAGGGAGGCTCAAAGAGAGTATTTGACCAATTATTTACGACAGCACACCAAAGGCTGTGCGAGTGAGGAAGCCTGGCTGGTGCTTTTGCAGGAGCGGGCTTATGACAGAGAAAGCTGGGAGCTCTTTACAGAGCTGGGGTGTGTTACAAAGGATAATATAGAAGCTATGTTGAGTGATATGGGTGAGGAGTATCCGGAGATGAAGGGGTATTTCCTGCGATATCAGGCAGAGAAGTTGGGATATGAGGATTTCTTTGCAGGGCTGGAGCTGTAAGAGACTTGTTATGGTTAACAGGTCTCTTTTTTTGGTATATTCGAGTGCAAAACAGATATACCAAAAACAAATTACAAACACATAACGGTTCTTAATAATTGACTTTGCATATAAAATATGCCATACTGGAATTAGTATTTTTTTATTGTTTATGAAATGGAACAGCGATGGAGGGAAGGATGAAACAGGAAGAATTTTTTGATGAACAGATTATTGACATGATAAACCAAGCACAGCAGAAAACAACTGCATCTGCATCTAATGCTTCGAAGAACGTAAAGCAGGTAGAGAAGGAGGTACAAGCTGAGGCAGAAAAAAGCATCTTTGATACCGGTGTAAAAGTTTTAGGTAAGTGGATTTCCTTTGAACGTCGCCTGTTGGCAAAGGAGACGATTACCATGATGCTACCAAAGGATTTCGTACCTATGCCTCCGGAAATCGCCAGAATGAAATATCCGTCAGAGCATCGCCCGGAAACCATACTGACTGAAGAGACAGGCTCCGTAAATCTGATGCTTCAATATATGGAAGGGGAAGTGGATAACACCACCATAGAGATCTTCCGCAATCAGGTATTTGGAATGATGAAGCGTGTGAATTCCGGCATCAAAGAACGAGAAATGGGAGCTGTTGATGTAGCAGGAGTACGAATTGCTTATGTAGAGTTTTCGAATAATGCAATGGATGGAAAGCTATATAACTTAATGTTTTATCTATCTGTGAAAGGAAAACCCTTGATGGGCAGCTTTAACTGTATGACCAAGGATATGAAGTATTGGAAAACGATTGCTTTTGAGATGATGCAGTCCATTGAGCTCATAGAAGCATAAGAAAAGCCATAGAAAGGAAGGCACATATGAAACAAACAATTACCTTTCAAAATTTGACAGTTGCACCTTATGAGGTAGAGCAGTTGTTGGATGTACAACTGGAGCATGGAATCAACCGGCATAGTACCTGTTATTTCAAAGCCTTGCTTCCGGAGGGCAAGAAGGACAGTTATGTAACAAGATGTATACAAGGAAGTGAAGTGAGTTTACTGGTCGTGAATTCCGGTGAGGAGAACATTCTTTTTCGCGGAATGGTACAGGATGTGGAGATAAAAGCAGTACAAGGCTCATACTATATGGAAGTATCGGCAGTTTCCTATAGCTACCTTTTGGATATAGACAAGAAGAAACGCACCTTTCAGAATAAGAAAATATCTTATGAGGAGCTGATACAACAGGTAGTTGCGGATTGTAGAAATGCCATGATACATGATGTAGTCACACAAGAAGAAAAAACGAAGCAGCTGCTGGTGCAATATGAAGAAACGAACTGGGAATTTTTGAAACGATTAGCGTCCCATTTTCACACCGGATTGGTGAATGATGTGCATGTTGATTATCCAAGACTTTACTTTGGCGTACCCCATAGAGGAAAACACAAAATAGAAACATTTCATTATCGTGTGAAGCAGGATATGGGAAAGTATTTAAAATGGTCAAAAAGTGGTATGAAGGGTTTGCAGGAGCAGGATTTTGTCTATTATCAGGTGGAAACAAAGGTTTCTGTCAATATTGGGGATGAGGTACAGTTTCAGGGACAAACTTTATACGTTTATCAAGTGAAGGCATCTATGGAAAAGGGAGAGTTCCTTTTCCAGCTGACCTTGACAACAGAAAATGGAATGAGTCAACTCTATCAGTGCCATGAAAAAATCGTAGGTGCTTCCTTAAGTGCCAGAGTCACGGATATTCAAAACGATAGAGTGAAGGTTTCTTTAGAAATTGATGAGAACTGTGGACATTTTCCGGGAGAACCCTGCTTTTTCCCATACTCTACCATTTATTCTTCTCAGGATGGAAGTGGCTGGTATTGTATGCCGGAGCAGGGGAACCAGGTACGAATTTACTTTCCGGATGGTGTGGAAGAACACAGCTATGCCATCAGCTCCGTACATGAAGAGGTGGACCCGGCCATGCTGCCTGCTGCCGGTGCAAAGGAGGCTAACAGTGACAGTAATACCTCCGAGGGGGCTGCCTACAGTGGACAGAGGGACAATCCTAACATAAAGTCCCTTCGGAATCAGAATGGCAAGGAGATACGTCTGGCTCCGGAAGGTATCTATATTATCACGGATAGTGCTACCATTATGCTGACAGACGAAGGCGGTATTTCTATTGTGAGTGACCAAAATATCGAATTTAAGTCTGACAAGAGTATTCACATCAGTGCAGAGCAGGATGTGAATATCGTAGGCTTGACCGGAGTGGATTTGAGCTGTAATGAAACAGCCTCTATCAAAATAGAAGAAAATGTAGAGGTGATTGGACAGGAAGTAAAGGCTAATTAGGTATGGAGGTACATAGAGTGCAAGGGATTGACTTAGAACGAAAAAGCAAAGAGTTAGCCACTAGCCTGGATAAGTATATAAAAAATCATTTTGAACAATTGCTTGATGGCTTTGTAGACTGTTTTTCCGGGTACTGTAATAAGATTTACCAAATGCAACAGCAAGGTGAAAAAGGAGCTATCGCCTATATCCATTTTTCCGTTTTGCGAACCAACATCTTATTGAAAAAGCATGAAATCCGTATGGATGCCTATGATGAAAGCTGGTATTTGGACACTGTGGAATGTAGTGGCAGCTATCCGGTAGGGGAGATTTATACCTATCTGGAGAGGTATGGTGATGTGGTCGAGGAATTACGGAGTAAAGCCATGGGCAAGGTTAGCTTAGCAGAAGCACAGAAAAAGGTCTTTACAGAAAGCAGACTTTATCTATTCTTTGTGGCTGAGTTGATACGGGTGGGACTGCGAAAGGTAGTTCAGCAGGAAAGTTATCAGAGGATAAAGAGGGCATCCTGTTTCGTGGTCTGCATCGGGGACTTTATGGATCGCTTTGATATTTTGTATAAGGAAGACAGTACCGTAAAGGATGCAAAGGAAGTAAAGCGTTATCTCCAATCCAAGCAACAAACCTTATTCAGCCACGCAATATATCAGGGCTTGGATTTATCAAAGGGAAATTACGAGGAACTGGAATTTCAGTATTCCTCCTTTGAGGGCTGTGATTTCACACAGAGCAGCTGGAATAAGAGCCATCTACTCTTTAGTAATTTTCGAAACACCATATTAAAAGATGCCAATATGGAGAGAATGAAGATTTTTGATACAGATTTTTCTGGGGCAGTGTTGGAAAATGTCAGCTTCGTTGGAGCCAAACTAAAACATATTTCCTTTGCCGGAGCCAAGCTGTTGCGTGTAGATTTTTCCAAAGCATTGCTGGCAGAGGAGTTAGATTTTCAGAATGCCCGGATGGTGGAATGTGTTCTGCCGGAAAGTAGGTAAACCATGGATTATTTTTTATTGAAAACAGACGAGCGGTGTCAGAATTTGCCACAGCTACAGCTTCCCAAGGAGCTTTCGCCTACACGGATAACAAAAAAGAGCATTCAGAAGTTGGGAACCGCTTCTATGATTTATGTGAAAGAGAATATAGGAATGGATACAGTGTATCCGGACTATTTTGAAAAGCCGCTTCCTTTGATAGCAGATAAATTTCAAAGGATTTTGCAGAAGTATCAGCCGGATATGATATTACACCGGGTTATGCTGATTGAGAAGAAGAGTGGAGCACAAAAGGCTTATCATCTCATGCTGCCGCCGGAGATTGCCTGTGTACATGAACAAGCTGCCGGAATGGATGCTGCCGGGAATATACAGGAGTTTGTACTAGATGTAGAGAAGGTTGGAACGCAGAAAATCTTTTTGGCAAAAGATTATGGCAGACAATTGCTGGTGCGGCTGGATGTAGCAGAAAGTATTTTGCGTCGGGAACCTAATGGAATTTGGTTTGAGCCGGTGAAGATGGCAGGAAGGAGTACATAATATGTCAGATGTAGTGAACGAGGGAGCACAGAACCCGGAGGAGGAAATACAGTATCCCTATGTGGTGCGTGGAGCAACTATATATTGTTCCTGCGGAAGTCACATGCGAAAGCTGGATATGCCGGTATCCCATGGCTCCTTTATCCGGGATAAGGCAATGATGAACAAGGCAGATTGTAAGGTGGGTATCGACCAGAACATAGCGCCCTTTGGAGCCTGCCATTCAGAGAAAAAGGATGGAATTGACATTAAAATCGAAGATGCAAAGGATTTGGTCCCTTATACAGATGAGAATGGTCAGCCCATACCGCCACAGCTCCCTATAGAAGGCAAACTGTGCGAGCCGAAGCTGGCAGCAGAATGGGCTGACGCACAGGAGGATACCTTGGTGGACGGGAAGGCGGCTCTTACCGTGAACTGTACCATCACCTGTAGCTATGGCGGAACCATCGGCTTCATGGATGCAGGACAAGAAGTATATTAAGCACAAGATGAAGGAAAAGCTTCCGCAAAGGGAGGTGTGTGAATGAACGAAAAGAAAAGGGTGTCGCTACCCTATGAATTTACTCATGGACAGATAAAAGTGAAAAGTCCCTATCCGATTCAAATCCTCCAAGAGCTGGAGATTAGCGAAAGGCTGAATGAACACGGACAGGTGCTGGTAAAAGGTATCTTGGAGGAAGAAGTGGTCAGGAAAGGGATCCGACCATTCGGAAGCCAGGAAACGATTGCCGTTTATGGAATAAAGGAGTCTGGTGAAGTATTGCTGTTTCGTGGTATTATAAAAGAAGCGGAGGTAGTACATCAGGGTGGTATTTATTATGTGGAAATCAGAGGTTTGTCTTGGAGCAGTCTGTTAGACTATGAGGAAAAGAACCGTTCCTTCCAGGATAAGGAAATGAGCTATTCGGCACTGTTGGAGCAGGTAATCAGCGACTATCCGGGAGGGATGTTCCTCGGAGAAGCAGATATGGTAAAGCAGCCAACCGGACAGTTTCTACTGCAGTATCGGGAAACGGACTGGGCATTTTGCAAACGTCTGGCAAGTCATTTCCAAACCCAGCTGGTAGCAGATGTGATGGGCGAAGCACCGAGATTTTGGTTTGGCTTACCAAAGCATCATGGAGAACTGAACGCGGTAGAGCAGGTGACAGTGGAGCGAGATACCGCAGCGTATTATCAAGCGGTGGCAGCCGGGGCATGGTTGCCGGAGGAGATGTTTGTTAAATATCATATCCGAAGCAAGGCACGTTTGGAGCCGGGCAGTCTGGTGGAATATGCAGGATACCCTATGGTGATAGAGGCACGTAAGCTGTTTTTGGAAAAGGGTGTGCTCTGTTATGCCTATGTACTGGGGTGGGAGGCTTCCTTAACAATACCCCGAGAAACCAATCCGCGTATACAAGGTATTTCATTGTTGGGCAAGGTACTAAAAACAGAAAACCAACGAGTGAAGCTGCAGCTGGAAATCGACAGAGAACAAGAGGTGGATTCTGCCTGTTGGTTCCCCTATGCTTCCCAAGCCAATAACCTGTTTTACTGCATGCCGGAAATCGGTACTACCATTTCCCTGTATTTCCCCGATAGTGAGGAGAACGGTGGCATCGCCATGAATGCAGTACGAAGAAATGGTGGTAGCTGTGCGAAAACGTCTGATCCGAAGCTAAAATACATGGGAAACCCGGAAGGGAAGGAACTGAAGCTGGGAGTAACCGATATGGACTTTACCGCACACGAGAGGCTGTTTTTGACCATGAAGGACAGCGGGGGTGTGCTAATCCAAAGCCATGAGGATTTAAACATCTTCACCAAGCAGAAGCTCCTGTTAGAAGCCAAGGAACTGGTAAAGGTCTTTGCCAGAACAGGAAATATCATCGTGGGAGCTAAGGAGGCATCCTCCCTCTATCTGTTGGGCGGACCGGATGGTGATACCCATATCAAGGCCGGAAATAACCTGATATATGAAGGACGGAGGAAGGAAATCTTTGAAGACCGTCTAAATCAGGCAATTGCCTATGAAGAGAAAAAGTTCGACTGGGGTAAGCTTGTCTGTAATGTGCTGATTGGGTTGGCGGCGGTGGCAGCTGTAGCAGTTACCGGTGGTTTGGCATTAGGAGCATTAGGTGTGGCGTCAGCAGCATCTATTGCTGTGGGGGCAGCAGTGAGTGGAGCCATAGCTGTGGGAGTGACAGCAGTGTCGGATATCATTCAAGGTGAGGTAAGTGATTTAAAAGACTATGTATTAGCTGGTGTAAAGGGAGCTATTGAAGGAGCTGTATCGGGAGCTATTTTAGGAATGCAGGCTTTAAAAGGAATAAGCCTTCTTTCGAAAATGTTTGTAAGTGGTGGAGTTTCTTTCTTAACAGATGGTATTTCGCAATGTATTGATATTGTCTTTAATGGTGGTTCTTATGATATTATGCAAGGGTTACTCTCTTTTGGTATTGGTTTCATCATGCCGGCGGCATCTGCTGGAATTCGAAAAGGTGTAAATAAGGTATTGGAAAAATTTGGTAAGAAAATGCCTAATTGGTTAAAAACAGCTTTTTGTAGACTATGTGGTGATCCGGTGGATGTAATTAGTGGAAACGTAATCTATGATACCACTGATTTTGAGCTACCAGGTCCATTACCATTGCAATGGCGACGTATATGGTGCAGTGCCAGTCAGATTATGGGGCATCTGGGACATGGAACTCGATATAGCTATGAGATGGGTTTGGAAATATTAGAAGACGAGTATATAGTAGCGGTGTTCCTAAATGATGGACGAGTTGGTATATTTCCTCAGCTTATGGTAGGAGAAGAGGCTTTTAGCTATGAAAATAAGCTGCTTCTGCGAAGAAGAGAAGAACATTACCAGTTATTTGACCCGGAAAGCAGATACAGTTACTTGCTTTCTCCTAGCCCCAATGGTTATTTACCCTACAAGTTGACCAGAATACAGAATCCTCAGGGGCATGCTATACAGTTTTCTTATGATGGTAATGGCTACCTGTGTGGAGTAATCGACAGTGTAGGAAGAGAACTGGAGGTAACAACTAATTCTCAGGGACGCATTACGGAGGTCACATTAAAGGAGGAACGTAATTCCCATGTACTGGTGAGTTATGGATACAACCCCGAGCAGGATTTGGAAACCATTACGGATGCTTTAGGAGCAGATACCTACCTGACCTATCGAAATCACTTGATGGTAAGAAAGAAGGACCGCAACCGAAATTCTTTCTACTGGGAGTACGACAAATATGAAGATGGTGCCAGAGCTGTTCGAAGTTGGGGAGATGGTGGTGTACTGAGCTTATGGATAGACTACCATGACGAGGCTGGCTACAACTCCGTCAGAACCGAAAAGAAGAACAAACCCAGTGAATACTATTATGATGAAAGGATGCTCTGTACCCGAATTGTTTATCCGGACTTAACAGAAACCAGAGAGCGTTATGATGATCGATATCAACTGGTGTGTTGTGTAGATGAAGAAGGTCGTCAGACCTCTTATCAGTACAACGACTGGTCACAAATCACAGTGTTGACACGGGCAGATGCAAGCAAGATATTCTTTTACTATGATGAGGAAGGACGTCTTACGGAGGTGGTAAATCCCGAAGGAAACAGTCATAAGTGGCTTTATCGAGCAGACGATACACTGGAAAAGCTGGTGGATGAAGTCGGTGCAGAAACCATCTACCAGTACAACCTACACAAGCTGGTGGAAAAGGTGATAAATGCAAAAGGGGAAGTGATTGAACTTGAGTATGACAAGCAATTAAACTTAAGTAAGATGACCTTACCCAACGGCGGTACTATCATTTGGGAATACGACCAGAGAGGCAACTGTCTGGCGGAAACCAATCCTTTAGGAGCGGTGAATGCGTATAGCTATGACAAGCTGAACCGCTTAGTGAAGGCGTCTCTTGCGGATGGAAACGAAATCATTCTTACGTATAATGCCTATGAGGATGTGGTACGGGCAAAGGACAAGCAGACAGAGGTGGAGTTTACCTATACCATCTTAGGAAGTGTGGCATCCAAATCACAGGGTAACCGCAAGGTGACATATGCTTACAATAGTGAGGAGCAGCTGGTATCCATCATCAATGAAAAAGGCGAGGTCTATCGGTTTGAACGGGATGTGAAGGGAAATATCATCAAAGAAGTAGGTTATGATAATTTAACTCGTGTCTATGAAAGAGATTACTCCGGTTTGGTGACCAAGATTAAACGTCCGGGTGGTAGATTTTCGCAATACCGTTATGACAAGCTGGGGCGTGTTATTCGAGCAGATTATCATGACAAAAGCTACGAAAGCTTTGTCTACAATCGGAATGGTGCTTTGGTGGAGATGGAGAACCAGTATACGAAGCTGCGATTTGAGCGTGATAAAGCTGACAGGATTGTCAGGGAGTGGCTGGATAACCGTTGGATTGCCAGTACCTATGACGAGTTAGGTAACCGTACACAAGTCACCAGTAGCTTCGGTGCAAATATCCTGACCAAGTACAATGAGCAGGGACAGGCAAGCCATTTGGTAGCATATCTGGATAAAGATAAGCCATGGGCTGCCAAGATGGAATACGATGTCACCGGTCAGGAAGTACAGAGGTTATTACCCGGAGGAATTAGCAGCAGTTGGGAATATGACCCTATGGGCAGACCCATTTGTCATGAGGTGAGAGTGCAGAAAGCCAGTGATAGAAAAGAGCAAGTTTCTTTGGCACGCACAATTGGTCACTCCGAACCCCTCCGAAAATGTAGGTATGAATGGGACATAAACTACCGCTTGAAGAAGGTGGCGAATGAACTGACCAAAGGAGTAACCACCTTTTCCTATGACCAGTTCAGCAATCTGATTGGTGCAAGGGAAAACGGTCTGGAAGCCATATTTCGAACCACGGACAGCGTAGGAAATCTGTATGCTACTCAGGATAACGGTGACCGTATTTACGGTGCGGGAAGCCGATTGGAGAGGTCAGGCATTGATTTGAAGGAGAAACGGAATACCTTCCAGGGCGGCTATGGAAAACTGGTTACTAAGGGTGTGGAATTCTTTTATGACGAGGAGGGCAATCTGGCGAAAAAAATAGAGCCGGATGGTGCCATCTGGAGCTATTTCTACTTTGGTACTGGCATGCTGAGAAAAGTCATCCGACCAGACGGAAGTGGTGTCAGCTTCAAATACGACCCATTGGGCAGACGCATCGAAAAAACTGTTACTAAGTCAGGCAGTGAGAGGGCTGCACTACGGAAAGAGGACACTCAGGTCATAGCAGAAAAAGCATGGCAGGTAGTAGGCGGCGTGCGAATACGAAAGCCTGCTATCGAACGGAAACAGTTACATATAGTGCAAGGAAACAACCAGTCAGTTTATGAGGAAGAAGGTTGTAGTCGTAAGTCTTCACAGAAAGAAAAGATTGAAAAGGTGGTAAGATACCTTTGGGATGGGAATACTCTGTTACATGAATGGGAGGAGGAAAAGAAGAATTGTTTAAACCTCCAACCCAAAGTGGATTACAAGGCAGACTTTGTACTAAAGCAGGAGAAGAAAGAAGCTCAAGAAACGGTACAGAGAGCTGAAAGAGGACAATCCCCTCCGGATAGCCTGATTACATGGGTGTTCCAAGATGACTTTATCCCCAGAGGAAAAATTACCAAGGATGGAAACTACAGCATCATCAGTGACTATCTGGGAACTCCGGTAGAAGCCTATGATGAAAATGGTAAGAAGGTCTGGGAGCGAGAACTGGATATTTATGGTCGGGTGAAGCCTGCACGAAAGGATATCTACGGAAAAACTGAAAAAGAAATCGGTGAGAAGACCTTCATTCCTTTCCGTTTCCAAGGACAGTATGAGGATGAGGAAAGTGGATTGTACTATAACCGATACCGGTATTATGACCCAGAATTGGGCCAGTATACACAGCAGGATCCAATAGGACTTTCTGGTGGAAATCCCACGTTGTATGGGTATGTGGGTGACCCTTGTGGTCAAACTGATGCATTAGGTTTATCGTGGTCTGATGTTTTAAGAGCATTGAATATACCAATGCCACCTGGATTAACTAATCCTCATGGACATCATATTGTATTTAAGGGAGAGTTTTTAAACGATGCACGAGGGATACCAGTTAGTGCTAGTCAAGCAATATTAAAACGATTTAATATTGATATTAATGATCCAGCAAACTTAATGTGGGCGTCTAATACAACAGGTGTTCATACAGTCGAAAATGCACAAAAAATATTAGACAGATTAGAAGCAATGGAAAAGAAATTGAATAATGAACTTAAAGAGGGGTTAATAACTCCTGAACAGGCACAACAACGAATGAAACAAGAGTTGCAAAGTGCAGGTCAAGATGTTTTTTCATGTTATTAAAATAATATAAAAAGGAGAGACGAGATAATGGAATTATTTTTTAATGATTTAAATAATCGCATTCAGTTAGCAATAAAAAAGGATATTGCAAGAATTTTCAATGAGGTTGGTAATGAGCAGATATATACAATTGCATTAGTAACAGATAGTGATTGTATTACATTATATTTAGCTCTGAATACTTATGAATATATGCAGAAAAAAGATGAGCAATATATAAAAATGTTTCAAGGTAGGTTGCCAGAAGAAAGGATCAAAAGGATAAGAGATGGTCTTAGTAGTTTTACTAAATGGATTCCAGCTGAATGGGGATATTCAGATGGTAAGAATAGTGAGTTGAATAAAATAAGTAAATTATTATATGAAAAGGAAGAAATGGCTCCAGAAGAGTATGCAAAATCAAGGGCATTGTTTTTTGATGCAGTTACTGCTGCATTTAAACAACTTATTGAAGAAAAGGTTTTTGGAGAGAATACAGAAAAAATAACATATTATGTTTCCATGTCAGATGGTGAGGGAACCACTGAAATTGAAAATCATTCAGCTGAGTTGCTCAACTCAGAAAGTGTGTATAAGCAATTTTTAAAACGTCTTGAGAATTAAGTTGAAACGTCTTTTTGGTGATTAATCCTTAATCTATATTAATAAATAAAAAAAAATTTAAATCGTACGGTTTCTCTTTATGATGTTGACTATCAAGAAAACACGTAAAGGAAACTGTATGATGAATATTATTATAGATGAAGAGTAGATGGCTTTCTGGGAGTTAGAGCAAAATTTTGCCATACCGGACCGTTGGGAGCAGTGGAGTGCTATACATACGATAAACTAAACCGTCTCGTTAAGGCAAATTTATCAGATGGAAACGTGGTCACCTTTGCGTATAATGCGTATGAAGATGTAGTTCTGGCAAAAGATAAGTATTCCCAGATAGCGTTTACCTATGATATTCTTGGTAATATAACATCCAGAACCGAAGGTGAGCGAAAGCTTCAGTATCGGTACAACAGTCAAGGGCAGCTGTTATCCATCATCAATGAAAAGGGTGAAGTTTACCAGTTCGAACGTGATGTCAAGGGAAATGTAATAAAGGAAACCGGTTATGATAAGCAGGTTTGTATTTATGAACTGGATTATTCGGGTCTGGTAAAGAAGGTAAAACGTCCGGGAGGAAGATTTACCAAATATACTTATGACAAGCTGTGCCGTGTGATTCGTGCGGATTATCAGGACATGAGCTATGAGGCGTATGCTTATAACAAAAATGGTCTGCTCACCGAGGCGAAAAACCAGTATACTACCATCAAGCTGGAGCGTGATAAAGCCGGTAAGATATTGAAAGAGTGGCAGGATGAACACTGGGTAGCTGGTGAGTATGATATGTCCGGTAACCGCTCAAAGGTCTCCAGCAGCTTTGGAGCCAATATTCTGTCCAAGCGTGACCAAATGGGGCAGGTTACCCATATGGTTGCTTATCTGGACAAGGAAAAACCATGGGCAGCGAAGATGGAATACAATGTCATGGGGCAGGAGATACTACGTCAGGTGTCCGGTGGAGTGGTTAGCAGCTTTTCCTATGATGAAGTGGGACATCCGCTAAGTCACAAAGTACGTGGAGAAAAATCATCGCTTTATCGTCACAGACGCTATGAATGGGATGTAAATTATCGCCTGAAAAAGATGACCAATGAGCTGACCAAGGGAAGTGTCGTATACACCTACGACCGATACAGCAACTTGGTAAGTGCCAAGGGAACGGATATGATGTCTGTGTTTAGAAC
>JAZLEI010000067.1:0-6720 GCA_045615205.1 Acetatifactor sp.
TTGGCAAGATAAGCATATCCGCCCTCACCATTTAAGTAAGAAAGCACAACTTTCTTTTTAAACTCAAAACTATATTTAGACATAAAATACCGACCTCCCAATCGTTAGATTTTTGGTCTAACTTTTGGGGGTCGGTACAGAATGCAGTCCCTTTTCTTTATACTATATTTATACTTCTTTATTTTTGTGCACGAAACACGTAACAAAAATGGTCGAACATATGGAGGATTTCCTGTGCCAGATTCTGGCAGGCCTCTACTTCAGCTGGCGTTTCCACATAAGTGTCACTGAGCGGAATTCTTATTTCCTGAATATAAGGGTGGTTCAGTTCCACTAGGATTTCCATAGGGCGGTTTTCTGATTTGTCAAACACACCTGTAGAATCCAAGATATCTAAGGCAGAGTTGGCTACCTTGCGGGCAGGTGTACCATTTTCCAAAAGGCCAGGTTGGCAGTATGCCTGGTAACTGATGACCTGATTAAAATAGAATATGTCCGGTTTCTTACGATTGGCGATATACCACCAGCCTCTGTCACCGTCTACAGCAATGATAGTTTTGCCCTTAGAACGGATAGAATGAGTGTGACGGAATGTGGTGCGTATCAGTTTCAGGTCGCTGGCATGTTCCTGAATATGTGCACCGGCATCTTCCGGTGACATGGAAGCCCAGCCCATGCGTGAAATGTCAGCACTACATTTCTTTTTACAATCATCACATATATATACATGCCCTGCGATGCGTTGGTTGCCCATTAATTTCAATTTACCACCACAGACACTGCAGCTTTCTTTGATTAACAGTTTCATAGTATTCCCTCTTTTTGTATAAACTAAATTTGCCTATTAAAAGAATAGCATTTCTAAACCAAACCGTCAATAAAGAAGCTCATAAGATATGAGAAACAACACAGAATATTCACAGTTAGATGAATTGCTTTTTATGGACAGTAGGGAAGCGTGTGTTGTATAATCATGGTATTATGAATTTTGAGGGGAAAAGAATTATGTCACAAAGAAAGAGCATTGTTGGATTATCATCAACAGCACTTCGTTATTTAGCTATGTTTTTTATGTTGTTGGACCATGCGTGGGCAACAGTAGTATCAGGAAATAATTGGATGACCTATCTGGGGAGATTGGCTATGCCGATTTTTGCCTTTTTAATCGCAGAAGGATATGTTCATACAAGCAATATTCAGAGGTATAAGAAGAGATTGGTTGTATTTGGTTTGATAGCGGAGATACCATTCAATCTGATGGTATCAGGGAGTGTATTTTTCCTGTTTCATCAAAATGTAATGTTTACTCTTTTGTATGGATTGTGGGCGATAGAAGCAATTGAGCGTATCTGCCAAAATCGAACCGCAGGAAATGTGGCCAAAAATGTATTGTTGCTATTAGGAATTGCGATACTTTCCGTGATAACCTTTGTGGATTACAATATCATGGGTATGGCAACGGTGGTTTTGTTCCATGTGGCCAGAAAACTGCCGCTTACGAAGCTATGGCAAGTATTGGGTATGGTATTTCTGAATATTGTTTGGCACAAGGGGCTGGTTATTCCGATTGCAATCGGAAATTTTGTGTTTGAGTTTACCACACAGGGCTTTGCTATTTTTTCCTTGTTGTTTATATGGTTCTATAATGGCAAGAAGGGCAGTAACAGTAAAGCGGTTCAGTATTTTGCATATGCCTTTTATCCATTACACATGTTGGTGTTGTATTTAATATGGTTGATAATGTAAAAGAAAAGCTTTGGAGGTAACTATGGATATTGATGCAATTATAAAAATGTTAGATGAAAAAACAGAAGCCGGAGTAAGTCGGATTAAGGTTTTGGTAGATGAGGAACAGCCGGAGGACGTGAAGCAGGTTTATCATCATGGCAGATGTGATGTAGGAAGCCCTTGGGCAGATGGTAGTGTGGGGAATTGTGATTAGAAACGGAGTGGTTGGATGAAGACTTCTATTAGATTGCAGTTGGCTGTGACTACTATGGTATTAATAGCAGGAACAGTAATACTCTGTTGGTTTGCTAATAATATTTTTTTGGAAAAGTATTATGAAGAGGCAAAAAGAGAAAGTGTACAGACTGTTTATGACAAATTGAATCAGGCTGCAAGGGCGGAAACGTTGGAAAGTACAGAAGTAAAGAATACTATGGTGGAATATGCTTTCCGGCACAATATGAGTATAGAGGTAATTGACCGAAATTCCAGAGAAGTGTTGGCGGTATCTTTTAACAGCCCACAAATGAAGGAGCGTTTGATTGGATATATTCTAAAGGTTCCTATGGGGATGCCGAATCAGCAGGCACCGGAGCAGGATACAGTCTTTCGGCTGATGGATATTCGAAATCAAAAGGAATATCTGGAAATGTATGGACAATTGGCGGATGGCAGCTGGTATATTATTTCTACCGCCATGGAGAGTATTCAGGACAGTGTGAAGCTGACGAATCAGTTTTTGGCTTATGTAGGTGTGATTGCTATTTTGTTGAGTTGGGTGGTGTCCTGGTTAGTATCGAAACGGTTTACACGACCCATATTGGAATTGGCTAACATTTCAGAGAAAATGACCCATTTGGATTTTGAGGTAAAATATCAGGGAAAAGAACGAAATGAAATCCGTCTGTTAGGCGATAATATGAATAAGCTTTCGGAAGCTTTGGAGAAAAATATTTCTGAGTTGAAGACTGCTAACAATGAACTTCAGAAGGATATTGAAAAGAAGGAACAGATGGATGAAATGCGCAAGGATTTCCTATCTAATGTATCCCATGAATTAAAAACACCTATTGCATTAATACAGGGATACGCAGAAGGTTTGAAGGAGAGTGTGAATGATGATCCGGAGAGCCGCGAATTTTACTGTGAAGTAATCATGGATGAAGCCAATAAGATGAATATTATGGTGAAGAGATTGCTTACGTTAAATCAGTTGGAATTCGGAAATGATGTAGTGAGTATGGAGCGTTTTGATATCGTGGCATTGATTTCCAATTATTTGCAGGCTGCCGGTATTATGATAAAGCAAAATGATTTAAATGTGCGTATGGTGCAGGAAGAACCGATTTTTGTTTGGGCAGATGAGTTTAAAACAGAAGAAGTTTTCATGAATTATTTTATCAATGCAGTGAATCATTGCGAAGGGAAGAGAGTTATTGATATTACTTTTGAGATGCAGGACGGGAAAGTACGCATCAATGTGTTCAATACCGGAGAGCAGATACCTGAAGAAAGTCTCTCTCATATTTGGGAGAAGTTTTATAAGGTGGACAAAGCCAGAACACGTGAATATGGTGGAAGCGGTGTAGGCTTGTCTATAGTGAAGGCAATTATGGAATCCATGAATCAGAAATATGGTGTGGAGAATTATAGCAATGGCGTGAAGTTCTGGTTTGAATTGGAAACTGTAAAAGAAGGATAGAATCATGGCAGAAGTGTTGCCATATAAGGAGCAGTTATGTTGGAAGAAAAGAAAGAAAAAGCATTTCTGGTAGGTGTGGATACCGGTGAAGAGGTGGATTTTGACCGTTCCATGGAGGAACTAAAGAGTTTGGCTGAAGCTTGTAATATGCAGGTGGTAGGAGCAATCACGCAGAAATTAGTGGCTGTGAATAAGGCTCTTTATGTAGGAAGCGGAAAGGTAGAGGAGATTAAAGAATTTGCAGTAGATTGCGAAGCGGAAGTGGTGGTTTTTGATAATGCACTATCTCCGTCCCAGATACGTAATTTGCAGGATTTGCTGGATATGCCGATTTTGGACAGAACTACATTGATATTGGATATCTTTGCAATACGTGCACAGACAAGGGAAGCGAAGCTTCAGGTGGAAACCGCCAGACTGCAGTACTTGTTGCCTCGTCTGGTGGGAATGCATGAGGCATTGAGCCGTCAGGGTGGTGCCAGCGGTAGCATGAGTAATAAGGGTACCGGTGAGAAGAAGCTGGAGTTGGATAGGAGAAAAATAGAGCATCGAATCAGTGAACTGCGAAAGGAATTGGATGCGGTGGAGTTGGATCGTCAGACACAGCGTAAGAAGCGTATGAACTCCAGAACACCCCAGGTGGCATTGGTAGGATATACCAATGCCGGCAAGTCCACTGTCATGAATCGTTTGGTAGGTAATTACATTGGAAATGAGGAAAAGAAGGTTTTAGAAAAGGATATGCTTTTTGCTACTCTGGAAACTTCCGTGCGAAGCATTGAAACCGGAGATAATAAGCCTTTCTTTCTGGTAGATACGGTTGGATTTATTCACAAGCTGCCCCATGGATTGGTAAAAGCCTTTCATTCTACTTTGGAAGAGGTGAAATATGCAGATTTGTTAGTGCAGGTTGTGGATTTTTCAGACCCACAGTATCGTTTGCAGATGGATGTGACTGCGGAAACTTTAAAGGATCTGGGGGCAGGAGACATCCCTATGATTGTAGTTTATAATAAGGCAGAGAGTCGGATGGAGGATTTGCCCAGAGTCAGGGATAAGCAGATTTATATGTCAGCCGTTAATGGTATCGGGATTACAGAGCTGGTAGAGTTGATAAAGGCACAGGTATATGCAGACAGTCAGGATGCAGAGTTTTTAATACCTTATGAAAAGGGAGCGATTACCTCATACTTTATGGAGAATGCTACGGTTTTGGAGCAGGAGTATTTGGAGGATGGTGTTCGTTTAAGAGTAAACTGTCACAAACAGGACAAGGCGAAATATCAGCAGTATCTGCTATAAGAAAGCTTTTTCTATATTTTTAACAAATAGAGATGATTCTGGTACCTATTGCCCTTGCAGTTTGATGGACAAATATGGTATCATAATAACTAACATTGAAAAAGAGATAGAAATTGATTGCTTTCCCTTTCATATGGTTTCTTAGAAAGGAAGGCAAGGAGGCAACTATGATGAAAAGATACGCTAGGTATATTTGCTTAATGATGATATTGATGCTTGGATTGACCGGATGTGGCAGTACCATACCGGATATGACGGATGCACAACGAGAGGCAATTAGTGAATACGCAGTAGGGTTGTTATTGAAGTATGATACGAATCAGAAGAGCCGTTTGGTAGATTTATCTGCTATTGAGGAAGAGCCGGAGCCAACTGCAACACCTGTGCCACAGCCGACAGCTACTCCGGAACCTTCGGGTATGGATGAAGTAGTAGATACTCCTGTTATAGAGAAGGCGGATGCGTCTGTTACAGAAGGCGGATATATTAAGACTGCTTTAGGGTTGGCAGAAAGTATTTCGCTGGAATATGTAGATTGCCAAGTAGTAGAGAAATACGCAGATATTGTGGATGAGACCTTGGTGATTGAAGCGGAGGAGAACAAGAAAATTTTGGTATGTAATTTTGTATTTGTGAACGATGGAGCAGAAAAGCAGAGTGTAGACATGCTGAAAGAGAACATTAAGTATGTTTTAAATGTAGATGGAGAAACTGTTCATTGTTTGGTAACTATGCTTAGTAATGATTTGACGACCTATATGGGAATATTGGATGCAGACGAATCGCGAAAGGTAGTGGTATTGGCAGAATGTGAGGAAGAAATGTTGAAAGATACCTCGGTGATTTATTGGCAAGTGGAGCGAGGCGAGGAGACGGCCAGCGTTCAGATACAGTAATTAATATGGATACAGAATCATAGGAAAAGGAAAAGACATGTGTTTGGGTTTTGTGGCTCAAATACATGTTTTTTAAATTGTACAAAAAAAACAAAAATTTTAAAAATAAGGTGTTGACAAATAAAAACTCTGATGATATACTCAAAATCGTTGTTGAGCGAACTAAGAAATTAGATGCACAAATGCAACAGAATTAATTTCAAAAATTAATTTAAAAAAGTTGTTGACAAAGTGAAATGCTTGTGATATTCTAAACAAGCTGTCGCTGAGACAACAACGACAACGAAGGTTTGAAAGAACCTAATGAAATATGCCTTGCATATTTCGGGCGACTTCTTTGAAGTTGCAAAGAACCTTGACAAATAAACAACAATGCAACCTTGAAAATTCTTAAGAGTAGCAGCAAGAAAGCTGCGGGATTTGAGAAAAAATCCGAAGAAAAATTCAAGAACGTTTAAGATGCAAATCTTGAAACCAAAACAGTAAAAGCCAGAAACGTTTTCTGGCTGGGAAAAAACTTAAAAGTTTTAAACTTTTCAACATGAGAGTTTGATCCTGGCTCAGGATGAACGCTGGCGGCGTGCCTAACACATGCAAGTCGAACGGACTTAGTTGAAGCCTAGCGATACTAAGTTAGTGGCGGACGGGTGAGTAACGCGTGGGTAACCTGCCTCACACTGGGGGATAACAGTTAGAAATGACTGCTAATACCGCATAAGCGCACAGTATCGCATGATACGGTGTGAAAAACTCCGGTGGTGTGAGATGGACCCGCGTCTGATTAGCTGGTTGGCGGGGTAACGGCCCACCAAGGCGACGATCAGTAGCCGGCCTGAGAGGGTGAACGGCCACATTGGGACTGAGACACGGCCCAAACTCCTACGGGAGGCAGCAGTGGGGAATATTGCACAATGGGGGAAACCCTGATGCAGCAACGCCGCGTGAGTGAGGAAGTATTTCGGTATGTAAAGCTCTATCAGCAGGGAAGAAAATGACGGTACCTGACTAAGAAGCTCCGGCTAAATACGTGCCAGCAGCCGCGGTAATACGTATGGAGCAAGCGTTATCCGGATTTACTGGGTGTAAAGGGAG
>JAZLEI010000068.1:0-58623 GCA_045615205.1 Acetatifactor sp.
TAAAGTCGTTCCACAAACAACACACTTACTGTGAATAGCCGCTTCGCAGCCAGCCACTTCGCTATGTCCATTGGAAGCAATACTCTCTGTATAGCTATAACCGCAGCTACAGGTATAGGTTCGTATTCCCTCATCCGTACAGGTTGGTTCTGTTGTTACTCCGCTGCTATAACTATGATGACTTCCATTCTGTAAAGTCGTTCCACAAACAACACACTTACTGTGAATAGCCGCTTCGCAGCCAGCCACTTCACTATGTCCATTAGAAGCAATGCTCTCTGTATAGCTATAGCCACAGCTACAAGTATAGGTTCGTATCCCCTCATCTGTACAGGTTGGTTCTGTTGTTACTCCGCTGTTATAACTATGATGACTTCCATCCTGTAAAGTCGTTCCACAAACAACACACTTACTGTGAATAGCCGCTTCGCAGCCAGCCACTTCGCTATGTCCATTGGAAGCAATACTCTCTGTATAGCTATAGCCACAGCTACAGGTATAGGTTCGTATTCCCTCATCTGTACAGGTTGGTTCTGTTGTTACTTCACTGCTATAACTATGATGACTTCCATCCTGTAAAGTCGTTCCGCAAACACCACACTTATTGTGAATGTCTGCCTCTGCTCCAGCCACTTCACTATGTCCATTAGAAGCAATGCTCTCTGTATAGCTATAGCCACAGCTACAAGTATAGGTTCGTATCCCCTCATCTGTACAGGTTGGTTCTATTGTTACTTCACTGCTATAACTATGATGACTTTCATCCTGTAAAGTCGTTCCACAAACAACACACTTACTGTGAATGTCTGCCTCTGCTCCAGCCACTTCACTATGTCCATTAGAAGCAATGCTCTCTGTATAGCTATAGCCACAGCTACAGGTATAGGTTCGTACTCCATCATCTGTACAGGTTGCCTCTGTTGTCACTTCACTATTATATCTATGGTAGCTTCCATCCTGTATGGTTGTTCCACAGACACCACACTTGCTGTGAATACCTTCCTCTGCTCCAGCACCTTCACTATGGCCGGCAGCAGGAATTATTGTCACTTCACTGGTTTCGTCACACCTTATACAATGCTTCGATTTACTTCCTTCTGTAGTACAGGTTGCTTCCACATCCACGCTAAATTCAGCGTCATATTCATGACCTAGCGCGGCAATTTCTTCTTTTTCCACATCTGAGCATGTAGGACAGCTTCGCTCTTTACTTCCCACCTCAATACAGCTTGGTTCTGTCACTACTATCCATTCCCCATAAACATGCTCCAACATGGGAATTTCTTCTGTATAACGGTATCCACAACCACAGGTATAGGTTCGTACTCCCTCTTTTGTACAGGTTGGCTCTGTTGTTACTTCACTATTATATCTATGATAGCTTCCATCCTGTAAGATTGTTCCACAGACACCACATTTACTGTGAATCTCTTCTTCAGACCCCATCATCTCACTATGGTCGGTAGCAGGAATTATTGTCACTTCACTGGTTTCGTCACACCTGATACAATGCTTCGACTGACTTCCGTCTGTAGTACAGGTTGCTTCCACATCCACACTAAATTCCGTGTCATATTTATGACCTAATGCTACAATTTCTTCTTTTTCTACATCTGAGCATGCTGGACAGGTACGCTCTTTACTTCCTACCTCAATACAGCTTGGTTCAGTCACTACTGTCCATTCCCCATAAACATGCTCCAACATGGGAATTTCTTCTGCATAGCTATGCCCACAGTTACAGGTATAGGTCAGAACTCCTACATCTGTACAGGTCGCCTCCATAGTGACTTCACTACTATAATTGTGATATGTGCCATCCTCAACGGTTACACCACAAACTGAACATTTAACGTGAATATCGGACATTCCTCCGACCACATTTTTGTGACCGGTAGCTACAATTTTCTCAATATAACTATATCCACAAGTACAGATGTACTTCTTTTCTCCTTCTGTGGTACAAGATGCATACCTAACAATTTGTTGCGAAAAATGATGCTCTGTACTGATTACTTCTCCACACAGATTACATTTTATATGTATCTCCTTGGTACCACCGGCTTCTTCCACATGCTTCAAAGCAGCAATAGGTTCCACATAAGAATATCCACAAGAACAAATATATGTTTTCTCGCCATTTTCCGTATAAGTTGGTTCTTTGGTGATTTGCTCTATATAATTATGATTTGGATTTAATAATGTATCACATACACTACAATAACTATGTACATTAACACCCCCACCCCAAGCTTCTATATGACCAAGGGGTTCTGGTTCCGTAACATAATAATATCCGCAAATACAGTTATAAATCACATTTCCCTTATTCGTACAAGTAGGAGCAATTCTTTCACGCTTCGAAAAACTATGCTCGGAGCTTAATATCTCTCCACATTCCGAACACATACTGTGAACCGTTTCTTCCCCAACATATAGAACCTTATGTTCATGTGGTATTTCTGTTGGTGTTGCTGTCGGTATGGATGTCGGCGTCTCTGTCGCAACCGGGTTCTCTGTCAATGAAGGAGTAGTCACCGGTGTAGGTATGATTTCGGGCACAGGCGTTGTGACCGGCTTATCCGTTCCATCCCCATCCGTGAGAGGAATTGTTATTTGCTGAGCCTCTTCCTTTCCCCCATCATTTTTGTTATCAGAAGCATCCGTATTTCCCTGCGTTTCCTTTTCAAACAACAAAGGTTTGTTATCATTTGGCAAAACCATAACATCCGTTATAATCTTGTTTCCGTTCTCTTCCATAAAACCATTCTGCTGTAATACAGAAGCAGCTTTCTGATAAACAGAAACCTGTTCGCTCAGAACAATTTCTCTATTCTCTATATCGTTCTTAAGTTCTTCTGTGGGAACGAACATTTGATGTCCGTTATCTGCGGCAAAGTAAATATCTATCAAATCACTGTCAGATATTTCCTCCTTCGGAATAGGTATGGTCTTTTCAAATGTCTGATTAGGTGTTTCAACAGGAATTTCTTTATCTACCACATAAATGGTATCTTCCGTATCCATATTAATGCAAGCCATATAACCGGCATTAATGAGCACCTCTTCCTCAACTACTGTACCATTTGGCAATATTCTTTGTGATGCAACCTGCCCCCCATAAGTCTTGACATCAGAAATAATCTCTCCTGCATCATTGGTAAATAAATCTACACGAAAGAAAGTACCTCTGACAGCTAATACTGCATTGGGCGTATTTATTACATAGTCCTCATCTTCTAGTAACGGACTTACCAGCTCCGTGCTGATAGAACCACGTTCCAAGCAAAGGCGTGTTTTTCCGCTTCCTGTAAATCCTAATGTTTCAAACAAAAGCTTACTACCGGGTTCAAGCTTGATATATTTATCCCCATCTAAAACCAATCTGATAAAGCCGGTTCCGGAAGTAACCACCTCATGACCCTCCTGCAATATCATACCGGGATAAGCACTATATTCAATATCATTTTTCACTACACTGACTCTTCCGGAAACTTCTACTACATGAATGGTTCTATATCCTTTTTTGCTACCAAATGTCGGAATCAAAATAACAGCTGCTAATACAACAAGAATAACAGCCAACCATGCTAATATGATTAAGTATTTTTTATCCAATCTTTTTTTCATGAGATCATCCTCTTACCATCAGTCACTTCCCAAAAATCCATCCTCTTCCAATCTTTTCAGAGAATTTACTATATTTTCTATAGAAGATGTTTCTATCAAAATAGTAGCATTTTGTATATAATCGTTATAACATTCATAAAAAACATCACAAGGAATACTGCCTGCCCCCCATGCCAGATGCAAGTCTCTTTCTCCGTCATTATCATTAATATGAATGTGTTTTACATATTTTCCAAGACGTTTAAACCATACTTCCGGTTTCACCTTTGACAAGAAAGCATGTGCATAATCCAGACACAGCCCAAAATTGTCATAAACAGATAATTTTTCTGCTAACCCCTCCAAAATATCCGGATGTGTATCAAACATATTTTCCAGATAAATCTGAACATCCGAATGTGTTTCCAAAACCTTGCTCCAAAAGGTAACATTTGTTTCTATCCACTCAGAAATATAACTTTCTGTATTCAGAAACGGATTATAATTGGTATGAAAAACAACTGCTTTTGCACCAATACTCTTTGCTGCCTGAATACTCTGTTCAATTCGAAGTGCTGCAATTTCTCGGATTTTTTTATCCACACTAAAAGGAATTACATCAAAAAAATCACCATGCACCGTGCTATATTCCGGCAGCGAATATTGCTTATAGTCAGCAATGATTTCTGCCACCCTTTTTTCATCATCCAAAACAGTTGGTAAGAAAAAATCATTATATTCAAAACCCAATCCATATTTCTTTGCCAATTCCAAACACTCCTGCATATGATTTCTATCCGGAATAATCAGAAATTGTTTCATATAGCCTTATTCCTCCTCAGGACTGATATAACCATTCACACCGATTACTGAATACACAAAAACACCCTTAGATTTTCCTTTCAAAGGAATTTCTCCAACAGGTTCTACCGTAATCCGTTCTTTTACACGTTCATATACGAATTCACTAATATAAATCGTACCTTTGGGAGCATTTGCTTCCAAACGAGCTGCTGTATTTACAGTATCACCAATAGCGGTATAGTCCATTCTGAATTCACAACCGATATTACCTACAACTGCCTGTCCACAGTTAATACCGATTCCAAATCCAACCTGTTTTCCATAACGCGACAAATATTCCTTCTCAATTCGATTGCCCCCCTGTACAATATCCCATGCAGTCAAGATTGCTTTATATACATAATCCTCCGTATCAAAAGGAGAATTGAATACAGCCATGGTCGCATCACCCACAAATTTATCCAAGGTTCCACCATGTCTGAATATACTGGCTGTGGTCAGTTCCAAATATCCATTCAAAATATCCACGACCTGCTCCGGCTCTAAACTCTCTGATAACGGTGTAAATCCCCGGATATCCACAAACAAAACTGCCACATCTCGGTTTTCACCACCCAGCTTCAACTCATAGGTTCCATCCTTGGCAATATCATCCACCACCTGTGGTGCAACATATTTACTAAATGCCTTTTCGATACTTAGCTTTGCTGCACGAGCCTTATAATAATGCAGACCCACATAATAAATTGCAATCAGACAGGATATCACTGGTGCTACCAAAACATTTCCTGTATATCCCCATTGAAAAAGAACAAAGCCTCCAAGCAGCTTTATCGCAGCTGCTGACAAACAGGCTATGATTGCCTTTGCAACACTCAATCGTTCACAAACAAGCACCAACAACGCTGCAATAAATGCAGCAATCAAACCATCCACTACCTTAGGCAATGCCATCAATGGTTCATTCTCCATAAGTGCCTGAATAACATTTGCATGTATTTCTACACCATACATTTGCAGAGAGCGATCCACCGGCACAAAGTAAGCATCCATCATTCCGGCTGCATAAGCACCAATTAGAACAATACAATCATCAAAGGCTTCCGCCGGCACCTTTCCTTCTAAAACATCTATCAATGAGATATTTTCATAATCCATGGGATTGCCGGAATACCGAAAATTCATAATCTGTTTATCTGTGGGATAAGTAGCTGTCAAACCCATTTTTTCCATATATTTTGCATAAACAGCAGAACTAAAACTCCTTACTCGTGTTCCATCCATTTCATCAAAATACAGGAAAGAGCTTCGAATAATACTGTCATCTGCGTCCATCAATGCATTTACAAAGCCCTGTTGTGTCGCTTCTCCCAATGCTTTGTACGGAACAATACGCTCCTGTATAGCCATACCATTTTCCTTCAGATTTCCCTTGTTATCTGAAGTAACAGATTTGGTAAACACATATGCAAAACCGGTTACTACATTATCATGTTCCGCACAGAGCTGTGCAAAACGAGCATCTGACTGAAGTTCCTTTTCACTGCTAAATAGCATATCAAATCCGATGACAGCGGGACTAACCTGTTCTGATACACACAATTTTTCTATCAAATCAGCATATACATCTCGCTCCCAGGTTGAAAAATCACCCATCTGGTTCATGGTATGATCATCAATTTTGATAATCTTAATACGTGAGTCAATATTCCCGGGATGATGATATAAGGTATCCTCAGCAGCCTTATCCACTACTCCAAACAAATTACAATATGCTGATACAAATGCTAACAAAGCACATATCATACAGGTAATTATTCTTTTCACACTTCTTTTTTTATTCATAATTATTCCCCACATAGTCATAATACGGTCATTTAACCATAACAATCCAATAATATTATAATTCAAAACCTTATCTTTGTCTATGTTGTATACTGATATAACTACAATTTATCTTCTATAGCATACAAAAAGGACGGTCAGCATTTTCTGCCACCGTCCTTACTATTAATATATAATACGTACAAACTGGATATTTCGTTATTATCGATTCGCCAACTCCGTAGTAATCTCTTCCCAGCTGATGTTCTTTTCTGCCATGAGTACCATCATATGATACAGGAAATCACTGATTTCATACTTAATTTCATTGGGGTTCGGGTTCTTGGCTGCAATGACGATTTCCGTTGCTTCCTCACCCAGCTTCTTTAAGATTTTATCCACACCCTTATCAAACAAATAATTGGTGTAAGAGCCTTCCTTGGGATGTATCTTTCGGTCTTTAATGACTGCATAAACATCCTCGAAAACCATCAATGGATTGTCTACTTCCTCATATTCCTTCTTCACGATCTCGTTAAAGAAGCAGCTGTAAGCTCCTGTATGGCAGGCTGCACCTACCTGAGAAACCTTCGCCAAAATCGTATCCATATCACAGTCTGTGGTCAAGGACTTTACATACTGGAAGTGTCCGCTGGTCTCACCCTTTAACCACTGTGCCTTGCGGCTTCGGCTATAGTAACACATCTTTCCGGTACGAAGAGTTGACTTATAAGCCTCTTCGTTCATGTAGGCAACCTGTAACACTTCATTGGTACGATAATCTTGCACCACCACCGGTATCAAACCATTAGAATCCTTCTTTAACTGCTCCCAGGTATAAGCAGCCTTCAGAATTCTCACCGGAATATTATTCTGCTCACAAAGCTCCTTCAATGCCGGGATTTCCTTGCAATTGTCATTCATGGCATTACCGGTGATACCGCAAACGGTTTCGTTTCTGAACAGCTCAAGCATCTTATCCAAGGCAATTTGGCTTACCTGCACGTAGAAAGGCAAATCTATAGTTTCCATGGTTCTATGTATCTGATGAGGATTCATTAAAATCATACCGGAAATATACTTTTCAATCTTTTCCTTGTTAGCAGAAAGTGTCTCTGCATCCTGATAAGAAAGCAAAATCTTCTCCTTACCAAACTTCAGAGAAACCTCTTCCGTAATCTCGATGTTGGACTGCTTGGTATAGTCCAGTACAGCCTTCTTACAGCCGGTATAAAGGATTTTCTTAATATCCTCCATACGCTTTACATTACCGGCACCGATGACATCTACCTCTGCTTTTGCACAGATTTCCTTCATAATATCCAGTGCCTCTTCATGCTCTGCATCTGTCTCAGACATATCGAACACGATAAGCTCGTCTGCGCCGGCATCACAATAGCTCTGTGCCAGCTTCACCGGGTCTTCGCTGATAACAGTCACATCCTGAAGGGATTTCACACAATTCTTACGATATAAATAAATACAAGGGACAAATTCTTTGGTAATCATATTTTATAAACTTCCTTTCGTACTGAGCACGTCACTAACTCTCTCATCATAACCGGTTGCCATATCCAATGCCTTTGCAAACGCCTTGAACATAGCTTCAATCATGTGATGATTGTTGCCGGGAGTGAGCATTTTAATGTGGAGATTCATACCTGCACTATAAGACACTGCATAGAAAAACTCCTTTACCAGTTCGGTTTCCAAATCACCAACCTTTTCCGTGGTAAATTCACAATCAAACTGCAAATAAGGTCTGCCGCACAAATCTACTGCACAGAGAGCCAATACCTCATCCATAGGAAGGATAAAGTAGCCATAACGACGAATGCCCTTCTTATCTCCTACAGCCTCTTTAATCGCCTGTCCCAGCACAATTCCGGCATCCTCTACAGTATGATGACCATCCACTTCTAAGTCTCCGTCAATTTCACAGGTCAGGTCGAAAAAGCCATGCTTTGCAAATCCCTCCAACATGTGATTGAAGAAGCCGATTCCGGTATCCATCTGTGCCTTACCGGTTCCGTCCAGATTCAATTCTACGGTAATATCCGTTTCCTTGGTTTTTCTATTTATTGTAGCAATACGTGACATATGTAACCCTCCTAATTGCATCAATTGACAATTCAGCCATATGGTAAAACTGTTTATTCAAAACGTACTTTAATACTATTTGCGTGAGCTGTCAAGCTTTCGCTTTCTGCAAACAGCTCAATATCCTTATGCAGCTTCTCCAAAGCTTCCTTGGAATAGGAAATGATGCTGGATTTCTTGATAAAGTCATCCACATTTACCGGCGAAAAGAACTTAGCCGTTCCATTGGTAGGCAAAATGTGGTTGGGACCTGCAAAGTAATCGCCCAAAGGCTCAGAAGAATATTCGCCCAAGAAAATAGCTCCTGCATTGCGGATTTTCGTCATCACGTCAAAAGGATTCTTGGTCAGAATTTCCAAGTGTTCTGAAGCAATTTCGTTTGTGGTTTCGATAGCCTGCTCCATATTCTCCGCCAATAATATGTATCCATAATTCTCCAAAGACTTCTCAATGATTTCCTTTCTGGAAAGCACTGCAGTGAATTTATCCACTTCCTCAGAAACCTTCTGTGCCAGTTCTTCACTGGTGGTAATCAGGATGGCACTTGCCAGTTCATCATGTTCAGCCTGTGAAAGCAAGTCTGCCGCCACATAGCGAGGATTTGCTGTTTCGTCAGCCAGTACCAGCACTTCACTGGGACCTGCGATAGAATCTATACTTACATATCCGTAAACAGCCTTCTTTGCCAAAGCCACGAAGATATTTCCGGGACCTGTGATTTTGTCCACCTTCGGAATGGTTTCGGTACCAAAAGCCATTGCTGCAATAGCCTGAGCACCACCAACCTTGTAAATGGTATTTACACCTGCAATATCAGCAGCCACCAAAGTACCGGGGTTCACCTTACCATCCTTTCCGGGAGGGGTGGTCATGATGATTTCCTTTACGCCGGCTACTGAAGCAGGAATCACATTCATCAATACACTGGAAGGATAAGCTGCCTTTCCACCGGGAACATATACACCAGCCTTCTCAATAGGAGTAATCTTCATACCCAAAATGGTACCGTCCTCCTTGGCATCAAACCAGCTGTTACGAAGCTGCTTCATGTGGAAGGCTCTGATATTCTCCGCAGCCTTCTTGATTACCTCTACTAACTTGGCATCCATCAGGGTGTATGCTTCGTCGATTTCCTCACGGGTTACCTTGATATTCTCCTCTGTGAGCTGGAATTTATCAAACTTCAGGGTATAGTCAAAAATCGCCTGATTTTTATTGGCTTTTACATTTTCGATGATTTCGTTGACAGTTGCCTCATACTGAGAATAGTTATTGGGGCTTCTCTTCAACAAATCTTCCATTAAATTTTTCTTGGTATCTTCGGTTAATTTTATAATTCTCATTTTATACATCCTCCTTACCTATGATAGATAAGCTTACTTCTTCTCTGCCTCTAACTGTGCTCTCACCTGCGCAATCAGCTTCTTGATACGCTCAGACTGCATCTGCATACTCACAGGATTTACAATCATTCTGGCAGACAGAGGACAAATCTCCTCTAAAACCATCAGTCCGTTCTCCTTCAATGTACTGCCGGTTTCCACGATATCTACGATTACATCAGAAAGCTCCACCAGAGGTCCTAACTCCACAGAACCGTTTAACTTAATAATATCCACCGTCTGGAACTTCTGATTATAAAAATAATCCTTGGCAATGTTGGGATACTTGCTGGCCACACGGATACGCTCATGGTGCTTTAACAGCTCCTCAGCCTCCTTGGGACCACAGACACACATTCTGCACTTGCCGAAGCCCAAATCCAACACTTCGTATACATTACGATTCTCTTCTAAGATGGTATCCTCACCAACCACACCGATATCAGCTGCACCATATTCTACATAGGTAGGTACATCGGGACCCTTTGATAAGAAAAAACGAAGCTTCAGTTCTTCATTTACGAAAATCAGCTTGCGGGAATCCTTATCCTTCATTTCCTCACAGGTAATTCCGATTTTTTCAAACAGCTCCAAGGTTTTATTTGCAAGTCTTCCCTTACCCAGGGCAAAGGTTAAATACTTTTCATCGCTCATGATTACTGCCTTTCCGGAACCAGCTCTACTGCCACACCCTGCTTACGAAGCTTCATAGTCTCTGCCAGCTGTTCCTTGTAGTTTTCTTTCTTATAATAAATCACCTGTTTGTTCTCTTCCACAGGAATAACAATCTTTTGACGATCCATGGATTCTACAATTTCATCCACCACTGCCACGAAACCGATTGCGGAAGCATCCTTGCCAAATTTCTGTAACAAATGATTGTAACGACCGCCCTTTACGATAGCATCACCGATACCATAGGTGTAGGCCTTAAAAATAATACCGGTATAATAATGGTACCGGCTCAGCATTCCTAAGTCAAAGGATACATACTGCTCCACACCATAAAGCTTCAGCACCTCATAAATCTGCTCCAGTCGGTCAATTGCCTGCAATGAACGCTCGTTTTTCACACATTCTTTGCCTGCTTTGATGGCCTCGATATCACCAAACATATCAGTTACCTTCAAAAGAGTATCCTGATACTGTTTCGGAATATCGCTGTTACGAAGTAGATTCTCTGCCGCAAAATAATTCTTGCCGCTGATATAGTCACGCAGAGCACTTTCTGTCTCTGCATCCAAACCAGCCTCTTCACACAAGCCCTTGAAATACTCCACCTGACCGATACTTAACTGAAAATTCTTAAGGCCGGTATTCTTCAAAGCTTCGATTACCAAACTCAGCATTTCTGCATCAGCTTCCACAGTATCATCATTGATAAGTTCAGCACCAATCTGGGTCACTTCCTTTAATTTACCCTGCAAATTAGATGTATTCACAAAGGTATTTCCCACATAACACAAACGAATGGGAGCCTCCTCCTCCATGAAATACTTCGCCGCACAACGTGCGATGGAAGGAGTAAAGTCCGGACGAAGCACTAATGTATTACCATCCTTATCAAAAAACTTATACAGTTCTCTGGAAGGGGTAGTTCCGATGTCCTTAGAAAACACATCAAAATATTCAATGGTAGGGGTCTGAATATCTGCATAACCATATCGTTCAATCGCTTCATGCAGCTTTTGTTCCACCATAAGCTTCTTTGCATACTCACGACCATAAATATCTCTTACACCTTCCGGTGTATGTAACACTCTCTTATTCATAATTCGCTCCATTCACTTTATTATGGTAACGTGCTAATCGGGTAGCACAATAAAGAACTAATTGTTTGTAGTATAAGCTTTTCCTTAGAAACTGTCAAGCACAAAATACAAATATGCTAAAACACCTTAACACGAAACTTATACTTCCTCTCTGGTAACCAAATCCAAATTCAACGCATCCAGATAAGGCACTAATATACCGCTTTTGTGTGGCAGGATATACTGTTCTTCTAACTCTTCATAACGAAAGCTTTTACGACCACCCTCCTGAGCCCTGTTCCAGAACTCCAAAAGCTTCTCATAAGTCAAGTAATACAGCACATTTTTATGGGTGTAAAAAATCAATATAAAAGCAATCCCGCCCTGCTTCTCAAAGTCTCCCATAAACTTTACCTGATGCTCATGAATGTTCTGCAAAGCAAAGGTATCAGAAGCACATTCCTTGGCATCAAAACACACCGGAATACCCTGTACAGCACCAATGTAGTCGACCGTACTTTTCTGTTCGAAATATGCCAGCGTAATATGTCTGTTTTCTTTATCAATTTTCATAGGAGTAATAGGCGTAGGGATTTTCTGTATCAAAGCCAGTCCGTTCTCCGCATACCTCTCATTGGTTCGATTAATCATGTCCTCTAGGGTAGAACCTCGAAGCCCCCTGGAATTCCATGTTGCCATCAGGACAAATCCTCCAAAATCTTTGTAAACTGCTTCGGCAGTGGTGCTACAATCACCTGCTCACTTAACTTCTCCAAGGCTCCCTCCAGCTTGGGAAATTCCATGCGGTAGGCATGTAAAAGTTGGTGTCGCAGTTGATATCTCTGTTCCACCTTTTGATTGGTGGCTTTGTTCCCATACTTGGTATCTCCTATCAGAGGATGACCGATGCTTGCCAGATGTGCACGTATCTGATGGGTCTTTCCGGTAATCAGTTCCACCTCCAAATAGGTCAACTTATGCTTCAGACTCCGCACCGGTTCATAAGCCGTTTGAATCTCGCTGCCTTCCACAGTCACCGTCACGGTATTGGTTGCCGCATTCTTCTGCAGGCTTCCCTGCAAAACCGCTCCCTGTTTCAACTCTCCCTTTACAATGGTTCGGTAAAACTTTCGCACTTCTCTTTCCCGTATCAGTCTGCTCAGCTCCTGACTGCCCTTCAGGGAAATGCCGCAAAGCACCAAACCGCTGGTATTTCTATCCAGTCGGTTACATACAGATGGTTTAAACAAAGCCAGCTCCTTAGCCGTTATTTTTCCCTTCTGCAGTAAGTAACCAATCATCCACTCATTCAGGCTCACATCTGTATCTTTTGCTTTCTGGGTCAAAATGCCTGCCGGTTTGTTCAGGATTAACACATGATCATCCTCGTACAGAACAGCATCCTCCGAAAGCCTCATAGAACGATATGCCTTCTCATAAGATGCAACATCCAAATGCTTCCCCGTGGACGGATTTTTCTGTCCCTTACTATTCCCTGTCGTAACAGACTGTATAGCAGCCTCCTGCGCTATCCCACCGAACTTCAAAAAGGTTTCTTCCGAAAAGAAGCACTGTACCCTGTCATTTAACTGCAATACTTCCTTCCCTTCCGCTTTCTTTCCGTTCAGGGTAATATTCTTTTTTCGAAGCATTTTGTACAGAAATCCGGTACCGGCTGCCGGCAAATACTTATGTAAAAATTTGTCCAGACGTTGCCCCGCCTGATTCTGTTCTACAATAAACTCTTGCATACTTCACTCACTCTTACAATGCTACAGATTTTAAGGTATCCATGATACCCAGAATATTCGCCTTCTCTGTTTCCAGATTTTCAAGCTGTTCAATACGTTCCGTGTATTTGTGGATGTCCGTAAATATCTTCACCGAAACATTTTTATGTCCATCCATTTTCAACACATTCAGGATATGGGTATTAAACTCCTTCTCCTGAAAGCTCTTATTTTCACTAAAGCCGCAAATAGTATTCCCGGCAATGACCATATGTCCTACCACATGGTTCTTATCATAGGTAGTAAACACCATATCATACAGTTGGGGAAGTTCCTTTCTCACTGCTTCGATTTTCTCACAGTATTCGGCCTTCAGGCTATGAAAACGAAGAAACATAATCGCTCCGACCAGACTTTTGCAGGCAGGCAAACATCCTACCACAGCCACCACTGTCAATACATTCATCTTACTCTTTGTGGTAATATAACCAATCAAAAACAAGCCTAGTGGCAGTATAAAATAAATAATGGTTCGTATGACCTCAAATTTCTTTTGCGTATCAATATATTTCTTAGTACCCTTGCATAGCACAGTACTAAACAACCGTAAAATAGTATCCTTCATAACTTAATCCTGATGCTCCTTATATGCTCTGATAAGAGGTAAAACCAGACTATGGGGAACCAACTTGGTCAGTACCCAAACAGCCTGAATAGGGAAGCTGTACACACTAACTGCCTTCTTGGCACAGGCATCCCGAAGAGCCTTGCGTACCACACTCTTACTGTCTACCATAGTAGCTTTTTTTATCGCCAATACCTTTCCGGTTTTCTCTGCACGGTCAAAGAACGGTGTATCTACAGGACCGGGACATACACTGGTGACAGAGATGCCTTTATCCTTCAATTCCTCTCTCAGTGCCTGGGTAAAGCTATGAACATAAGCCTTGCTGGCTGCATAAACCGCAAAACCTGGCTGTGGCAAAAAGGCTGCACAGGAAGCAATCTGAATAATTCTGGAATTTGGTCTCATAAAAGGAATACAGCAATGGGTTACATGTGTCAAAGCTTCACAATTCAAACGCACCATACCTACCTGGTCCTCGCAGGTAGTGGAGGAAAAGTCTCCAATCACACCATAGCCTGCACAGTTTACCAACATCCTTATCACACAATCATTGTCCATTAAGGTATCCTGCAGACGCTCTATCTGAGCCTCCTTAGTAATATCCATTGCCAAAACCCGTGTATTATTACGCATTCTACTGCTCAATTCCTCTAATTTATCCTTGCTACGGGCAATCAACCAGATTTCATCGGTTTTTCTCAAATGTGCATCTATCTGCAGTGCAAATTCTGCACCCATTCCGGAGGACGCACCAACGATTATCACAACATTCTTTGCCATTTTTATTTCTCCTTCTTCTTATGAACATTTCTTATGGTTTTCTTCTTTATTTTAGACTTGTAATCCTCACCGAATCGGTTATCTCCGGACTTAGGTCTGGCACCATTTGCAGTATTTGCCGGACGTTCGTTGTCATTTCTTCCATTGTTACTGCTTTCTGACCGTTTAGATTTCGACTGTACAGCACCTATATGCTTCTCATTAGCTGCCCCAAAACCAACCATTCGAGTTCCTACTCCCTTTCTGGGACGTATCAGACACTTCTTGTCATACCCAATCAAATCTTCTCGTCCGGCAGCCACCAATGCCTCATACACCAGCTCATAATTCCTGGGATTACGATACTGTATCAGAGCACGCTGCATCGCCTTTTCATGAGGATTCTTACATACATACACCGGTTTCATATCTCTGGGATCCAGTCCGGTATAATACATTACCGTAGATATGGTGGATGGTGTCGGATAAAAGTCCTGCACCTGCTCCGGCATATAACCCAAATCCCGCAAATATTCCGCCAGCTCTATGGCTTCCTTCAAAGTAGACCCCGGATGAGAACTCATGAGATAGGGCACTAAGAACTGATTTTTGCCCAGCTGTTCATTTATCTTCTTATACTTCTTTACAAAACGCTCATAAACTGCATTCTCCGGCTTACCCATCTTGGATAACACTGCATCGGAAATATGCTCCGGTGCCACTTTAAGTTGCCCGCTGATATGATGCTCTACCAACTCTCTGAAAAAGCAGTCGTCTTTATCGGCCATTAAATAATCAAAACGGATACCCGAACGAACAAATACCTTTTTCACCTTCGGCAGCTCCCGCAGCTTTCGCAAAAGCTCCAGATAATCACTATGATCCACCTTCATATTCTTACAGGGGCTGGGGAACAGACACTGTCGGTTCTTACATACTCCGTGGGTCAACTGTTTTTCACAGGAGGGATGACGGAAGTTTGCCGTAGGACCGCCTACATCATGAATGTAACCCTTGAAATCCTTATCCTCTGTTAACAGCTTCGCTTCCTCCACGATCGATTCACGGCTTCTCACCTGTATGGTACGGCCCTGATGAAAGGTCAGTGCACAAAAGCTGCATCCTCCGAAGCAACCACGATTGCTAATCAAAGAAAACTTAATCTCTGCAATAGCCGGTACACCACCATCCTTTTCGTAGGAAGGATGATAGGTTCGCATATAAGGCAACGCATAAATATCGTCCATTTCCTGCATGGTAAGGGGCACCTGAGGTGGATTCTGTACCACATACACATTGTTGGGATACCCTTCTACCAGACGCTTTCCATTACAAAAATCCGTATTCTGATACTGTATACCGAAGCTACGGGCATATTCCTTATTATCTGCCTTCATCGCCTCGAAAGAAGGCAAAACTACCGGCTCATACACATCGGAAATATCTTTTGTTTTATAAACCGTTCCTGCAATATAGGTAATATCCTTTACATCAATACCGCTATTCAGGGCATCTGCGATTTCTACGATAGACTTTTCACCCATTCCATAAGAAATCAAATCTGCCTGACTATCCAACAGTATAGAACGCTTAAAGCTGTCTGACCAATAATCATAATGAGCCATACGACGCAGACTGGCTTCTATGCCTCCGATTACAATGGGTATATCCCGATACACTCTGCGGATGAGATTACCATACACCACTGTAGCATGATCCGGACGTTTACCCATGACACCGCCCGGAGTATAAGCATCCTGATTACGACGCTTCTTAGATACGGAATAATGGTTCACACAGCTATCCATATTTCCGGCACTGATTAAAAAGGCCAGTTTGGGCTTTCCCAGAATCTGTATACTATTTTCGTCCTTCCAATCCGGCTGTGCAATAATACCCACACTATAACCATGTGCTTCTAACACTCTGCTGATAATCGCATGTCCAAAGGAAGGATGATCCACGTAAGCATCTCCGGTAATATACACAAAATCCAGCTGTTCTATTTCTCTATCTATCATATCCTGTCTGCTGACAGGCAAAAATCCCTTAGTTGAATATTCCATAATAATCCTCTATATAATAATCTGCCAATTGTTTTTTCTCTTCTCTCTGCTTCTCGGAATAAGCATCCTCTACTGCACAAACACGCATTCCGGCAGCCTTACCTGCCTTGATGCCGGCCACAACATCTTCAAACACCAAACAAACCTCCGGTGCCACTCCCAGCTCTGCAGCTGTAGTCAAATACACATCCGGTGCCGGCTTTCCACGCAAACCATCACTGCCGGTACGAATGACCTGAAAAACACCTTCCAATCCTCTGGCACGGATAACATTCTCTATCAGTTCTCTGGAATTGCTGGATGCAATCCCCAGTTTCAGTTCTCTCTTTACACATTCTTTCAAAAATTCTGACACACCGGGCTTTAAGAAAACTTCCTTTTCGTATTTTTCCCACGCCATGTCATTCCAATCATCCATCATTTCCTGTGTTGTTCTGGGAATGTCAAAATGTGTACTGACCCATTGTGCTGTCTCTGCAAAGCTCATGCCTTCGATTTCTGCCTGAAAAGCATCCACCATCTCGTCAGTTACCTGATACCCGTAACGGGTCAAATATTCTATATCAATATCTTTCCAAATCCACATGGAGTCTACCAGTGAACCATCCATGTCAAAAATCACTGCTTCTATATCTTTAATCAAGGTTATTGCCTCCATTTTTATTACTGAAATGCGTTCCTATAAAAACACTTATTGCCTCTGTTTCTTTAATTCACCAAACACAGCCCCTCCGATAATCAGCACTGCACCGATTATTTGCACCTGTGTCATTACTTCATGCAACAAAAGTGCTGAGAGCAAAAGGGCTGAAACAGGGTCAAGATAACTAATCAATGCAACAGACTGTCCGGACAACTTTTTCAAACCGGTAAAATACAATACATAAGCTAATCCGGTATTCACAAAACCTATTATTGCGATGCATGGCAAATCACTTCCTGTTATATGCGGAACCCCGGCAGTGCATAATGTGTACACCAACACCACAACAAAAGCAACGTCCAATTCAATGGCTGCAGTCTGCATTCCGCTTGTTCGAACAATCTGTTTGTTAAAAACGATCAATGCAGCATAAAGAAGCGCTGAAAGGATTGCCGCAAACAATCCTACTGAACTCGCCCCTGTCACAACAATGCTTCCACTTATACATATCAGACCAATTGCTACGATAAGCACAGATACTGACTTTCTTCCTGTAAGCTTTTCGCGAAAAAGAATCGGCGAAAAAAGCAAAACAAGAATTGGTCCTACATAATAAATCAATGTGGCAAGACTAACATTCAGTAGCCTATACGCTTCAAAAAGTGCCACCCAGTTCAGACCAAGTATGGCACCTCCCAGCAAAAGCGGAATCCATTCTCCACGCACACTATCCTTGTCAAATCCGCCGCCAAAGAAAACCAAGCAGGTTAGTAGCACGCCGCCAATTAAGGTACGCATCAGAACAATCTGACTGCTTGCTAATGATATATGGGAAACAAAAATGCCATTTGTACCAAAAATTAATAATGCCAGAATATACATTCCATATGCCTTAAATTTATTAGCATTCATCTCTTTAAAATCTTCCTTTTAACATTGTTACTTCTTCTTCGCTTAATTCTCGAAATTCTCCTAATGCCAACTCTTCATCCAGTTTCAAGTTGCCGAAGGTTTCCCGTTTCAAATAAACCACTTCATTGTTGACCGCCTGGAGCATTCGTTTTACCTGATGGTAACGCCCTTCGTGAATGGTCAGGAGCAGTTCTCTTTCGCCTAATATTTGAACCTTGGCAGGCAGGGTGGGTTTGTCGTCCCCAATGTCCACTCCTTGCTCCAGTGCTTTTACATCCTCTGCGGAGAATGTCTCCATACATCTGACAAGATAAGTTTTATCTACATGCTTTTTCGGAGATAACAGGGCATGAGCCAGCGCTCCGTCATCCGTAATCAATAACAAACCTTCTGTATCCTTATCCAATCTTCCTACCGGGAACAAATCCTTCTTTCGCACATCTGCGAGCAAATCCATGACTGTTTTTTCACGGTCATCCTGAGTAGCTGTCACTACTCCCTGCGGCTTATGAAGCATATAATACCGATGCTTTACATAGCTTAAATTTTCACTCTGATAGGCAACTACATCCGTATTTTCATCGATTTTACTGTCTGCATCCTTACACACCGCACCATTTACAGTTATGAGTCCCTTTTTTACAAGAGCTTTTACCTGACTGCGGCTTCCTATCTCCATGGATACCAAAAACTTATCCAAACGCATCATATTGTTTTAACCTCATCACATATCATATACAAAAGCACAAGCCGCCTTCCCGGAGAACATTCATGCTTTATACTCTGTTATTTTTAGTACTGACTTATCTTATTTTAACACAACCTGCCACCAGCCTCCACTATGCTTTTCATGGTTTCACACTCTGGTACAGCAAAATGATACCATCCCTTTTACCCTTTATGATACTATCGGGTATTTTGGTACGCATGAACCTGACGGAGCATTTTTCCAAAATATTGCATCCCCTCTTAAAAAGACTGTTTCGTTGCAATGGGCACCTGTCCTATGGTATCCTGATGGGTTTTTTGTGCGGTTTTCCTATGGGTGCCAAGGTCACTGCAGACCTTTTCCATCACCATAAAATCTCGAAAAGAGAAGCTGAATTCCTGCTGTCATTTTGTAACAACATCGGACCGGTGTACTTCTGCACCTTCATCATCCCCTTATTGGGGCTGAATGCACCTGTCCCATACCTATTCGGTATGTATGGACTTCCCTTCCTTTATGGCATGGTAATTCGTCGTTCTCTTTTTAAAGACTTAGACAATATTGATATCCGGTTCCACACCCAAAGTAAGACAACTGCTTCGCTGCAACCATTGTTAAGTGCTTTGGACGAAGCCATTCATACCTCTATACAAAGTATTTTAATGCTTTGCGGTTATATGATTTTATTTAATCTACTGAATATATTGCCTCACTTTTTCTTTCCTAAGCTACATTTCTATCTGGCACCCTTGCTGGAAATCACCGGCGGCTTAAGCATGCTGGGGCAGATACATCCCCTATACAGTCTTTGTCTGTTACCCTTTGGCGGTTTCTCCTGCATCGCACAAACCCATAGCATGATAGCGGGAATGGGTCTTTCTATTCAAAAATACATCCTACATAAGGTACTTTTAACCATCCTGACCATTGCCTATTATGGTATACTGACACTCATTCATTAAACTTATCTCTTTTTTCGAAAACGCCGGTAAATCACATACCCCATACCGGTTAACAACACAGACCATATCAAAATAAACAGCACTAACACAACCACACGTACTGCAGAAAAATCACCACTTTGTTGTTTCATGGTCACAGTTTCCTCTGCCTGCCACTCCGGATAATCTTTCTTATGACTATCCTCTGATGGCAATATCTGCTGTTGTTTCTCCTTCAAAGCAGAAAAATCCATGATTACATTACTGGTCTGATATAAGTCAAATTTATTATATGCTCTCAACTGCACCTGTGGTCTTACTTCAGAAGAAACATCCAGAGTTAGTTCGAAACTTTCATCATACACACCCTCTAACAAATCACTTCCCGGCCATGGATACAGCTTACTATAAGTCATACCACCATCCATTGTATAATCATAATACATAACAGGAGTTTGACTATCCTTAGCAGTGACCTGCACAGTCAATATTCCCTTGTCTTCCTCCAATCCGGTAGCCTCTATTTGGCAAATCTCCGGACTGGTGGCATCCATATAGGTATCCGCTACAGTTTCCGTAGCAGTCATTTCGAAAAGCTCTGTATGCTCTGTTAGCGGCTCCAAACCTAAAAACTTCGCAATCGCCCTTGCATCCCGCTTTCCAAACTCCTCATAGTCAGTATCCTCATCACAAAAAACAATGTCTCTGGATTCATCTACATAGCAATGCTCAATAATCACTGCCGGAACATTCCGTGCCACACTTTCTCGGATAATCCCATAATAATCCGTTCCCTCATCGTTTCTACGGTTCTTTATTCCTCGGGAAAACAATCCCAGCTCCTGCATTTCCAGCTGTTGCAAATAAGCAAACTGATACCCCATGGTATGATAAGGTGCTTCCAACGGTATCCATACCTCTGTACCAAACATGGTATGGCTCTCTGAGGCATTAAAATGAATACTGAACAAATAGTCCGCCTTTTGTTCTGCCGCATAAACAGCTCTTTCCTTCAGGCTCAAATCCACATCCCGGTTTCTGGTCAGTAAAACTTCCACACCATCATATTTAGACAATTCTTCCGCCAAAGCTTTTGCTGTTTTCATGGTGATTTCCTTTTCAGCAAAGTTTTCATTGGAAATAGTGCCTCGGTTATCACCACCATGCCCCGGATCAATGACGATAGTATATACCTCTTTCTCTTCCAAAAGAGGTGTTGCTTCTGCAACCATAGGCAAAAGCACTAGCATAATAAAACACAAACAAATACAACTTACTCTCTTAAACATAAAACTCTGTAACATATTTCCCCTTACAATAATATAGGAAGCTTCTATTGAAAAAACCGGCTTCCACGAAACCGGTTTTCCTCCTTGGTAATTACTCCTCATCTGCATCTGTTCTGGTATCAATCACCACATTTGCCAAATCATCCTCTACGGGATGCAGTTCTGCACGGTTGGACTGAATAATATCCTTATATTGATTCAAGCCACTCAATAAATTCTCGTAATTGGATACCGCATTGTTAGTAGAATTCACAATTAAATTCTCCAGATAATTCAAAATATCATCCATATACTGCATGGCAGCAGTCTTCACACTATTTGCTTCAATGGTAGCATTGTCCAAAATCTGCTGAGCCTGATAGGTAGCAGAAGTAACTACCTCATTCGCCTGTGCATATGCCTGCTGCATGATTTCATGCTCACTGATTAACTTATTAGTATGAACGGTAGCTTCATTAATCAACGCCTCTGCCTTTGCGCGAGCATCGCTTAAAATAGCTTCCTTATTGCTGATAATCTTCTGATAACGCTTGATTTCATCCGGAGTATTCATTCTAAGCTCGCGAAGGTACTCGTCGATTTCTTCTTTGTTTACGATAATCTTGGTGCTGGACAATGGCTGATATTTACAACCATCAATATATGCCTCCATATCATCAATTAATTGTTCGATTTTGCTACTCATAAAAACACCTCTCTGTTTTTAATAATTGTATTTTTCACGAATCAGCTTTGCCACATGCTCCGGTACATACGGAGAAATATCTCCATGAAAAGATGCTACTTCTTTCACCCCCGAAGAACTAATATAGGAATATTCCGGACTAGTCACCAAAAAGACCGTCTCTAAGTCTCCATTAGACAAACGACTGTTATATTGAGCTGTTTGATTTTCATATTCAAAGTCAGATATGCCACGCAACCCCCGAATGGATACCTGTATATTGTTCTTTCGTGCGTAATCGGCCATCATACCACTAAAGCTTTCAATCTTTATATTGGGCAAATCTGCTGTTACCTCTTCTAGTATCTTAACACGTTCTTCCACAGAAAACAATGGTGACTTTTGAGGATTATTCAAAACTCCTACAATTACTTCATCAAAAATTCTGGATGCACGCTTGATAATATCTAAATGACCAAGAGTAACCGGGTCAAAACTCCCGGGATAAATCGCTCGACTCATAAATAATTCCTTCCCCAACTTACTTTCTCTTTAAGAATAAATGCTTGTTCGTTTTGTATTTTTTCTCACGAATGACCTCAAAACCATAGTCCGGTGCATATTGCATATCCGTCTGAAGAGATGCTTCCACAATAATCAGGGTATCCTCTGTCACATATTTCATATGCTGCAACATATCCAGTACTCGTTCCTCATGTCCACAATCATACGGCGGGTCCATGAAAATAATGTCTACTGACTTTTCGAAAATACCATTCAATCCGGATACCGCATCCTGCTTCAAAACCACTGCCTTATCTGCCATTTTGGTAAAAAGCAGGTTTTCCTGAATACAACGTAACGCATTGGGTGCATTTTCAATAAAATATGCCTTTCCGGCACCTCTGCTCAAAGCTTCAATACCAATACCACCGCTTCCACTGAATAAATCCACAAAAACCGCACCGGGTATATCATTCTGCAATATATTGAACAAGGTCTCCTTAATTCTGTCTGTAGTCGGACGGGTATCAGCTCCCTCCGGTGTTTTTAACGGCATACTTCTTGCCACGCCTGCAATGACACGCATAGTTCCTCACTTTCCACATCAAGCTATCAACCGGTCACAGAATATTCCGAACATTCACCTTATGAAGCAAAGAAGCTTCCCAAACCACTAGGAACAACTATTTAAACATTCTTCCAGAGACCACCTTACAGTCTCTTAGGCACGAACCTTAATGCCCTTTCCGTCACGTTTGCCCAGCTTGATTGTATTTAAAATTAAATTCTTACTCTTGTAAGATACTTCCACCTCTACACCATTTTGTGTATAGTATACAGATTCCAGTACATCCTTATCCGAAAGCTTCATACCCCTTACACCGATAGCAGTCTTCTTTTTCTCCGGAATTTCTTCGATAGGGAAGCGTAAGAAATAACCGTCCTTGGACTGCAATACGATATTTTTCTGGTCATGAATGCACACGATGCTGATGACACGGTCCCCCTCCTGTAGCTTGGTTGCCGCTACAGTTCTCTTGGAAACATCGAACTCGCCACCATCTACCACCTTCATCATGGACTGTTCTGTGACAAAAATCACTCTACACAGGTTTAGCTCTGTTTGATTGGTGATAAAGACCATATTCTCCTTTTCGGAGCTGAAATTACTCACATTATCAATGGGAATACCCTTGTCTCTGAATTTACCAAAAGGCAAATCCAATACCTTTATCATATGTAATTGACCTGCATCGGTAAAAAGACAAATCTTACCTGTATTCTTACATTTAAAGACATATTTATTCTCATTGTCCGCAGCTTCCTTATTTCGCTCATAAGTAGCCATATCCACTGTCTTGGCATAGCCGAAGCGATCCATGAGGAACATAACCTCCATCTCTTCCAGCTCTTTTTCCTTATAAACAGCTTCCTGCGCATTTTCGATAGCAGTTCTGCGGGCACGCTTATATTCTTTTTTAATTTCCTCCAGCTCCTGAATAATCACCTGAGCCATGGAATCCCTACGGTCCAAAATATCCTCATAACGATAAATATTCGCCATAGTCTCTTCATGTTCTTTAATCAATGCCTGAATTTCCAAGCCAATCAACTTATAGAGCCGCATTTCTAATATAGCATTTGCCTGCTTTTCTGTAAAGCATAACTGCGCTGCCATAATCTTGGATTCCTTGGATTTGAACTTGATACCATCGATTTCACCATTCACCAGACAAGCTTTCGCCATATTTCTGTCCTTGGAACCACGCAAAATCTCGATAATCAAATCAATGACATTGCAAGCCTTTATCAGACCTTCCTGTACTTCCTTACGTTCCAACTCTTTGGCCAACAGATTGGTATACTTTCTGGTAGCCACCTGGAACTGAAAATCCACACAGGCCTTTAAGATACTCTTTAAGCCCATAACCTCCGGTCTGCCATCAGAAATGGCCAGCATATTCACACCGAAAGTATCCTCCAAACGGGTCTTTTTGTAAAGAAGGTTAGTGAAATTCTCCACATCTGCATCCTTACGAAGCTCTATCACAATACGGATACCTTCCTTAGAGGACTGGTTGGAAATATCTACAATATCCTGCGTTTTCTTCGTCTCAGAAAGAGCTGCCACATCCGATAAAAACTTGGCAATATTGGCACCAATCATGGTATAAGGAATTTCCGTAATCACCAGATTTGTCTTGCCGCCCTTTGCCTTTTCCACTTCAACCTTACCACGAATTTTAATCTTACCGGATCCGGTTTCATAAATCTCCAGCAAATCATCCATATTGGTAACAATACCACCGGTAGGGAAATCCGGTCCCTTAATATAACGCATCAATTCTCTGGTGGAAATATTTTCATCCTGCATATATGCCTTGGTAGCATCAATGACTTCTGCCAGATTGTGAGGCGGAATACTGGTAGTCATTCCTACCGCAATACCCTCAGAACCATTGATTAAGATGTTCGGTATCTTGACCGGAAGCACTAATGGCTCTTTTTCAGTTTCATCGAAGTTAGGACCAAAGTCTACTACATCCTTGTCCAAATCCGCCAGATAAGCCTCCTGAGTAATCTTCTGCAGTCTGGCTTCCGTATAACGCATTGCCGCTGCACCATCCCCTTCGATATTGCCGAAGTTACCGTGTCCGTCTACTAGAGGAAGTCCCTTCTTAAACTCCTGTGTCATGACAACCAACGCTTCATAAATAGAGCTGTCACCATGCGGATGATATTTACCCATGGTATCACCAACGATACGGGCACTCTTTCGATAAGGCTTGTCATATTTAATGCCAAGCTCATGCATATCATACAGAGTTCTTCGCTGTACCGGCTTCAAACCATCACGCACATCCGGAATCGCTCTGGAAATAATAACGCTCATGGCATAATCAATAAAGGATTTCTGCATGACCTCAGAATATTCTGTTTTTATGATTCTATCTTCACTCATCTTTTCACCATCCCTTATTAAACATCCAGCTGAGCTTCGTTAGCATGCTCGTAAATAAACGATTTACGCGGTGCCACATCCGTACCCATGAGCATTTCCGTCACCGCAGAAGCCATACGGGCATCCTCGATTTCTACACGTTTTAACATTCTGGTCTCAGGGTCCAAAGTAGTCTCCCATAACTGCCCCGCGTCCATTTCACCAAGACCTTTGTATCTTTGCAAAGTAAAAGGTCCCTTGTGTGTTTTACGATACTTCTCCAATGCCTTGTCATCGTACAAATACTCTTCCTTACCCTTAGAAGGCATTGCCTTGTACAAAGGAGGCATAGCAATATAAACATGTCCTTCAAAAATCAATTCCGGCATGAAACGATAAAACAGCGTCAGCAACAAGGTAGAAATATGTTCACCATCCACGTCCGCATCGGCCATAATAATAATCTTGTCATAACGAAGCTTGGTAATATCAAAGTCATTACCATAGCCTTCGGAAAAACCACAACCAAAAGCATTGATCATGGTCTTTATTTCTGCATTTGCCAGTACCTTATCAATACTTGCCTTTTCTACATTCAAAATCTTACCACGGATAGGTAAAATCGCCTGAAATTCACGATTACGAGCTGTCTTGGCACTACCTCCCGCAGAATCACCCTCTACGATAAAGATTTCACACTTAGAGGCATCCTTGGAAATACAGTTAGCCAGCTTTCCGTTGGAATCAAAGGAAAACTTCTGCTTGGTCAGCATATTGGTTTTTGCCTTTTCCTCGGTCTTACGGATTTTTGCCGCTTTTTCCGCACAGGCAATGATACTCTTTAAGGTTTCCAGATTACGGTCAAAGAAACGAACCACTTCATCGCCCACTACCTTTGCTACCGCCTTGGCAGCATCCTGATTATCCAGCTTGGTTTTGGTCTGTCCCTCGAATCTTGGGTCGGGATGCTTAACGGAAACTACCGCGGTCATACCATTACGCACATCTGCACCGGTAAAGTTTACATCCTTCTCCTTCAAAATACCCAACTCACGGGCATAAGTATTAATCACATTAGTAAATACTGTCTTGAAACCGGTCAGGTGAGTACCACCCTCGGAGTTAAAAATATTATTACAGAAGCCTAATACATTCTCATGGAATTCATTCACATACTGGAAAGCCACTTCGATGTGAATGCCTTCGCTTTCCCCCTGAATATGTACTGCATCATGAACAGCTTCGCTTCCTTTGTTCATATCCTTAATAAAACCTATGATTCCATCAGGCTCATGGTATTCAATATGCTCCGGCTCGTCCTTACGCCTGTCCTCAAAAATAATGGTCAACTGAGGATTCAGATAAGCAGTCTCATGCAAACGACTCTTAATTTCATCCTCTTTGAAGCGGGTTTTATCAAAAATAGTATCATCCGGCAAAAAAGATATTGAAGTACCTGTTTCTCTGGTCTTGCCTACTACAGGCAGTAAACCATCTATTAAATCTACTACAGGAATACCACGCTCATATTTATCCTCGTAAATCTGCTTTCCATCCTTGACCCGAACAGTCAACCAATTAGAAAGGGCATTTACTACGGAAGAACCTACACCATGAAGACCACCACTGGTCTTGTAAGCTGAATTATCAAACTTTCCGCCGGCATGCAATGTGGTAAATACCAGACGTTCTGCACTGATCCCCTTTTCATGCATCCCCACCGGAATGCCTCGACCATTATCCGAAATGGTTGCCGAGCCATCCTTTTCCAAAGTCACATGGATTTCACTACAAAACCCTGCTAAATGCTCGTCCACGGAATTGTCCACGATTTCATAAATCAGATGATTCAATCCCTTGGTAGAAACACTGCCGATGTACATACCCGGACGCTTGCGAACTGCCTCTAAGCCTTCCAGTACAGTAATACTACTTGCACCATAATCACTTGTTTTTGCCATTTTTCAACCTCATATTTCTTGTGTTTTACTGTTCTTTCGCCCTTCGGGCAAAAACTGCCAATATTACGAATATTATACACCATATCTAGCGGTTTCGTCAACGAAATACCACAAGAAACAGAACGTATTTTCTCTTTGCTTCTACAGATTCAAAAAACACTGCCGTACAATCCCGACAGTGTTTTACTTTTACCTATTCACTTTTTATTCGTTTATATCCTTTCCACGTCACACTTATACTGCATCATAATCCATCTTCCGACAGCATGCTATGGCCAATGAACCCGGTCCGATATGACATGCCACACTCAAGGACAGCTCTGCTACATGTATCTCCATGTTAGGGAAATATTCCGCAAGCTCTTCCTTAAACTTCAAAGCCCCGTCCAAGTTATGGGAATGTGCCACTTGCAAATGAATATTGTTTGCGAAGCGTTTCTCCATATCTGACTTCATGGCACTAATCATCATACTCTTACCCTGCGACGAAGTTCTCGCCTTGGCAAAGGCATCCAGCTTCTCCCCCTGTATCTGCAAAACAGGCTTTAGGCGAAGCAGTGTACCTAAAGCAGCCGCTGCAGGGGTGATACGTCCACCCTTTTTCAGATATTTCAAGGTATCCAGCATAATATAAATACTGCTGTTAAACTTGTCTGCCTCTAATATTTCCTTTATTTCCCGAGCGTCCTTTCCTCTCTTTATCAACTCCAATGCATCCAGAACAGACTGGCGCTGGGTGACAGAAATTCTCTGGTTATCCACTACCTGAACTCTTCCATCATAATCCTGCGACAACATATACGCACTCTGACAAGAACCACTGAGACCGCTGCTCATAGGAATGTGTACAATCTCATCATATTCCTGAAGTACCTCATCCCACATCTGCGTCACTGCCTCTAAGGATGGCTGGCTGGTAAAAATCTCAGAATCATCCTCCAACCTTTCATAAAACTGCTCTACAGTCAAATTGATATCTTCGTAATAAGCTTCATTATCAATAGTAAAAGGCATAGGTAACACAAAAATACCCAATTCCTTTGCTTCTTTCTGTGTTATGCTGCTATTGCTGTCGGTAATTACTGCTATTTTCTTCATATTTCCTCCCATAAGTATGCTTTACAAAAGCCTTTTGTTTACTTCTGTATACTAATAGCAACATCATATCTTTATATAGTCCTAAAGTCAACCCTATTTCCGGCGTTTGTTGCCAAAAAGGTCTTTAAATTTTGCACTTCCTTCTCAGTCAGATAATTGTCCATTACCTTATTCACAGCCTCTGAAGCCTGTTTCAGCACATTTGCGTCTGTATAAATATCTGCCATCCGGAAAGCGAAATCACCACTTTGCCGGATACCAAACAAATCGCCCGGACCGCGTAGTTTCATATCCTCTGATGCAATGAAGAAGCCATCATTAGATTTGTTCAAAATATCCAAACGTTCCATGGTCTCCTTATTATCCTGAGTGCTGATGAAAATGCAGTAGCTTTGATGTTCTCCACGTCCCACACGACCACGAAGCTGGTGAAGCTGTGCCAATCCAAAGCGTTCTGCATTCTCGACCATCATCACCGTAGAATTGGGTACATTAATACCTACCTCGATTACGGTGGTGGACACCAGAACATCTATGTTATGACGGGCAAACTCCTCCATAATACGATTTTTATCTGCCGGACGCATCTTACCATGCAGTGTCGCCACTTGAATATCGGCAGGAAGAGCATTTCGCAGCTTCTCTGCGTATTCTACCACATTCTCCAGTTCTTCCATTTCTCCTTCTTCTACCATAGGACAAATGACATACGCCTGTCGTCCTGCACGTACTTCCTTCTCAATAAATTGGTACGCCTTTGGGCGAAAAGAGGTATTCACCACACAATTCTTAATGGGCAGTCGATTGGCCGGTAGTTCATCGATGACAGATATCTGCAGGTCTCCATATAAAATAATAGCAAGGGTTCGTGGAATGGGGGTAGCACTCATAACCAGCACATGCGGATTGTGTCCCTTATTCGCCAAAATCTCCCTCTGTCGTACACCAAAACGATGCTGCTCATCCGTTACCACCAACGCCAAATTCTTGAAAACCACCTTATCCTGAATCACCGCATGAGTACCGATGACTACATTAGCTTCTCCGGAAGCAATTTTTTCATAAGCATCTTTCTTTTCCTTTGCTGACATACTACCCACCAGAAGCACCGGCGAAAAAGCAATATGATACTTTTCAACGAACTCACAAACATCCTCATAATGTTGGGTAGCCAGCACCTCAGTAGGAGCCATCATAGCCCCCTGATACCCGTTTGACACACACATCAGCAGTGCAAGCACTGCAATAATGGTTTTTCCGGAACCTACATCTCCCTGCACCAAACGGTTCATACAATAATGACTGTTCAAGTCACTTCGTATCTCTGCCCAAACCTTCTTCTGTGCTTTCGTCAGGGTATAAGGCAACTGTTCCAGAAACCGCACCGTATCTGCCGTTTCTATCATTTCATATTCATTGGCTAGTTGCTCCGTCCGGTCTTTGTTTTCTCTCAAATAGTACAAAAAGTCAAAGAATTCATCAAAAACCATACGACGTCTTGCTCGTACCAACTCTTCCATATCCTTAGGGAAATGAATATTGTGTAACGCTTCCTCATAATGCATCAAATCATAATCTTGCAGCATGAACTCCGGGTATTTTTCAACCGGAGTCGGATGATTGGTCAATGCCTGCTTCACAGCCTTTTGAATTGCTTGATTTGTCAAGCCTTTTGTCAGAGAATAACGAGGCTGAATAAAGGACAATAGCCCACGATACTCCTCCGGCTTGTACATCTTCGGTTGCTCCATGATTTTTGCCGGACCTTTTGCCTGTACCATTCCACGGAATATAAAGCTGTAGCCGTTTCGCAGTAAGTTTTTCAAAAAAGGCATGTTGAAAAAAGTAAGCTGCATGGCACCGCTGTCATCCTTGATAACTACATTGATAATGGTTAAGTTCCGCACCTTTTTCACATTTGGCATACCGCATACTGTAGCATAAACAGCTTCTACGCTCCCTACCTTTGCCTCACTCACCTTTACCGCCGGATGAAAGGTTTCATAATCTCTGGGGAAATGCACCAGCAAATCTTCCACAGTTTCAATATGTAGTTTTCCAAAAAGCTTGGCTGTTTTCTCCCCTACGCCCTTTAATTGTTGAATCGGAGTTCTGTCTGCCATCCTTCATCCTCCTTGCAAAAAAGGGACACCTATAGTGTCCCTCTTTTTCATACATAATTACCCTTCCGCAAAACCTTCGCAAAACTGCATAGTTCTGAATAGCACCTTTATTCTACTGAAATCACATAATAGTAAATAGGCTGACCACCAAACTGCAATTCCACATCACAATCAGGATATTTCTCTGTCAATGCATCAGAAAGCTTCTGTGCATCCTCTTCCGTCACATCACTACCATAATAAACACTGATAAGTTCTGAATCCTCATCTACCATAGCAGCCACCATATCCTCTGTCACCTGACCCATATCCTGTCCTACAGACAGAATACCCTTGTCGCCGATACCCATGTAATCTCCCTGCTTGATTTCTTTATCATCAATCATGGTATCACGCACAGCATAAGTTACCTGTCCGGTCTTTACATTGCCAATCTCTTCCATCATAGCAGCTTCGTTTTCTTCTACGGATACCTCCGGCACATAATTGATTACCGCAGTAATGCCCTGAGGAATTGTTTTAGTAGGGATTACTAACAGATTCTTATCTGTAGTTAACTCCGCAGCCTGATTTGCCGCCAAAATAATATTCTTATTATTCGGCAGGATAAAGATGGTTTCTGCATTCACCTTGTCCACTGCATCCAAAATATCTGCGGTAGAAGGATTCATGGTCTGACCACCTTCGATAATATAGTCAACACCTAAGCTCTTGAAGATTTCATTGACACCATCACCAACAGATACTGCCAGAAATCCAACCGGCTTTGCAGGTTCTGCAAAAGTAGCTGCATTTGCGACTTCTTGAGCTTCTTCCTTTTCAGACATCTTAAAGAGCTTCTCCTGATGCTCTAAGCGCATATTATCAATCTTTAAGTTCGATAACTGTCCATACTTCAGTGCTCTCTGAATAGCAAGTCCCGGATCATTGGTATGCACATGTACCTTCACCACATCATCATCTGCTACACATACAATAGAATCACCAATAGACTCTAAATACGCCTTGAAATCCATCTCGTGCTTAACATTAAAGGTTTTGGTTAACATAATAATAAATTCGGTACAATAACCAAACTTAATATCCATCTCCGCCTGAGCAGTATAGCTGGAAGAAACCTGTGCTGCACCGGACGACTTAGGAGCAGCCTGAATAGTAGAATAATCAATTTCCTTACCCAAATAAGCATCAAAAGCACCCTTTAATACCTGTATCAGACCCTGTCCGCCGGAATCCACCACTCCTGCCTGCTTCAATACCGGAAGCATCTCAGGGGTCTGGCTGAGTACATATTCCGCATGTTCAATACACTGCTGCAGAAAAGGCTCCATATCCTTCATACCTGCTTCGCAAAGCTCACGTGCCTTTTCTGCTCCACCACGTGCTACAGTTAGGATAGTACCCTCTTTGGGCTTCATAACAGCCTTATAAGCAGTTTCTACGCCCTTTTCAAAAGCATCTGCCAATACAGGAACTGTCAGCTCCGTCTTGTCAGAAATACTCTTGGTAAAGCCTCTCAGTAACTGGGAAAGGATAACACCGGAGTTACCTCTGGCACCTCTCAAGGAACCACTGGAAATCGCCTTACAAAGAGTAACCATTTCCACGTCCTCGCCTAAGCCTGCCACCTCTTTAGCAGCAGACATAATTGTCATTGTCATATTTGTACCGGTATCTCCGTCAGGAACAGGGAATACATTTAATTCATTAATCCACTCCTTATGAGATTCCAGGTTTTTCGCACCGGCCAAGAACATCTTTGAAAGCATCTTAGCATCGATTATATTTGAAGCCACGTTTCTCTTCCTCCTTAATCAATCACTCTAACACCTTCCACAAAGATGTTGATTTTCTCAATCTGAATACCGGTAAATTCCTCTACCTTGTACTTTACGCTGTTCATCAGATTATCTGACACAGCAATAATGCTCACTCCGTATGCCACGATTACATGGAAATCCAAAGTCAGTTTATTTTTATTAATAGTTACGTTAATACCGCGAGTAAGGCTATCCTTCTTCAGCAAACGTACCAATCCGTCCTTTACACTTACACCGGCCATACCGACAATACCGAAGCATTCTACTGCTACACTGCCGGCATACTGGGCAATCACTTCACTGTCTATCATGATGTTTCCCATATGTGTATTTAATGAAGAACCTTTCATACAATACCTCCTATGATATATAATTGAATAGATTATACAATCTTTTTCCCAAAAAGGGAATAAAAAAAACAAAAATTTTAAAAAATCATTTTTTATGCTTGATTTTATGAAGTTTTTCTGTTAATATATCACTGTTGTTTTAATATGACCGTAATCGAGGAGGTGTCAAGAGATGGCAAAGTGTGATGTATGTGGCAAAGGCGTTCATTTTGGTAATAACGTAAGCCATTCCCATAGAAGAAGTAACGCTATTTGGAAATCTAACGTTAAGACTGTTAAGTGTATGGTTAACGGAGTTTCCAAGAAGTTACACGTTTGCACCAGCTGCTTAAAGTCAGGTGCTGTTGAAAGAGCATAATGCATATCATTTGCGAAAAGAGCCTGTTCTGTTGAACAGGCTTTCTTTTTGTTTATTTGGATTTATTCTTTATATTACTGTACCATTTTATTTCTTACTATCAATTGTCGCCCTTTCTTTTGGCAAACTCCTTATTAATCAATTGAACCAGCTCTTCATCTCCCCCACTGTTATCCGGATGAAAAATTTTCAACAAATCCTTGTAACGTTTACGCAAAGCGATAGAACCGGATGCATTTCGAAACAACAGCCCTACAAATTCTTCCATATTAATGTAGCCACGCGGTGCACTATAGGAGCTGATATTTCTTCTCTGCTCCTCCAGTCGCTTCTGTTCCCTCGCCAAGCTCTTTCTATCCTCTTCCAATTTCTTAAAGCCTTCCTGAAGGATGTCCTTTTTCTTCTCCCAAAAAAGCTTTTCTTCCTTCAAACGTTTTTGTTCAAAGGAGAACTTCTGATTCAGAGTATCCATATCCTTTTGATAAAGAGCTTTTTCCTTTATGAACTTGTCCTTTAGTTCTTCCAACTCAGCCTTTTCATTCTGAATTCGAATACTTTCCTTAAAAAGCCAGAGTTTTGCGTTTTTTAATTCTTCCGCACTCTCCGCATTTTTCACTTCATTCCAGTCCATGAAAACTCCATCTTTGGCAGCTAATCACACATCAGACACCAAAATCCCACAATTAGTAAAATGGCAATTAAAATCACAGCACCTACCTTGCTGGAAATAAACAACATTAACAACATACCTATGGCAACAAAAAATGCTATCAGACCAATAAAATGCTTTAAGGAATCCCGCATAAGACGACCTCAGAATCATTCTTGTTACAATATATGCAAGAACAGATACTTTTATACTTCAGTTGCTTCCTCTTCCGGGAATGCCGTATTACGAATATCTCTGTCCGTCATGCCTTCGTCCTTCTTGGTAAACTTATCTACCAGTTCCGGTAACATATCCAATACCTTGGTAACAGTATCCTGATTCTTTACATTGACCATTTTAGTCACTCCATCCTTGATTACCAAAACAGCACTGGGAGACATCTTTCCGCCCAGACCACCTGCTGCTGAAGCAGAGGTTTTGGTATCATTTGCTCCGGCACCAGCCGCAAAACCAAAGCTCACATCCACCAAAGGAACAATAATGGTATCACCAATCTGTGTAGGGCTACCTACAACTGTCTTTGTGGATAACGCGGTATCCATTCCCTTTAACAAAGAATCTACCAATCCTTCAAATTGATTCTTCTTATTCTCTGACATACTGACTTCCTCCATTTTTAAACTTATTGATTAACGGTTGCAATCTTTTATCCAATAAAATTCGTAATACATTCACAACAATCACAAACAAAGTGATTCGTCCATTTAACTTCATATTCACTCGTATAACCTGCTCTTCAAAATTCGGCTCCAACAAAATACTGTTGCTCACCATGGGTCTAAGTGCACAATAGACACCATACGCCTGCCCTGTAGTATCCGGTGTAGCAAACCCAAACTCACCCTTTACTTCGAATACTTCGGGCCGGATACTTTTCAGTATCTTCACAATGGCTTCCCAAGCCTCCGAAAGCAGTTGTTTCGTATTTTCTTCCTGCAAAATCGCAAGGTAATATTGCAGATTTTCCACAACATCTTTTATTTTATCATAGATAGAGCTTATTTTAAATATAATATTTTGAATTTTCTCCTTCAGTGGTATCTTTTCCTCTTCCCACTCTGCTTCTTCCCAAGACAATCCCATATCTGTCGCTTCTTTCGAGGAATCAGATTCGTGCGGTTCGTTTACATCATAGGCTTCCCACGAAATATCGTTTTGCGGTTTGACTTGCGCAGATACATTCGATGCACCATCGGCTTGCTCCTGAAGTTCTGCACTTGTACTCTCTTCCTTTTGTTTTGCCTTCTGCTTTTTCTTCTCCAGAATCTTCAGCACATCTATCCAGAGTATCTTCAAAGACATTACAGGTTTCTCAGGATAGTGATAATCTAACCGAAATCGTACCAGTTTCAACAACCAGGTAACATCTGCCTGTGCTTCCTTGCGTTCCTCCCAAATGCGTCCGTTTCCCAGGTAACGAATAGGTACAAACAAAACAACGCCTAATATCAACAAAATCAACAGCAACAAAATCAGGAGAACGATACCGATTACCTTTAATACACCAAGTGAAAATGTTAACATTTTATTCTCCTATCAAATACATCCGGACATTTGCATCCCCACGGGCAGTTACACATTCCTGCATCATCTGCTCCACCAAAGAATACGCTTCCGACTGTTTTCGGGTTATTCCAACAATATATGTGGGACGTTCCTTGTAATATTTTTGTATCAGATATTTGGAATGATAAATATCCAACTGATCCTGCTCATTTGCTGAAATGGTTATTACATATACATTTGCCTTCAGGGGGACACTCTCCAAATCAGACTTTATCTGCAATACATCTGCATCAGTCAGTCCCTCGCCCAGATATAATGCTTTATGAAATAGAATCTTTTCTGTGTTCATACGCTTCAACCCTTTACATTTTACCAAATAAATGGGTATTCTGATTAAGTATAACATATTCTCTTCAAAAAAGGAATGGCTGGAAACAGAAAAAAGTTTGGCTTTTGACCAAACTTTTTAATAGTATTTCTTATTTCCCCAGAGATTATTTTTCTTCAGCTCCAAATATTCATTGTACGCCTTTTCCAAAATCTGCTTTTCATTGGCAAATTTCAATAAATGATACGCTTCATGATATTTGTAAAATCCGGAATCTACAAAATACTCTTCCTTTTGTGGTTTGCTGTAATAACTGTCTGCCATCATTAAGTACCAGTGTACATCCTTTTCCACTACATCCTCCGGAACAGTAAAAGTATATTCACTTTTACCAATGTACTTAATAATTGACGCTTTCGCACCGGATTCCTCCATTACCTCACGCAATGCGGTGTCCTTATACTCTTCACCGTCTTCAACCGTGCCCTTCGGAAGTACCCAACCCTCGTATTTGTTCTTGTAATTCTTATACAAGAGTAAAATCTTTCCACGAAAAATTACCACACCACCACAGCTTGTTGCCTCAATCATTGCAATTCCTCCTGACTTGGTGTGTCATGTATGACCTAAGCTTTAGTATATTCTAATTTTATAATTATAGCAACAATTATTTGCAATTAATTCTTTACTATTGATTAAAATAAGCATCTAATACACGTCTGGCGATGGGTGCTGCATAGTCACCACCGGAGCCGGCTCCCTCGATAATCACCGTAATCGCAATCTCCGGCTCCTCTGCCGGTGCAAAGCCGGTAAACCAGGCATGTGAATCTCTCTGACTGTTGTATTCCGCAGAACCGGTCTTTCCACCTACAGTATATCCATATCCTGAAATTTCTGTAGCAGTACCGTTTTCTACGACTTCTACCATCATCTCACGCAATGCGGCACTTTCCTGTGCGGACATAATCTTCTTGTATTCCTTGCTCTTATAGGTCTTTACCTTTACTCCATTGGCATCTGCCACATAATCCACTGTATAAGGACGCATCATCACACCATTGTTGGCAATGGCTGCCGTAATCATATTCAAATGAATAGGGGTTATCTGAACCGTTCCCTGACCAATCGCCACTTGCATCATATCGGTCTCACTCAAGGTTTCGCTTACCGGAGTTTTACTTACTGCCGTCAGAAAATCCAGCTTCAAATTTTGTCCAAATAACATCTCATCCAAGGTATCAGCAAAATCTTTCCTATCCAGACTCATACCGATATTGGTATAGGATGTATTGCAGGATTTAGCAAATGATTTTACAAAATCTACTCTTCCATGCTTCATACCGTGGAAGCACTGAATCTGATTGCCGTTTTGCTTGTACAAGCCGTTACAATGATAGCTATAATCTTTATAATCCTGCCCATTTTCACGGATATATTCCAAAGAAGTAATCATTTTAAAGGTAGATCCGGGTGGATACAATCCCAAAGTAGCACGATTCATCAACACTGAGCTTTCTTTATCCACCAACAGTCCATCCCAGATTTCCACAATTTCATTTGGGTCAAAGTCCGGCTTCGAAACCATAGTTAATATTTTTCCTGTAGACACCTCAGTTACAATAATCGCACCTTTATAAATGCCCAAAGCCTTATCTGCAGCCTGCTGCATCTTTAAATTGAATGTGGTAAATACATTATTTCCGGGATTCTTCACACCGGCGGTTGTGTTCGCTACCTTTTCCGTCAAAGTAATGTCCGAATTAATCAGGTAGTAATTGGCAAATTCCTCCACACCTGTTTTGCCTTTCGTGGAGTAACCTACTGCATGTGCAAACAAATTTTTGTACGGATAATTACGAAGTTCCTTACCATCTGACGCAAAAAGCGTTTCTGCCAGTATTGCACCATCTGCAGAATAAATACTTCCTCTATAATTCTTTGCTAACAATATTTCCTGTCTGGAATTGTAACTGTTATTAATCATTTCCTGCTCATTGGTTGCCACGAAATAACTCAAATAAAGTATCATCCCCAGAAATACAGCTACGAAAAAGACCATTACTCCGATGATTTCACCGGCATTATCCTTATTCTTCCCTGTTTTCGTTTGCTTCTTTCGCTTGTTCTTCCCATTCTTCTTCATCATAGTCAATATATTCAAGCTGGGTGTTCTCTGCAATAGTCCCTTTATTCCCATTCGTTATTTCCCCTTCCTCCCGTGCTGTCATATAAATTCCCTGCAACACGAAAAACATAAGCATCGTGGTTAGTACCGAGCTGCCTCCATAACTGATAAATGGTAATGTCACACCGGTCAGTGGTATGAACTTAATCCCACCGCCAACTGTCAGGAAAATCTGAAAAATATACATAATTCCAAATCCGAAGGCTGCCATTCGGTAGAAAACCTGTTTATTTTTCAGCGCAATTTTCATTATCATAATAAAGCAGCTTAAAATAACCAACAACAGTAAAATAGCGAATATGGTTCCATATTCCTCACAAATGGAAGAAAAGATAAAATCATCCTCTACATAAGGTATATCGTCAGGGTTTCCCTGATACAGCCCCATGCCAAACCAACTGCCGCTTCCTATGGCAAACAAAGATTGGGTAATCTGATACCCCTGGTTATCTATATAGCTCCAAGGGTCCATCCATGCCAGCACTCGTATTCTTACATGAGAAAACATCTGATATGCCAACACTGACGCACCTGCCCCCCCGGCAATCCCGAGAAGCAGATACCCGTAATTTCTGCTGGCAACAAATACCATAGTTAAATAAGCCATGAAGAAAATCAAAGCACTTCCTAAATCCTTAGAAGCCACCAAAATAAGCACATGCACCCCGGCGACTACACTGATCAACAACACATTCCACAAGGATGTGCTATAATGCAACGACGCTGCCAGAAAGAATACAAACAATATTTTTACCAATTCCGAAGGCTGAAAGGTCAACCCCTGTATGGTAAAGGACAACTTTGAACCTAAGGTTGTCTCTCCTAACAACAACACAATTCCCAAAGGCAATACTCCCAGCACTGCATAGACCCAGGTCAGCTTCGACCAGATTTGAATCTTACAAAACAACACCGGAACAACCATACAAATCACATAGGATATGGCCATAATTTGAAATTGTCGTATGGATTTGTCAATGGCCAGTCTGGATACCATCACCATTCCAATCCCAATGAGCATGCACATATTATTCAAAAGCAAACGATTGATTTTACGGTAAATCAAAGGTGTTGCAGTCACCATGACCAAAAGCAGTACCTGCATTACCACATAAATTACAATATAACGTTTTTCCCTGCTGACAATTGCCAAATCAAAAAAACTGATTAACTGTATGGCAAACATCCAAAAATTCTGCCGTATATAGAGAAAGCCACCTTCCCGCTCATTCTTATATCGAAATATAGAAAAGCAATCCAAGGTATAAAAACCCATGCATAATATTAATAAATAGCGGGACACTGTTGTTAAATATTCCTGCATAATGCATCCTTTCTACTCTACTCCACGCTTCTCGTGTGCCGTTGTATATTCTCCATAAGGAGGCTCAACACTCCGGTTATTGTTTATTTGCTCCCAAAAACGCAGTACGTCCAGCGTTTCCTTCTCATTCTCCACTGTAAACAAAATCTTTTTGGTATACTTAGTCTTATCCTTTGCCATATCCTTATGCAAGGATACCGGCAAAGAATTATAAATAATATTAGTACAATAAGTGCAAGAAATCGCCACAGGGAATTGCTTCCTATAACGATCCACCAATTCCTTTATCATAGTCTCCGTACCATGATAACACTTGTCGGTAGTTTTCGCAATGCAATTCGCAGTAACCATCATAGGAATGCGTCCATACACATTTTTCTCAAAGACATGACCCTCAAATAAACCATGCCACTCTTTACGGTTTAATTCCCACGGACAATGGACACCTGTTAATCTTTCTTCCCAAAAGCTTAAACTTTCCTGATTCCAAACATATAAGCCGGCATCTCCATAAAGCTCACCCGAATAACCGCAATCCTTCAAATAACCGTATTCCTCTAAATTTCGTACCAAAAAACCCTTCACAACATGCGAATGATCTCGTGCGAATTTTATCAGTTTTTCCAGCTTATTTTCATCTTTGAAACGCATACAGTATGGCAACGCAATATATAGTTGTTGGTTTTGAAAGCCCTGCACTGTCACGCATCCACTCGCTATTAATTCACTTTCCAAATAAACACGCTCAAACTGTAAGGTTCCCAGCATACAGTACTGCTCATATGCACGTAGCTGTTCTTTCGTAGAAAACAGCACGGACCATTGTTCCTGAGGTTCTTTGTTCGCGCGGAAAGTTTGAGATTTCATCTTCGGTTCTGAAGTTGTTTCTGTTATAGAATTAAGCACACATTGACTTTCACAGTCAACAATATTCAAAGCCTTATCCTGTATACATGAACTATCCACGACACTTCGGCTTACACACAAGCCCTGTTCTTCTATGAACATATCCTCCAGAAGTCGTACTGCCTCTCTACGAAGTTCATTCAATGCCTTTACAGAATAAAAACTTTCTCCGTCTGTAAATACCTCCATGTTCTCTGCTTCAAAGCAGGTATCTCCCAGCTTATGTAGCTGTTTTTCAATACTCTCCTCAGAAATTGCTGTATTCTGTGCTTTTTCCACTGTTTGCCCTTCCACTACTACAGACAGACCTTCACACACAAAGGTTACCATGGCATTCTGTCCCTGCACCAGACTGGCATAAATATCCACGGACTTTTTCGGCTTTGCCTCTACATATTTCTGACGTATCTCTGCCAGCAATGACTCATCACTGCCACTATACGCCGGATTCTGCAAGGTCACCATATCTCTGCCGTTTTGCTTAAAATAATACCCATCTTGCCGCTCACTGCGAATATACAGCTTGGAAAGCTGCTCCAAATCCTTCTTTTGAAAATTTAACTTTTTCTCAGGGAAACGTTTTTTCAAATCAATGTATTTCCGGTAAATGGCTGTTACACCAGCTGCATATTCCGGTTTTTTCATTCTGCCTTCAATTTTAAAAGAGTCAATTCCTGCATCCATTAGAGCCTCTATATGCTCCAGCGTACACATATCCTTTAAACTGAGCGGGTAACACTCTTCAGAAAGCTTTTTCCCTTGCTTTACCTGATACGGCAGTCTGCAAGGCTGGGCACAACGTCCTCTGTTTCCGCTGCGACCGCCGATAATACTACTAAACAAACATTGACCGGAATAACAATAACACATGGCACCATGAATAAAAGTCTCCATTTCCAGACCGGTTTCTTCTTTCATCCTGCGAATTTCATCCAGACTCAATTCTCTGGCCGGTACAATACGTGTAGCGCCCAACTCTTTCAGAAATCCTGCACCATGCACTCCGGTAATAGTCATTTGTGTGCTAACATGAAGCTCCATATCAGGGAACCACTTCTTCAGGCTCTGAAAAGCTCCCAAATCCTGCACAATACAGGCATCCAGTCCTGCTTCGTAAAAGGGTCGAAGATAGTCATACAATTCCTCTAACTCCGCATCCTTCATAAGGGTGTTCACCGTCAAATATACCTTACGTCCCCAAATATGGGCATACCGAATACACCAGAGCAATTCCTCCTGTGTGAAATTGTCTGCATAAGCTCTGGCACCATAGCGGTTCCCCGCCAAATACACCGCATCTGCACCTGCATGTATCGCTCCCAAAAAAGCTTCTTTGCTTCCTGCCGGAGCCAAAAGTTCTAACTGATATTCTTTCATTCTGTTTCTCCAATAATATGACTAACACTTTCGTTTGATAAGATTAAGTTAAGGCTGCCTGATGAGGCAGCCTTACGTGTTTCCTGTTCTATTATAATTTATCTTTCAGATGTTTAAAATCTTTTTAATAACATTTTAAACATCCTTTTAACTTGACATTGGAACTGCCAATTTCCTCTACTGGGATTTCCTGCGTGTTCTGTCGTTTGGTGATTGTGCCTCCTTAGCACCTCTCTCCAAACCATCCAGTCTCATTTGCACAGAAACCAGCTCATGCTTCAAATCATACAATTCCTTTTCCTTACGCTGAAGCTCGTCCTCTAACAAGGATATCTGCTTCTTCGCCTTGAAATAATCATCTGCAATATTTAACTGCATCAAAATATTCTGGGTATCAATACTCTGTCTCTTAAAACCATCCAGTTTATTGTACTCGTTGTATTTATTATTCAGATATACCGCTACTTTCTGCAAATACTCTTCACTTTCGTACCCACTGAGTGTATATACTTTTCCGGCAATAATTACTTCAATATCTGTTTTGGAAGACATAAGCTCACCCCTTCATCCTACTTCGGCAAATCACAAAATATGCCACGTACAAATTCTGATAATACAACATCTATTATATATCAGTTGAGCCTATCGGTCAATCCCCAAATGATGATATGCAAAGTCAGTTACCACTCTTCCGCGAGGCGTACGGTTGATAAAACCATTCTTAATCAAGTACGGTTCATACACATCCTCAATGGTTCCTGCATCCTCTCCGATAGCAGCCGCCAAGGTATCCAAGCCTACCGGACCACCATTGAATTTCTCTATCATAGTATTTAGAATGGTTCGGTCAATATGATCTAAGCCCATCTTGTCCACATCCATCAAATCCAATGCAACCTGAGCCACTTCTTCCGTAATCACACCATCATAACGAACCTGTGCGAAATCACGCACTCGTTTTAAAATACGATTCGCCAGTCGCGGCGTTCCGCGGCTTCTCCTAGCCAGCTCCAAAGCACCTTTTCGTTCAATCTCCACATTTAGAATCCGGGCAGAATGCTCAATAATCTGTCGAAGCTCATCCAATTCATAAAACTCCAGATGATGTATCATACCAAAACGGTCACGTAACGGTGCAGTCAGCATACCTACTCGGGTGGTAGCCCCCACCAATGTAAACTTCGGCAAATCCAAACGTACACTGCGGGCAGAAGCACCTTTTCCGATCATAATATCAATACAATAATCCTCCATGGCCGGATACAACACTTCCTCCACCTGACGATTCAGGCGATGGATTTCATCCACGAAGAGCAGGTCACCCTCCTCCAGATTATTCAAAATCGCCGCCATTTCCCCGGGCTTCTCTATAGCAGGACCGGAGGTCACCTTCAAATTCACACCCATTTCATTGGCTATAATCCCTGCCAACGTAGTCTTACCCAAGCCGGGAGGTCCATAAAACAACACATGATCCAATGCATCTCCACGCTGCTTGGCTGCCTCTATATATATTTTTAATGTTTCTTTAATCTTTGATTGACCAATATAGTCATCCAAACACTGAGGACGCAAAGAACCTTCTATCTTCACATCTTCCTGTGTTAAATTGGTCTCTATCATTCTCCTGGCCATACAACTGTCATCCTTAATCCAAATTGATATTTTTTACCATTTTCTGCAAATCACCTGTCATTTTCAACATTTCTGACATCTTAACTATAACTACTCTCATTAAAACATCTTCTTCAATGCCGCCTTCAATAAGGCACCTGCATCCATATTCTCTGCACCCTCTACTGCATTGACAGCCTTCAAACTTTCGGTCTGTCCATAACCGAGAGAAACCAATGCCTCCACAGCTTCCTGTTTCTGCGGATTGTCCATAACAGAGGCACTGCCTCCTTGATAATCCGCAATTTCCCGATTAATCATGGCATCGTCAATACTCAGCTTATCCTTCAGCTCCAGAACCAAACGTTCTGCAGTACGCTTTCCGATACCCGGTGCCTTAGAAATCGCCTTCACATCCTGAGAAATAATAGCATATCGCAGCTCATCCGCATCCAACACTGATAAAAGTGCCAAAGCTCCCTTGGGCCCGATACCATTCACTGTAATACACTTCTTAAACATATCCAAATCAGCCTTGGTCAAAAAACCGAACAGCTGCAAAGCATCCTCCTTCACATTTGTATAAGTGTAGAGCTTCACACGTTCTCCAATTCCCGGCAGCTTCGCCGCTGTCTGCCCGGAAATCTGCACATTATATCCGATGTCATTTACATCAATCACACAATTATCTGCTTCAATATCTGCTACAATACCCTTTACATATGCGTACATAATTCTCTCCAATCCGCTGAAATATCGAACTATTTCGACCAGCTTCATCTATAACATATTTTTTGTATCAACATAGCCTGCCAGTTCAAATTTTCATTATGCACAGTATAACATATATGCAAAAAAATAGCAAGAACATATGTTTGTTCTACCTCTACTACAAATACTTTTCGATAGAAGTTTGTTCAATAACTTTTTTTCCAAGCAATGTGATTGCTTGTTTAGGACACGCATTCACACATCTATAACATACTGTGCATTTATCCGTTCCCCTTGCTTTATTATCTTTCATGATAATATTTTCCATAGGACATATCTTTACACATTTCGAACAACCAATACATTTTTCAGCATCTACTTTTAACTTATCACTATATTTTCCGGTTTTGTAACCAAACCATAATCTCTGTGCCAAGAACCCTGCCAATCGAGATAATGTCCCTAATCCCTCTTGTGGATATTTTCCATTCTTAATATTGGCAACTGCTTTTACTATTTTTTGCTTTGCTTTTTCAACAAGTAAAGTATTCTTTTTTAGAGAACGCTTTAATACTTTTTCATCAGCAATACTATCCGGCATTTGCAGATGCAACCCACCTGAAATTTTTGCACCATATTGCTCTAACAAACGCCCCAACACTCCTGCACCATCTCCACTAAACAGAGCCATTGTAGCAATAACAAAAACCTTTTTATCTTTCCACTGTTCTGAATTACTACGTATAAAATCACTTAAATATTTAGGAACTGCACTATATTGTACCGGATAACTGAATACTATTTCATCATGATTCCTTACGTTTTCTATAAGCCCCTCATCTTCAATAGAAAACAAAACTGAATTATTGTCATATTCTTTTAAAAATACCTCTAGTGCATATCTTGAATTACCTGTTCCACTAAAATATATTCCTATCATAAATCAAACCTCAAACTTCACTCCCATCCGGTTTCCACACTAAATTATAACGCGTAACCCCATTGCTCGCCGTGGTTCGGTTATATAACTCACAGCCGAAATGCTGATAAATCTGTGCATACTCAAACATATCCGTATCAAATAGCAATGGCAACTTTTGATCCTTTGCATAGGTCATTGCAAAAGATACAAGATGTCGTGCATACCCTTTCCCTTGGCATTTCTTATCAACGCAAACAAACAAGGTATCTACATGCGGCTTAGATGTATACTGTTTGTTCGTATCTGCTATTTGTTTTATATGTGCCATATATTTTTTCAGTACATTAAACGGAATAACCCTGAACAAGCGAAATAACAACTTCACCTGTGGTGCTAGAGGAGCTTTCTTACTATGTACAAATCCAATCACACCTTTATGGTCTTCTGTAACATAAAGTGCCTTTGATTCGTACACATAATCCGTATAGATATCCATATATTTAAGAACCAGTGCTCTCCTCGAAGCGATATCTCCAAATTCACGGAAAAGTTCATTCGTTACAAATGCTTCCCCAATCATTTTTTTAATTTCAGCCAGTTCCTCTTTTGAAATCTTTTCTACTAATTCCACCTTCATTCCACATCCCCTGAAATTCATGCATCTTCCTATATACTGTTCTCATACGTTAATACATTCGCCACTCTATCACTTCTGGAATTTATATCACAAATTTCTGCCCATATTCATTTATTCTTCGACATGGGAAGATATATTTTAATACAACCGATGCACGAAGCTACCCACAACACATTTTTTCTTCCTTATGGGCAGAAATCATGCAAAGCATTACTTGTCAACCTCTTCCCACGAAAAAACTTTTTTCCACTATGGGTAGAAATCGCCATTCATTCTCCCTTTTTATTTCTACCCACGTGCTCATTTACAATCTATGTGGACAGCTGCCGTCCCGGAAATGGCACCTTATGCAGAGATATACCGAACACCCCCCTAACGCTTTAGGAACGGCTTTCCTCTTTCCTGCGCAGCTTCCTATAAATCACCAAAAACATAATCAACTGCACTAAAAAAGTAATCGTCCATGTGACCGGATAGGAAATATATAGCACCTGCAGACTACGAAACTGTGCAAATATAGTATAAATCCAAACCACACGGAACAAACATACACCGGTCAGGGATACAATCATAGGGGCAATGGAATAGCCCATACCACGCAGAATACCCACCATAACATCCATCATACCGCACATGAAATAGGTGGTACAAATCACAGCCAAACGATTCATTCCGTATTGTATTACCTCCGGATCCGTAGAGTAAAGCTGCAACAGCCATGGACTGAAAATGTAAATGCCCATACTGATTACAAAACCTACCACGAACACACTCCCCTGGCAAATCCATGCAATTCTGCCGATACGTTTGTACTTTTGGGCACCATAGTTCTGCCCGGCAAAGCTGACCGCACTCTGATGCAAAGCATTCATAGCAGTATAGGCGAATCCCTCCAGATTCTGTCCGGCGGTATTTCCTGCCATAGCAATAGAGCCAAAGCTGTTTACCGAAGACTGTATCAACACATTGGAAATAGAAAACATGGAGCCCTGCAAGCCTGCCGGCACACCAATCTGTATCATTTTAAACAGCTTGTCCTTATGAATACGAAGCTTCTTTAAATCCAAACGCACACTGCCATCGTTTAATATCAGACAACGCACTACCAACCCTGCAGAAACCACCTGGGAGAGCACGGTTGCCAGTGCAACACCTGCAACACCCATATGAAAAAAGACCACAAATATCAGATTTAATACTACATTGATAACACCTGCAAATAACAAATAATACAAAGGTCTCTTAGTATCTCCGATAGCTCTCAATATGGCCGATCCGAAATTATACAGCATCATCACCGGCATCCCGGCAAAATAAATACGCATATACAACACAGAATGATTGATTACATCATCCGGTGTCCCCATCAACGTCAATGCAGGTCTGGCAAAAATTACACCAATAAACACCAGCACTACACCACTGACTACAGAAGTCAATACTGCCGTGTGTATCATATCGTCCAGTTCCTGTTGTTTTCCGGCACCATAATATCTGGCCACCATTACATTGGCTCCAATGGACAATCCCATAAACACATTTACTAGTAAATTAATCAAAGAACTGGTAGACCCTACTGCCGCCAATGCTTCACTTCCAGCGAAACGTCCTACTACCACGATATCCGCTGCATTGAATAAAAGCTGCAAAACACCGGATAACATAAGCGGCAAGGAAAAGACCATGATTTTGCTGAATAGCGGTCCGTTACACATATCCATTTCATATTTGTTCTTTGTCTTTACTTCTGACATTTTTTCACCACCATAACAAAACAATTCCAAAATTTAATTCATTGATTTTCTGAACAAAAACTCATTAAAATTCATCAAACCAATTATATTCATTCTAGCATATCGCTATCAGATATTCTATCATCATTTCCCCAAAATATTTCTTATAAAACGCACAATAGCCAAATTATCCAAAAAGAAACTTAACCCTAAAAGCGTCTTATAATAGGGTTCCCCATTTTTCACACCCATCTTCACCTTAGCCGGTATATCATGATAAATACTGCTCCACTCATAATCCGTTGGTTCTGCAGACATAATCAGTTCCGAAAGCTGAAAGGCAGCAATCCTGTCACACCACTCATTTCCCCCACCGATTGCCGGACCGCTGGGTCCGTAATAAATCTCCAGAAATACCTCTGTTCCCGCATCATTTCTACCACAAACAGCACAACTAAACATATTTTCATTATCATCGATTAAATAGTCCGATTCTCCAAACAGGGTAAGCACCTGACCATAAAACATACTGTGCATTTCTCCACTTTCCATTTCATAGACATTTCGTATGAGACTTCGTGGATTCGGCAGCTTTTCCGGACTACATTTTTCAAATTTATAAGTATACATCTTTCTTCCCCTCGAAAAACAAAGTCACTTTTGACCCAACTATGGATGTCTAAAGTGACTTTGTAAAAATCTTTTTTAGATTATTTGTTATTGATGTAATTAATCAAGCCTTCTGCAGCAATAATCTTCTGCATGAATTCTGGGAATGCCTGCCCCTTGAACTCAGTTCCTTTGGTACGATTGTAAATCATACCGGTGTTGAAGTCGATTTCTACCACATCCCCTGCTTCGATTCCCTTGCTGGCCTCTGCACATTCGATGATGGGCAAACCGATATTGATAGCATTACGATAGAAAATTCTGGCGAAGGTCTCTGCGATAACACAGCTGACACCGGCAGCCTTGATAGCGATAGGTGCGTGCTCTCTGGAAGAACCACAGCCGAAGTTCTTATCTGCTACGATGATGTCACCCTTCTTTACATTCTTTACAAAATCCTTGTCAATATCCTCCATGCAGTGTGTAGCCAGTTCCGCAGGATCTGAGCTGTTTAAGTATCTTGCAGGGATGATTACGTCTGTATCTACATTGTCACCATATTTAAAAACTGTTCCTTTTGCTTGCATCTTCTTGTCTCCTCATCTTTCCACTAATCCGGAGCGGTCAGCAAATAGTTCTGCTTAGCCACGCTCTCATATCACAATTAAGCCAATCAGTTACAACATTCTTATTCCAATCAGCTACATTCCTAACTCATACGGGCTGGAAATCTTACCGGTGATGGCACTTGCAGCAGCGACTGCAGGGCTTGCCAGATAGATTTCACTGGTTACGTGACCCATACGACCTACGAAGTTACGGTTGGTGGTAGAAACACATCTCTCGTTTTCTGCCAAAATACCCATGTAACCACCCAAGCAAGGACCACAGGTAGGAGTACTTACCACTGCACCTGCCTCAATAAAGGTCTTCAACAGCCCTTCTTCCATAGCCTGCATATAAATCTTCTGGGTTGCAGGGATAATGATACAACGCATACCCTTCTTTACATGCTGACCAGCCAATACCTTTGCAGCAATTCTCAGATCATCAATACGACCATTAGTACAAGAACCGATAACCACCTGGTCGATTACGATATCTTCCTTGATATCATCGATGGTATGTGTATTCTCCGGCAAGTGAGGGAATGCAATGGTAGGACGAAGGGTACTCAAATCAATGGTATACTCCTCATCATAAACAGCATCCTCATCAGCCTCAAAAATAGTATAAGGTCTGTTACTGTGTTCCTTCATATATTCGATAGCCAAATCGTCAACAGGGAAGATACCATTCTTTCCGCCTGCTTCAATAGCCATGTTTGCAATGGTAAATCTGTCGTCCATAGAAAGGTTCTTAATCCCCTCTCCTACGAACTCCATGGACTTGTAAAGAGCACCATCCACACCAATCATACCGATGATGTGAAGGATCACGTCCTTACCGCTTACCCACTTATCCATCTTACCTACGATGTTGAACTTAATGGCAGAAGGCACCTTGAACCATGCCTTACCGGTAGCCATGCCGGCAGCCATATCGGTACTACCTACACCGGTAGAGAATGCACCAAGTGCACCATATGTACAGGTATGAGAGTCAGCACCGATGATAACATCACCTGCTACAGTCAAGCCTTTTTCCGGCAGCAGTGCATGCTCAATACCCATCTCACCAACCTCAAAGTAGTTGGTAATATCGTTCTTTCTTGCAAATTCTCTTACACACTTGCAGTGCTCAGCAGACTTGATATCCTTGTTGGGTACGAAATGGTCAGGTACCAGAGCGATTTTGTCCTTGTCGAACACGCCCTCTACCTTCATCTTGTCCATTTCCTTTATAGCCACGGGACTGGTGATATCATTACCCAGTACCAAGCTCAAATTTGCTTCAATCAGCTGACCGGCTTCTACTTTTTCAAGACCTGCCGCAGCAGCTAAGATTTTTTGCGTCATTGTCATTCCCATGATTATTTCCTCCGTTTTGTTTCTTACTGATGTATATATTACCACAGCTTGCGGTATTCTTCAAATACATAATATTCATAGATGCTATAACTTTGAGTTATGTTTTTAATCATATTCTCTGTTTAACGCAGCCTTACTAATTCTTTTCTGGGCTATTCTAGCCATAAACGCTGCATTACCTTTAATGGTTCCCGGAGCCTCATTTTGATCACTGCTGACAGTTCCTGCATAGCTCCAAAGTTCTTCATATGTCAAATTCAAATGCAATGCCGGACATACTCCAACCACATATTTACTCAATCGTTCAAAAGTAGAACCATATCTGGCTCTGCTTCCACCCATATCTACTGTCATTGCACGTGTCAGGTCTTGTCCCGGGGAACGTAAAAGCCAAGCTGCTTTATCGCCTTCATGCCAAGTATCCTCTTCCTCTACCATATTTTTTTGATGTGCTGTATATGCCGTATGAAATCTTTTTGTTGCATAATCAGACACCTCATCAGCATCTGTATCAAAACCAAACAGTGCACTTGCTGCCTCTTCATAAGACAAACAGAATATCTTATCCTTTGTATTGTTACTATCCGGTACATGGAACTCAAAATTACCTGTATTCAACACAATTGTTGATAAAATAGCCTCCTGCTCCTCTTCTGAAAATGCTCGTTTCAGGAAATTATCCTGACGATAATCTATTCCACAAGTATTTGCATCACTTCCATAGCCATTCAACCAGCTTCGAACAGTACAGCTTTCCCAAGTCACCTCTTCCATAGTTTCGTTGTAATTCTTTATTTCGAGACAATGGTCTGCTATTAAAAACGCATCATTTCCATCCACATAAAGAATTCTCCAACGGATTGGTTCTTTAGTTTCTCCTGTAATGTCCGATTGTGGATAATGACCGAAATAGATACAATCCCAAGTAACAATTCCCTTCCAATCCGTTTGCGGATTATGTAATGCCCCAGCATTTTCACCAACCTGCAAAAAGCTGGGTTCCATTTTCTGAACCTCTATTGTAACTGAAGTAGTTTGTGTAATCCCTCTCTCCGTATAAGAAACCACCAATTCTTTCATTCCTTCTACTGTCATATCAATATCCTTGATATTCGTTTCATACTTTTTCACAAGCTTTTCACTATCATTACTATAATAGGCTGTTACTGCCATATCCTTGCAATCCAGCTTCTCCCCTATGGCATAAGTAGTCCTTCCCTTTGCTATGGCTATATATTCCAAATCTTTATTTGTAACAGTTCCTGCATAAGTCCAGCAATCCACCTGCTCTATGTCTAAATGAAGTGCCGGACGTACTGCAAAACCACAACGATCCACAGATAAACCCGACTTCGTCACATATCCTATACTATTATTATACATAGCATATTGCCGATATTCTCCAGGATTTCGCAACCACCAATCCAGCTTACCATCGGCATTGATATATGGTTTCTCTTGATTGCTTCCTCCTGCGGCTACGAATGCTGTATGCTTGGGACCTCTGGCCTCATCATACTTTCCATCATTGGCAGCAAAACCGTATGCATCATTGGTCACATCCTCATAGGACAGTATAAATACTTTATCCTTTGTATTGTTGCCACCGGATATTTTAGCCTTCGGATTTCCACCATTGACCAATTCAGTCACCAGAATAGCATCCTGTTCCTCTGCTGTAAAAGCTAAGTTAATAAATCCTTTCCCTGAATAGTCGTTGCCACATAGGTTATCCGTTTTCCCATAACCGTTTAACCAACTGCGTAAGGTACAAGTCTCCCAGCTAACTGCATCAGCGGTCATGTTATAAGGCATTAAGTCCAAATTCTTATCCGCAACCAAAAAGGCATCCTTTCCATTTACCGCCAGCACTCTCCACTTTATGGGTTCCTTCTCTCCTGATGCATTTGACTGCATATAGTGCCCAAACCATATACAATCCCAAATCCTAAGTCTTTTTTCCTTCCTTGGATTTTGTAAGGTTGGATTTTTCTCTGTCACATTCTTTTCCATTAACTATCACCAAAACCTTTCCTTTGTTTATTACTTTACTATTTATTTGCTTGCACCCTCTGATTATGCTTCTGCTTCAATGCATCCAACATAATAAGCAAATTTTCTTCACTGTCCAGACAAACCAAGGTATCCCCACTTCGAAACACCGCCTGATAAGTATTTCCATCCAAATCCTTGCCTGTCATATGGTAAATGTAGCAAGATTCATGCCCCTCCATGTTTAGTGCTATCAGGTAATACGCACCGGCTACAGGAGAATTTGAAATACAACGAAACACATCCCGATATTTTTGCTCATTCAAGGCGACACATTCCATATTTAGTATAAAGTCAATAAATTGCTTTTGCTCCTCCCGGGTCATATCATATATGGTACCATTATTGTTAATATGCAAATTCTGCAAATCTGCTTCCTCTATCTGAAATGTTTCACCAAAAGTATCCTTCCGTTCCAAATGTTCTCCGGACACCACAAAATACTCATGGGGAATGAAATAGGGTTTTGCATTCTTCTTTCCCTTTCCCATACTAATCACACGATACTCTCCATCACCATACATATCCACGATAGGCTGCAAATCCAATTCCTTATACGCGGAATAATGGTCATAAGGATTCTTTGTAACAATCTCTTGTTCTACCGGAAGGATATGGTGAGCGGTATCATACACTGTCCGATATTTACCATCCCCATCCTTCTTTTCGACAACATAATCTGTCACCATACAATCTGTTTCCAAATCCACAATTCGCTCTTGCACCAAAACAGGATAGCTTGCCACCACATAATACTGACCACTATAATGCGTTTCTACATCATATTTGCTATACGTACAATTCTCCAAGACATCCTTGTTTTCCACCTGAATTGTTTCTGAAACTTCCGATTTTGAAAGTTCCGGCTTAGCCTCTTCTACGTTCCTTGTGCTATATATTCCTAAAACAATTGTCAATATTACCAGTCCAATTATCCCCAAAAGAACGGTCACTCTCCATTGTTTTTTCATAAAAACTCCTTCTCTTATTACTGGTTTTCGTTCTCATTGTTTCTTTACAATATCAGAACAAAACAACAACATTTCCTTACTCTACATTTTAATTATACGCTTTAAATCCTATCCCCACAAGCACCTTCTATCTTTCTACACTACAAATTTCATCAAAAAACACAACACCACTTTATTATAACTTCAAGTTATGATAAAATAAAAAGCAATAACGAATTACCATCAAGAAAGGCAGCTTCACCATGAACCAACTAAACCTATACCACATCTTCTACACAGTAGCCCAGTGCGGCAATATATCCGCAGCAGCCAAGAAACTGTACATCAGCCAGCCTGCAGTCAGCAAGTCCATTTCCAAGCTAGAGGAGAATTTCCCTACTCCCTTACTGCAACGCACCTCGAAGGGCGTGTTTTTGACGGAAAGCGGACAAATTTTATACCAACAGTTGGAAACTGCTTTTCAAGCCATTAAACAGGGGGAAGAACAAATCCACCAAAACAATGCACTGGGAGTAGGCAGTATCTCCATCGGTGTCAGCACCACCCTTTGCAAATATGTGCTCCTCCCCTATTTAAAGGACTTTATTGCTGCCAATCCAAACATCAAGGTATCCATCTCCTGTCAATCCACTTATGAAACATTGACTGCACTGGACAATGGCACCTTGGATATCGGTCTTGTAGGGGAATCCGAACGTCTGGGGAATTTAAACTTCCAGCCCCTTCAAACGATTCACGACACCCTGGTTACCAGTCCGGAGTATTTGGAGAAACTTACAGAAGAAGCTGCTCTGGTCTACGAAAAAACCGACATTACCGGCCTTACAGAGAAAGAGCTTATGAGCTCTGCCACTTTTCTGATGTTAAACAAAAACAATGTAACTCGTCAGTATGTGGACCGCTATCTGGCGAAGCAGGACATTGCACTGGAAAACCGTATCGAAGTGACCACCATGGACCTGCTAATAGACTTTGCCAAGCTGGGTCTGGGAATCGCGTGCGTTATCAAGGAATTTGTTACCGAAGAATTCAAACAGGGGGAACTTCTGGAATTTGTCACCGAAGAAACCATCCCGGAACGAAAAATAGGTTTCGCTTATTCTAAGCGTGGACAGAACAATATCTCCGTCAAGAAGTTTTTAAACAACATTTCTACAAACAAACAAGAAGATGCATCTAACTAACCTTAAGACATCGATAAACAAACTTGCCCCTCACAGAAATCGAATGCTACTCAAACCGGAGCTTTCTCAGCTCAAACGAGTAATTATCCATTCCTTTCTGTAAGGGGCATTTTCTACTCTACACAATATCCAACTGCCAGCAGGCTAAAGGATTTCTCTTCCTCCCCCTCCTGCATCCGAATTTCTACCTTCACATTCTTACATTCCTGACCTCTATACACTCGCACAGGCACAGGATTGTACCAGCCTGAAGATTTGTTGGAGTCAATGGTGTATACCTTTTCTCCATCTACATAAACCTCTGCTGTACCAAAAGATGCATTATTTGCTTCCTTATACACCAGGAATAAGCTTCTACAGTCAAGTTCAAACACAAAAGATGCATTTTCCGCCACTTCTGTGGGCTTTACCCAACCATTCGGAAAAGCTTCATGACCGTTTTCTTCCCGGAAGGAACCTGCTACTAACACCTGAAGCGTGTCTTTATCCAGCATCTTCATGGTTGTATAGTCCAGATTTACCATCTTATCCCGAAGTACATATGGGGCAGACATTTCCGCTTCCTTCACCTTATCAAAGTAACGAATAATAAACTCACTGTACAGCTTCTGACCATCCTTATTCGGATGGGAACCATCATCCGCCCAATCTGCCCACTTCATACGTCCGCTTTCAAACTCCGGTTTCAAAGCGTTTGGCACACTAATCATAGGCAAATTATAGTTCATACCGATAAGTTGCATGGTATTCTGACAGGTATATCCATCTTCCGTCATGGAAAACAGTAATACTACCGCAGGTTCCTGCTCCTGCTCCAAGGCTTTTCTCACCAAACTTTCAAACGCTGATATGCTGAGATTGTCTTGCGCATCATTCACAGCAAATTCAATAAATACCACATCCGGTTTCGCTTCAAAAATATCTCTTTCAGAACGAATTAGTCCCAGCAGAGACGGAGTACCGCTCAGTCCTGCATTCACATAGTTCACTTTCCCAGTTGTTGCATAAGTATCCCGAAAATAATCAGAAGACAGCTTTGCAAAAATCTCTGTTGTTCCTGCATTATAGCCTTGGGTAATGGAACCGCCGATATACGCAAGTGTCACATCCTCACCCTTCCCGGCCTTTTCCATAGCCTTTTTCATACGCTCATTATTGCCGATGGAAAGAACGGAACGCTCCAACATATCATAATGGATCTGTTCCTCTTCTGTCATGGGTGTTACTGTTGGCATTGGCTCCTCTGTAGGAGTTTCCTGCACTACCGTTTCCGGATTCTGTTCTTTCTGCATGTGATTATCCTCCACTCCGTTCTGTCCGCAGCCAGCTAACAAACAAAGGCTCAAAAGCAGACTTGCATACAGCATTTTTTTCGTTCTTCTTTTCATAATCGATGTACTCCTTCTGTGCACCACACAATATCAGCAATACCATCCGTTTATTTCACAACAATTCCTATCCCTACACGCGAAATATCAGTCGCAGGAAATTGTACAAATGAGGCTTTACACTGCTGTGATCATGTCCTGTATCCGAAAGCTCATGCCATATATGTTCCACCGCATTCTCCGTCATGGTGTTATGGTAATCCTTTGGGGAAGACCCTACCACACCGTCTGCCTTAGAACCGCTGACAAGTACCAGATAAGGCACCTCTTCCTCAAACACCATCTCTTCCTTTGTCATCTGTCCCGGATGCATGGGAGAATTTGGAATTTCCACCAGTCCCGGTGCCGGACATGCCGCACCTATGTATCCAAACAGTTCCGGATATTCAAAACCAATGAACAATGACTCACGACCACCCATGGAAAAGCCGGTAATGGCGGTATTTTCTCTTCCCTTTGCCACGGAAAAGTTCTCTTCGATAAATGGCATCAAATCTGTAGTTAAATCATTTATAAAATTATCATAATTCAGGCTATTCGTCAAATCCATGGCTGTGCAATAAGGCATATCTTTGCTGCAATATATATAGGGCAACACCACAATCATTTCCTCTGCCTCACCGGAAGCATAGAGATTAGACAGCATGGTACTCAGGCTAACCACCGGCCTTGCCATCCATTCCTCATTATCCCAGAACCCATGGAGAATATAGAGCACCGGATATTCCTTTTCCTCTGAATAACCCGGAGGCAACAAAACATTCACATTGGTATCACGTTCTGCAGTAGTGGAATAATAAGTGTACTTTTGAAATGCGCCGTAATCCACATCAGCCTGCTCCTGACACACACTATCCTCCGGTTTCACTACAACCAATTCTTCATATTTTTCCATATACGAAACCTCCTCTGTCACATCGGTTACTTCTTCCGTTCCTGACACATTCCCCAGAAAGGGAAGTTCATCCAAGGTAATAAAATACTCGCTGTTATATATCTCATCCAAGGATGCCTTTGTGTTGTTCTTCTCATCCGTAATATAATCCGTATGCCATACCATAAAGAAGGACCATGGTGCCCCTTCCTTCAAGAAGACTTTTCCATAACCATTTTGGCACAATTAGCCGGTGTTTCCCCGCAGCATCTGTGTCGCATTTTTCACGAAACCATGCACATGCGCCCTACGGAATATGTTACTTACCGTCGCATCAGTGAAGCGAAACTGTTGCTCCTGCACACAGATACTCCTATTTCAGAAATCGGTGTCAAATGCGGCTTCCCTGACCCCAGATATTTCAGCACGGTTTTCAAACGGCACGAAGGCGCTTCTCCTATGGAATACCGAAAAAATATCCGGCATCTTTAAGAAATAAGCACCTGGTGTTTCCCTTTATATGCCTTTTTACATAGTCACTATTTGTCATTTCTGGGTGCACAGCCGAAATACTTGACATACGCCCGGTAAAACACAGAATAATCCGAAAAACCGCACTTGAGGCTGGCTTCCTTTGCCAGCTCTCCACTATGTATTCTCTCCCTGACCGCACTCAGACGTTTGATTGTAATATATTCCCAAGGTGCGGTACCGGTGGCTTTCTTAAATATCCTGCCCACCTGCGAAGGACTGATAAAAAATCGCTTCGCCAGATAGGGCACGGATAACTCATCGAACAAATTTGCATTTACATAGGCCACCATCTGCTCTGCCAAAGTTTGTGGTGGCTGGAATTCATGATCTGCCCTTCTCATGTAAGCTTCATTAATAATGTCTAATAGAGCAAACAGCTGTGTATGTATTTTTAATTCCCTATCATAATCATCTCTTGCCGGAAGACACATATTTTCAAAAAAATCTCTGGGCTGTACTCCTTTTAATTCAGAAGGCAGATACAGATTACCACATCCCAAGGGTCTGTCCATAAAAGCACGCATCAGACGATGCTCTGTATCAATACTATCTATCGCCTCCGGATAAAAATTCAAAGAAAAACGCTCATAGGTTTTATCACTGACAATTCTGGCTCTATGGGTCTCAGACGGTCGCATCAACATAATACTTCCCGGCTCTAATGCATACTCATAGCCTTCTACCAGATACTTCACATTTCCGGACAAATAGCAAAAAATCTCACAATGATTATGTACATGCATGGAGAAATATTTGTCATTCGGGTGTTCATCCACCACATGACGCAAATGCAACTCCGGGGTCTGGTATTCACACAATATCGGCATACGCTGTCCTCCCTCGCTTGATTTTCTGCTCGCGTATATCATACCATACCATGCACGAATTTGCAATGTTTTGTGCTCGTCGTAACAATTGCCATGCGTTTTGTGGCAGACTATAATAGACTTATCAAGCAAACCACTGCAAAGGGAGGATTACATATGGCATTTAAATTAGCCGCATTTGCAGACGAAGCAGATGCAACATTACAGGGACAAATCACTGCAATGCAGGAAAATGGTATTTCCCTATTGGAAATCCGTGGAGTAGATGGTATTAATATCGCAGACCTTACAAACGAAAAGGCAAAAGAAGTTCGTAAACAACTGGACGATGCCGGCATTCAGGTTTGGTCTCTGGGTTCCCCTTATGGCAAAATCGGTATTCACGATTCCTTCGAGCCCCATTTGGAGAAATTCAAACATGGTCTGGAACTGGCAGAAATACTGGGTGCCAAGAACATTCGTATGTTCAGCTTCTATCTTCCTTCCGAGGAGCCTGCTGAAAACTATACCGACGCAGTTATGGAACGTCTGGGAAAATTCAACGATGCTGCTCAAAATACCAATGTTCTGCTCTGCCACGAAAACGAAAAGGGTATCTTTGGGGATATGGCCAGCCGTTGTGCCCTTATTCATCAGACTTTCCCGCAAATCAAGGCAGTTTTTGACCCGGCTAACTATATTCAATGTGGTCAGGACACTATTCAAGCCTGGGATTTATTAAAGAATTACATAGAATACATGCACATAAAGGATGCTCTTTTGAATGGTTCTGTAGTACCTGCCGGAAAGGGAATTGGCAATATACCCTACCTTTTGAACCGATACAAAGGAAAAGTTTTGACTTTAGAGCCTCATTTAACCGTATTCCAAGGCTTCCAGCAGTTAGAGGCTGACCAAAAAACAGAAATGGGACCCTACTGCTACGAATCCTCCCGTGCCGCTTTTGACGCAGCCGTAAATGCTTTAAAAGAAATCATTTCATAGAAAAGTTGCTAAATCCTACCCCAAAAATATGTTTTACAAAAAGACTCCCTCGACAGAAACTAACCTCTGTCATGGGAGCCTTTGTATTTACCGGTATTCCACCACATCATTTCGCACTGTAAACTCAAATCCATGCTTATGTAACAGCTCTACAGCCATGTGGCTTCCCTGAAAACGGGACAAATAGAAATGTATCACCTTACCATTGCACAGCTTACAGGCTAAAATCGCCCTGCTTACAGACGTTTTACTATCTGCGGATAAAGCCATCCTGACCTCAGCCTCCTTCACAAATTCACGAGGAATTGCCACCGGGCAAAAACCGATATCCGTATGTGCATATCCCAA